>JASHOA010000006.1 GCA_030041375.1 Acetobacteraceae bacterium
TGGAACGAGGCCAATGGCACCCGATCCACCGCTGCGACGATGAAGTGGGCAACATCATTCGCTGGCAGCCAGTCCTTGAGGTCCGGCGGCAGCAGAAAAGACTGGTCACGGTTGAACGGTACGAAGTTCGACATAGCTGGATGCTATCCAGCTATCGAGAATTTGGGTACCCCCCAATCCGACACGCTGCTAGAGCAGATCGCGATCAGCCGATTCCGTCTGATCACGATCTGCTCTAGGGCGCGACGCGCGCTTTCTCGACCAGCTCACGGAGCCCGGAAGCGGCCTGATCGGCGATCGTCGGCGCGACCTCGGCCCAGCTCGGCTCGATCGTTGCGGCCGGCACCTCGTTCAACTGCACCACGCGTCCGCGCTCGCGCCCGCTCGCGTCGGTCACCACCCATTGCAGCTCGACGCGGACCTGGCCGGCCTCTGTGGGGGTGACCGTGACTTCGCCAAGCACCGAGAAATCGGCGCCTGGCTTGGCCGCCTGGAGAAGAAGGGTCTGGTCGGGCAGGTCTTTGCGTAAGGCCTCCGCGAGCAGGGCGTCACCGTCGCCCGGCGCCTTGACCACCCCGACGAAATAGACTTTCGCCGGGCGGTTCATCAGGCTGGCGGGGTTGCTCTGCTTGATGCGCGCATCGATTCCGGTCAGCAGCGAGGCCACCGCCGGGGCATCCGCTTTGGCAGCAGCCAGGAGCACGTCGGGATCACCATCGGCCCAGGCCGCCGCGGGAACCGGCTTGCCCTGCACCGAGCCTTGGGCGTGCTTGCGCGGATCGAGCACCGTGTAGTCCGGGATGACCTGGTCCTTGTGCAGGGCAGCGGTGATGCCGAGCTGCCAGTCGCCCTGACGCGAGGGCTCGGCAACGGCCGGCACCGTTCTGAGTGCGAGTTCCTTGGCCAGCTCGTCGGCGAAGCGCTGGCTCGCCGCATCGGGAAGCAGCGCGTTCGGCGGCGCCGGCACCGCCAGGAGCGGCGGCGGCGGAGCGGCGAGGCGAGCCGCGACGGGGCCGGGGTTGCCCTGAAAAGGGCGCGGGAAATCCCCGCAGGCGGCCAGAGACAATACAACCGGCAGGACCAGCGCCAGAGTTCGCCCCGCCGCCTTGCTTGCCGGCAACGCGCTGAGCCTGCGGCACCTCATCCGCTCACGCCGCCGGTAGCATGATCAGCGAAATCTGGTGTCCGATCGGCCCGCCGCCGGCAAGCGTCCGGCGGCGATGGCTGAAGAACCGCTCCGGATCCGCGGCCGTGTCCGCCTCGATGACATCGACCGCACCGATCTCCGCCTTGGCGAGGCGGGCGCGGCAGTAGCCGGGCAAGTCGAACTGCCAGTGCCCGGCAGACCGGCCCGGCGCGAAGAAGCGCTCGTCGCTCGCGGCGCCGGCCAGCACGGTCTCCCTCAGCTCGGCCCCCACCTCGTACGAGGCCTGCCGGATCGCCGGCCCGATGGCGGCACGCATGCGCTCCGGTGCCGCACCAAGCGCCTGCATGGCGCGGATAGTGGCTTCCAGGACACCGGCCGCCGCCCCGCGCCAGCCGGCATGGGCGGCGCCGATCACCCCGGCCCGGAGATCGGCGAGCAGGACGGGCACGCAATCGGCGGTGATGATGCCGAGCGCGAGGCCAGGCCGATCGGTGACCATGGCATCCGCTTTTGGTTCCCGGCCCGGCTCCCAGGCTTCCGTCACACACCGAACGGAGGGGCCATGCACTTGCCTGAGGCCGAGCAGCCGCGCCGGCTCGGCACCGATCGCGCGCGCCGCGCGGGCGCGGTTCTCTTGCACTGCCTCCGGGCGGTCCGGCCCGAAAACGCTGCAGTTCAGGCTCGCAAAGGGCCCCGATGAAACCCCGCCCTGGCGGGTGAAGAAACCGTGCGGCAAGGGAAGGGAAGAAAGCGCGAGCGCGCGCGGTTCAGAGATCACGGGGTGAAACCGGGCAGCGGCGCCGTGTGCGGGCTGGCCAGCGCCAGCACCTTGAAAAGCTGGCCCATGCCGTCCGGTTCGACCAGTCGCCGCCCGCCGGCGAGAAGGAGAGCGGCCTGGGCCGGCGAGCGCCCGCGGGCCAGGCGATCGAGGCGCTGGAACAAACCGAGCCGGGTCAGGAACAGGCCCTGCGGGACCGGCCCGAAGACGTTCGCCCCGCGCGCCCGGGCCGTCGCGGCGACGGCCTGGAAATCGACGTGCGCCGAAAGGTCCGCGGTTCCTGGCTCGGCCAGGGGATCGGCCGGCCGGCCATTGCTGAGCGCCTGCAGGCTGTCGCCGGGCGCACTGGCCGCCGGACCGTAATCGAGAAAAAGCGCCGCCCCCGGTGCATGATTGCGCCGACCCTGCGCGAACCGCGCCGCCAGGCCGCCGGCCAGCGCGAGGGCGGGTTCGCAGACCTCGACGATCGCGTCGAGTGGCGCCTCCCGGGGAGGGGCGGCGGCCGGGCGTTCGACGAACCGGCTGCCCTGAACGAAGCGCTCTGTCCAGCCGCTCTCGCGGTGCACGAACTGGCGGATGGGCAGAGCGTCGAGGAACTCATTGGCGATGAGAAGCATCGGGCCGTCCGGCAGCTCGGCCCAATCGTCGTGCCACTCCGCCCCGCGCAGGAGCTTCTCCTGGATGCCGCGCAGCCGGGGCGAGGTTTCGACCAGGTGCAGGCGGAGGGCGGCACGGAACGCGGGTGCCACTTCCGCGGCGGCGCGCAGCGCGTCCTGCATCAGCGTGCCGCGGCCGGGGCCAAGCTCGACCAGCAGAACCGGATCCGGGCGGCCGATGCTCTCCCAGACAGTAGCCGCCCAGAGCCCCAGGATTTCGCCGAAAGCCTGCGAGACTTCCGGGCCCGTCGTGAATTCGCGGAACGGGTCGCGGCTCGCGTAATAGCGCGCGTTCGCGCGCTGCATGAACCGATCGAGCCGCTGCGCCGGCTGGATGCGGCGCGGGGTAGCGCGCGCCGCCCGCATTTTGAGTCGTGGCTTCAGGGCGCCTTGTGCTCCGACTTGGACACCATCTGCCTGATATCGTCCATCGCTTCCGCGAAGCGCTGGCTCAGGAGCTGGATTGCCTCGTTGTTGGCCCTCTGAACCAGCTCGCCGAGTTCCTTCATGTTGCCGATCGCCCGCTCATAGGCCAGCTTCATGTGCTCGACCTGGGCGGCCGTCTTCGCTTGCGGAGAACCCGGCGCGGCCAGGGCCTGCATCGTCTGGGTCAGCTCCGAGAGGCTCTGCTGGACGATTTCCATGTGCCGCTTGGCGTAGGCCTGGGCACCTTCGAGCGCGACTTTGTTGGCCGCGGCCAGCGCCTCCATGTTGCGCTGATAGGCCCGCATCAAGGGCTCCACGTCGGCGAGCGAGGGCAGCTTCAGTTCGGCAAACAGGCTGGCAAAGTCGGACGCCGGAGACTTGCCCGACCTGCTTGCCGACCCTTCCGGTTTGGTGGCCATGCCGCATTCTCCTTCTGCTTCGGTCGCCGCGAGACCATCGCTGAGGCTGCTCCCCGAAGACGCCCTGAGAGTGTCCTGCCCCCGCCGTTTGCTGCCGCCGGCAGCCAACGAAAGGGGATGAGAGGCCACTGAAAATAAAGAGGTGTGTGCCGACCGCTAGAGTGCTTCCTACGGTATCAAGCGTTGGAGTCGGGACATTAGCCGAGTTGGCGCCTGCCGGACAGTCCGTTGCGGCAGGGTTTGCCACCCGCGGACCGCCCGGCACGGGCACTCAGCCTTCTGGCTTCTCCTCGGGCGGCTCTCCCTCGGCGCGGAACGGCTCGTCGGCCGCCGGCCCGTCGGGGGCGGCCTTCTCTCTGCTGCTCGCCTCGCTTGCCGCCCCGGTTGCGCCGGCAGCGCCGGGGCCGGGCAGGGAATCCAGCCAGCCGGCGGCACGTTCGGCGCGCGCCAGGGCCGTATCGAGCGCGGCCATCGTCGGGGCAAGATCAGGGGTTTCGTCTCGCACCCAGGTCCTGAGCGCCCACAGCCATACCGCAAGCAGCCCCCTGATGCGCAGCCGTCCGGCCAGCCCCGCGGTCGAGACGCCGGCGGCATCCAGCATCCACCGCATGCTGGCCTCGTTGAGCAGCGCCAGGAACAGCGCCGTTTGCGGCCGGCAGGGCAGGCTTGAAAGGAGCGCCAGCACGCCGGCCCGATGTCCCTGCAGCACATCGAAGCGGCGCATCAGCATCCCGAACAGCCGATCGCGCATGCTCTCTCCCTGGGCCGGCTCGGCCAGGGCCGCCGCGTCGGCCATCCGGCCGAAGCGGACCAGGAGTGCGGCGCGCGAGGGGAAGCGGTGCCGGGCGCGGGCCATGGAGAGGCCAGCCTGTCGGGCGGCTTGGGCGATCTGGACGTTGCGCCAGCCAACCAGGGCGGCTTGCCGGAAAGCCGCCTCTATCAACGCCTGGTCGAAGGCCGCGTCCTCGGGCGGCATGGATGGAGCGGCGGTGTCGGACATGCCCCTCTACCCTGCCAGCTCGCGCGAGCGTTGAGTGGCGGCGGCAATCGCGCGCGAGACGGCGGCCGGCCAGGCGCGTCCGTCCATCAGGACCGAGAGCGCGCGCTCGGTGGTCCCGCCCGGACTGGTGACGGCCGTTCTGAGCGCCGCCGCGTCCTCGCCACTGGCATCGAGCAGCGCCCCGGCGCCGGAAATCGTGCGCCGCGCCAGCAGCCGCGCGAGATCCGCCGGCAGGCCCTGCTCGACGCCCGCCCGCTCCAGGAGTTCGGCCAGCAGGAAAACGTAAGCCGGCCCGCTGCCGGAGACGGCGGTGACCGCATCGAGCAGCGATTCGTCCTCCACCCAGGCCACGCGGCCGACCGCGGCGAGCAGCGTCTCGCACAACTCCTTGCGCGCATTGCTGACGCCCGGGCCCGCGCAAGCGACCGTCGTGCCGGCGCGGATCGCCGCCGGCGTGTTCGGCATCGCCCGCACGATCGCCGCCCCGGGGCCGAGTGCGGCTTCGATCCCCCGGAGCGTGCGCCCGGCCATGATGGAGAGGAACACGCTCGAGCGGACGAAACGGGCGTAGTACGGCAGCACCGTGCTCGCCTGCTGCGGCTTGATCGCGAACACGACCGCCGCCGGGCTGAATGCCGCCGGGATGTCGGCGGCGTCGGCAACGACGGCCGCCTTGGCCGCCCCAGGCGGAAGGCGCGGCGCGGGATCGACCGCGACCGAGACCTCGAGCCCCTGCTCCAGCCAGGCACCGAGCAGCGCGCCGCCCATGCGCCCGCAACCGACCAGCAGCAGCGGCGGTAAGGGACCTTCCATCATGGTGAGGGTCGGGTCATGCCTCTCCGGCACATTCCAGCATCGCCGCGGCGAGCGATTCAGCCGCTGGCTTGCCGGCCGAGATCGTGAACTGGAAGGCCGGATAAAAGCGTTCGCATTCCGCGAGCGCGATGTCCAGCATGTCCTCCAGGCTCTCCTGGGAGGCGCCGGCGGTGCCCCGCAGCAGGACGGAATGGTGGAACGCCGGGATGCTGTCCTCGGTTCCCATTCCGAAGTGGCCGATCCAGAGCCGCTCATTGGAAAGTGCCAGGAGTTCATGGAATGCCGCGCGCCGACGCTCCGGCACTTTGAGATTGAATGCACAGGTGAAGTGCATCGCACTCATTTCGGCCGACCAGTTGAAGTAGAGCGTGTAGTCGGACCATTGGCCGGAAACCTCGGCGGTGACTTCGAACTCGCCGCGCCGGTCGCACGACCAGCCATTGGAGCCGATGATCTGCTCGATGGTGTCGAGGGGATTGGCGGCGGTATCGGCTGGGTCCACGATGGCAGTGGGGGGCATCGGACTCTCCCCTTGCAAAGGCGGGCCCCAAGGAAAGCAACAGGCCAGGCTCGGAGCGCCGCGAGTCGGGTGCGCACCTCAGGTGGCGCCCGATGTGGCACCTTACCGATGCGCGCGGGCGCGCCGCAAGCTCCCCCGCGGCGTGCCGCCTCAGCCCGCGATCGCCCGAGGCGGAAACGTCGGAGGGCGTGAATCGCGGGCTCGAATAAAGCGCGGGACCGGTGTCGGGCTGCCCAGTCAGCCCGACACGGGTCTAGCCCGCGATCGCCCGAGGCGGAAACGTCGGAGGGCGTGAATCGCGGGCTCGAATAAAGCGCGAGACCGGTGTCGGGCTGCCCAGTCAGCCCGACACGGGTCTAGCCCGCGATCGCCCGAGGCGGAAACGTCGGAGGGCGTGAATCGCGGGCTCGAATAAAGCGCGAGACCGGTGTCGGGCTGCACAGCCAGCTCGACGCGGGTCCAGCCCGCCCGCCTCAGCCCGCGGCCGGAGGCTCCGTCTGCGGGGCCGGCTTCTCCAGGGCGGCGATTCGCGCTTCGAGCGCCGAAATCCGCTCCGCCAGGGTGTCGAGGCGGGCTCTGCACTCCTCCGCCTCGGTGCGCGCATTGGAGGCCAGCTCCTTGACGGCCTCGAGATCGGAACGGCTCGCCAGGTCCAGGCGCCGGACCAGTTCGTCGAGCCTGGCGCGCAGCAAGGCCTCGGTTTCATCGCGCATTCCCACCAGGGCCGAGAAGGCGCCGCCGGCGATGCCGGCAAAATCTTCGAAGATCCGTGAGCGCTCTGCCATTGCCTCCGCTCCCGCCGCCTGACCCGGCCCGGCGCCCGTCTTCCGGCGCTCCCGACCCGCTCCTATAAGCGCGGCCATGATTCTTCTCACCGGTGGCGCCGGCTTCATCGGCTCGAACCTGCACGCCGCCCTCGACGCCCGCGGCCAGGAGACCGTGATTGTCGATCGCCTGCGAACGGGCGGCAAGTGGCGCAATCTCCGCCATCATCCTCCTCACCGCATCGTCGCTCCCGAGGCCTTGCCCGAATTTCTCGATGGGCATCCGCCGGTCGAGATCGTCTGCCATCTTGGCGCGGTCACGGATACGACCAGCCGGGACGGCGACCTGGTGTGGGAGAACAATGTCGAGTTCCCGCTCCGGCTCTGGGAATGGTGCACGCTGCGGCGCGTGCGTTTTCTCTACGCCTCGTCGGCCGCGACCTACGGCGACGGCGCGGCCGGCTTTGCCGATGACGCCGAGCCGGCGGCGCTCGCCAGGCTCGGCCCGCTCAACCTCTATGGCTGGAGCAAGCACGCCTTCGACCTCAGGCTGGCGCGTGCGCTGGCCGCCGGGGCGGCCCGGCCGCCGCAATGGGTCGGGCTCAAATTCTTCAACGTCTACGGGCCGAACGAGTACCACAAGGGCCGCATGGTCTCGGCGGTCAAGGTGAAGTTCGACGAGCTGATGGCCGAGGGCACGATGCGCCTCTTCCGGTCCGCCCGGCCGGACATCGCAGATGGCGCGCAGAAGCGCGATTTCATCTGGGTCAGCGATGTCGTCGCCATCCTGCTCTGGCTGATCGACCATCCGGAGGTGAACGGGCTCTTCAATGTCGGCACCGGCCGTGCCGAGACCTATCGCGCGCTGGCCGAAGCGGTCGCCGCGGCCGCCGGCCGGCCGGCGCATGTCAGCTTCATCGACATGCCTGCCGAGCTTGCCGGGCAGTACCAGTACCACACCGAAGCGCCGCTGGCGCGGCTCAGGGCGGCGGGCTGCGCGCATGACTTCGTTCCGCTCGCCGAAGGCGTGCGCCGCTACGTGCAGGAGTTCCTGCTCCAGGACGACCCTTATCGATGAAGCCGCTGGTTTTCCCCGATTTCAACCCGGTAGCGGTCCGCCTCGGGCCGTTCGCCATCCGCTGGTACGCGCTGGCCTACATCGCAGGCCTTGTCCTTGGGTGGCGGCTGCTGCGCCGGCTCGTGCGCGAGTCCCCGCTTGTGGCAACGCCGTTGCAGGTGGACGATTTCCTGACCTGGGCCACCCTCGGCGTCGTCATCGGCGGGCGTCTCGGCTACGTACTCTTCTACCAGCCCGGCTATTATGTCACGCATCCATCGATGATCTTCGCCGTCTGGGACGGCGGCATGAGCTTCCACGGCGGGATGATCGGGGTTGCCGTTGCCATCTGGTGGTACTGCCGCCGGCAGGGAATGGACATGCTGGGCTTCGCCGACCGGCTCGCCGTGGTGGTGCCGATCGGGCTCGGATTGGGCCGCGTCGCCAACTTCATCAATGGCGAGTTGTTCGGGCGGGTGGCGCCTTCTTGGTGGCCGGGGGCGATGATCTTTCCCCGCGCGGCGGTGATCTTTCCCAGATACGGCCTCGCGCCGCGTTTCCCGAGCGAGCTCTACGAGGCGTTCCTCGAAGGGGTGGTGCTGCTGATCGTCCTCTATTCGCTATCGCGCAACGCCGCGCTGCGTTCGCGTCCGGGGTTCCTTACCGGTTGCTTCCTGATCGGCTACGCGCTCACGCGCATCACCGGCGAGTTCTTCCGCGAGCCCGATCCCTTCTACGGCTATCTGATCTTCGGCCTGACCATGGGCCAGCTTCTCTCGCTTCCGCTCTTGCCGATCGGCGGCTTCCTCATCCGGCACAGCCGCGGCCGGGCGGTCGAGCCGCTGAAGGCCGGAGCGACGTAACGGGCCACGGTGTCGCTCGAGCAGGAGAGCTGCCCGGACGAGTATATCGCGTTCGCCCATCGTCTGGCGGACATGGCAGGCGACATTCTTCGCGACTGCGTGCAGCGGCAGGTGAGCGTCGAATTCAAGCCCGACGGAACGCCGGTCACCGCGGCGGATCGCACGGTGGAGAGCGCGTTGCGCTCGGCGATCGAGGCGAGGTTTCCTGCCCACGGCATCATCGGCGAAGAATTTCCGCCCACGCGCGCAGACGCCGAATGGCTTTGGATCGTCGATCCGCTGGACGGAACGAAGGAATTCATCCAGGGCCTGCCATTGTGGGGAACGCTGATTGCGCTCGCGCATCGCGGCCGGCTGCTTCTCGGGCTCGCCGGGCAACCGCTGACGCGCGATCGCTGGATCGGGGTGAGCGGGCACGGCACGCGCTGCAACGGGCGGCCGGTTCGGGTCCGTCGCTGCGCCAGGCTCGAGAATGCTGTCGTCAGCGTCATGGGCTATGACAGCTTCTGTGCCGCGCACCACGAACGCCTCTCCCGCATACGCGACCAGGCGGGCTCCGTCGTGATTGCCGATTCGTTCCAGGTGTTCGGCCTCCTGGCCAACGGCCGGGTGGATCTGATCGTCTCCAACGGGTTCGCCCTGCATGACTTTGCAGCACTCGACGTGATCGTTCGCGAAGCGGGCGGAATGGTGACGGATTGGAACGGCAAGCCGCTCACTCTCGCTTCCGGCCCCTCGATCATCGCCGCCGGTGACCCGGCACTTGCCGGGAAGGTGATGCCGTGGCTGCGTGGCGCGTGAGTCCGGCCGGTAAGCGATCCGCCGGCATCTGGCGGCGGGCCGGGATCGTTCGCCGATCCGGATCATTGCACTGGTTTCAACTCTGGCTTGTCCGCCCCGTTCGCGCTGCGTAAGCTTCGCTTGGCTCGACACAAAACCAGAGGGGAAATCATGACGCTGAGAGCGGTCGGCCGCATTGTCGCCTGTTGTCTTTTGCTCGCCACAGGCGCGCCTCGCGCCCGCGCCGAAAGCTTGCTTGCCCAGGTGCTCGGCCGCGGCACGCTGCGCGTCGCCATCACGCCCGGCAATCCTCCCTGGTGCTCCGTCGATCCGAGCGGCAAGCTGGTCGGTTACGACGTCCAGATTGCCGATACGCTGGCCAAGGCGCTCGGCGTGAAGCTTCAATTCATCCGCACCGATACGGCCGGTCGGGTGGCACAGTTGCAGGCGCACCGGGCCGACGTGACGATCTCTACCTTCACGCCGACGCTCGATCGCATGAAGACGATCGCGTTCACCGATCCCTACTCGATCGACGGGATGCAGGTCCTGGTCCGCGCCGACAGCGGGATCACCACGGTCCAGCAAATTCCGAAGGGCGCGCGGATCGGGGTCGGCCGCGGCTCGACACTCGAGGCTGCAATTGCCAGAAACATCCCGCAGGCCAGGATCGTCGAGTTTCCGGGCAATGCCGACATCGCCCAGGCGATCGCGAGCCATCAGGTGGATGCGATCGCTGCCAACAACGGCATGATCACCACCACCTTCAAGAACGGCCACGGCCAGTACACGCTGATCCCGAAACTGATGGGCATCGAGGATGACGCGATCGGCCTGCCGCAGGGCGACTTCACCTGGTGGCTGTGGCTCAATCAGTTCGTCCACAAGATCAACACCGACGGTACCAACTACAGGCTGTACGAGAAATGGTTCGGCCAGGCGCCGCCGCCCTTTGTCACCAGGCCGCCCTCCTGAACCCCATGGAGCGCACACCGGGACGGCCTTCCTGCGCCGCCTCACCTGGGCGGCGAGCGCGCTGCTGATCGTGGAATTTACCAAGGCCGCCGGATCCGTGCCGATCGACCCGCGGCTTGCAGGCTTCGCATGGTCCGCTTGCCCGCAGTCGCCGCTTGGTTGCCCCGGCGAGAATGAGGTCGAGCGCTTCGCCCCGGCGCTCCGACGGGCCTGAGTCCTGTACAGCTTCAATCTTCGGACGGTCATCCCCTACCTGCCACGCTTTTACGCGGCCGGTCTGCTGACCGTCGAGATCAGTGCGCTCGCCCTCTTGATCAGCATTCCGCTCGGCCTGCTCGGCGCCGTTGGCCGCAGCAATCGTGTGCCGATTCTCGACCAGGCGATCGCCACCTTTGTCGAGCTGATTCGCAACGTGCCGCTGCTGGTGGTGCTCTATCTTCTGTTCTACGCCTTGCCGGCCAGGATTCGCCTCACCGCGCTCGAGGCCGGCGTGCTGGCGCTGGCCATCAACAGCACCGCATTCTGCATCGAGATCTTCCGCGGCGGCTTCTCCGCGATCCCGCGCGGCCAGTACGAGGCGGCGTCGGCTCTTGGCTTGCACCCGGTGCTGGCTTTCCGGCTGGTCATCTTTCCCCAGCTCCTGCGGGTGGTGTTTCCGGCCCTCGGCAACCAGGTGATCTCGGTCGTCCTTGGCTCCTCGGTCGCCGCGGTGATCGGAGTGCCGGAACTCACCTACGAAACCCTCTCGATCGGCTCGATGACGTTCCGCTACTTCGAGCTCTTCGTGCTGGCGGCCGTCTGCTACATCATCGCCGCCCAATTGATCGGCCTTGTGTGGCGGGCCGCGGGCGTGTTCCTGGCCGCGCGGCAGCCGGCACGATGATCGGCACCGGCCACTTCTCCGCCTATCTCACGCTGCTTCTCGAAGGCGCGGCGATCACGCTGGAACTCAGCCTCGGTGCGCTGATCCTCGGCACCGCCGGCGGGGTGATGCTCGGGTTGCTGCGCACCACCCGGATCCGGGCGCTGCACGCCCTGCCGCTCGCCTATGTCGAGATCGTGCGCTCGATACCGTTCCTGATTCTTTTGTTCTTCATCTATTACGGTCTGCCGCTGGCGCTGAATACCGACATCCCGGCCTATCCGGCCGCCATTGCGGCGCTCAGCATCTATTGCTCCGCCTACATGGCGGAGGTGGTCCGCGCCGGTCTGCAATCGGTGCCGCCCGGCCAGGCGGAGGCGGCGGCGGCTCTCGGGTTGCGCTATCGCCAGATTGTGCGCCTCGTGATCCTGCCGCAGGCGATGCGGCTGATGGTGCCGCCGACGATCGGCGTCTATATCAGCACCATCAAGGAAAGCTCTCTCGCTTCGGTCATCGGCTTTGTCGAGCTGCTGGGCACCGGCAATGAAATCCGCGAATCCAATGCCGGGCGCGGCACCGGCGGCGCGCTCGTGTTCGTGGCGATCTGTTATTTCGTGATCTGCTTTGCGCTCTCCCGCCTCGGCCGCTCGGCCGAGCGGCCGCGAGCGGGCTGGGCGCGCTGATGTCGTCCCCGAGGCGGCGCCTGAGACCGGGGTCGAACCGACGCTCCGCTCTCGCCTGCGCACGCTGACAGGCCCGGACAGAAATCGCGTGGCACCGGCGGCGCCTCTCGCCCCGCCGGACGATCGACAAATGCGGGCTGGTACTGACTTTCGCTCGTGCGTGAGTCACCGACCGTGACCCCAAACACCTTACCCTCTCCCTCTGGGAGAGGGCGGCGCGGAGCGCCGGGTGAGGGTGCCTGTGTGTCATCCATGAATGATTCTGGGTACTCGTACCCCCGCACAGGGGTTTTGCCAGGTTCGCTGAGGGGGAGTCGCCTGAGACTTCCTGTTCCTCGTCTGGGACTCTGCCTGATAAGTCCGCTCGCGACCCTATGCGGACATTCCACCCCTTCCGGCGCTATGCCCGGTGCTGGCCGGGAGCGGAATGGCAACTTCGGAACACGAAGCCTGCAAAGCAGACGCTGGTCATGTGGAGCGGCTTCAGCTCATCGACGCAATCCGATCGAACGTGGCCCTGACACATGACGTCTCATCCGCCGCTCGCTCGGGGCGTCGGCCTGCCGGATCACTTTCAGCCTAGTGAAGCACGATCTTGCAGACCGCCCGGCCGACAGCCGACATCGGCGAGCGGTCGTGACTTGAGACAGTGGGCTGAAGCCCACCCTACGCTTGCTACGCGTGCTTGGATGTCTCTGCCTCGCGCGCTGCCGAGACAAATTGCAGGAAATCCTTGATTTTGTCTTTTGAGTCGGTGATTGACGCGTAGGCGTCCAGTTTCAATGAAAAGGTCGCAAGCAGGTCCATACACAAAAATTCAAGCACACGTCTCCCGCCGTGATTATCGGTAGCCAGGGAGTCTGCTGTGAGCGTTGACAGGGTGCCGTGAAGTATCCGTGACCGGCTTTCTACGATCGCCTTCACAACGTCTTTCACCTTCCGGGTGCTTCCAGACGGATAGGGGCTTTCAGGCGAGAGGCCATAGAAGGATGAAAATGCGGCTTCGAGGCGAGAGCCGCTGTTTTTGGAGCTCGCAGCTGAAAGTAGCACTTCTATTGCCGTCTCCAGCTTTGTAACTGCCACGGTGTCGAGAGGCTCCGTAAGCCCCTCATGGAGCCAGTAGGCGGCATCGCTCCAGCTCTGATCCAGCTTGGGCAATGCAGCGTTGTCAGTGACGTAGGCTCTGACGCGGTTCCCAATCGATACGAGTATAGGTGCCGATTTCGATAGAAACTGATCAAATGCGCCTGCGGAAAAGCCGAGCCCTGGATCGCGCCGTTGCGAACCAAAACGGGCGTGGCCGCCAACCTTCGTGACGCTGCCGATTGCGCTTGGTAATGTCCGGTCCGTAAGGCGAGTCATACCGCGGGAGTAATAGGGCGGGATCGCTGTCTGGATGGCGGTGAGTGCAAGGTCGATAGCAATATTGGCCCGTTCCAATCCGGCTGCTTCGTCGAAACCTTCGACGGTGACATCAGCAACCCAATAGGCCAACTGATTTTTCATGAATTCCAGGAGCGGGCTATAGGAAAGCTCTTGGAGAGGATTTCCTGTGGAAAGGTTCTCTCGCCTGATCAGGTCTTCCTTGCTGTAGAACTTTACCGGGCCGACAGAGAATGAGGATGCGGGCTCAGGAATAATTCGGCAAGGAATGCAATGCGTGCAGGCGACGGTTTTGGCCGCGAAGCTCCGCCCTACTTCTTGTTCAACAGCCACGACATCATTCAGCGTCGGTGTCGAGGCAAGGCGATCCTGAAAGACAGAAACAATAGAATGGGCGATTAGGGCTGCCAGCCTCTCGGGCCTCGTACCGCGCCGGTAAGTCGGTTCTTCCCTCCTCAGGATCGAGGTCAGCTCGATGAGCGAGGTGACGCCGCTTTGTTTGAAGCCACGGGTTTCTCCGGTGCGAAGCCAATCCATTCCAAAGGCGATCTCGTACTTTTTTAACCACTGCTGCGCCTGATCATTGACAAGCATGGTCTCGGGCACAGGTGTTATGACAAAATTTTTTAATGCGCTTTCAATCAGATTTCGCTTTCGTGCCTCAATAGATGGATTCATTGTTCTTCTCGGATCGGAATGGTTTACCAAAGTCTGTCTTGCCTCCTCTATTATAAATCTTATCTTTCCTCGCGAGCCACAGCGAATGTCTGCCTCCAGGCAGACGAGGGGAGCTATTCAGTCACCGACACGGGCGCAGAGCGGACCGAACCGCAACCAGCCGTCTCTGCCCGCTTTCCACCCAAAGCCGCTGCTCTAAGGTTACTACCTCACAGCCAGGCCGAGATGGCCCGGAGCCGGGCGACCAGAGAACTGCCGCCGCAACCGGTCAAAATCTCTGCGCAGAGCTACCAGCCGGCGTTGTCAGCCCGCCGGCGTCGCGACATCTGGCTTTGGTACCGGCGGCGAAGGCGTCAGCGCGCCTCGGTCCAGCTTTCAGAGAACGCCAGCGCGCAGGTACTGAACGGCTTGCCCTCGCGCTGGGTCGGGAACGGGCGCCCCTTCGCCTGCACGCCATTGACCGTCAGGCGCGCGCCGAGCGCCGGGATCAGCACCGTGCAGACGCCGTACTGGCGCGCCGGCGGCGGGCCTGGCTGGGTGTGGATCAGCAACGGCTCGCCGATGCCGTACCATGTCAGCGCGACCTCCTCGTCGTGCGATACCGCCCGCTCGGTCCAGAAGTCGCGCGCGTCGCCGTCCTTGTCGAACGCCGCATCGGTCACCGGAATTGAAGTGTCCGAGAGATCGCCATTGAGCATGCCCTGCACGGCCGTCTGCAGCCAGCGCGCCATCGCGATGTTGTCGGAGTAGATCTTCCACCGCTCCTGGGTCAGTTCGCTCTTCAGATACAGCACATGGCCGGCGCCGGCGGGCGAGATCAGAACGCGCCAGAAGCTGGCGTTGGTTGTGATGGCGCCGCCGTCGGTTTCGCTCAGGCGGATGAAAGGGTTTTCGCCGGTCAGGATCAGCCGGTTCGGATCGAGGGACATCGCTTCTACCTCACGGGGGGGTGGCGGCGGAGAGCCTACCGGCTGCTTGCACGCGGACGCAATTCAGGGCGGCAGTGCGACACCGCGCTCCCCTCGCTTCGAGCCGCCTCGCCCGCCACCATCACTTCGACGATCCCCCACACTCGGGGTTGCATGGCCCGATCGTGCCGGATCCCGCGGGCACTCTGCCGCTCTCTGGCCGCCCGCCCGGTTGCGCTGGATGAAGATGCCCGTTCGCCATCAGCTTTTGGCGCGCGCGAAATCCGCGACGCGCTCGCCGATCATGATCGAGGCGGCATTGGTGTTGCCGGAAACCACCGTCGGCATGATCGAGGCGTCTGCCACCCTGAGCCCCTCGAGGCCGTGCACGCAAAGCCTCGCATCGACCACCGCCATCGGGTCGGGGCCAATGCGGCAGGTGCTGGTCGGGTGGAAGACGGTGCTTCCGTACTGTTTCGCAAAGCCGAGGATCTCCTCGTCGGTGCCGACCGCGGCACCGGGCAGATATTCGCTTTCGATGAAGGCCCGCATCTCCCGGCCATCGGCGACGCGCCGGGCGAGTTTGACACCCGCGATCAGGGTTCGCCGGTCGAGCTCGGTTGCGAGATAATTCGGATGGATCGCTGGCGACTCTCGCGGCTCCGCCGAGCGCAGCCGGATCTCGCCCCGGCTCTCCGGGCGGAGCTGGTTGATGATGGTCGAGAAGCCCGAGAAGCGATGCAAGCCTTCAGCCGGCCGGTCGGCGGAAAAAACGATGAAATGGTACTGCACGTCCGGAGTGGCGAGTTCCGGGCGCGTGCGCACGAAGAGCCCGACCTGCCCCGCCGCAATCGTCAGCGGGCCGCGCCGGAACAAGAGATATTGCAGCCCGGCTGCGATCTTCTTCGGAACACTCTGCATCATGTCGTTGACGGTGATCGGAAGCCGGCAGCGATGCACCATCCGCACCTGGTAGTGATCCTGCAGGCTCTGCCCGACGCCGGGCAGGTCTGCCACCACGGGGATGCCGAACTCGGCCAGATGCGCGGCCGGCCCGACGCCCGAAAGCATGAGGAGCTGCGGAGAATTGATGGCGCCGCCGGAGAGAATTACCTCGCGGCGCGCGCCGACGAAGAGCTTTTCCCCGCCGCGCGTGACCTCGACGCCGGTGCTGCGCCGGCCTTCGAAGCGGATCCGTTCGGCCAGCGTTTCGGTCAGGATGCGGAGGTTCCGCCGCTTCGCGGCCGGGCGCAGGTAGCCGACCGCCGTCGAGCAGCGCCTTCCGTTCCGCGTCGTGAGCTGATAGTAGCCGACCCCCTCCTGCGTGCTGCCGTTGAAGTCGTCATTGCGCGGGAAACCAAGGGCAAGCGCACTCTGGATGAAGGCTTCGCAGAGTGGATGGCGGTCCCTGAGATCGGAAACCGCGAGCGGGCCGCCGGCGCCGTGCAGCGCATCGGCGCCACGCTCCTGGTCTTCCGCCTGCTTGAAATAGGGAAGCACGTCCGCATACGACCAGCCCGCGTTGCCAAGCTGGCGCCAATGGTCGAAATCCTCGGCCTGGCCGCGGATGTAAATGAGCCCGTTGATCGAGGAGGAGCCGCCGAGCACCTTTCCCCGCGGCCAGAAGATGCGCCGGCCGTCGAGATTGGGGTCGGGCTCCGTTTGGTAGCACCAGTTCACGCTCTTGTCGGTGATGGTCTTGCCGTAGCCGAGCGGAATATGGATCCAGATGTTGCGGTCGCGTCCACCGGCCTCGATCAGCACCACCTCGGTCTTGCCGTCTTCGGTGAGCCGCGCCGCCGCCGCCGCCCCGGCCGAGCCAGCGCCGACGACGACGAAATCCGCCTCCAGTGCCGCTTCTGTCATGCCTCTCCCTTCGGCCTGATCGGCCCGCCGATTGCTTTCAGCGCCTGCTTGAGCGCGATCAGGCGCCGGTCGCGTTCGGCGAACAGCGCCGAAGGGCTTTCGTTCCAGTCGAAATAGCCGTGGCCTGCCAGCACGCCGTCGCGCCCTTCAGCCACCAGGCGATCGAGTGTCGTCGAGCGCTTGCCGCCGTGGGGCGGCTCGTAGGGACTGTTGCCGAGTGCATCGGCCAGGAGCGGCAGCCCGGTGAAATCCGCCTTCGCCAGCACGCCGAGGATCGGCAGGCGGAGCGCCAGCCCGTGGATCACCGCGTCGTCGATTTCCCGCGCGCTGGCATAGCCTTCGTCGAGCAGGCGATTGACCTCGAGCGAGATCGCGGTCTGGATCCGATTCGCGATATAGCCGGGAATGAAGCGGCGCATCACCACCGGCACCTTGCCCATCGCCGCCAGCAGCGCGCGCATTTCCTCGATCACTGCCGGATCGGTCTCCGGGCTGCCCACGACATCGACGAGATCGACGAGATAGGGTGGCGTGTACCAGTGCGCGATGAGCGCCCGCCGCTGCCTCCCTGCCGGGATCAGCGGGAAGATGTCGAGATAGCTCGTGTTGCTGGCCAGGATCACCTCCAGCGGGGCGGCCCTGTCGACGGCGGCGTAGAGCGCGCGCTTGGCTTCCGGCTGCTCGCTGATCGCCTCGACGATGATGTCAGCCCCGGCCAGCGTATCTTCGAACCGGCCGACGCGCCGGACCGCCGCGCGCAACCGTTCGTTATGCCAGGAGGCATCGACGAGGCCCGCCTCGCGGAGCGTCGCGAGTGCCTTCTCCATCAGCCCGCCCGCCCGTTCCAGCGCCGCCGGGTCATTGTCGGTGAGGCTGACCGCGTGCCCGCCGAGCGCATAAACCAGCGCCAGCGCATGGCCCATGATTCCCGCACCGAGCACTGCGATCCGACTCATCGGCGCCCTCCCTCGTCCCTGCCTGCGATGCTAACCCGGGCTCGGGGATGCCGCCACCCGGCCGAGGTGGGAGAATTGCCGGCGGCGCGCGCCGGTGCTCCACTCGGCTCCCGGGGCAAAGAGAACAAGGGGCGAGGAGAACAGGATGAGCGAGGTCCGCATTCAGAACGCCGATCTCGATTCGGCACTCACCGAAGCGAAAGAAGCCTATGTCGCGCGCAATCCGAAGAGTCTTGCCCGCTTCGTCGAGGCGACTGCCGTGATGCCCGGGGGCAACACGCGCTCGGTGCTGTTCTACGCGCCATTTCCGCTCGGCTTTGCCCGCGGCGAGGGAGGGCGGCTCGAGGATCTCGACGGTCACGCCTATATCGACTTCCTCGGCGAATTTACCGCCGGCATCTATGGGCATTCGCATCCGCTGGTCCGCCGGGCGATCGAGCAGGCCCTCGATGGTGGCATCAATCTGGGCGGCCACAATCTCATCGAGGCGCGTTTCGCGCGCGCCGTTACCGAACGCTTCGGGCTCGAGCGCGTGCGCTTCACCAATTCCGGCACCGAGGCGAACCTGATGGCGCTGGCAACCGCCGTCGCCGCCACCGGACGGAAGAAGATCATCGTCTTCCGCGGCGGTTATCACGGCGGGGTCTTCATGTTCCGCTCCGGCAACTCGCCGGTCAACGTGCCGCATGACTTCGTATTGGCGCGCTACAACGATGCAGCAGGCGCAGCCGCGCTGATCGAAAGCCACGCGCGCGAGCTTGCCGCCGTGATCGTCGAGCCGATGCTCGGCGGCGGCGGTTGCATTCCGGCAGAGCCGGAGTTCCTGGCCACGCTCCGCGCAGCGACGAGCGATGCCGGCGCGGTGCTGGTTTTCGACGAGGTGATGACCTCGCGGCTTGGACCGCACGGCCTCGCGGCAATGCTCGGCGTTTGCCCGGACCTGACCACGCTCGGCAAATATATCGGCGGCGGCATGTCCTTCGGTGCCTTCGGCGGGCGGGCCAGCCTGCTCGATCTCTTCGATCCCAGGCGGGCGGACGCCTTGCCGCATGCCGGCACCTTCAACAACAACGTGCTGACCATGGCGGCCGGCCTCGCGGGCGTGACCGAGGTCTATACGCCGGCCGCAGCGGTTGCGCTCTCCGCCCGCGGCGAGGCGCTCCGCGCGCGGCTCAACGCGCAATGCCGGCGCGCGGGGGCGGCGCTGCAATTCACCGGCATCGGCTCGATGATGGCGGCGCACTTCACCGCCGGAGCGATCCGCCGGCCCGAGGACGTGGCGAATGCCGACCCGCGGCTCAAGGAACTCTTCTTCTTCGATCTTCTCGCCCAAGGAGTCTGGATCGCGCAGCGCGGCATGATCAATCTCTCGCTGCCGATCGGCGATGTCGAGTGCGATCGGCTCGCGGCGGTGGTCGAAGAGTTTCTCGAGGTCCGCCGGCCGTTGCTTGCCGCCGCGTGACATTGGCGGGACGAATGGGGCTGGCCGCTTGGGCACCGACTGACAGCCATGCTAGCCTGATAAGATCGAAACCGGGGGTGATCTCCGGAAGGCTTCGGTATGGGAGGTAATTTTTCATGAAACGCCGCACGCTGCTCACAGGTGCCGCAGCGCTGGCGCTGACACGCCCTGGCCTGCCGGCCGCTGCGGCCGCGCCGACCCAGATCCTGTTCTGGCACTCGATGAATGGCCCGCTCGGCGATGTGCTCGGCCGGCTGGTCGATCGCTTCAACAAGAGCCAGGGCGCAGTGGTCGTGAATGCGATCTTCAAGGGCGGCTACGCGGATGCCCTCACCGCCGCGATCGCGGCGTGGCGTGCCGGCCAGGCGCCGCACATTGCCCAGGTGTTCGACGTCGGCACGGCGACGATGATGGCCGCCGGCCCGGCGGTGAAATATGCCTCGGAGCTGTTCAAGGAGACCGCTGTTCCGCTCGACCCGGCCCGCTACATCGAGGCGGTACGTGACTATTACTCCCTGCCCGACGGGCGGATGGGCTCGATGCCGTTCAATTCCTCGACGGCAGTGCTCTGGTACAACCAGGACGCCTTCGAGAAAGCCGGCCTCGATCCCTCGAAGCCGCCGGCAACCTGGCCCGAACTGGTGGCAGCGGCGAAGGTTCTGAAGGAGAAGAAGGTCACCCGATACGCGGTCACGACGTCCTGGCCGACCTGGGTCCATTTCGAGCAGTTCTCGGCCATCCACGATGTTCCGTTTGCTTCCGAGGCGAACGGATTCAAGGGACTCGCCGCGCGGCTCCTCGTCGATGCTTCGCCCTTCGTCGAGAATCTTCAGACCTTGCTGGATATGTCGAAGGACGGCACGTTCAAATATGCCGGGCGGGACAATATTCCCGATCCCGTCTTCTATTCCGGCCAGGCGGCGATGGCGTTCAACTCCTCGGCCGCGCGCGGGGCGCTCGTGAAAACCGCGAAATTCCGCTTCGCCAATTCCTTCCTGCCCTACCACCCGCACATCATTTCGAAACCGATCAACTCCATCATCGGGGGTGCCAGCCTCTGGACGATGACGTCCCCGCACCGGACGGGGGCCGAATACAAGGCGGCGGCCGAGTTCCTCGCCTTCCTCGGCGCGGCACGACAGGACGCGGAATGGGCGGAGGGGACAGGCTACGTGCCGGTCACCTTCGCGGGCTCGGATCTGCTGGAGAAGGAGGGCTATTACGCGAAGAATCCGGGCACGCAACTGCCGGTTCTGCAGCTCGAGCGCAAGCCCGTGACCGAGAATTCGAAGGGCATTCGCCTGGGCGACCTGCCCGAAATCCGGGTCATCATAGAGGAGGAATGGGAGAAGGAACTGCAAGGCGGGTTCGATGCGAAAAGCGCCCTGGCGCGTGCTCTCGCCCGCGGCAACAAGGTGCTGGCCGACTTCCAGCGTTCGGCCGGGTGAGAGCGGCCGCGCCCGCGGCACGCTGAGGCCGATCTTCGGCGGCGCATGGACCGGCGGACGATTTTCGGCGGGCGGCTGTTGCCGATCGCTTTCGTTCTGCCGCAGCTTCTCGTCACCTTCCTCTTTTTCCTTCTGCCGGCGGGCAAGGCGATTTATGGGAGCTTCACCCAGACCGACGCCTTCGGCCTGCACACCCGGTTCATCGGGTTCGCGAACTTCGTTTCCCTCCTCGACGATGCGGGATATCGCGCTGCGTTCGGACGCACCGCGATCTTCTGCGCGCTGGTCACGCTGCTCGCGATGGCGTCGGCACTCCTGTTCGCGATCTTTGCGGATCATGAAATCCGCGGCCGCGCCATCTATCGCACGCTCCTGATCTGGCCCTACGCAGTGGCGCCTGCCGTCTCGGCGGTGCTCTGGGTATTCGTCATGCATCCCGAGGTCGGCATCGTCGGGCGCGAACTCGGGCGGTTCGGCATCCACTGGGACTACACGGTGAACGGCACCCAGGCGCTCGGGCTTGTCATCGTCGCCAGCGCCTGGACCCAGGTGAGTTACAACTTCGTCTTCTATCTCGCCGGCCTGCAATCGATTCCGTCGAGCGTGATCGAGGCCGCGCGAATGGACGGGGCGGGCGGCTTCCGCCGCTTCCGCACCATCGTGTTTCCGCTCTTGATGCCGACCACCTTCTTCCTTCTGATCGTCAATCTCGTCTACGCCGCCTTCGATACCTTCGGCACGATCATGGCGCTGACACGGGGCGGCCCCGGCCAGGCAACGGTGACGCTGGTGGTGAAGGTCTATCGCGATGGCGTCGTCAATCTCGATCTCGCGGGCTCCTCCGCGCAGTCGGTGATCCTGATGCTGATCGTGATCGGGCTGACGGCCGTGCAGTTCCGCTTCCTCGGGCGGCGGACGATCTCCTGATGCATCGGCGGATCGACTGGCCCGCGCATCTCGTGCTGCTGCTCGGCGTCGCCCTGTTTGCCTTCCCGGTCTGGCTCGTTTTTGCCGGCGCGACCCAGGATGCGGGCGCGATCAACCGCGGCGATCTTTCGCTGATCCCGGATTTTTCCCACCTCGGCATTTTTCTCTCCGTGCTGCTGCACGGCTATGGAGAGGCCGGCGGGCATCCGGCCTGGCGGATGCTGATGATCTCGGCGGGCATGGCGCTCTCGATCGCCGTTGGCAAGATCGTGATCTCGGTACTCTCGGCATACGCAGTCGTCTTCTTCCGTTTTCCCTTCCGCATGGCGGCATTCTGGACCATTTTCATCACCCTGATGCTGCCGGTCGAGGTGCGCATCATCCCGACCTACGCG
Source organism: Acetobacteraceae bacterium (assembly GCA_030041375.1). GTDB lineage: Bacteria > Pseudomonadota > Alphaproteobacteria > Acetobacterales > Acetobacteraceae > JAKAWQ01. The sequence continues at coordinate 21,770 of JASHOA010000006.1, forward strand.
GTGATGGCGGACTTCCACATGATCAACAGCTTCGCGGGCCTCACCGTGCCGTTGATCGCCTCCGCCACCGCGACGCTCTTGTTCCGCCAGGTCTATCTGGCGATTCCGGACGAACTGGTGGAGGCGGCGCGGATGGACGGCGCGGGCCCGATCCGCTTCCTGTTCGACATGCTGATCCCGGTTTCGGCGGCGAACATGGCCGCGCTGTTCGTGATCCTGTTCGTCTATGGCTGGAACCAATATCTCTGGCCCTTGCTGGTTGCGACCGACCCCAGGCTCGACACGATCGTCATCGGGATCGTGCAACTGACGTTCGGAGGATTCACGCTGACCCCCTGGAACACGATGATGGCGATGGCCGTGCTGGCGATCGTCCCGCCGGTCGTGGTGGTGGTGGCGATGCAGCGCTGGTTCGTGCACGGCCTGGCGGAGGTCGAGAAGTAGTGGCAACGCTCGAACTGGCGGGGCTGGCGAAAAGCTTCGGGGCGCTGGCCGTGCTGCACGGGGTCGATCTCGCGCTGGCGGATGGCGAGATGGTGGTGATCGTCGGCGCCTCCGGCTGCGGCAAATCGACGCTGCTCCGCCTCGTCGCCGGCCTCGAAGAGCCGAGTGCGGGGAGCGTCGTGCTGGACGGGCGGGACGTGACACGTCTCGATCCGGCGGCGCGGGACATTGCGATGGTGTTCCAGAACTATGCGCTCTACCCGCACATGAGCGTATTCGAGAACATGGCCTATGGCCTGCGCATCCGCCGCCTCGGGCGGGCGGACATCCGCCGCCGCGTCGATCAGGCCGCGCGCATGCTCGGGATCGAGGGGCTTTTGGATCGCAAGCCCCGGCAACTCTCCGGCGGCCAGCGCCAGCGCGTGGCGATGGGCCGGGCGATCGTGCGCGAGCCCAAGCTCTTCCTGTTCGATGAGCCGCTTTCCAATCTCGACGCCAGGCTGCGTGTGCAGATGCGTGCCGAGATCCGTCGCCTGCAGCGACGGCTGGGAGTGACGAGCCTCTATGTCACGCACGATCAGGTTGAGGCGATGACGCTCGGCGATCGGCTGGTGGTGATGCATGAGGGGCGGCCGGCGCAGGTGGCAAGCCCGCTCGAGGTCTTTTCCCGCCCCGCCAACACCTATGTGGCGGGCTTCATCGGCGCCCCGGCAATGAATTTTCTTCCCGCCCGTCTTGCCGACGCCGGCCGGGCTGCCGTTCTGAAGGCGGGCCCGGTGATTGCGTTTGCGGATGGCCCGCGCGCCGGGCGGGACGGGCGCGCGCTCATCATCGGCATCCGGCCCGAGGATGTGACGGTGCTTCCGGAGGGTGCCGCTCAGGGGCTCAGGCTCGCGGTCGATCTGGTCGAACCGCTCGGCTCGGAGACGCTGCTGCACGGCAGGCTGCCCGGAGGGGCCGCATTCACCGTACAGCGCGCCGGCATGGTGCGCGTCGGCGAGGAAATGACCGTCGGGTTCTCTCCGGCCTCGCTCCATGTGTTCGAGGCGGAAACCGGCCGCCGCCTGGAACCTGTTTCGCTCGCCCCGCCGGCGCGAGTCGAATCCTCAGCCGCCATGCACGGGTCACGCTGACATCCGGAATCGTGCGTAAGTGAGGGAGATCTTCTGCTTCCACCGGCACCATTCCCCTCTCCCTCTGGGAGGCGGCCCCTTTCTTCCCCTCTCCCTCCGGGAGGCGGCCCCTTTCTTCCCCTCTCCCTCTGGGAGAGGGGTTGGGGTGAGGGATCCGGTCCCCCTCGCTCGGGCCCTCCATCGCGGGGCGCCGAAGACTTTGCAACAGAGCTCTCGAAGCAGCGGACGCGGAAGCAACTCCCAGTCGAGCCATGCCGGGAACGAGGCTTGGTTCGAGGTATCCGATACCAGCGGCTGGACGGCGTGAGGCGTGGGGACTTCGTAACGGTTGCCTAAGGGGACCAGGGCAAGCCCCGGCCCGCTCTCGTGGTGCAGGCGGATCATTTCGGAGAGCTTCCCTCGGTCGCTGTCTGACCGATCACCACCACGCTGGTTGGCGCGCCACTGTTGCGGGTGCCGGTTGAGCCCGGCGAACGGAATGGGTTGACGAGGCGCTTGCCGATCATGGTGGACAAGCCGCAGACTCCGTCGAGGAGCAGACTGGGCCCTGTTATCGGGCGGTTGGACGATGCAACAATGGTGAGGGTGAACCGTGTCCTGGCGGTCTTCCTCGGACTAGCGTGACGCGAGCGGGCTTTTTTCGTCCTTACCGAGATGCCTTGGTGTCCTGCCCCGAAATGTGCGGGCGGGACACTGGCGGGCGCGCGGTCAGGTCTCGAGCAACGCACGGAGTGTCGTCGCGCCGGCGCGGTATTCGGCCTCGATCGGGCCGAGAGAGGCGGTATCGGCTCCCCCTTTGGCGGCCAGGTTGGAAAGCTCGCGCGCCAGCGCCGAAAGCCGGCTCAGCCCATAAGTGGCTGCCGTGCCGGCGATGCTGTGCGCGATCGCTGCCGCCTCCGCCTCGCTGCCGCCGCCGATCGCATCCCGCAGGCGCGGCAGCCGCCCAGCAATATCGGCGAGGCATTCCTCCGCGAGATGGGCCAGCAGCCCGGCCGGCAACTCGCGGCGCAAGCTGGCCAGCCGGGCCAGATCCAGGCTCGACGATGGGGCCTCCGCGGCCGGGCTCGCCGCCTCGACGTGCCGGCCGGGGCGCGGCCGGAGCTCGGCCTTGAGCGCGTTGATCAGGCTGCGCTGCCCCACCGGCTTGCCGATCATCTCGTTCATTCCGGCAGCCAGGCACCGACTCCGCGTTTCAGCCGAAGCGGCAGCGGTCAGACCCACCAGCGGAACCTGGGCCCCCGGGCCGTGCATGGCGCGAATCCGCTGCGCGGCTTCGAATCCGTTGATGCCCGGAAGATGCAGATCGAGGAAGGCAATGTCGTACGGGCGCCGGTCCAGCACCGCGAGCGCCGTCTCGCCGCTGCCCGCGATATCGACGAGGTGCCCTTCGCGTCGCAGCATCGTCGCCAGCACGAGCTGATTCGCCGGCACATCCTCGACCACCAGGATACGGGCGCGGTTGAGCGGGCGATGCTCCGCCGGGGTTTCCGGCGGGGAGACCGGCGCCAGCGCCGGGGCCAGCGGAATCGCAAGCCAGAACCGGTTGCCTTCCTCGGCCGGCTCGCAGCCAATTCTGCCGCCCATCAGCCTGACCAGCCGCTCGGAGATCGCAAGCCCGAGCCCGCTGCCGGGCAGCGGGCTGGCGGCAGCGTTCTCCAGGCGCTGGAACGGCTGGAACAGGCGCTGGCGGCCTGCCTCGGGGATGCGCGGGCCGGGATCGATGACGGAGAGCGAAAGCGCGCGCCATTCGCCCTCGGTCTCGGCCGCCGCCGCCAGCGTGATCGTGCCCGGCGCGGAGAATTTCACGGCATTGCTGAGAAAATTGAGGAGAACCTGGCGAACCCGCCGTGGATCGGCGTGCAGAGCCTCGGGAAGATCGGGGGCCAGCGAAAGCGAGATGGTCTGGCCGCGCCCGGCCGCCTGCGAACGGAAGATATCGATGATCGAGAGCAGCAATGGGCGGAGCGAGAAATCCTCGGGCGCCAGGCGGAACTGGCCGGCGTCCATGCGCGCGATATCGAGGATGTCGGAAATGAGAGTGCGCAGCGCGTCGCCCGCCCCGCGTGCCGCCTCCACGAGGTTCTGCTGGGCGGCGCCCAGTCCGGAGGCAGCCAGGAGTTCGAGGCTGTTGATCACGGCATTGAGCGGCGAACGCACCTCGTGCGCCACGGTGGCGACGAACTCGGCCTTGGCGGCGGTGGCTGCCGCGGCGGTCTCCTGGGCCAGCCGCTTGGAGACCTCCGCCTGCTTGCGCGCGGTGATGTCCGCGTAGAGGGTGACGAAGCCGCCATCCGGCATCTGGCTGCGGCGGAGTTCGATCGCCATGCCGTTCGGGCGCTGCCGTTCGATGGAACCGAACGGGATCGGGTCGCGCATGCGCTGCATCCGCCGTGCGACTTCCGCCTCGACATCGACCGGGCCGAATTCGCCAAGCCGTGCCTGGATGCTCAGGATTTCCTCCATGGTCATGCCCTGGCGCAGCAGCTCCTTGGGGACGCCGGTCCGCACCGGGAAGAGCGCATTCCATTGCCGAAGGCGCATCTCGCCATCGACCAGCATCACGCCATCGGACATGTTGGCGAGCATGCCTTCGAGTTGAGCGGACTTGGCTTCCGCCTCACCCTTGGCCGCGGCCAATTCGCGATTCGCGCGCCTGAGTGCGGATCGGTCACTGAGGACTGCCCGCCATCGCGTCTGCAGGGAAGCCATGCCTGGGAGCGAGAAACGCATCCTTGCCATGCCCGCCGCCGAGCATAACCTGGAGGCGAACATTAAGCGTCCTCCGGCGGGCGCGCAACGAAATGCTGCGCGCGCGAAAATTCCCGCGACCTCGCCCGGCCCAAGGCTTGCCCGTCCGCCCCGCCGATGCGAAGGTCCGGCACGCGCCGGTTGCGCCGCATTCCCGGAAGCGAAAGAGGCCTATGGGGCGGGCGGCGGCGCGGCGTTTGTCTCGACGAGGAGGCTATGGCGAAAATCAAGGTAGAGACGCCGTTGGTGGAGCTCGACGGCGATGAGATGACACGGATCATCTGGGGCTTCATCAAGGAGAAGCTGATCCTCCCGTATCTCGACATCGAGCTGAAATATTTCGATCTCGGGATCGAGAATCGCGACCGCACGGACGACAGGATCACCGTCGAGGCCGCCCACGCGATCCGCAAGTTCGGAGTGGGCGTCAAGTGCGCCACCATCACCCCCGACGAGGCGCGGGTGAAGGAGTTCAACCTGAAAGAGATGTGGCGCAGCCCGAACGGCACCCTGCGCAACATCCTCGACGGCACGATCTTCCGCGAACCGATCATCTGCCGCAACGTGCCGCGCCTGGTACCGAACTGGACCAGGCCGATCGTCATCGGCCGCCACGCCTATGGCGACATCTATCGCGCCGCCGACGTGAAAATCCCCGGCCCCGGCAAGGTGACTCTCACCTACCAGCCGGCCGATGGCGGGCCGGCGCAGGTGTTCGATGTCAACGACTTCAAGGCCGGTGGCGGCGTTGCGCTTGGCATGCACAACACGCGTGTCTCGGTCGAGGGTTTTGCACGCGCAAGCTTCAATTACGCACTGGCCCGCAACTATCCCCTCTATCTCTCGACCAAGAATACCATCCTCAAGGCCTATGACGGCTTCTTCAAGGACGTGTTCCAGGAGATTTTCGAAGCCGAGTTCAAGGCGCGGTTCGCCGAGCAGAATCTGACCTACGAGCACCGGCTGATCGACGACATGGTGGCCTCCGCGCTGAAATGGTCCGGCGGCTATGTCTGGGCCTGCAAGAATTATGACGGGGACGTGCAAAGCGATACGGTTGCGCAAGGGTTCGGTTCGCTCGGCCTGATGACCAGCGTGCTGATGAGCCCCGACGGCAGGACGGTCGAGGCCGAGGCCGCGCACGGCACGGTGACACGGCACTTCCGCGAACATCAGAAGGGCCGCCCGACCTCGACCAATCCGATCGCCTCGATCTTCGCCTGGACGCGAGGGCTCGCCTATCGAGGCCGCTTCGACGGCACTCCGGAGGTGACGCAATTCGCCGAGACGCTGGAGCGTGTCTGCGTCGAGACGGTGGAGTCGGGGTCGATGACGAAGGACCTCGCAATCCTGATCGGCAAGGACCAGCCCTGGCTCACGACCGAGGCGTTCCTGGCCAGGCTCGACGCCAATCTCAAGGCGGCTACATCACGCGTGATGGCGGGCGTCTGACGGCGGAGGAGACGAATGGCCGATTTACCCGAGATTGCCGGCCTCGAACGCTATCCTCTGGCAAGGCGGGGCCTGCTCGCGAGCGGCCTCGTCTCGGGGCTCACGCTGGCCACGACGCGTGTCGAGGCGCAGGTCATCACGACCGATACCAAGGGCCTGACCGCAGGCGAGGTGCGCCTGATGGCGGGCAGCGACCAGGTGCCGGCCTATTACGCGAAACCGGATCATGGCGGCCCGTTTCCGATCGTCCTCGTGGTGGAGGAGATTTTCGGCGTTCATCATTATATCCGCGATGTCTGCCGGCGCCTTGCGAAGCTGGGGTTCCTCGGGATCGCACCGGAACTCTACTGGCGGTTCCCGGATCTGGCGAAAATGACCAGCGCGCAGCAGATCGTCCAGGAGGTGACCGCGAAGACGCCGGATTCCTCGGTGATCGCCGATCTCGACGCTGCGGCGGCATGGGCCGCGGGCCACGGCGGCGATCGGGGAAAGCTCGCTGTCATCGGCTTCTGCCGTGGCGGGCGGGATGTCTGGCTCTATGCCGCGCTGGGTGCGCACCCCGACCTCACGCTGCGCGCCGCCGTCGCCTGGTATGGCCCGCTCGACGGGCCGCGCACACCGATCCAGCCCGAGACCGCGCTCGACGTCGCCGGGAAAATCCGCTGCCCTCTGCTCGGCCTTTATGCAGGGCAGGATTCTTCCAGCACGCCGGCCGAGATCGCCGAGGCGAAGGCGCGCGCGAAGGCGGCCGGCAAGACCGTCGAGATCATCGTCTATCCCGATGCGCCGCACGGGTTCCATGCCGACTATCGGCCGAGCTATCGCAAGGCGGATGCCGAAGACGGCTGGCAGCGGATGCTCGCCTGGCTGCATCGCTACGGCGCGGGCTAGTACCAACTTTCGCCCATGCGTGGCTCACTCACCGCATCCCGACATACCCTGCCCTCTCCCTCTGGGCCGGGCTCCCGGCAAAGTCCCCGGACCTTGCTGGGGACCCGGAGAGGGGTTGGGGGTGAGGGCCGGGGTGAGCGAATCGCGCGTCGACAAAAGCTATTACGAGCGCGCGTGCGCCTCTCGCTTTCCGATCGCGCGTGATGAGCGGGCCACCGGATCCCGAGGTGGGTTTCCTCGCCAGCACGCTCGCCCGCGTCCACTCCTTCGCCTTCGTCGGCATCGAGGCAGTGCCGGTCGAAGTGCAGGTGCAGATTTCCTCGGGCCTGCCCGCGTTCCTCGTGGTCGGCCTCGCCGACAAGGCGGTGGGCGAGGCGCGCGAGAGGGTGCGCGCCGCGTTGACCGCGATGGGGCTCGCAGTGCCGCCGCGGCGCGTGCTGGTCAATCTCGCGCCGGCGGATCTGCTCAAGGAAGGCAGCCATTTCGACCTGCCGATCGCGCTCGCGCTGCTGTCGGCGATGGGTGTGCTGCCGATCGAGGAGGTCGCGGGCTATGCCGCCCTTGGCGAACTCTCGCTCGACGGAACGATCGCTCCGGTCGGAGGTGTCCTGCCCGCCGCGATCGGTGCCTCGGCGCAGGATCTTGGGCTGGTCTGCCCGGCCGCACAGGGCGGCGAGGCAGCCTGGGCGGGACGGATCGAAGTGCTCGCCGCGCCCGATCTCATTTCGATTGTCAATCATTTCAAGGGGACGCAGACGCTCACCTCGCCCGCGCCGCCGGGCGTGCAGGAAGTGGCCGAATCGCCCGACCTTGCGGAAGTCAAGGGCATGGAGACGGCGCGCCGCGCGCTGGAGATCGCCGCCGCCGGCGGACATAATCTGCTGCTGATCGGCCCGCCTGGGGCCGGCAAGTCGATGCTGGCGGCCAGGCTGTCTGGCTTGCTTCCCAGCCTCACCGCGGAGCAGGCGCTCGAAGTGAGCATGATCCACAGCCTGGCGCGCATGCTGGAAGGAGGGCGGCTGATCATGCGCCCGCCCTTTCGCGAACCACACCATTCGGCCAGCCAGGCGGCTCTCGCCGGCGGCGGCAACCGGGCGTTGCCGGGGGAGATCAGCCTCGCGCACAACGGCGTGCTCTTTCTCGACGAGCTTCCCGAATTTCCGCGCCAGGCGCTCGATGCGCTCCGCCAGCCGATGGAAACCGGGCGCACCACCGTGGCGCGGGCGGCAGCGCACGTCACCTACCCGGCGCGCTTTCAGCTTGTCGCGGCGATGAACCCGTGCCGCTGCGGCTATCTCGGTGATGGCGGGCGGGAATGCGGGCGCGCACCGCGCTGCGGGGAGGAATACCAGACGAGGATCAGCGGGCCGTTGCTCGATCGGATCGATCTGACCGTCGAGGTGCAGCCGGTCGCACCCTCGGTGCTCTCCCGCGCCGCCCCCGGCGAGGCCAGCAGCCTCGTCGCCGCGCGCGTGGCGGCGGCGCGCGAGCGGCAGCTTGCGCGCAACGGGGAGACGGGGCGCCTCAATGCCGCGGCGGATCCCGAGAAGGTCGCGATCTCCGCCGAGGCGCGGCGCTTCGTCGAAGAAGCGGCCGAGCGATTGGGCTTTTCCGCGCGCGGCTACACCCGCGTGATCCGCGTTGCGCGCACGATCGCCGATCTCGCTCAATCCGGGACGGTGGAGCGTCTGCACGCGGCGGAGGCTCTGCGCTTCCGCCATCGCATTCCAGGTCGCGGCATGCCGGGGACGGCGCCCGGCCGCCAGTAACCGCTCCGCCAGTAACCGCACCGGCACGCGCCGCCCGCATCGGCCGGGCCCCCATCAGCTAGCTCGCGATCGCCCGAGGCGGAATCGTCGGAGGGCGTGAATCGCGGGCTCGAATAAAGCGTAAGACCGGTGTCGGGCTGCACAGTCAGCCCGACACCGGTCTAGGTATGCGCGCGCCCCAGCGCCGGGCCAGTGCCAGGCATTCGTCCCACGTTCCGACCGCCCCGGTGGTCGAGAGGCTCCTGAGTGAAGCGGCGGCCGCAGCATGCCCGAGCCTGAGGGACGCCGCGACATCCCAGCCCTGATGCACCCCATAGAGCGTGCCGGCGGCAAAGGCATCGCCGGCGCCGTTTGCCGCCACGATCTCCTCGCTCGGCACGGCGATGGAGGGAAGCCGGATCAGCGTTCCCTCCTTCGTCGCCGCCACCGCACCGGCCGGGAAATGCGCCGCCACGAGCTTGAGCGGAGAGAGTCCTGCAACCGTGCAGATGGCCCGCTCCACCGCGTCCACATCGGTGCCACCCTCGCGGGCGGTGGTGACGCCGGCAAGGCTGCCGATCTCGACATCGTTGACGATGAGATAGTCGAGATAGGGAAGGCACGGCCGCCCGAGCGCGGCGATTCGTTCCGCTCCCGTGCTCGCCATTTCGAGGCTGGTCCTGAACCCGGCCGCCCGGGCCTGGCGCAGCACGGCAACCCAGCCGTTGGCGTCTTCGCCGCACGGCGAGTCCATCAGCGGATGAACGCCGGGCAGCCCGAGATGGAAAAACCGCCCGCCGAGATTCTCGAGGCCGGCGAAATGATCCGGCGTCAGCAGCGCCGCGGTGCCTGGGAAATAGAGATGCGTGCGACGGCCGCTCTTCAGCGAGCCGTACGCTTCGGTGTAGTGGGTCGGTGCCGCCGCGGTGACGGCGAGAGCCTGCCGCTCGATCCCGTGCGCATCCGCCTCGGCAAGCAGGAACCGGCCGTCTTCGTCATCTCCGATGAGCCCGATCGTCGCCACCGGGACGCCCGGGTCGAGCTTGCGGATATCCACGGCAAAGTTGCAGCCGGAGCCGCCGCCACGCCGTTCGGAGGCGAGGATCTGCGCCATCCCGTCCTCGGCCGGCCAGAACTCGAGGAGCTTGTTGCGGTCCACGCACCAGGTGCCGCCGGTGACGAAGCCCGCCGTCCGTTCCGGCATCGATCGTGCGGCCTTCCCGCTCAGCCCGCCCCCCCTTCCTTCAGCACCGGATCGGTGATGGCAAGGTCTTCGTCGAGCGGCCGGAGCGGCTTGAGCCCGGCCGCTTGCAGCTGGTCATGATAGGCTCTGGCCGCCTCGGCCGGGCGCAGGTTGCCGCTCGCCACCTCGCGCATCAGGGCGACGATGGCAAGCGGCGATTCGGCCAGGTTGATCTTGCGCCCGAAGAGGGCAATCCGCGCGCCGTGCCGCTCCGCCTGCGCGAGAAGCTCGAATGTGTCCCGTGTCGTGCCGGCGCTCCCGCCCAATATGCCGACCACCAGGGACGAATCCCATCCTGCCAGCTCTTCCAGTGCTTTTGGGCCGTTGTACGCCATCTTGAGGAAGAGCGGGCGATCCGCCGCGGCCACGCCCGCGAGTGCGCGGACGATGCAGTCGTTCACGAAGTGGGGGAGGACATCAGCGGGAATGCCGGTCTCCACATTGGGATTGAAGACCTCGAGGAAATGGCGAAAGCCGTAGCGCGCCGCCTCTTCGCGAAACCGGGCATAGGCCTCGAGCGAGGCGATATCGGCCTCGAGATCGTTGCTGAAGGTGATGGAATAGAGACCGAGATCGAGGCCCGCCGCCCGCGCCCGCGCGAGGCTTACGGTGCGAAACGGGCGTGAGGGGCGCTTGGTGTAGCTTCCCCCGCGGACCATCCAGATATCGCTTGCATCGTTGGCGCGGATCGCCGGCTTGACCGCATGCTCGGAAAAGAGGCCCTCGCCCATCAGGATTTCGAGGTTGCTCAAGGAGGCGAGCATCACGTCCACGATGTCCTGCCGGACGATCGCCCGGATCTGGTCCAGGAACTCGGCGCGGGTGCGATAGCGCGTGAGGGTTCCGTCCGCGCTACGGAGAGGGCCGGTGGCCCAGAGGCCCGGACCCATGTCGGGGTCCTTGGCATCCGCGATCACGAAATCACTGGGCCGGTACTGCCCGCGTGCAATCCGCGCGAGCTTGGCTTCAAGCCGGGTCATGGCAGCTTTCCTCTGTGCTTCCTGCCCATGTGCCCCGCCGTCGGGCTCGCGGACAAGGGGGCGGGCGCGGCACCCTCGGCCGGACGGATCGCCGGGCCGGCGGCATCCGCTCGCGTTCTATGCAGGGCGCCCGGGCGCGCGCTTGCTCCCCTCAGAAGCGTATGAGGTCGTTGTGGTAAACGATGATCTGCGCACCCACCCGGTTTCCCCATTTGTGATTGTACTTCGCCGGCGGGAAGTGCATATAGAGCGTGCCCAGCTCATCGAGATATTTGTTCCGGCTTGCGTACTTTCCCTGCGCGCGCTGCAGCTTGCCGGCGTGCCCTACACCCGGTTTCTGCCGGTAGATCCCGCAGATCGGGTAGCAGAAATGATCTTGCCACAGCAGCGCCTGCGCGTATTTCGGCCAGGAATCGACCACCACAACCTGGTCTGCTGCGTCCGTGTTCGGCACGCCGATCGTCGCGAAACAGTGGCTCGAATAATTAGAAAACGCAAAGCATGCGGTCCGTGTCGCCGGCAGCCGCTCCCGCAGCAGCAGATAGGCAACCGCAGCCTGATCCTGGCAGGTACCGGCGCCGTAGGTGACCGCAGCGCCCGCCATGTGCTGCGCCTCGGAATAGTGCCCTTGATACGCCTGCTGCGTCAGCACCGTCATCGGCTGGGTTTCCGTGGAGCGCTTGACGTCGAACTTCTGGTTCGCCGCGCCATACGGCATCAGCCGTCGCACTTCGCGGATCACGGCATCGCCAAGCTGAATCAGTCCCAGAAGCTCGGCCGATATGAACTTCTCCGCCTTGGTAACCGGAACGTTCGCACCCTGGTCCTTGATCGTCGCTTTGTTGAGGTCCAGCGCGTGGGTCCACGGCATCTTCCTACCCTCCCGGATCGGTCAATTCCGCTCCCGGCCTGATACCCCGAATCAGACTTGAGTGACACATATCCCCCGCGCCGTTCGCATCCTTCCCCTCTCTCTGAGCGGGGCTCCCGGTGAGGGCCGGGGTAAGCGCTATGGCGAATCATCCAAGAACCGCCCTGCGACGGCTCTCGTCGAGTCAGACATTCCGGGTGCTGGCATAACGCGACCGGAAGAGTAGCCGGCCGGCGGCAATAGTGACGAACGCGGGGCATCGGCCACTTTCTCTGCAATGATGTCACCCAGGGCACACCGTCCCGTTCGGCAATCCCTGACAACAGCGGCCACGCGCAGCAGCGCGGAAACCGTTCCAGGGGAAGCAACGCACATGCACGAGTTCGAACGGCCGGCCCTCGCGTTTCGTATGAACGAGCCGGGCGGCTATCTGCGCAACCGGCAAGGCGTCGCGATCTCGAGGCGAAAACGCCAGAGCTTCGAGACCGGTTCGCTCACTCGGTTCCGCGAAATCGAGTAAGGCCCGCGCCCGGCCGGAGCCCGATCGGACTCCAGCAGAATGGCAGTCCGGTCCGGCCATGCTGCGAAGCTCTCTCTCCCATCCAACTTCATCGCACAAAGGAATGCGCAATGCCTAACCATGACCTCGTCTGGCCGACCGTCAACTCCGCGTACCCGGACTTGTCCGGCGGCGCGGAGGTCAATCGCGGCAGAACTGGCAAGCGGATCGCGAGCGGTCTCGCTTCCGCCACCTCGGCGGGCGCCACCGGGGCGCTCGCAGGAACCGGCACCTCGACCCTCGCAGTGGGTGCGGCAATCGCCACCGGCGCCGCGGTCTCCGCGACCGGTCTGGGTCTTGCCGCGATGGCCGCGGCGCTGACGGTGGGCTCCATCGTCGTCAATGCCCGATCGATGATCAAGTCGATCGCGCACTTCGAGAACCTGAGAGAGATTCAGGCGGGTTATCGGGCCGGGCAGTACCAGCGCTGCCGATGCCGGCCCGGCGTCCGCGACCTGGACTGCATGATCCACGATCACGACATGATCGGCGAGGGAATCCTGACCTACATCATCCAGCAAAAGACCGACAAGGCAGCCAAGAAGGGAGTCGGCGCGGCCGGACTTGGCGTGCTGACCACCATCTATACGATGGGCCGCGCCGCCTATAAAACGCTCGCCTCGACCAAGGGCGTAAAGCGCAACCTCTACGCGCACGTCCTCGCCCGGCATCTGATCACGCATGACTGCCCGCTCGCCGAGGCGATCGTGGCCGAGCTTCTCTCCTCGAGCGAGATGGAGATCCTGAAGACTAAGAATTCCGACATCGCCGGCGCTGCCATCGCCGACAAGATGAAGTCGGTGTGATGTGCGGACGGCGAGTGCGACATGCACGGCTCCGCTGGCGACCTCGCCGCGGGCGCACGGGTCGCTCTCCGATGCGCCCGCTCCATGCGCCTGGGAACCATGGCTCCGCTGAGCGGTGATCCCGTCGTCGTGCGGTCCGCCATGCATGACAGCGCGGCTTACGGTTCGCCGGCGGCGAGCATCTCCGGGTTGCGGATCAGCAGATGGCCGTGCTCGCGCAAGAGCGCGCCGTGCTGCTCCCAGAGGCGGAGACAGTGATTGATCTTCCCGCGCGACGCGCCGGCCAGAGTGGCGAGATCCTTTTGCGACAATCGAAGATCGATGCGGAGTCCGCGATCGGTGCGCTTGCCGTAGCTTTCGGCGAGCCGCAGCAGCAGCCGGCCGAGCCGGACGGAGAGGCGGAGGGTGGCGAGTTCCTCGACCGAGCGGTTCGCGCTGCGCAGACGGACACAGAGTACGTGCATCAGGCCCAGGCAGAGGCGAGCGTTTCTCTCCATGAGGGGCAGGAAGTCGCCGCGCTGGATCAGCAGCATCACGCCATCCTCGACCGCGGTAACGTCTGTGCTTCGCTCGCCGCCATCGAGCAGAGCCATCTCGCCGACGACATCACCGGCTCCGAGCACGCCGAGCGAGGTCTCCTGGCCCTCGATGGAGGTAACGCCGATGCGCATGCGGCCTTGGAGGATCACGGTCATGCCGGGGGCGGCATCGCCGCGGCGCATGATCACATCGCCGCGGGTGAAGCGCTTGAGAACGGCACGGGCGAGCACGGCGTCCAGGTCGGCGGGCGTGAGCGAACCGAAGAGGGAGCATCCCCGCAACGCCTCGCGCCGCACCGACAGGTCGGGCGCCCCGTTGCGCGCCGGCGCGGACATCGGTGGCCGGCTCTCGAGGGCGGCGGAGTGGACAGCAGTCGACATGGTTTTCCTCTCTCTGGCTGACGTTGCGAACAGAGGGGGCGGCCGTCGCTGCCCCGGCACCTGGCCATATTCATATCGTATCCGATATGGAACACCGGCTCACTCTACTCCGCTTGGCACGGGAACCGTTAGCGATTGCGTCTCAGGTGTCTGCAGATTGCGTCTCGTACTGGCGTACGAAATCAGGCCGCTCGGTAGGTTTGCATCGCTCACGCGGCCCGCTCTAGCCCGCGATCGCCCGAGGCGGAAACGTCGGAGGGCGTGAATCGCGGGCTCGAATAAAGCGCTAGACCCGTGTCGGGCTGCACAGTCAGCCCGACACGGGTCTAGGTCCCGAGGGCGCGAGCGCACCGGGGGTGTCTCGGCCAGAGGGAGAGGGAAAGAAAGGCAGGTATTGGGTTGTCGTCCCCGGCATGCACCGAGTGACGACAAGGAAGTCGGGCTTTTTCAAGCTGTTATGCAATGCCTCCGGAAGCGGGGCATAAGTCCGGGCGCGTGGCCGATTTTTCTCGCCCCGGCGCGGGGTGGTTCGATTCTCTCAGGCTCGCCGCCGAGGATTTTGAGCGCGGCAGGTCCCCCGGGCCTTTGTTCTCGTTTCTTACCGTACGGTTTCACACGGCTCTGCCTTCCAGCCCACTTTGCCTGACCGGACCGGTTCCCGCGCTCCCCAGGGCGTCCTTTGGGATCCCTTCGCGATTCCAGTTGGGGGCGATCCGCTCTGTCGGGCGGCCCGCGATGCGCTGTGCCATCGAGGGCGCCGGCGCGGCAGCAACGGCGGCAAACGCGAGCTTTCAATGGATTTTTGCGCGTCTCCCGCTCCGCGCCGGCATGCCGGCGGGCTCCGGCAATTTTCGACGCAGTTTTGTCACCCAGGGCACACCGTTCCGCTCAGCAATCCCTGACAACAGCGGCCTGGCTACAATCATGAGGAGCAATGCTATGAGCTGCACGACAACCGGAACTTCAACGAGCACGGCCTCGTCGGGCGTTTGGTACAAGGATCTCGGGCTAAGGGACAACACGGAGACCGGGATTAACGGCTACTATTATCAAGTCCACATTACGGTGACGGACCGGAATTCCCTCTTACAAGCAATCGGCTGGCACATGTCGATCTATCAGGTTGACACTGTGACGAATACCTGGAATCCGAACAACTGCACCGGAAGAATGTTTTTCTACCCGGCGGGAGTGGGGCTGGGTCCGAACGACAGGGGCTCGAGCTGGGGCTACAATCTCAGGCGCATGCATTTTTTCCCGGCTTGGCGCGACATCGGGTGGGATTTCTTTTTCGAGCACTTCCCCGAATACAAGCTCAAGACGGCGCTGGTATTCAACGATACGGAATTTCCCAAGTTCACCAAGTCCACCGCTTCGAGCGCAAGTTCCGCCAGTTCGACCTCGAGTTCCGCCTCTTCGACCACGAGCTCGGCTTGTTCAAGCTCGAGCTCGGCCAGTTCGACCTCGAGTTCCGGCGCGTCCAAATCTGCTTCATCGAAGTGACGATGGACCGCTGCTTGCGGCGGCAATCGATCGCCCGATGAACGAAATTCGCTGCCCGTTCGGGCCGCCGCCGGCGCGGAAGCGCCGGCGGCGGCTGAAGGAGCGCGCCTCGCCGGCGCCCCACCTCTCCCGCAACGATTCCAACTGCGCGTCCGCCCGATCGGCGGGCGCTTGGTGTGGGAAGTCGGGCGACCCGACGTTCGTCATGTTCGCCGCAAGCGGGGGAGCAAGTGGGCGGTGCTGGCAAGCCGGTATGATGTCGTCTATTCGGCTGGCGAGCTTTTTGACGTGCACTTCGGCAGCGCACCGAGAAGCCGGATGGAAAGGTAATCAGCCGGCGAGGCGCGGCTCCTGCCCCGCCAGAGAGCCAACGGCCTTGCCTCGGGCGCAGGATTGCGTCGTCCTCGCCGGGCGGGCCCAATTCTGCGGCGGTACACGGCGCGACGAGGCGAGATGCAGGGCTTCACGGTGCACGAGATCGACCCCGCACTCGAGATTACGGTCGCGCGTGAGGCGCCCCGCCTCGTCCCGGCCATCGAGGCGGAGATCGAACGGCTCTGGCGGAGCGCGCAAGAGCGTCTTTCCGGCGCACTCTTCAACGGCCGCGTGTTCAGCGCTGACGTGATCACGGCACGGCACATCGAGGGGCATTTCACCGAGTTCCGCCGGATCGTCGCCCAGATGGCGCGGCCGGAACTCTTTGCCGATCTGGGTCTCCGCCCGCTGGCGGTGAACGGGATCGTCCGCCTTGCCGACGGGATCCTGCTCGGGCTGCGCAGCCCCCGCACCGCCTATCAGGCGGGGATGTGGCAGTTGCCGCCGGCCGGCAGCATCGATCCCGGCGCCGCCGACGGGAACGGGCGGATCGATCTCGCGGCACAGCTTCTGAAGGAACTCGCCGAGGAGACCGGCATCATCGCCTCACCGAGCGCCGTCGGAAGCCCGCTCTGCATCGTCGAGCATCCCGCGAGCCACGTGCTGGATATCGGGATTCCCCTGGTCCTCTCGCTCGAGGGGGAAGCGGCGCTCGCGTGCCATGAGAAATCGGGCAACGGCGAATACGACCCGCTGCAGGTCATCCCTGAAGCCGAACTGGCGGCACGTCTTTCCGCGCTTGGCAGCGCCGTCGTCCCGTCGGCCCGGATCTTCCTCGCGCGCCTCGGCCTCATCGGATGAGGAGGCATGCAGTACGTTCCGTGGCGCCGCGCCGGATCGGCTGATAGAGTGACCGCATGAGTTTCCGGATCGAGAGCGCGCGAATTACCCGCCCGGCTGCCTGAGCAGCCGGGGCTTCCCGCGACCCTTCTCTCTCATCCGGAGTTTTCCCCGTGAATGCCGATGCTTCCTTGGCCGCCGTGGCGGCTTCCCCCGTTGTCTTCGAGGTGCTGGCCGATTCGAGCCCGGGCCTTCTGCCACGCCTCTTGCAGCCCTTGGCGCGGCGCAACCTCGTGCCGCGGCACCTGGCGGCCGAGTGTGCGGGAGCCGCCATGTGGGTGCGAATTGGTCTGTCGGAGCTTCCGCCCGGAATGCTGCCCCTGATCGAGGGCAATCTCCGCCAGGTCGTGGGGGTGCAGAGGCTTTCCTGCCGCGTCGGGTCGGGTTTGAGCCAGCCCGCGATCGCCCGAGGCGGAATCGTCGGAGGGCGTGAATCGCGGGCTCAAACAATGTCCTAGACCTTTGTCGGACGGCCCGGTCAGACCGACAAGGGTCCAGGTGAAGCTGGGCCGGCGAAGCGCGCTCATCGGCGGCGAGCCTCTCTCCGCCCGTGCGGCTGCGGCAAGTCCCGGCGCAGTCTGAGCGGCAACAGAAGGAATGCGGCCGCAGCGCCGAGCAGCCCGGCAAGTATGAACACATCGCGCGGCGCAATCGCCGCCACCACCGGCGCCGCCAGCGTCGGCGCGGCCGCCTGCGCGAGCAGCACCGGCATCGCGAGCCAGCCCAGCAATGTCGCATAGCCTTCAGGTCCGAAGATCGCCATCGGCAGGGTACCGCGGTTGATGGTCAGGATGCCGTTGCTGATGCCATAGCAGATCGCAAAGGCAATCGCCGGGCCGTGCAGTGCGAGAACCAGAACGCCCGCCGGCATCAGGATTGCCCCCAGGCGCGCCCGCGCCAGAAGCCCGAGCCGTTCGCTCAACGCATAGTCGAGCAGCCGTCCTGCCACTTGGCTCGGCCCGAACAGGGCCGCGACGAACACCGCCTCTCCGCGCGAAAGCCCGATTCCGCCAAAGAGCGGCAGGACGAAGACGGCGATCGCCGACGTGATCAGCCAGCGCACCGTGAAATAGGTGGACAGGCAGGTGAGCGCCTTGGCCCGCCCCGCCGGCGCTTCCCCCGATCCGTCTTGACCGCAGGCCGGCGGCGGATTCGCGGCCGCGGGCATCTCCACGGCCGCCGGCACGAACAGCAGAACCAGGGGCAAATTCACGGCCAGCTCGAGCCCGGCATAGAAGATGAGAAGCCCACGCCAGCCGAGCGTGGGCAGGAGAGCGGCGCCGAGCGGCCAGAAGATCGTGCTCGCAAAGCCGGCGATCAGGGTGATTCCGGTGATGGCGGGCGCGGCCTCGGTGCCGAACAGGCGGCCGACCGTGGCGAAGGCGGCATCATAGAGCCCGGCCGACATGCCGGCGCCGAGTACGGTCCAGCCAACATACCAGAGCACGAGATCCGGAGCGGCCGCGAGCAAGGCAAGCCCGGCAGCAATCACGAGCGTGCTGGCGGCAACGACCAGGCGCCCGCCGATGCGGTCGATCCTCCGGCCGACACGCGGTGCCAGCAGCCCCGCAGCCAGTAGCGCCCACGAGAATCCGCCGAGGACGCCGATCTTCGAAGCGTGCAGGCTCACCGCCGCGGGAGCGGCGATGATGGCGGGCAGATAGAAGCTGACGCCCCAGGAAATGACCTCGACGGTGCCGAGCGCGAGCGCGATGCGCCGCTGTTTGGCCGCTGAATGGGCGGGAAGGCTCGCTGTTTGCATCGTCGAAGCGTGGCGCCGGACCGGCGGGCGTCCAAGAAATTTTTTACGGCTGCCGCTGTTCGGTCGCTGTTAGCAGCGGCGTGATTGGGACATCCGCGGCCGTATCGACGTCGCGCAAGGTTCTGAGAAATGCCACACGCTGACTGCGGAAATTCTCAAGCGTGTCGGCCAGCGCGTGCCGGCTCGACCAGCGCACCGCGGCAAAAGGGCGCTCGGCCCGCCGCGGCCCCTGCGCGACGAGCCAGTAGCCGCCGTCCGCTGCCGGGCCGAACGCCGCCTCGGCGCGGCCGAGCGCAGCAAACGCGGCCAGCAGATCCGCGGGTGCGAGGGCCGGGATGTCGCTGCCGACCAGCGCCACGCGCCGGCGGGGAAAAGCGCGAAAGGCGCGGGCCATGCGGGCGCCCAGGTCGCCTGGGCCTTGTGGGCGAATGGCAAGGCGGCGGCCAAGGCGGCCCGGCAATACCAGCCGCGAGCGATCCGGGGTGAGACAGAGCACCGTCGCGAAGCGGCGTTCGGCCAGGAGCCGCCGCAGCAAGGCAAACAAAGTGGCGCGGTGGAAGCGAAGCGCGGCCTGGGCTCCCAGGTCCCGGGCCAGCCGGCGCTTGACCGCGCCGAGGCGCGGTGCGCGGGCGAAGACGAGCACGACGTTCTTCATGCGTAGAGCTTGACCAGCAAGCGGGGCGGTGCGCCGGCGTACCAAAGCCCGAGGCAGGCGAGGTTACGAGCAGAACGAAGATACCAGCCGCCTTGTTCGAAGCGCGCCGCGGAGGTCATCGCGCGCGCCGGGAGTGCGACGAGGCGAGGGCGGCCGAGGCGGCGCGCGAGATCGACATCCTCCATCAGGGGCAGCGGGCGCATGCCGCCGATGGATTCGAGGGTGGCGCGGGCGATCAAGAGGCCCTGGTCCCCATAGGGGAGGCCGAACCGACGGCAGCGCCAGGCGACCAGCCGCTCGAGCCTCCGCGCGCGGGGGTCCGCGCTTGCCAGGGCGAAGCGGAAATAGCCGGCCCGGGCGGTGTTCGCGGGGTTTGTCATGAAGGCGCAAGCCGCGCTTCGCCAGCCCGGCTCGAGTCTCGTGTCTGCATGCAGCAGCAGCAGCCAGTCGGTGTCGGTGGCGGCGATGCCGGCGGCAAGCTGCGGGCCGCGGCCGCGGGGAGCGGCGAGGAGGCGCGCGCCGGCGGCGCGGGCGATCGTGGGAGTGGCGTCCGTGCTGCCGCCGTCGGAGACCAGGATGGGCATCTCGGGCGCCTCAGCGGCCAGGGCGGAAAGGGCTTCCGGCAGGTCGGAAGCGGCGTTCAGGGCCGGGATGACAACTGACAGGCGCGCGGTCAATATGTTCTTACTTTGTTCTTGACCACGAGAGGGGGCCGGTTAAAACGGGCGAGGAAGATAACGGGGACCTTGAAATGCCGCGGCAAGGGGAAGAGCCGCTTCGGGAGCGGGACCGCGATCCGCTGGTGGCGCTCGATCGCGCGGATGGTCCGGAACCGGAGCCGGAGGTGCGGCAGCGATCGCTGAAGCGGAAAGGGCGCGGGGCGACGCTCAATCCGCCGATCAGGTTCGAAGATCGGAAGGTCGAGGCGTTCGACGATGGGTGGACCGGGCCGGGGGAATCGGAGGCCCTGCCGCCGCTCGAGA
The DNA here is from genome assembly GCA_030041375.1 of Acetobacteraceae bacterium. Classification (GTDB taxonomy): domain Bacteria; phylum Pseudomonadota; class Alphaproteobacteria; order Acetobacterales; family Acetobacteraceae; genus JAKAWQ01. The sequence goes on from JASHOA010000006.1 coordinate 41,683, forward strand.
CAGCGCTCATTCCGGACCGCAGCCGTTCTGCGATCGCCTGGAACGAAAGCCCGGACATCGGCTTCGATCGCGCGGTCAATCCCTATCGCGGCTGCGAGCATGGCTGCATCTATTGCTATGCGCGGCCGAGCCACGCCTATCTCGGGCTTTCCCCGGGCCTCGATTTCGAGACGAAGATCGTCTTCAAGCCGGATCTCGCGCGCCTCTTGGAGCGGGAAATCAGCCGCCCGGGCTATCAGGTCAAGCCGATTGCACTCGGTTCGAACACGGACGCCTATCAGCCGGTGGAGCGGCGTCTCAGAATAACGCGGGCGGTGCTCGAACTCTTTGAACGCACCGGCCATCCGTTCACGATCGTCACGAAGTCGGCGAACGTGCTCGGCGATCTCGACATTCTGACGCGCATGGCGGCGCGCAACCTGACGCGCGTTTACATCTCGGTCACGACCTTGGATGGAGCATTGGCGCGGCGGATGGAGCCGCGCGCGGCGCAACCGGCGCGGCGGCTGGCCGCGATGGGCGAACTGGCGCGAAATGGCGTGCCGGTCGGGGTGATGGCGGCACCGATGATTCCGGGGTTGAACGACGCCGAGCTTGAGCGGATCCTCGAGGCGGCTCAGCAAAACGGCGCGCGGCATGCCTCGTTCGTGCTGCTGAGATTGCCGCACGAGCTGAAGGAGTTGTTCGAGGACTGGCTCGTTCAGCAGATGCCGGACAGGGCGCGGCACGTGCTCGCACTGGTGCGCGAGACGCGGCAGGGACGGCTCAATGATCCGAGCTTCCATGGTCGCATGCGGGGGAGCGGCCCTTATGCCGAGCTGATCGCCGCCCGCTTTTCCAGCGCGGCAAAGCGGCTCGGCTTGGCTGGGAGGCCGGCGCCGCTCGACTGCGGGCAGTTCGTCCGCCCGGGCGGCGCGGCGCGGCAGCTTTCGCTGCTCTGAGGGCTGGCGGGGGAAAGCTTGCGCGGCGCCGACGAATGAGAGTATAAAACTTTGATGATCCGCAGCGCCTTCTGTCTGGCCCGCCTGCCGTGCAAGTGTGCACGCGGGGTGCTGCGGCTTGCCGCCATCGGTCTGCTGCTGCGACTTACTTCCCCCTGGGCGTGACGCCGCGGGCTCTCGGCCCGGGCATCGTTCAGGGGCAAGCGTGCCGTCGTTGCAGCAACTCCGAAGGACCCCTGCCATGAGCACCATCCAGCACCCGAGCTTCGGCGACGTTGCCGATGACCGGATCATCATCTTCGATACCACGCTTCGGGATGGGGAGCAGTCGCCCGGCTTCTCGATGAACCTCGCCGAGAAGCTGCGCCTGGCGGAGGTGCTCGCGGAGCTTGGGGTCGATGTCATCGAGGCGGGGTTTCCGATCGCCTCACCGGGTGATTTCGAATCGGTCAGTGCCATCGCCGAGGCGATCCGGGGCCCGGTGATATGCGGCCTGGCGCGCTCCGGCCGCGAGGACATCCTGCGCGCCGCGGAAGCGGTGAAGAAGGCCGAACGGAGGCGCATCCACAGCTTCCTCTCCACCAGCCCGCTGCACATGAAATACAAGCTCCGGATGGAGCCCGATGCGGTGCTGGAGGCGGTGGAGAATTCGGTCGTGCTGGCCCGCCGCTTCACCGACGATGTCGAGTGGTCGGCGGAGGACGGCAGCCGTACCGAGCCTGATTTTCTGTGCCGCTGTGTCGAGGCGGCGATCCGTGCCGGTGCCACCACCATCAACATCCCCGATACGGTCGGCTACGCGCTGCCGGAGGACATGGCGCGCATTTTTACCATGCTGCGCGAGCGGGTGCCGGGGACCGAGAAAGTGATTCTTTCCACCCACAATCACAACGACCTCGGGCTGGCCGTTGCCAACACGATCGCTGCCATCCGCGCCGGAGTGAGGCAGGTGGAATGCACGATCAACGGGATCGGCGAGCGAGCCGGCAACGCGGCGCTCGAGGAGATCGTGATGGCGCTTCGCACCCGCCATGATGCCATCCCGACAGTGAACAGGATCGCCACCGAGAACATCCTCAGGACATCGCGGCTCTTGGCCACCATCACCGGCTTCGACGTGCAGCCGAACAAGGCGATCGTCGGCCGCAACGCGTTCGCACACGAGGCCGGGATCCATCAGGACGGCGTGCTGAAACATGCCGGTACCTACGAGATCATGACGCCGGAGAGCGTGGGCTGGACGCGTTCCAGTCTCATCATGGGCAAGCATTCCGGCCGCGCTGCCTTCCGCGACAAGCTGAAGGCCCTCGGTTATGACGGCATCGGCGACAATCAACTCAACGACGCGTTCCGCCGTTTCAAGGAACTGGCCGACCGCAAGAAGATCGTCTACGACGACGACATCGTTGCCCTGGTGGATGACGAAGTGCTGCGCGCGCACGACCGCATCCGCTTCGTCTCTCTCGATGTGCGCGCCGGCTCGAAGCGAAAGCCGGAGGCCACCCTGGAGATCGAGGTGGACGGGGTGCCGCTTACGGCGACCGAGCAGGGTGACGGCCCGGTGGACGCGACGTTCCGCGCGATCCACTCCCTGTTCCCGCACGATTCGGTGCTGCGGCTCTATTCGGTCGGCGCGGTGACCGAAGGGACGGATGCGCAGGCGCGTGTGACGGTGCGCCTGGAAGAGAATGGCAAGCTGGTGGACGGGCAGGGCGCGGATACCGACACCATCGTTGCCTCGGCGCGGGCCTATCTGCACGCGCTCAACAAGCTCCTGGTGAAGCGCGCGCGCACCGAGCCGGAGGCGCTTTCGGCCTAAGCTCGATCAGTGCGCCGGGCTTCCTGCATCGGGGCGAGGAGGTGCGGGCCGAGGTCGGCGAGGCTGTTGCAGCCGAGCAGGGCGAGATCGCGATCGATCTCCTCTGAGAGGAGAGAGATTGCGTGCCGTGCGCCGGCTTCGCCGCCGATCGCGACCGCGTAGAGGAAGGGGCGGCCGAGGAAGACGAAATCCGCGCCGAGCGCGAGCGCTTTCAGGACATCCGTGCCACGGCGGATGCCGCTGTCGAGCAGCACCGCCATCTCGCCTGCCTCGGCCTTGACGGCGGGCAGGGCGTCGAGCGAGGCGATCGAGAAATCGAGCTGTCGGCCGCCATGGTTGGAGACGATGATGCCGTCGAGCCCGGTCTCGTGGGCGAGGCGGGCATCATCGGGCGAGAGCACTCCTTTGAGCAGAAGCTTGCCTAGCCAGCGCTCGCGGAGCCAAGCGATGTCGGCCCAGCAAAGGGCATCGCGCCGGCCGTGCGAGCGCTCGGCATCCGGCGAGAGCACCGGGGCACCGCGGGTTGCGGTCATGTTCTCGAAGTGCGGCATCCCGCTTTTGACGAACGTCGCAAGCGCGGTGCCGAATAGCCAGCGCAGATGGGTGAGCGCATCGAAGGCGAGGCGTGGCGTCGGGCGGAGCGGCAGAGAAAAGCCGTTGCGCACATTGTTCTCGCGGTTGGCGGACACCGGAACGTCGACGGTGACGACGAGGGTTGCGAAGCCGGCGTGCCCGACGCGCTCGACAAGGCTACCGATACGGGCACGATCGCGGGGCACGTAGGCCTGGAACCAGGCGGCCGGGTTGGCGGCGATGACGGCTTCCAGCGGCAGGAGCGAGGCGCCGCTCAGGATGAAAGGGATGTTCGCCCCGGCGGCGGCACGCGCGAGTGCGAGATCGCCTTCGCGCGCGCTGAGCACGGTTGCGCCCATCGGCGCGATGCCGAATGGTGCGGCGTAGCGGCGTGCGAAGAGAGTGGCGGCCTGGCTGCGCCGCGTCGTGCCCACGAGCACGCGAGGACGGAAGCTCAGGGCGGCGAAAGCGGCGCGATTGGCGGCGCGGGTGGCATTGCCTTCGACTCCGCCCTCGACGAAGCCGAACAGGAAGCGTGGCAGGTGGCGCCGCGCCGCGCGCTCGAAATCCTCCAGGCCAAGCATGGGGCGGAGCCGGCGCGGCAGCTTCCCGGACGGGCGGCGAATGGCAGACGGAAGCGAGGCATCCGCCACTGCCTCGGTGCGCGGCAGTTCTTCGCCCATGAAGTCATTCACAGCCGACATCGATGTTCCCTCTCAGCACCATGCAAGGCGGATTTTGCCGGGTTGCCAAGGCCGGCTTGCGGCGCGGTTCAGGTTCCGTCTCCGGTTTCCGCGCGCAGGGAAAGAACCGCCGCGGCAATGGCGTCCGGAGCCTCCCAGGGGAGGAAGTGGCCGGCCAGCGGCACCACCTCGCGGCGGTAGGGACCGCTGAAATGGCGCGCCGCCTGTTCGGAGTGTTGCACCGGATCGACGCCGTCGGCCGCGCCGTGCAAGACGATGCTCGGCACGGTGATCTCAGGCCGGGCGGCAAGTTGTCGTTCTATGGCGGCGAAGGCTGGATCGCCGGGCGCGTTCTGATGGCGATGGCGATAGGAATGGATCACCACCTCGGCGAAATCCGGATTGTCGAACGAAGCGGCGGTGCGGGCATAAGTCGCCTCTTCGAAGCGCCAGTTGGGTGACCAGAGTTGCCAGAGCATGCGGCAGAGTGCCCGGCGATTGCGGGCGAGGCCGGCGCGGCCACGCTCGGTATTGAAATACCACTGATACCAATAGCGATGTTCCTGTGCCGGCAGATCGGGGGCGAGGTTGCCGGCGATGTCCTGAATATTGTAGCCGCCGATCGAAACCAGCGCCCTGACGCGCTCCGGCCAAAGTGCTGCGGCGATGCAGGCGGCCCTCCCGCCCCAGTCATAGCCGGCGAGAATTGCACGGGCGATGCCAAGGCCATCGAGCAGGGCGAGGAGATCGGCGCCGAGTGCGGCCTGCTCGCCGGAGCGCGGCGTCTCGTGGTGGCGGAACGATGTCGGGCCGTAGCCGCGGAGATAGGGCACGATCGCGCGGCAACCCGCGGCGGCAAGCGGCCCGACGACGCCGTCCCAGGCGCGCAAGTCGTCCGGGAAACCGTGCAGCAGGACTACGGGCGGACCGGACGGCGGTCCGTGCTCTTCGAAGGCGATCTCGAGTGTCGGGGTGAGAAGGCGCCTCTGGACGGGGGTTGCGGCCATCTGGTCTCCGGGCGAGTGCTGATGCTATCGGGAAATACCGGTCGGCTTTTGTACTCGGACAGCGCCGGGATCGCGAAGCCCGGCAGGAGGAGTTTTGTTACATGATCCACGTGGTTGCCGTCATCACCGCCAAGCCTGGAATGCGCGAGGCGATCCTCCGCGAATTCCGCGCCAATGTGCCGAACGTGCTCGCCGAGTCGGGCTGCATCGAATACGGGCCGGCGATCGATGCCGTGGGGGCGGGGGCAATCCAGACCTCGTTCGGGCCCGACACATTCGTTGTAATCGAGAAATGGGAGAGCCTCGAGACTCTCAAGGCACACGCTGCCGCGCCGCACATGGCGGCCTATGCGGCAAAGACCCGGGAGATGATCGCCACGCGCGTGATCCACGTGCTGGCGCCGGTGTGACGGCAACCTGGATTCCGAATCACTCGGCACGGCGAGCGTTTCCGGATCGATCGGCTTCCCGATCGGGGCGTCGTTCTTCTCACGGGTTTTGGCAGGCGTTCGCGGCTCCTTGTTCAGGGGCTGCACCTGCTGCGGCGACGCGGGCGCAAGCGGCGTTCATGCGGGCGAGGCGCGCGATGGCGGGCTGGTTGCCCTGGGCGGCGGCTTTTTCGAACCAGGCACGTGCCTGCTGCTGGTCAGGCTTCACGCCGCGCCCGTTGGCGTACAGCAACCCGACATTGAATTCGGCCGTCGCGTAACCCTTGTCGGCGGCCTGGCGGAACAGGCGCATAGCTTCCGCATAATCTTGCGGCACCGCGTGTCCGCTTCGATAGAATATGCCGACCGCGTTGAGAGCGACCGGGCTTCCGGCATCAGCCGCGCGGCGAAACCAATGCAAAGATGTGGCATAATCCCGCCGCACCATGACGCCCCGTTCGTACACAACTCCAAGCCGAATCTCGGCGAAGACGAAGCCCTGATCGGCGGCGCGCTGGTACCAGTGCAGCGCCAGCCGGGTGTTCCTCGGTACGCCGTTGCCGAACTGATAGAAGTTGCCGAGCGCCCACTCGCCGAACGGATCTCCCTGGTCCGCTGCACGCCGATACCAGTCGGTTCGCCGATCGAGATCGCGCGCAACGCCGATACCGCGCCCGTAGAAGCGCGCTACGGCGTCCTCTGCGGGTGGATATCCCTGGTCGGCGGCCCGCTGGTACCATTGCAGGGCCTGGGCGTAGTCGCGCGGACCGCCGCGGCCGCGCTCGAAAAATCCACCCAACCAGTACTGGGCCTTCGGCGCTCCCTCGGCGGCGGCGCGTTCGAACCAATGGCGCGCCGTGGCATCGTCGCGCGGGATAGCCTGACCCTTGGCGTAGGCGATGCCGAGATCGACCTCGGCGGCAGGCTTGCCCTGCTCGGCGAGGCTGCGCAACGGGCCGAGGTTGTTGGCCGCCAGCTTGGCAGGCGCTGACGTTGTCTTCGCGGCCGCGGCGCCGGTGGCGGGCGATGGCGCGGTTGCGGGCGGTGGGGTGCCGCTGGCTGGTGGGGTGCTGGCGGGCAGCGTGGTGGCGAGCACCGGAGTGGCGTCCGTCGGGGTGAAATAGAACTCGCCATCGATCGGCGAGCTGGAGACCCAGGGAAGCTGCGCACGGTTGGTTTCGTGCTCCACTGTGAGGCCGACAAGGTTGAAGACGCGGAAAATATCGAGCCCCGGCTTGTGCATTGCCGAGACCAGGGCGAGCGCGTACGGACCGTCCGCGCCGCTGCCGTCCTGGGCCACATTTCCGGGTTGGGTCGCGAACGAAATCAGGGTGCCTTCCGGGGCGCGCATCTCGGCCAAGCCACCTTGCACTCCGCGGGTGCCAAGTGCTGCGAATGGATTGTTGCGGCAGGCATCCAGGATCACGATGTTCAGCCGCGTTCCGGACCCGTCCATCTGCTTCAGCACGAGACCCGCATCCACCATCTGGAACGGGAGGTCCTGCGGGCGGGTCGGGTCCGCATCGATCGGCACCAGCCAGTTGGTGCCGTTCACTTCGAGGCCGTGCCCGGCGTAATAAAAGAGTGCGACGTCAACGCCCTCGATGGCATGGCCGAACTCCTCGATGAGATGATCGAAATGCGCCTTGTCGAGGTTCTCCTGGGCGGCGCCGCCGACCAGCGTGAAGCCGAGTTGTTGCAGGTTAGTTGCGATCAGGGTCGCATCGCTGCCGGGATTCGCAAGCTCAGCCACGTGCTCGTAGCGGAAGTTGCCGATCACCAGCGCAACCCGCCGATCGGTCTCCGGAGCTTGCGCAACCGCCGGCGCGACGAAGACGGCAGTGAGGACGCCCACGGCGGCGAGGACGGAGAGCAGCAGAACGGCGGCGGATCGGAAAGGAACGGTTCTGGGCATGGCGGCAGCTCAGAATACACCATGGTCCGGCCGGCGTCGCAAAGCGCCACCCGCGGCCAAAATGGACGAGATTTGCAGCCGTGGCGATCACTTTATCGCCATTCGCGCCCGTGGGCCGGCGAAGAAGGGGTTGCTGCTCGCCTTCCCGATGCTGTCATGCCGGCGCGTTTGCCGTGGAAAGAAAGGCATCGAGGCGGGCGAGGGCCAGCTTGCCGGCCGCCTCGGCGGAATGCGTTGCAGCGGGGACCTGCGCGGCCAGGCGCTCGCGCGTGGCCTCATCCGTAATGAGGCTCTCGAGATGCTGGCTGAAGGCGAACAGGGATGCCGCCACAGTGTTGAGAGAGGGCTGGGACGCGACCGGCAGGACCTCGGCGCGTGGAGCGGGAGAGAGAGGAGCGTGGCGTATCCCGCCAGGTGAGCGCGGCGAGGGGTGAATGCGCCGTTGCCGAACGCTTCTCGAGCGGGGCGACGCCCCAGAGGTCACAAGCGGCACGGATGAGGCTGGTGTGATCGAAGAGTGTGCTGACGACCCCAGGGTCGAGCAGCGGCGAGACGAAGAGGGCGGGGACGCGCACACCAAGCTCGGTGAAGGAGAAGCCCTGCACGTGCGCATCGGGAGCGATCGTCGCCGGCGGCGGCACATGATCGAAGAAGCCGCCATGCTCGTCATGCAGCACGACTCGTCATGCAGCACGATCAGCAGCGTGCGCGCGAACAGCGCCGGCTGAGCGAGCAGGGCGTTGTAGATGTCGGCCAGCAGCACATCGCCGCGCAGCACATCCTGGGGCGGGTGTTGATCGTTCTCCCCGGGCCCGAAATAGGCGGGCTCGATGAAGACGAAGGGAGGAAGGTCGGCGGCGGCGACATCGGCGGCGAAGCGGCCGAACGGGCGATAACGCACGAGATTCGCGGGTTCGAGCTGATGGGTGAAGGCGAGCGATTGGGGGAAATTTCCGTAATAGACGCGCCATTCGACATGCGCGGAATTGAGTTCGTCGTAGAGCGTTCGCTGATCGTAGAGATGGAGGTCCGGGTGGAAGAGCCCGGACGGCGTGTCGGTATGGCCAAGCGAGGTGCCGCTTTGCGCGAAGAAACGGTTCGGCCAGATCGGGCCCGGGACGGATGCGTGCCAGTGATCGGCGATCACGAACTGGCCGGCGAGGAGATGCAGCGCGGGCAGGAAGCCGGGCGGATACCAGGCCAGGATGTCGGCGCGTTCGGGGGTGCCTGATTGCGGGTAGGTCTGGGCGAAATCTGCGACGAAACCTGACATGCTGCCGCGGTCGATCTGGCGCAGCACATTGTCGAGATCATGCCCGGGATCGTGTGCGGTGGTGCGCGCACGCGTTGGAGCCTGGAAGATTGGCGCGCCGGAGGGCCAGTCGGGATTGGCGAGCGGTGCGGTGGGCTTCACTCCGTCGAGGCCCGGAACGCGCGGAGCGAGTCCGCCGAGCAGGCGGTCGAACGACTGGTTCTCGAGCATCAGGACGACGATGCGTTCGATCGGCGGCATTGGCCTTTCACCTGTTTTCGCGTGGGCCAGGAGGCGAGAGCGACGCCGCCGAGCACGGCGGCGACGCCGACGCCGAAGAGCGGTCCGATCTTATCGCCGAACATTGCCGCCGAGGCGGCAACACCGATCAGAGGCTGAAGATACTGGGTGCTGGCAGCAATGCGCGCCGGCAGCCGGCGCATTCCGGTGAACCAGAGCCACATGCCGGCGACCGTGGTCAGTACACCGAGATAGAGCACGACGAAGAGACCGCTGAGCGAGGGATGGAATGGCACGCGGCTGAGTTCGAAGAGGGAAAGGGCCGCCAGGCCCGGCACGGCGGCAAGCGAACTCCAGGCGGCAACCACCAGGGCGTTCGTGCGGAGAGCGATCGCGGTGCCGAGCACGTAGTAAAGCGCGATGCTGATCGAGGCGATGAGCAGCAGCAGAATGCCGAGGAGTCCGCCACCGGCGAGTGCCCCCGGCGCGCCGATGACCGCGCAGGCGATGCCCGCCAGCGCCAGGATGAAGCCAAGAGTGTGTGGCGGCAGGAGCTTCTGGCGGAGCTTGAACGCGGCGAGCAGCACGGTGAAGAGGGGGATCGTCGCGGTGATCACGGTGGCAAGCGCTGCCGAGGTATAGGCGAGGCCGGCGATCTGCGTCGCCTGGCCGAGATCGACGCCGAGCACGCCGAGGCCGACCATGCCGAGCAGCAGGCGACGCGGCGGCAGAGGCTGGCTGAACAGGAAGAGGATGAAGCAGGGGGCGGCGGCGAGATAACGCAATGCCGCAAGGGTGAAGGGAGAAATTGATTCAAGGCCGAGCTTCATCACCGGCACCGAGAGGCCCCAGATGACGACGAGCACCCCAAGGCCGAGCAGCGGAGCGGCATCGCCGCGGGCCAGCCGCTCTTTTGCGGCCCAGGCGCGACCGCTCATGCGCCCGCCCGAATATCCGACGTGCTGGCGATCAGAATCCCTCCAGCACAATCTTGCCTCGGGTACGGCCGCTTTCCACGAGGGCGTGTGCACGCCGCAGGTTGGTCGCATCGATTCGGCCGAGATGTTCGGTCAGCGTCGTTCGGATGCGGCCCTGATCGACGAGGCCGGCCACCGCTTCGAGCAGGCGGTGCTGCTCGATCATGTCGGGAGTACCGAACACGGGGCGGGCGAACATCATCTCCCAGTGCAAGGAGGCACATTTCTGCTTGAGCTGACGGACGTCGATCGTCTGCGGATCGTCGATCAGGCCAACCTTTCCCTGCGGCTTCACGACTGCGACGATGGCCGGCCAGTGCTTGTCGGTTGCGTTGGTGGAGAAGACGTAATCGGCACCGGCCACACCGATTCGCTTGAGCTCGACCTCGAGTTTGGCGGAATGGTCGATCACGGAATGGGCGCCGAGGGAGAGGCACCAGTCGCGCGTCTCGGGGCGGCTTGCGGTTGCAATCACCTGGACGCCGGTGAGCTGACGGGCGAGTTGGATGGCGATGGATCCGACCCCGCCGGCGCCGCCGACTACCAGCAATGTTGCTTCCCGATGCGGGGTCATCGGGATTTGCAGCCGGTCGAACAGCATTTCCCAGGCGGTGATCGCGGTGAGCGGCAGTGCCGCGGCTTCGGCGAAGGAGAGTGTCGCCGGCTTGCGGGCGGCGATGCGCTCGTCAACGAGATGGAACTCACTGTTCGTCCCGGGACGAGCGATGCTGCCGGCATACCAGACGGCATCGCCGATGCCGAAGTTCCCGACCTCGGTCCCCATGGCGGTGACCACGCCGGCGGCATCGAAGCCGAGCACACGAGGTTCACCCACCGGGTCGGCGTTGCGGCGGAGCTTGGTGTCCACCGGGTTGACCGAGACTGCCTTGACTGCGACCAGGAGGTCGCGATGGCGGGCGAGAGGGTCCGGCAACGCGATGTCGATGAGTGCGTCCTCGGCCTCGATCGGGCGGGCGTGAGTGTAGGCGACTGCCTTCATCTTGCACCTCCTGGGCCGAGGGTGGCATTGGTGCTAGCCGAGAACGTCAGGCAAGGGAATCCAGGGCCAGGCCCGAGGAGCGAACATGGACGTCCAGACCATCGACCAGGAGTACCAGCAACTGCAGAACCAGGCGCAGCAGACGATCGGCGAGATCAAGGAACTGGCTGGCAAGCTTTCGTCCGCGGCGCAGGGCGGCAACCAGGATGCGAAGGAATGGCTGCTCGACCTGAAATCCGTGGCGCTCGCCATCCAGGCCGAGCAGAACCAGGTCGGGCTGTTGCTGCAGGCACTCCATGGTTTCGTTGCGAATCAGGCACAGGCGGTGATGCAGCCCGGGCCGCAGCAGGCGGGACCCTGGGGCAACCCGGCGCAAGGACCCGGCTATCCCGGCGGCTTCGGTGGTGCGCCGATGGCGGGCATGGGAGGTGGGTTCGGCGGCATGCTGGGAGGCTTCCTCAACTCCGGGTTTGGCCGCGCGCTGGAGATGGGCGCGGGCTTCGGGATCGGCGACGACCTGATCAACAAGATATTCTGAAACGGCGTGACGGGCGGGACGCGAATTGTCCCCCGGCCGAAAAAGCTTGGCCACTTACAATCGGATGGCCGTTGTTCTTCAACTCGTAATCTATTTGTAATAAATAAACTTAGAGAATTCAATACTTTGCGCCAAGCGCTGGGGGCACGACGCGGATTGTGCACCGACCGTGCAGGGGCGACCAAGAGCGGGCGGCGAATGATTCCCCCACAAGCTTGTCCACAGGCCCGGGGCCGGTGCACTGCTCTCTGAGAGAATGCGGGGCGAAGGGGCTTGAGCCGGCGGAAAGCGGACCCGAGGTTGTTGGGGATGCGAGAGCGCAAGCAATAAGTGAGGCTGAATGAGTGAGGCCGGGCAACTGCGGGGGGCGGCGGCGATCGAGGCGGCGCTGGTGAACATGCCGGCGGTGCCCGGTGTGTACCGAATGCTCGATCGGCGCGGCAGCGCGCTCTATGTCGGCAAGGCGCGCGACCTCAGGAAGCGGCTTGCTGCCTACACGCAGCCGGCGCGGCTGGACGAGCGGCTGAGGCGGATGGTTTCCGAAACGGTCGGGGTCGAGATCGTCGTCACTCACAGCGAGGCCGAAGCGCTGCTGCTGGAAGCCAACCTGATCAAACGGCTGAAACCCTATTTCAACATCGTGCTTCGGGATGACAAGTCGTATCCGTGGCTTTTGCTGACCAAGGATCATCCCTTTCCCCAGATTACCAAGCATCGCGGCGCGCAGGTGCGGAAGGGCGATTACTGGGGTCCGTTCGCTTCTGCCTGGGCGGTCAAGCAGACGGTCACGGCGATGCAGCGCATCTTCCTCCTTCGTTCCTGCGCCGATACCGTGTTCGCGAATCGCACGCGGCCTTGTTTATTGTACCAGATCCGGCGCTGTTCGGCCCCCTGTGTCGGGAAGATCAGCGAGGCGGAGTACGGCCGCCTGGTCAGCCAGGCGGAGGCTTTCATGTCCGGGTGTGGAGCGGCGGTGCAGGCCGCACTTGCTGCCGAGATGGAAAAGGCGGCCGCTGAGCTCAACTTCGAGCAGGCGGCAAGCCTGCGCGACCGTATCCGGGGCCTTGCCCATGTGCAGGGAAGCGGGGTCATCAATCCGGTGAGCCTCGGTGATGCCGACGTCATCGCTGCCTGGCAGGCGGCGGGGCAGACGGCGATCGAAGTGTTCTTCATTCGCGGTGGGCACAACAACGGCAACCGCGCTTTTTTCCCCGCGCATGCGAAGGGCGCGGCAGCGGGCGAAGTGATCGGCGCCTTCATCGGGCAGTTCTATGACGATAAGCCGCCGCCGCCGCTGGTCCTGCTGAGCCACGCGCCAGCGGAGCAGGCGCTGATCGCCGAGGCGCTGTCGCTGAAGGCCGGGCGGAAGGTTACGGTGCTCGTTCCCGCGCGCGGTGAGAAGCGCGCGGTTGTGGCGCATGCCGAGACCAATGCGCGCGAGGCGCTGGAGCGAAAGCTTGCCGAGGCGGCGGGACAAGCGAAGCTGCTGGCAGAGGTGGCCGTGCTGTTCGACCTGCCGAGGCCACCGCCGCGCATCGAGATTTATGATAACAGCCATATCATGGGCGCCAACCCTTACGGCGTGATGGTGGTGGCGGGGCCGGAGGGTTTCGAGAAGGCGGCCTATCGGAAATTCGGCATTCACGGGCCGCTCGCGCCCGGCGATGACTATGCCATGCTGCGCGAGGTCTTCGAGCGCCGGTTCGGCCGGCTTGCCGCGGAGCGGGCGGCGGGCGAAGAGCCACTGACTCCCGGGCTTGTCCTGATCGACGGTGGGGCCGGCCAGCTAGCGGCGGGAAGCGGGGTTTTGCAGCGGCTCGGGCTCGGTGATCTCGCATTGGCGGCGATTGCCAAGGGGCCGGATCGGAACGCCGGGCGAGAATGGCTGCACCTGCCCGGGCGGGAGCCGTTCCAGTTGCCGGCAACGAGCCCGGTGCTTTACTACCTGCAGCGGCTCAGGGACGAGGCGCACCGGTTTGCGATCACGAGCCACAGAAGCGGCCGGGCGCGGGGCCTGCGGCAGAGCGAGCTTGACGAGATTGCCGGCGTGGGAGCGGCCCGCAAGCGGGCGTTGCTCAACCATTTCGGCTCGGCGCGCGGAATCAAAGGAGCGGGGGTTGCCGATCTCGAGGCGGTCCCTGGTGTATCGCACGAGACGGCGCGGCGGGTGTACGCACATTTTCATCCGGGCGCGCGCCTGCCGGACATTTCCTGATTGCTCCGGCGGCACTACTTTAGCCGGTGCATGCTGACGGATCTACCGAACCTTCTGACCCTCTCGCGCATCCTCGCGGTGCCGCTCGTCATTGCACTCGCGGCGGTGCAGCGGCCGGGTGTGGATCTGGCCGCCGCGCTGGTTTTCGCCGCTGCGGCATGCACCGACTATTTCGACGGCAGGATCGCCCGCCACCGGCGCCAGCTCTCGGAATTCGGGCGGATGCTCGATCCGATCGCCGATAAACTGCTGGTAGGCGCCACCCTGATGATGCTGGCCGGGGAGGGGCGACTTGGCCGCTGGAGCTTGTTCCCGGCGGTCGTGATCCTGCTCAGGGAAATACTGGTCAGTGGCCTGCGCGAGTACCTGGCCGGGCTCAGCGTCGGGCTGCCGGTGACGCCGCTTGCCAAGTGGAAGACGGGGGTGCAGATGGCGGCACTTGGTCTGCTACTGGCCGGCGATCCGGCGGCGCGGCTGATCGGATGGGGCTTCGTGCCGGTGACGGCGATCGGGACGATTTTGCTCTGGATCGCGGCGGGGCTGACGCTGGTGACCGGCTGGGGCTATGTTGAGGCTGGACTGAGCCACGTGATGCCGGTTCCATCGCTGCCGCCGGGCGGGAGAAGCGGGGGAAGGACCAAGGAGCCATGACGATGCAGAGTGGCGCTTGCCTCGGCCTGTTGCTGCTGCTTGCAGGCTGCAGCGGGTTCGGCAGCTTCCTCGGCAGCACGTTCAGCATCAACGGGGATCCGAGCCAACCGGTGGGAGCCGCGGAGAATCTGCAGCGGTCGAATGGGGCGACGGTTGTGGCCACGACGCCGATCACCACTCAGCCTGGCGATGTGTGGCCGGGCCCGATCAAACCGCTGCCGTCGCTCGCGGATATTGCGAAGACATTGCCGGAAGCGCAGGGAACGCCGGTTCTGCCGCCGGTGCCCGTCAATCCGCCGGAACCGATACCGGCGCGCAATCCGTCGCCGACTGTTGCGACACCCCCGGTCGCAGCGCCGGCAGTTGGCGGTCCACCGGCCACGGAATCGCCCCCGGTTTCACAATATCAGCCGAGCGTAAAGGTGGGGACGATGATCTCCACTGCGCGCGGGCCGGAAAAGATCTCCGGCGGGACAGGGAATTTCCTCACCCTTACCACCCCCGGCGGACAGTATGGCGGGATCCTGGTGCCGAACGGCAATGGCACGAGCACGATCATCCGCCCGGATGGATCCGTTGAGACGGTGACGACGCCGCATTGAGGATGCGCCTGCTTTATTTCGCCTGGCTTCGAGAGCGGCTCGGACGCGCCGAGGAAGAGATCGCACTGCCTTCTTCGGTGCGGACGGTCGGAGAATTGATGGCCTGGCTTGGCAAGAGGGAAGTGCCGGGCGGCGCTCTGTTCGGCGAATCGGGTGTCATTCGCGCGGCGGTGAATCAGGAACTCGCCGGGCCGGAAACCAGGCTCAGCGAGGGCGACGAGGTGGCGTTTTTCCCGCCCATGACCGGCGGTTGAGCGGGACGGATGAGAGAGCGGGTCGTGGTGCGGATAGGGACCGTGGACTTCGACCCTGGGGCCGAGTTCCGCCTGCTTTGCGAACGGACGGGCGGAGCGGGAGGGATCGGCTCGTTCGTCGGCATCGTGCGTGGAGAGGCCGGTGGGCGGGCGATTACGGCGATGACGCTCGAACATTATCCGGCGATGACGGAGCGGGCGGTGCGCGCCATCGCCGAAGAAGCGCAAAGGCGCTGGGGGCTGCTCGGAGTGACGGTCGTGCATCGGGTCGGCCGGTTGGTGCCGGGCGAGCAGATCGTGCTGGTGATGGCGGCGGCGGCGCACCGCGCGCCGGCCCTGGCGGCGACCTCGTTCCTGATCGACTGGCTGAAGACCAAGGCGCCGTTCTGGAAGAAGGAACACTTCGCCGACGGCACTGCCGCGTGGGTTGCCGCTGAAGCGGCTGACGAGGCCGCCGCCGCGCGCTGGCGGTAGAGGCGGCAGAGGCTCCGCCTTCGCTGAGGGGTGCGTTTGACGTTATGCGTGCCCGGCGATATCGTCTGGCAGAAATATCGATTTCCGTCCGGGGAGAAAACGCATGCGCGCGGCTCTGCTGACTGTTTTCCTGCTCCTGGCCTCGCTCGGTCCGGCGGCGGCAGGGGGGACGATCCGGGTTGCCTATGCGGGCTCGATGGGCGTGGTGATGGACCATCATATAGGCCCCGCGTTCGCGAAGGAGAACAATGTCACCTATCAGGGAATCGGGCAGGGATCATACGCTCTCGCCCGGCTGATCGAGGGCCGGCGACTGCCGACGGATGTGTTCGTTGCGATCACTCCGGGGCCGATCGATGTACTGGTCAAGGCTGGGCTGATCGCGCAAGCGGAGCCGGTGGCGAGCACGGCGATGGTGATCGCGTACAGCCCGAAAAGCCGGTTCGCCTCGGCACTTGCGGGCAGCACTCCGTGGTGGCAGGTGCTCGAAAGTCCCGGGCTGCGCTTCGGGCGGACCGACCCGACGACGGATCCGCAAGGGCGGAACATCGTCTTCACGATGCTCCTGGCGGAACGCTATTACCATCAGCCGGGTCTTGCCGAGCGGATTCTCGGCCCGATCGTGAACCACGCGCAGATTTTCACGGAGACGTCGATTCTGAGCCGGCTGGAGGCAGGGCAGCTCGACGCGAGTTCCGGTTACGAGAGCGCGACACGCTCGCACCACCTGCCGTTCGTGCCATTGCCCGACGAGATCAATCTCAGCAATCCCGCCATGGACAAGGACTGGTACAGTACGGTGCATTTCTCGTTGACGGGACCGGATGGCAAGCCACACGAGGTGCATACCCAGCCGCTGGTATTCTATGCTGCGGCACTCAAGGATGCGCCCGAGCCGGCGCTGGCGGCGAAATTCGTGAGCTTCCTTCTGAGCCCAGCCGGCCAGGCCGCGTTCGCGGAGACTGGGTACGGCAAGCCGAAAGGCACCGCGATTCCCTGAGGGGTGAGGGGGCCACAGGAATCATGGCGAAATAGGAAGGGCTTTCTCACCCGGCGAATCAGGCGCTCATGGACGGGAGAGAGGAGGCTCTGTTTGGCTTGCGATGAAAGCGCTCGACGGCGAGTGAAGCGATCACTCGAACAGACGGCGGCTTTCGGCTTTCGATGAGCGCCGGGACGAGCCTGGCAGGGGGCGGCTCTGCGGGAAGCCGGGTGCGTGGCGGGTTTCCTGTTGCATCGAGTGTCGGGCTGGCGGTGCTCCTTTTCCTGATCGCACCATTTGCGGCCTTGGCATTTGCGACCGGGTGGCGACAGTTTCATTTCATTTCCGGTGATTTCGCTGCCGTCTTCGTGTCCGTGTTCTACAGCCTGGTTGCGCTGCCGATCATCGCCCTCTTCGGCACGCCACTCGCCTGGTGGCTGGCACGCGGAACACTACGCTGGAAATGGCTGATCGAGGCCGCGGTGCTGCTGCCGCTGCTCACGCCACCGCTCGCGCTCGGTATTCTGCTGGCTTCTCTCTACGGTCCGTACGGGCCTGTGGGGGTGCCCCTGGAGAAAGTGGGGCTCTTGCTGACCAACACGGCCCCGGCCTTCGTGCTGGCGCAGATTTACGGTGCCATGCCCTATTACGTGATCACGGCACGGGCTGCCTTCGAATCGGTGCCGCGCGAGCTCGAGGATATCGGGCTCACGCTCGGCAAGGAGCGCTGGCAGGTGTTTCTCGCTGTCAGCCTGCCGATGGCCAGGCTCGGGGTTGCGGCGGGGCTGGCGCTCGCCTGGGTCAGGGCGCTCGGAGAGTTCGGCATTGTGCTGATCATCGCCTATTTCCCGCATGGCATCCCGGTGAAGCTCTGGGTCAATCTCGAAGATTCCGGACTTTCAACGGTCTATCCGCTGCTGTGGCTGTTTTTTCTGGTGGCGCTGCCGTTGCCGCTCTGGCTTGGGATCGCCTCGCGCCGTCGTGGCATATTCTGAGGCATGGAGATCGACTATCGGCTGGAGTGGCCGCTTCGCATCGAGGCGCGGCTGACGGTTGCCGGCTTCACGGTGCTGGCCGGGGCGAGCGGTGAGGGCAAGACCAGCCTGCTGAAGGCAATCGCCGGGCTGTTGCCGGCTGAGGGTGAGCCATGGGGTGGGCTGCCGCCGCAGCGCCGCCCGGTTGGCTATCTGCCACAGGGTTTCGGACTTTTCCCGCATCTCAGGGCCTGGGAGAATGTTGCGTTTGCGCTGCCGGAGCGGGGCCGACGGCGGGAGTCGGCACTTGCGCTCATGGCGCGGCTTGGCATCGCCGGACTGGCAGAGCGGTTCCCGGCCGCGCTTTCGGGAGGCCAGCAGCAGCGCGTGGCGCTGGCCAGGGCGCTTGGCCGCGCGCCGGAACTGCTGCTGCTGGACGAGCCGACATCGGCCTTGGATCCGGCGACGCGTGATGTGGTGTTCGGCGAGCTGGTTGAAGAGATTCGGAGGATCGGGCTGCCGACACTGGCGGTGACACATGATGTGCATCTGGCGGGGATGGCGGATCGCATGGCCTTGATGGCGGGTCGGCAGATCGTGCAGGAGGGCACGCCGCGCGAGGTCTTCGCCGCCCCGGTGGATGGCCGCGCGGCGAGGCTCTTGGGCTACCGCAATCTTCTGAATGGCGTGATTGAGACGATCGTGGGCGGGTGTGCAACGGTTGCGATCGAGGGAGTGAGACTGAGGGCATCGGCGCCGGCGTGGGGGAGAAAGGGACAGCGCGTCGGCATCGCCATTCGCTCGGAGGACGTGGCACTTGGTTCGAGCGACGCAGAGCCAGAAGGATGCAACGCGCTGGTGCTCAGACTCGTCGAGGTCCGCGAGGAGGGCCTCTCGTTGCGGGTGGCCGCGCACGGGAGCATCGCGCTCGACATCCTCCTGCCACGCAGTTCGCCAACGGATGGGGTTGCCGCCGGGATGCCGGCGACCGCACTGCTCCGCCCGGAGCACGTGCATCTTTTCCGGGTGGCGGAATAGCGGGCGATTGGATGGCGGGGAAACAGGGACGGGGAGAGAGGTGTGCTTCCCACCCCCGGCCGTCACCCCTGCCCCTCACCGGGACCCCAGCGAACTCCTGGGACTTTGCCGGGGGCTCGGCCCAGAGGGAGAGGGGAGGGTGCGCGTTGTGGTTGGCGCGACATTCTCCCGGGAGGAGAGGACCTGTGTTGCGCTTGCGGTCTCGGCGTGCTGGGTGATGCGGCCCTCGATGCTGTCCCAGATGGCGGCCTCCAGGCGGGGACCACCGAAGCGAGCGATCTCCTGGATGCCGGTGGGCGAGGTGACATTGATCTCGGTCAGCCACTCGCCGATGACGTCGATGCCGACGAAGATCAGCCCCTGTTCGCGCAAGGTGGGGCCGATGCGGTTGCAAATCTCGCGATCGCGAGCGGTGAGCGTTGTCGGCACCGGCTGCGCGCCGACATGCATGTTGGCACGTGCTTCGCCGGCGGCGGGGACGCGATTGAGGGCGCCGAGCGCCTCGCCGTCGATGAGGATGATGCGCTTGTCGCCCTGGCGCACGGCGGGTTCGTAACGCTGCAGCATCAACGGTTCCCGCGTGCGGGCGAAGTGCATCTCGAGCACGGCGTTGAAATTCTCATCGTCGGGACGGATGCGGAACACGCCCGAACCGCCGTTGCCGAACAGGGGCTTGATGACGATCTCGCGATGCTCGGCGCGGAAGGCGCGCATGGTGGCCAAATCCCAGGTGATGAGGGTCGGGGGCATCAGCTCGGGGAAGTGCGTCACCAGGATCTTCTCAGGTGCGTTGCGCACGGCGCGCGGGTCGTTGACGACGAGCGTTGCCGGATGGATTTGCTCGAGGAGGTGGGTGGCCGTGATATAGGCCATGTCGAATGGCGGATCCTGGCGCATCAGCACCACGTCCATGCCGGCAAGATCGAGCGTTTCGGCGGGGCCGAAACGATAAAGCTCAGCCGGCGGGCGGGCCACCGCCACGCGGCGCGCCCGGGCGGCAAGCTGCACGGCCGCGCCCGAGGTCGTGAAGGCGAGGTCGCGCACCTCGTAGTGCCAGAGAAGATGGCCGCGCGCCTCCGCCTCAAGCATCAGTGCGAAGGTGGAATCGGCGTCGGGTTTGATGGACTCCATGGAGTCCATCTGCACCGCGACCTTGAGGGGGCGCGCCATGCGGGCGGAGCGCTCAGCCGGCGGCAGCGGGCTGGGCGAGGTAGAGGGCTCCGCCACGGGCGCGGAACTCCTCGCTTTTCGCTTCGAGGCCGGCCAGACGCTCGGCCTCTGCGCGCAGATCCTGGGTGATCTTCATCGAGCAGAATTGCGGCCCGCACATCGAGCAGAAATGGGCGAGCTTGTGCGCTTCCTTGGGCAGGGTTTCGTCGTGATAGGTGCGGGCGGTCTCCGGGTCGAGACCAAGGTTGAACTGGTCTTCCCAGCGGAAATCGAAACGGGCGCGGGAGAGGGCGTCGTCGCGCAACTTCGCGGCCGGATGGCCCTTGGCGAGATCGGCGGCGTGCGCGGCGATGCGATAGGCGATGACGCCCGCTTTCACATCGTCACGATCGGGGAGGCCGAGATGCTCCTTCGGCGTGACGTAGCAGAGCATGGCGGTGCCGAACCAGCCGATCATCGCCGCGCCGATCGCCGACGTGATGTGGTCATGGCCGGGGGCGATATCGGTGACGAGCGGGCCGAGCGTGTAGAAGGGCGCCTCACCGCAGACGGCGAGCTGCTTTTCCACGTTGACCTTGATCTTGTGCATCGGAATATGGCCGGGGCCTTCGATCATCACCTGGCAGCCCTTGTCCCAGGCGATCCTGGTGAGTTCGCCGAGCGTATCGAGTTCGGCGAACTGGGCGGCGTCGTTGGCATCGGCGATCGAACCCGGACGGAGGCCATCCCCGAGGGAGAAGGAGACGTCGTAGGTGCGCATGATGTCGCAGATGTCGGCGAAATGCTCGTAGAGGAAGCTTTCGCGGTGGTGCGCGAGGCACCAGCGGGCCATGATCGAGCCGCCGCGGGAGACGATGCCGGTGACACGGCGCGCGGTGAGCGGCACGTGGGCGAGGCGGACGCCGGCGTGGATGGTGAAATAATCCACGCCCTGCTCGGCCTGCTCGATCAGGGTGTCGCGAAACACTTCCCAGGATAGCTGTTCCGGTTTGCCGTCCACCTTCTCGAGCGCCTGGTAGATCGGCACGGTGCCGATCGGGATCGGCGAATTGCGCAGGATCCAGCCGCGGATATTGTGGATGTTGCGCCCGGTGGAGAGGTCCATCACTGTGTCCGCTCCCCAGCGGATGGCCCAGACCAGCTTTTCCACTTCTTCGGCAGCACCTGACGTGACGGCGGAATTGCCGATGTTGGCGTTCACTTTCACCAGGAAATTGCGGCCGATGATGGTGGGCTCGAGTTCCGGATGATTGATGTTGGCGGGAATGATGGCGCGACCGCGCGCGACCTCGGAGCGGACGAACTCCGGCGTGATGAGGGGAGGGATCTCGGCGCCGAAGTCCTCGCCGTCGGCCCGCCTTGCCTCGGCGCCCTCGGCGAGGGCGGCGCGGCCGAGATTCTCGCGATGCGCGATATAGATCATCTCCTCGGTGATGACGCCAAGGCGCGCGAATTCGAGTTGGGTGATCGGGTGGCCGGGGGATGCGGCCTGAATGGCGAGCGGGGCCGGACAGGGCGGGAGGAGATGTTCGGCCGCGACGTTGCCGTTGTCGGCCGGCTGGACAGGGCGGGGGGCGAGCGGGGCGGGGTTGCGGCGGGCGATCCAGCCGGCGCGGATGGGCGAGAGGCCGAGGGCGAGGTCGATCGCTGTTGCGGGATCGGAATAGGGGCCGGACGTATCGTAGAGGCGGAACGCGGCCTCTCCGGATGCCGGGTCGAGCAGCACCTCGCGGAATGGGACTGCAAGATCGGGCCGACTCGGGGCCGGAACATAGACCTTGCGGGAGCCCGGGATCGGTCCCGTGGTGACGGTGGTCGGGCGGGCCGTGGACTTGCCGTGGGCGGTCATCGACGTCTCCTCGCTCGCGGGTGCCGAGGAAGGAGGGGGTCTCATGCGATGCGCCCGTCCCTCCGCCGGCATGACCCGGTTCAGGTTCGCAGGGTCACCGCGCTGTCCTTCCGGATAGGGACCGGCGGAATCTCAGCCCCCTGACGGGGCTCCCCTCGGTCGTTCGAGAATCGGGGGCCGGAGAGGAGATGTCAATGGCGTGACGCGTGTCGTGCGCGCCGGGGGCTCGTGGCGCCTGTTCGCCGGGCAGCGCGTAAGAAGCGACGACGCCCGAAAGCTCTGTTGTGGACGGCCGGGCGAGTCTTCATTATTCCGTTGCAATTCGCGCCCGGGCGCGAGGGGGGTGGGTGCCAGGCACCGTACCTCTTCACGAGGACAGGGAGGGACGCATGGTTGCAAGGGAGCCTGCACGGCCGCTCGGCCGGCGGCGTGTTCTTCAAGCGGGTGCGGCGCTCGGCGCCGTGGGGGCGGCGCAGATCACCTCGCCCTTCATCGTCAAGGCGCTCGGCGAGGAGCCGGTCAAGCTCGGCCTGGTCGATCCGCTGACGGGCGTTTATTCGGTGCTCGCCACCTCGGAAGTGGAAGGCGCCCGCCTTGCCGTCGAGCAGATCAACAAGAAGGGCGGCGTGATGGGGCGGGAGCTGCAGCTCCTGGTCGAGGACTCGGCCAATGATGTCGGCACCGGCGTGCAGAAGATCCGCAAGCTGATCGACCAGGATCATGTGACCGTGACGTACGGCGACGTCAATTCCGGCATCGCCTATGCGATCTCGCAGGTGGCGGCCGAGAAGGGCGTGCTGCACATCGTGCCGGGCGGGCATACGGACCCGATCACCGGCAAGGACTGCTCGTGGAATGTCTTCCGCATCTGCAATACGACGGCGATGGATGCCAACGCGATTTCATCGCTGCTGATCAAGAAGTTCGGCAAGCGCTGGTATTTCATCACGCCGGACTATGCCTACGGGCAGACGTTACAGGCCGCCTTCATCAAGAACCTCGAGGCGGTGGGCGGCACCTACGTGGCCGAATTGCTGCCGCTGGCGACGAGCGACTTCTCGGCTAGCCTGATCAAGGCCAAGGCATTCAAGCCGAACGTGCTCTTGAACAACATGGGCGGGCTCGCGCAGATCGACTGCATGAAGCAGTTCATCGAGTTCGGCATGGCCAAGGACATGGCGCTCGGCGGCGCTCTCTACGAGATCGAATCGGTGCTGGCGGTTCCGCGCGAGGCACAGGCCGGTTGGTGGGACATGGAATGGTGGTGGGACCAGCCGGGCGTGCCGCATGTCAAGGAATTCGTGGACGCGATCGTGGCGCGGACCAAGAAGCCTGCCTCGGCACGGCACTGGTTCGGCTATGTCGGGGTCAATGCAGCGGCGTTGGCGATCGAGAAGGCGAAGAGCCTGAAGGCGATTGACCTCGCGCATGCGCTTGCCGGCATGGAACTGCCGCCTGAGGTCGCGCTGCAGCCGGGGAAGGTTTATTTCCGGACGGAGGACCACGAGTTGATGCCGAACGTCTTCACCGGCGAGGTGCATCCCCCGCCGGCCGGCGATCCCTACAACATCTTCAAGGTCGCGG
This sequence comes from Acetobacteraceae bacterium, assembly GCA_030041375.1. Classification (GTDB taxonomy): domain Bacteria; phylum Pseudomonadota; class Alphaproteobacteria; order Acetobacterales; family Acetobacteraceae; genus JAKAWQ01. The sequence continues at coordinate 64,849 of JASHOA010000006.1, forward strand.
AGTTGGTGCCGGCCGAGAAGGCGGACCCGCTGGCTTCCACCGGCTGCCACATGAAGTTCCCGAGCTGAGCGGGGCGTGGCTGCCCAGCCACCGGCGGGGCAGCCGATCGCGCGCAGCGGGGAAACGACCGAGGCATGAACAACTGTCCCGGCGAGGCCTGAAGGGGCGGCGATGCTGCAGCTTGTACTCTTCAATCTGTTCAACGGCCTGATCATCGGCGCCTTCTACGTGTTGCTGGCGCTGGGTCTTTCCATGATTCTCAATCTCAGCAACGTCATCAATTTCGCGCACGGCAATTTTCTCGCTTTGGGCGGCTATCTTGCCTATGTGCTCATTCCCTATATCGGCTTCTGGCCCTCGCTTCTGATCGCACCGCTGCTGACCGGCGTGGTCGGGCTGATCATCGAACAGACGATGATCCGACGTATCTATGGGCGGGATCCGATCTACAGCCTGCTGCTGACCTTCGGGCTGGCGTTCATGATCCAGGACGCCTGCCGCTATATCTGGGGCGTCAACGGCCTGCCGCTGGCAACGCCCCCCAGCATCAGCCGCCCGCTGAGCACGGAATTCTTCTTCCTGACCGGGTATCGGGTATTCGTGGTCGGGATCGTGATCGTGGCGGTGGCCGCGCTGTTCATGTTTCTGCGCTTCACGCGCATGGGCATGCGAATCAGGGCGGGGGTGTTTGATCTCGAAACGGTTTCCGCACTCGGGATCAACGTGAAGCTCCTGCGCTCGCTCAACTTTGCGGGCGGCATCTTCCTTGCCGGCTTGGCCGGCGTGCTGGCCGGGGGGCAGATCGGGCTCAATCCGAACATGGGCGACAGCCTGCTGCTACCGAGTTTCATAGCGATCATCGTTGGTGGCATGGGCAGCCTGGTCGGCACACTGCTAGGCGGACTGCTGATCGGGGTCGCGGCTGCCATCACGACCGTTTTCTTTGCCAGTGCCTCCGATACGGTGATCTACGTGATCATGGCGCTGGTTCTGCTGCTCAGGCCGCGCGGGCTCCTGGGCGAGGAAGGCATTCTGTGAGGCCGGGCGGGGATACGACTGCAGCCCTGCGCGGCGCGGCGGAGCGGCGATGGGCGGTCCTGGCCGGCATCTGGGTGGTGCTGATCGCCGCGCCGTTCTGGCTGCCGCTGGTGCACGGTTATACCTCGCTCGGTTCGCGCATTCTGGTGCTCGGCCTCGCGGCGATGTCGGTCAATTTCCTGATCGGTTTCACCGGTGTGGTGAGTTTCGGGCACGCCGCCTATTTCGGGCTCGGGGTCTATGGTGCGGGCATGATGCTGCGCTACGTGACGGCATCGACTCCGCTGGCGCTCGTGGCTGGCATCCTGCTTGGCGGCGGCGCCGGCGTGGTGGTGGGGGCGATGATCTGCCGCAGCCGCGGCATCTATTTTGCGATGATCACGATCGCCTTCGAGCAGATCTTCTATTATATTGCGTACAAATGGGATTCGGTGACCGGGGGCTACGACGGGCTGCGCGGGTTCCAGCGGGCGCCGATCCATTTCGGCCTCTTTACTCTCGACATCAAGCACAGCGACCTGGCGTTCTACTACTTCGTGCTGGTCGTATTCGCGATCGTCGCCGGTGTGATGGGGTTCCTGCTGCGTTCGCCATTCGGTCGCACGCTGCTTGCCATCCGGGAGAACGAACGGCGTGCCCGCTTCCTCGGGATCGCGGTCGACTTGCATATCTGGCTCTCGTTCTCGATCTCGGCCTTCTGCATCGGCGCGGCCGGTGCGCTCTATGCCATGGTCAACAATTTCTCCGATCCTTCATCGCTCTATTTCGATCTTTCCGGGGATCTGGTGATCATGGCGGTGATGGGCGGCATCCGCAGCTTCTGGGGACCACTGCTCGGGGCTGCGATCTTCGAGGTTCTGCAGGATTATATTTCGAGCCGGACGGTGAACTGGCTGTTCTTCATCGGGCTCGTTTTCGTGATCGTGGTGATGTTCTTTCCACGCGGACTGCTTGGCATGTTCCAGCGCCGGAGGGCGGCATGAGCGCGATGCTCGAGGTCCGCAATGTCTCCAAGCATTTTGGTAATCTCGTTGCGGTGAAGGATGTGTCCCTGCGCGTGGCCAAGGGCGAGCTTAGGGCGATCATCGGCCCGAACGGTGCCGGCAAGACGACGTTCTTCAACTTGATCACGGGTTTCTTTGCCCCGAGTTCAGGTGAGATCTTCTTCGACGGCCGCAACGTGACGCGCTTGACCGCTCCGCAGCGGGTGAAGATCGGAATGGCCCGGACGTTCCAGATCACGGAGGTGTTCCCGGAGCTTTCGGTGAACGAGAATGTGCGGATCGCGGCTGAGGTGACAGCGGGATATGCGCTCAGTCCGTGGCTTTCGGCAGAGCGGGGCCGAAGCATCGAGCAGACGGTTGCCGGGCTGGTCGAACGGGTTGGCCTTGCCGATAAATCGCAGCGTGCGGTAGGGGAGCTGGCGCACGGCGATCAGCGGGCGGCAGAAATCGCGATGGCGCTGGCGCTCCGCCCGCGTCTGTTGCTGCTGGACGAGCCGACGGCCGGCATGGGCGAGCAGGAGACCTATCAGATCGCCGGACTGATTCGAAAACTGCATCGGGATGAGAGCTATACCATCATTCTCGTTGAGCACGACATGCGCGTGGTGTTTCACTTGGCGGATCGCATCAGCGTGCTGGATCAGGGCATGCTGCTTGCAGACGGCACACCGGATGAGATTGCGGCCGATCGTGCGGTGCAGGAGGCCTATCTCGGGAAAGCGGCATGAACGCGCTCGAAACTGAGGACTTGCACACCTATTATGGCAAGAGCCATATCCTGCATGGCGTCAGCCTGAAGGTGGAGGAGGGCAGGCTGACGACGCTGCTCGGCCGCAACGGCGCCGGCAAGACGACAACCATGCGCAGTCTGATGGGGCTGACGCCACCGCGCCAGGGCAGTGTGCGGTTTTTCGGCACCGAGACGACGCGTTGGCCGCCCTTCCGCATCGCAGCGCTCGGTGTCGGCTACGTACCGGAGGGGCGGAAGATTTTTCCCTATCTCTCGGTGGAAGAGAATCTGAAGGTTCCGCTGGAAAGGAGCGGGCCGTGGACCATTCCGCGGATCTACAACCTGTTCCCGCGGCTTGCCGAGCGCAAGAACAATCGCGGGCGGCAACTGTCGGGCGGCGAGCAGGAGATGCTGTCGATTGCCCGCGCGCTCCTGATCAATCCCAAGGTGCTGATCCTGGACGAGCCTTCGCAGGGCCTTGCGCCGCTCATTGTGCGCGAGGTTTTCCGCATCATCTCCGAGATGCGCGACGAGGGGATCTCGGTGCTGCTCGTCGAGCAGAACGCGCGGATGAGCCTGGAGATCGCCGATTTTGCCTATGTGCTCGATGGCGGGACGATCGTGCATGCAGGGCCTGCTGCAGAACTTGCCAAGGACGAGGCGCGGATCGAGTCGCTTGCCGGTGCGACGGCAGAGGGATGGAACGAGAAGGCTCCGGCGGCGTAGTCGCGTATCGGGCGCTCTGCCGATGCTTGGAGCTCGGTGCCCCGAGGGAGGAACGCAGCGGCCGAGCCCAGTGAGATCTTCGTCGAAGGGCTCCCGCGGGATTCAGTATGCTTCGCGAGGCCGGCTTGACACACTTGTGTATGCATGATGCTATTCAATGAACGCGCTTGCCGCATAGCGCGGGCTCGGCGGATTCGGGGGAAACGATGCGTGGAAATCCATTGAAGCAGCGGCTGGCCGACGGCGGCTATGCTTTCGGCACGATGGTGTTCGAATTCTTCACCCCCGGAATCGCGCAGATTGTGCACGCTGCCGGTGCCGAGTTCGTGCTCTATGACATGGAGCACAGCGGAGTCGGCATCGAGGCGATCAAGCAACAAATGGCGACCTGCCGCGGGATCGGGATTGTGCCGCTGGTCCGGGTGCCTGCCACCGAGTATCATTTCATTGCGCGCACGCTGGATGCGGGTGCCATGGGTGTCATGGTGCCGATGGTCGAAAGCGCGGAACAGGCGCGCGAAATCGTGGCGATGACGCGCTATCCGCCGCGAGGCAGACGCGGTGCGGCGTTCGGCGTGGCGCATGACGATTACGAAGCGGGAGCAGTGACGGCGAAGATCGCCGCGGCGATGGCGCGCACGCTCGTCATCGTGCAGATCGAAACGGCGAAGGGCGCCACGGCGGCGGAGGAAATCGCTGCCGTGGACGGCGTGGACGTGGTCTGGCTCGGGCATTTCGACCTGACGAACTTTCTCGGCATTCCGGGTGAGTTCGGCAATGCGAAATACCTGGCGGAGGTCGAACGCATCGTTGCTGCAGCGCACCGGCACGGCAAGACGGCAGGTTTCATGCCGGTGGACGAGAAGTGGGCGCGAGACTATCTCGGCAAGGGATTCCGGATGATGGCGTACGGAATGGACCTGATGATGCTGCAGCAGCAGCTTGCACATGGCCTCGGCGTGATGCGTGAGGTGGCCCAGGGTGGCGCGGTGGGCAAGCGGCGGGCACGGGGATGACGAAGTTCCGGGTTGGTCTGACGCGCGACCTGATGGATGCCAACGGGAAGCCGACATTCGGGGACGAGGCGCTGGCGACACTGGGCAAGGATTCGAGGATCACGTGGGAGGTCCTGGCCGAGGATGTGAAGGAGATCACCCCCGCCGAGGTGGGCGGGTACGATGCGCTCTATATCGGCATGCCGCGGGTGACGCCGGCGAGCTTCGTGGGCAATGTGCAGCGCACGCGGATCATCGCCCGCCATGGGGTCGGGTTCGATACGGTCGATGTCGGCGCTTGCACGGCGCATGGGGTGATCCTGACCATCCAGCCGGATGGGGTGCGACGGCCGATGGCAGTCGTAGCGCTGACCTATGTCTTCGCGCTGTCGCAGAAGCTCCTGATCAAGGACCGGCTGACCCGCGCCGGCCGCTGGGCGGAAAAGGTGGAGCATATGGGGCGCGGCCTCATCGGTCGCACGCTCGGGGTGATCGGCGCCGGCAATATCGGGAGCGAGATCATCCGCCTGGCGCAGCCGTTCGGGCTCCGCGTGCTGGCCGACGACCCCTATGTCGAGAGGCGGGTGATCGAGGCGGCGGGCGCACGGGCGGTCGATCTTCCGACCCTGCTCCGGGAATCCGACTTCGTGGTCGTGATGTGCCAGTTGACGAAGGAGACACGGCACCTGATCGGCCGGGCGGAACTCGGGCTGATGAAACCGGACGCCTATCTGATCAGCATCGCGCGCGGGCCGATCGTGGACGAGGCCGCGCTGATCGCGGCACTCCGGGAAGGTCGTATTGCCGGCGCCGGGATCGACGTCTTCGAGCAGGAACCCGTCGATCCGGCAAACCCGCTGCTGGCGATGGAGAACGTCATCGTCACGCCGCACGCGCTGTGCTGGACCGATCAGTGCTTCAGCGGCATTGCCGAGAGCGGGTTCAAGGGGATCGTGGCGGCCTTCTCGGGACAGGAGCCGCACGGTGTGGTGAACCGGGACGTGCTGGCGGATAACGGGCTCAAGGAGTGGCTTGCGGCGAACGCAACAGCCGGGCGGGGGTGACTGCCGGCGATTAGGGGAGGGAACAGGACAATGGACGAGATGATCCCGAACGAAGAGCACGAGCGGGCGCTTACACGCGAGTTGGATGCGTGGCTCGCCGGTGATCATTCCAGGCGGCACGTTCTTGCTGCACTGCTCGGCATCGGGGCAGGAGCTGCAATGCTGCCGGCAACGGCGGGTGCGGCGAACCGGGCCGGCTTCCTCGGGCGGCAGCAGGGGCAGTTGCTCGAACAGGCGGCGGTGGAGCTTGCCTCTCCGGACACGCCGCTTGGCAAGGCACAGGCGGACGCCGTCACTGCCTCCACCAAGACGCCGACGGACGGCTCGGCCTATCGCGCGGTGGCGGCGGCGAAGGGAAAATACAACAACGTCTCGCTGGCGCTCACCTACGAGGCGGGCCTGCAGGCGCTCGAGCCGCGCAACTTCTCCGGCCCGCTCTGGCAGCAATTGACCGGCATGAACTTCAGCGTGGTGGAGCTGGCGCACCCGGATCTCTATTCCAAGGCGATCACCGAGCACATCGCGGGCTCCGGCGCGTACGACGTGCTCGATATCGAGCCGGCCTGGATACCTTCGCTTGCCAATGGCGGGGTGATTGCGCCGGTCGACGAATACGTGAAGAAGTACATGAACGAGGCGGACCTCAACGACTATCACCCGTTGTTCAAGTACCTGCCGTTGTATAAAGGCAAGCGCTGGGGCTTCTTCGACGACGGCGATCAGCTCGAACTCTATTACCGCACCGACGTGTTCGGCGATCCCAAGCTGAAGAGCGCCTACGAGGCGAAGTACAAGCAGCCCTATCGCGTGCCAACGACCTGGGACGAATATTCCCAGGTGGCGCAGTTCATTACCGACCAGCTCGCGCCCAACGTCTATGGCGCCGTGCATTTTCGCAAGTTCGGCAGCCCCGGCAACCAGTACGCCTTCTGCCAGCAATTTCGGGTCAATGGCGGGGTCTTCTTCGATGCGAAGACGATGCAGGCGCAATTGGCCACACCGGCGGGGATCACGACGCTCACGCAGATGATTGCCGCCAACAAGGCATCGGTGCCGGGCAACGACGACCTCGATGCGGTGGCGGCGTGGGTGGCCTGGCTCACCGGCAAGTCTGCGATGCTGTTTTCCTGGCCGCCGACGGGGCGGATGAGCGAGAACTATTCGCAACGATCCAAGGCGATCAACTTCGTGCCGGCCTCGAAGATCGTCGGCAAAGTGGGCTATGCGGTCATGCCCGGCAAGTACGGGGAAATGGCCTCAGGCTTCGTCAAGGCAATTTCCGCCGACAGTCGCAACCCGGAAGCGGCGTACCTGTTCGCGCAGTGGCAGAGTTCGCCGCCGGTCTCGCTGGTCAGGGTAATGCTGCCCTATACGCTGCGCGATCCGTACCGGATCTCGCACTACACCTCGCCGATCTACCGCTCACTCTGGCCGTCGGCCAAGGACTACCTGCTCAACCTCGCCAACGCGGCGAATTTCGGCATCACCGACCTGATCATGCCGGGCTGGCAGGATTACGCGCTGACGCTCGACCGGATGTGCACGGCGGTGTGGGCGGGCAAGAACCCGAAAGCGGCGCTCGAACAGGCGGATTCCGAGTGGAACGCGACCACCCGCAAGATCGGTGTCGATGCACAACGTGCCGCGTACCAGGAATTCCTCAAGGGCGTGGGGTGCTATCCCGACCATACGGTCGATGCGATGGGGCAGGCCGTGCATCTGACCTGAGAGAGGCGGGGGGCGGCGCCGGGCAGGCAAGCTGGGCGTGCCTGCTCGCGCTGCCGGTCGCGGAAGACGGAGGCGATGAGCGGGGGCATCGGGGCGCACGGGCTCGCCGGGCAGGGGGCACGGCAAGAGGGACGGTCGCCGCTCGCGACCTGGAGCGAGCGGCACATCAAATGGCTGCTGGTGGCGCCGGCGATCGTGCTCATTCTTGCGATCACGGTCTATCCGCTCGGCTATTCGGTCTGGGTCGCCTTCGTCAATTTCGATTTCCTCATCCCCGGTCACGCCTTCGTGGGGCTGGGCAACTTTGCGGCCGTGCTCGGCGATCCGGTAGCGCTGCATTCGGTGGTGGTGACAGCCATCTTCACCGTGGCGGATGTCGGGCTCGAGTTCGCGCTCGGGCTGGCGCTGGCGCTGGCGCTCGAGAAGACGTTCCGTGGCCGCGGAGTGCTGATGGCCATCTTCGTGGTGCCATTGTTCATCGCCCCGGTAATCGTCGGCCAGTTCTGGTCGCTCTTGCTGCAGCGGCCATTCGGGCCGATGGACTACATCCTGAGCGTGATCCTGCGCCACCCGGTGACGATCAGCTGGCTCACCGAATTTCCCTGGGACTTCATCGGCATCATCCTCGCCGATGTGTGGCAGTGGACGTCGTTCATCCTGGTGATTTTGCTGGCCGGGCTGGCCGGCATTCCGGCGGAACTGCATGAAGCAGCGGCGATCGACGGAGCGGGAGGCTGGCAGAATTTCCGCTTCATTACCCTGCCGCAACTCGTGCCGATGATTCTGCTCGCCGTGACATTCCGGCTGCTGGGCGCGGTCAACCTGTTCGATACCATCTTTATGATGACCGGCGGCGGGCCAGGCACCAGCACGTACACCGCCGCCTATTACCTTTATCAGACCGGGTTCCAGCAGTTCCATCTCTCGCAGGCGACGGCGGGGAGCTGGCTGTTTCTGATCCTGGTCTCGGTCGCCATTTTCCTGCTCGTGCGCCGGCTTCTGAAAGTGGAGGAAGCATGACGCGAAAGCGCGGGTTGTGGTCCCTCTGGCGCCGTTTCGGCATCGGCCGCTCAGTCCTGCTCGGCCTCTTCCTGCTGTTCGTGCTGTTCCCGTTCTACTGGGTCGCGGTGACCTCGATCAAGCCGAGCAGCGATTATCTGGCGATGCCGCCGGTGTGGTTCCCTGCCCATCCGACGATCGTGCACTACGTGGCCGCGCTGTTCGCCTATCGCGGACTTGCGGGCCTCTTGAACAGCCTGATCGTTGCGGTGGCAACTACGGTGGCGTCGGTGGTGCTCGGCACCTGCATGGGCTACAGCATGGTGCGATTCGGCACCGGCGGGAGGGACCTTGCCTTCTGGGTGCTGTCGCAGCGCTTCCTGCCGCCGATCGCGGTGGTGCTGCCGATATTTCTGCTTTATCGGAGTTTCGGGCTCTACGACACCCGATTCGGGCTGGTGCTGATCTACACCGTGATGACGCTGCCGCTGTCGGTATGGATGATGTACGCGTATTTCCGCCAGGTGCCGCGGGCGCTGGAGGAGGCGGCGCTGGTCGACGGCTGCGGGTGGTGGGGCGCGTTCTGGCGGATTGCGGTGCCGCTCGCGGTGCCGGGCATCATTGCGGCGGCGGCGTTCGCATTCATCGGCGTGTGGACGGAATTCTTCTTCGCGCTCAACCTGACCAGCCGCCATGCCTTCACGCTGCCCACAGTGTTCCGCTCGTTCCTGAGTTTCCAGGGCGCGCAGTACGGCGAGTCGAGTGCGCTCGCGGTGATCTCGCTGGTGCCTTCGATCGTGCTCGGGATGCTGGTGCAGAAGCACCTGGTGCGCGGGCTGACGCTTGGTGCGGTGCGCGGATGAGCAGCGCGGGAGAGCCGGGGGCGGCGGTGGCGCTGTTCGGTGAACGGCGTGGGCCGGCGGTGGAGCGGCGCGAGGTCTCGGTCGGGGTGCTCTCCTTCACGATCGAAGGGCTGGCACTGCGGTGGATCCGGTTTGCGGGGGTGGAGGTGCTGCGTGGCGTCGCCTTCGTGGTGCGCGATCGTGACTGGGGCACTTATCAGTCGGTGGTGACGATCGAGGAATTTGCAAGGAATGCGGATGGAATCCGGATCCAACTCGGGGCGAGGATCGTCGAAGGCGAGGCGACGCTCGCATGCCGGGTGGTGGTGCAAGCGGCGGAGGATCGGCTGTCGGTTGCGGGGAGCGTCACGAGCCACGGGCGTTTCGAGACCAACCGCACCGGATTCGTGGTGCTGCACGGAGCGGCATGTGCCGGAGGGTCGATCCGCGTGCAGCACGCGGCGGGCGGGCGAACCGGCGCAACATTTCCGCTGCTCGTGAGCCCGCATCAGCCGTTTTTCGATATCGCGGCGATCGAGCACGAGCCGGCAGCGGAACTTGTCGCGGAGGTTCGGTTCTCGGGCGACGTGTTCGAAATGGAGGATCAGCGCAACTGGTCTGACGCCTCGTTCAAGACCTATAGCCGGCCGCTCGCGCTTCCGTATCCGTACACGATCGGGGACGGTGAGACGGTGGAGCAGACGGTCGGCGTGGCGATCCGAGGCCGGCCGGCGGTGCGGCCGCGGGCGGGCGGCGATGTAGCGCGCGTCGAGGTAGCGGATGATGGAGGCGGGCAATTGCCCGAGCTTGGCCTTGGCGGGCGGGCGAAGGATTACCGGGGAACGGAAGTGCTGCGCCGGCGTCTTGCGGATCTCAAGCCAGCACTCTTGATGCTCGAGGCGGAGAAGGACGCTTCGTTGGAGGAATTCCGCGCGGCGGTGCAGGCGAGCGGGGCAGGCGCGGCGGTGATGCTGCGGCCGGACCAAGACGGGCTTGCGGCGTGGGGTGAGCGGATGGAGCGCGCCGGTGTGCAGCCGGCGGCGATCGCGCTGGTAACGACCGAGCGGACGATGGTGGAGGAGGCGCGGCGGCTTTTCCCGGGCGTCAGGATCGGCGCCGGCACCGATGCCTTCTTTGCCGAGTTCAACCGCAAGCCACCGCCGCCGACCGATTTCCAGTTCTGGACCGTCAATCCGACAGTGCATGCAATGGACGATGCGTCCGTCATGGAAACCCTCTCGGTACTCTCCGATCAGGCGGCGAGTGCGCGTGCGCTCGTTCCGGATGTGCCGCTCTGGTGCGGGCCGGCCAGCTTGCGCATGCGGTTCAATCCGAATGCGACCGGACCGGCTCAACCCGATCCGCCGGGGGTCGCGCCGGCGGATTCGGATGCCCGCCAGCGCGGCCTGATCGGGGCTGCCTTTATGCTCGGGCAGATCGCGGCCTGGGCGAGGGTGGGGATCGAGACACTCGTGCTCTATGCGCCCTTTGGCCCACGCGGGGTGATCCATGCTGAGAGCGGGTTTGCGGTACCCTGGTACGACGGGTGCGAGGAGGGCGCGGTCTACCCCGCGTATCTCGTGCTGGCCGGGCTTGCCGCAGGGCCGCGCCGACTGAAGCTGAAGGCCGTTCGGAACGACGTTCCGGAACAGGTCGTGGCGCTGGCGAGTGCGGATGCGCTGTGGCTTGCCAATCGCGGGGTGGCGGCAATCGAGATCAGCACACCGGGGAAAGCCGTGCGGGTGCTGGATGAGGCAAGCTTCGCAGAAGCGGCGCGGAGACCAGCGGGATTCTGGGGTCGTGATGCCGTGCCAATGGCGGGCGGGCGGCTCAGGCTTGGCAGCTACGCGGTAGCGCGCCTGTCTCTCTGACGGTTCGGTGCATCCGTTTCAGTGATGGTTCTCGGCGTCGCCGTTGCTTCCGCTCAGGCGATCCATGAGAGCGAGAAGGAGGCCGGAGAGGACGATCACGATCTGGATCACGACCTGCCAGAAGATGGTGCGATCCTGCAGGTGCCCGGGATAGATGAAGCTTTCGAGCAGGCGTATGCTGGAGATGCCGACGATCGCGGCGACCAGCTTCAGCTTGATAGTGGAGAGATCGAAAGTGCCCATTCGCGCGACATGATCCGATACCGGAATGCCCATGATGCGGGCGATGAACCCGCTGTAGCTGGCCAGTGCCACCACCATCAGAAGATTGCCGACCAGGGCGAAATCGACGAGCGAAAGAGAGGTCAGGATCAGATCGCTTTCGGTCGTGCCGAAGACGGCCGGGATCGCGTGGATGAGTTCCTGGAGGAATTTCACGACGATGAGGGCGAGCATCACGATGAGGCCGATGGAAATCGGCGCCATCAGCCAGGTACCGAAGGCGATCGTGCGCTCGAGGATGCGCCCGAGGCGCTTGGTTGCGTCCAGCCGCCGCTCGCTCACGCGCCTCCCCCAGCCAGTCGCCGATCAGGCCGCCTTTGCCATGCCGCGCAGCACGTACTGCAGGATGCCGCCGTGGTGGTAATAGGCGACCTCATCGAGCGTATCGACGCGTGAGCGCAGAGTTGCCTGGTCCGTCTTGCCGTCGGGGCGATGGATGACGAGCGTGACGTCCATGCGCGGGCGGAGATCGGCGAGCCCGACGATATCGAGCACTTCTTCACCGGAAAGGCCGAGGGTGTTGCGGTCCGTACCTTCGGGGAAGACGAGCGGCAGCACCCCCATGCCGACGAGGTTGGAGCGGTGGATGCGCTCGAAGCTCTCGGCGATCACCGCCTTCACGCCGAGCAAGAGCGTGCCCTTGGCCGCCCAGTCACGCGAGGAGCCGGTGCCGTACTCCTTGCCGCCCAGCACCACGAGCGGCACGCCTTCCCTGCGGTAGCGCATCGCGGCATCGAAGATCGACATCTGTTCGCCGGAGGGCAGGTGCTTCGTGAAGCCGCCTTCGACGCCGTTCAGCAGTTCGTTGCGGATGCGGATGTTGGCGAACGTGCCGCGGATCATCACCTCGTGATTGCCGCGCCGCGCACCGTAGCTGTTGAATTCCCTTTCCGGGACCTGGCGTTCGAGGAGGTACTGGCCGGCCGGCGAGGAGCGGCGGATCGAGCCGGCCGGGCTGATGTGATCGGTGGTGATCGAATCGCCGAGCCGGGCCAGGATGCGGGCACCCGTGATGTCCTTGATCGGCGCTGGCTCCGGCTTGATGCCTTCGAAGTACGGCGGGTTGCGGACGTAGGTGGAGGAGTCCGACCAGCGGTAGGTCTCGGTGCCGGCGGTGACCTGGATGGCACGCCACTGTTCCGGCCCCTTGAAGACCTCGGCGTAGCGCTTGTGGAACATCTCGGGCAGCACGTTCGATTGCACGACCTCGGCGATCTCGCGGTTGGAAGGCCAGATGTCCCGGAGATGGACGGGCTTACCCTCCCGATCGGTGCCGAGCGGGGCCGTGGTGATGTCTTCGGTCATGGTGCCGAGCAGAGCGTAGGCGACGACGAGCGGCGGGCTTGCGAGATAGTTGGCGCGCACGTTCGGGTGGATGCGTCCCTCGAAATTGCGGTTGCCGGACAGCACGGCGACGCCGACGAGGCGGTTGGCCTCGATTGCCTCGGCGATCGGCGCATCGAGAGGGCCGGAATTGCCGATGCAGGTGGTGCAGCCATAGCCCACGAGGTTGAAGCCGAGCGCGTCGAGATCGGTCTGCAGGCCGGACTTGGTGAGATACTCACTGACCACCTGGGAGCCGGGCGCGAGCGAGGTCTTGACCCACGGCTTTGGCGTGAGGCCGCGGGCGCGCGCCTTGCGCGCGAGGAGGCCGGCGGCGACCATGACGGAAGGATTGGAGGTGTTGGTGCAACTCGTGATGGCGGCGATCACGACATGGCCGTGTTCGAGATCGAAGTTGCGGCCGGCGACCGCAGCGCGCCGGGAGGTTTCGGCGGCGGGTACGCCGAGTGATTTCGTGAGCGCGGTCTTGAAGGCGGCGGCGGCTTCTTTGAGGGTGACGCGATCCTGCGGGCGCTTGGGGCCGGCGAGCGAGGGAACGACCGATCCGAGATCGAGCGCGACGGTGTCCGAAAAGCGCGGTTCTGGCGTTGTTTCATCGCGCCACAGGCCTTGGGCTTTGGCGTACGCCTCGGCCAGGGCGATGCGATGCGGATCGCGTCCGGTGAGCCGCATATAGTCGAGGGCCACCCGATCGAGCGGAAAGAAGCCGCAAGTGGCGCCGTATTCGGGCGACATGTTGCCGATGGTCGCGCGATCGGCGAGCGGGAGCTGGTCGAGGCCGGGGCCGAAGAACTCGACGAATTTGCCGACCACGCCCTTGCGGCGCAGCAGTTCGGTCACGGTCAGCACAAGGTCGGTTGCGGTCGCACCTTCCGGCAGCCGCCCGCTAAGCCTGACACCGATCACGTCAGGGATCAGCATGGCGATCGGTTGGCCGAGCATTGCCGCTTCGGCCTCGATGCCGCCCACGCCCCAGCCGAGCACGCCGAGGCCATTGACCATGGTGGTGTGGCTGTCGGTGCCAAAGAGGGTGTCGGGATAGACGTAGCACACGCCATCGACCTCGCTCGTCCAGGCGCCCTGGGCGAGATATTCGAGGTTGACCTGATGGCAGATGCCGGTCTCGGGCGGCACGACGCGGAAGTTGTGGAAGGCCTCCTGGCCCCAGCGGAGGAAGCCGTAGCGTTCGCCGTTGCGGCCGAAATCGGCGACGACGTTCCGCTCGAGCGCGTCCGGGCTGGCGAAGAAATCGACCATCACCGAGTGGTCGATGACGAGATCGACGGGCACCAGGGGGTTCACCTTTTCCGGGCTGCCGCCGAGATGGCGGATGCCGTCGCGCATGGCGGCGAGGTCGACGACCGCTGGGACGCCGGTGAAATCCTGCATCAGGATGCGCGCCGGGCGGAATGGGACTTCCTTGTCGGAATGGGCATTGGCGAGCCAGGCGGCGATCGCCTCCGCGTCTTCGACTTTGAAGGTCTTGCCGTCCTCGGCGCGCAGCACGTTCTCGAGCAGGACCTTGAGGCTAATCGGCAGGCGGGAGAGATCGCCGAGCTTCGCGGCGGCGGCGGCGAGCGAGAAGTACTGATAGTCCTTGCCGCCCACGCTGAACGTGCGGCGTGTCTTCAGGCTGTCCTGCCCGATCTTTGTCATCTCGCGACTGCCTTTGCCGTTTGCCGCGCCGCCCGGCCGGGCCGCGCTTGCCACTGGCACAACCCGGCGACGACACGCATAAACCATAGGCTTCCGGCCATCATTCACAAGCCGGGAGACTGCAAGCCAGGGTGTTGGGGGCCGGGGTGCTGCAAGCGGAAGCATTGGCGGCGATCAGGGGAGAACGGCTCGTCCTTCGGGATGTTTCGTTCATGCTCAGGCCCGGTGAGGCGCTGGCCGTGCACGGGCCGAATGGTGCCGGCAAATCGACGCTGCTCAGGCTGCTGGCCGGCCTCATGCGCCCGGCGGCGGGCCGGTTGCTTTGGGAGGGCAAGGATGCGCTCGATGATCCGCCACTGCATGCACGGCGTCTGGCCTATCTCGGGCACCAGGATGCGGTGAAGGCAGGGCTGACGGGGGCCGAGAATCTGCGTTTCGCCGCCCGCGTGTCGGGTGGATCGGTGGCTCAGGCACTCGCTCTGATGGAGCTTTCAGCGCTGGCCGACCTGCCGGTGAGGCTCTATTCGGCCGGGCAGAAACGGCGGCTCGCGCTGGCTCGGGTGGCTCTCTCCAAGGCACCGCTCTGGCTGCTCGATGAGCCGAGCAACGGCCTCGATACGGCGGCCGCGGCGAGTCTCGGGCGGCTGATCGAGGCGCAAAGGGGCCAGGGCGGGATGGTGATCGCTGCGTCGCACCTGCCGCTTGCGCTCGAACGTGCGGGTGAACTCGTGCTCGGATGAGGATGCTTACTGCCCTCATCGGTCGCGAAATCCGGCTGGCGCTCAGGCACGGCGCGGACAGCGTGGCGGCGGTGCTGTTCTTTCTTGTCGTCAGCGTGCTGTTCCCGCTGGCGATCAGCCCCTCGCCGGCAGTACTGGCCCGGCTGGCGGGGGGGATGGTCTGGGTGGCGGCGCTGCTGGCCTCGCTCTTGCCGCTCGAGAGGTTGTTCGGCGCCGATTACGACGACGGTTCGCTCGACCAGCTTCTGCTGTCGGGCCTCTCGCCGGTCGCCGTGGCGGCGGGCAAGACGGCCGCGCATTGGCTGCTGACTGGCTTGCCGTTGCTGGTCGCGGCCGGGCCGATTGCCATCATGCTGCGGCTTGATCCTGAGCGCGTCGCGGTTCTGCTGGAGGGGCTCCTGCCCGGCACTCTCACCCTTTCGCTGATCGGGGCGGCAGGGGCGGCGCTGGTACTGGGCGCGCGGCGCGGCGCCATGCTGCTGCCGCTTCTGGTGCTGCCGCTGGCGACGCCGGTGCTGATTTTCGGCACCGCGGCGGTCGCTGCGGATCACCCGCGTGCCGAACTGCTGCTGCTGGCGGCGCTGCTGGCGGCCGCCTTGCCGCTCTGCCCATTGGCGGCAGGCGCCGGCCTCAGGGCTGCCGCGGGGTCATGAGGCAGTCTGGATGTTGCCGTTGCGAAGGCCGGCCCTGAGCCGCTCGAGCGCACGTGCCAGGCGCTCGGGGGACTGGGCGAAGCAAATCCGAAGATGCCCTTCGCCGCCCTCGCCGAAGGCGGCGCCGGGGGCAACGGCGACTTTGTGCTCGAGGAGCAGGCGGCGGGCCAAGGCGAGGCTGTCGCTGAGCCCTTCGATGCCGAGGAAGGCGTAAAAGGCGGCATCCGGCGCGGCGTAGCGGATCCCGTTTTCGCCCTCGAGCGCCGCGCCGACCATCCGGCGCCCTTCGGTGCAGAAGCGGAGGAAGCGTTCAGGGGTGGCAGTGTCGGCCAGCGCCGCTATCCCGGCGTGCTGGATGAACGGTGCGACCGAGGAGTGGGTGACCTCGACCAATTCAGCGATGGTTTCGCGGGTGTTGGCGGGCAGTACCATCCAGCCGAGTCGCCAGCCGGTCATGATCCAGGTCTTGCTGAAGCTGTTGCAGACGATCACGCGATCCTCGGGCGATGCGACGTCGAGGAGGGACGGGGCAGCCGGGCTGCCGTCGTAGACGAGGCGCGAATAGACCTCATCCGAGATCAGCCATGTGCCGTGCTGGCGGCAGAGGGCGAGGATGGTGGCGAGTTCGGCGCGGGTTGCGGTCCAGCCGGTCGGATTGTTGGGCGAGTTCAGGAGGAAGGTCCGCGTGCCGGGCAAGAGGGTGGCGAGCCGATCGAGATCGAGGTGGAAGCGGCCGTCCGATTCGGGCGTGAGCGGAAGGGCGCTGACCGTGGCGCCGCGCAGCCGTGCGGCATTGCCGGCGTTCGGCCAGGCGGGCGTGTGCACGAGCACGCGCTCTCCGGCACGGACCGTGGCGGATAGTGCGAGATTGAGGGCGGCCATCCCCGAGGCGGTGACCTGGATGCGATCTTCTGCCACCGGGCTCCCGTGCAGGCGTGTGAGAGAGGCGGCGAGTGCTTCACGAAGAGCGGGCACGCCGCGCACATCAACGTATTTCGTGACTCCGGCGTCAATGGCGGCGAGGGCGGCGTTGCGCGCTACGTCGGGGCTGGGCTGATCGGATTCGCCGAAGCAGAGAAAGTCGACATCCTTGGTGGCGAAAGCGAGTTTGGCGATCTCGACGATGCGCGATCCGGGCAGGCGGGTGATGTCGTGCATGGGTACGGGTGTACGCCTAATGGAAGAGGAGAGCGAGGCTGCGGCGCGCGGTAGTGGGTTCGCTGGGCCTGGGGGTTCAGATCCAGCGAACGCTCTCTCGTTCGCCTGAGCGAGTGGATTCATGCGCTATTGCGCGATCTCTTCTACAGCGGCTTCTGCGCCTTCTCCAGCAGGCGCGAGAAGAGACCTGGCTTCTTCGGGGCCGGCTTCACTGCACTCGCCTCACGGGCCCGTGAAGCGGCCAACTTTCCTTTCCGGGCAAGCCATTTCTCGAGACTCATGCCGGCCTTGGCGGCGCGCCTGGTTTCGTAGGCCAGCTTGCCATCGGACATCGCCTTGTCCACGTGGTGTTCCTTTTTGCTTGCCCGTGCGGGGTTGTGGCAGGGTGGTTCGTTGGGGGCAAGATGGTGGCAGTGGGAGGCGCGGCAGGGGCCGAGCAATGGCTGAGCCGAGGCTGAAGACGGAAATCTGGGTGCATGCCACGCTCCGGCTGGCGGATGCCGCGGGGCGGCCCGGAGCCATGCTGCGCCGCGGCGACGGGGACGCAGGAGGCGTGTTGGTGGTGCTGCGTGGCACGGCGGGGCTTTGTGTTCTTTCCCAGGTCCGCACGGCGGAGGGTAACCCGGCTTGGCTCCGGGCCACCGGGCCCGAGCCGGTGGACCAGGCAAGCGTGGACGCGTACCTGAGCCGCCAGATGCGGACGGACCCGGACCTCTGGGTGATCGAGTTTCCTGCTCCCGACCTTTGCCCGCCTTTTGCCGCTAAAATCGTATAGAGGGTCATGCTGGAGCCCACTGTGGCTGATCTGCTTGCGGCTTGTGACATATTTGCAACATTGGGGGACAAAATCGCAACGGCCGACTGCCCGGAGGCTGCGAATGTGCTAAGCAAGGTTGGAAGCGGTGGTGGCAGCAAGAGTTGGCCGAGAGGCAGTTGCTCGCCGGCTGCGCCACGAGAGCACGAGCGGAACGAGGAGAGGACCCATGAAGCTCCGGACTGCGCTACTGGCCGCGACGGGATTGGCGGCATTGGTGATTGCACAGCCCGTGATGGCGCAGACGCAGCCCGTGACGGGCATCTATGTTGGCGGCGGGCTCGGCTACAACATTCTGAGCAATCAGAAGGTGCATGCGACGACTACGATCGATGGCAGCACAGGGCTCGAGGGCCAGACCCATGTCAAATTCAATGGCGGCTTCGTGGGGGTCGGCAGCGTCGGCTACGGCTTTGGTAATGGCCTTCGGGTGGAACTGGAGGGCGATTACTACGCGAACCAAGTCAGCGGAACGAACGAGTCGGACATAACCGCGAGCGGATGGGAAAACAAGTACGGCGTGATGGTGAATGCGCTGTACGACTTCTATAACCTTGGACTCCCGATCGTTCCGTATATTGGCGCCGGCGTCGGCTACCAGTGGGCACACTGGAGCGGCGTGACCCTGTCCACCCCAGGCTCCAGCCCGGCCGTTT
This sequence comes from Acetobacteraceae bacterium, assembly GCA_030041375.1. Classification (GTDB taxonomy): domain Bacteria; phylum Pseudomonadota; class Alphaproteobacteria; order Acetobacterales; family Acetobacteraceae; genus JAKAWQ01. The sequence goes on from JASHOA010000006.1 coordinate 83,149, forward strand.
CGGCAGAGACAAACGGCACCGAGGGCTCGTTTGCCTATCAGGGGATCGTCGGTGCTGCATATCCAGTTGCGGCAATTCCCGGCTTGGCGTTGACCGCCGAATACCGCTTCATGGGGATGAACGGCACGCGCAACTATGGCGCGACCACGAGCGCAGCCGGTGCCCCCGTTGGGACGACGGAGCTCAAGGTTACCGAGGAGTACAACAACAGCTTCCTGATCGGTGTCCGCTACAACTTCGGCGTGGCGCCGCCGCCGCCGCCGCCCGCACCGGTGGCAGCTCCGGCACCGGCGCCGGCGCGCACCTATCTCGTGTTCTTCGACTGGGACAGGTACGACCTGACCGACCGGGCGAAGGCGATCATCGCCGAGGCGGCGCAGAATTCAACCAAGGTGCAGACCACGAGGATTCAGGTGAACGGCTATACGGACACGTCGGGCACGCCTGAGTACAACATGGGGCTGTCAATTCGCCGCGCCAACTCGGTGAAGGCACAGCTCATCACTGATGGCGTGCCGGCGAACATCATCTCGATCGAGGGCTTCGGCGATACGCACCTGCTGGTACCAACAGGCCCGGGCGTGCGTGAGCCGCAGAACCGGCGCGTCGAGATCATCCTCCAGTAGCCTCGCACGAAGAGGGCAGCGCGGCCTCTGAATTCCACCGCGCTACAGTTCGTCGTGTAAAGGGCTGGCCGGGAGATTTCCTGGCCAGCCTTTTCGTTTCCGCGCACCTCGCGATAGAACGGCGAGTGAGCTGGACGCTTGTCGATCTGACTGGGCGGCCCGACAAGGGTCTGGAACATTTTTCGAGCCTGCGATTCACTCCCTCCGACGTGTCCGCGTCGGGCGATCGCGGGCCAGGGAGAAAAGGCGGATGAGGCTGCGGCCCCTGTTGTTGCTGACGGCCATGCTGGCCGCGCCTGCATCAGCGTTCGCGCAGCCGTTCCAGGGCATTTATATCGGCGGCGCGGCGGGGGCGAACTTCCTCGGCCAGGAGAGCATCCATTCGTCCTCGGCGCTCGACCTGCCGAGCGGACGCGCCCAATTCTCGAACGGATTCGCCGGGCTCGGCAGCGTCGGCTACGGGTTCGGCAACGGCGTCAGGGTCGAGATCGAAGGAAGTTGGCGGAATAATGCACTGCACGCTCTGCTGCGGCCTGGCGATCCAACCGCGGCAGGCGGGCGGCAGGTGATGACCGCGGTGATGGCGAATGCACTGTTCGACATCGACATCAGCTCGCGCTGGGTCTTTCCCTATCTCGGTGGTGGGATCGGTTATGCCTGGACGGACTGGCAGCGGATATCCGCGAGTGCGCCCGGCAGCGTGTTCTCTGCTGACGACACGGCGGGTGCATTTGCCTACCAGGCGATGGCCGGGCTTTCATTTCCCGTCCCGCACGTGCCCGGGCTTTCGTTCACCGCCGAATACCGGTTCTTTGCCGTCCCCGGCGGGCTGACCATGAGGAGCTCCTTTCTGAACGGTGGGCATCTTGCGGAGGGAGACACGGATTTCTGGTTCAATCACAACCAGAGTCTCCTGCTCGGGGTGCGCTACGCGTTCGGCGTGACACCCCCGGTGCTGCCGGCTGCCGCCGCCCCGCAAGCGGCGCCGACGGTACAGGAAAAGCGCGATTTCCTGGTCTTCTTCGACTGGGACAAGGCAACGCTGACAGAGCGGGCGCGGGGGGTGATCGGCGAAGCGGCGCACGTTGCGGCGGGCGGCGGGGTGACGCGGATCAATGTGAACGGCTACACGGATACGTCCGGCACGCCCGAATACAATCATGGGCTGTCGATTCGCCGGGCCGAGGCGGTTGCAGCGCAACTGATTACGGACGGCGTGCCGAAGGCGGAGATTGCCATCATGGGTTACGGCGAGACGCATCTCCTGGTGCCGACCGGGCCTGGCGTGCGGGAGCCACAGAATCGTCGGGTCGAAATCATCCTCCATTGAGTGGACATGCCGTGACTCGTTTCGATACCATTATTGTCGGTGCGGGCAGCGCCGGCGCCGTGCTGGCGAACCGGCTTTCTGTGAGGCCAGACAATTCGGTGCTTCTGCTGGAAGCGGGCGGGAACGACCGCTACATCTGGATTCACATCCCGATCGGCTATCTCTACACGCAGAACAATCCCCGCACCGACTGGTGTTTCAAGACGGAGGCCGAGCCGGGGCTGAACGGGCGCACGCTTTCTTATCCGCGCGGCCGCGTACTCGGCGGCTGCTCCTCGATCAACGGCATGATCTATATGCGCGGCCAGGCACGCGACTACGATCTCTGGCGACAGCTCGGCAATGTTGGCTGGGCGTGGGACGATGTGCTGCCCTACTTCAAGCGCTCCGAAGACCAGGTGAGAGGCGCCGACGAGGTGCATGGCGTTGGCGGGGAGTGGCGGGTAGAGGAGATGCGGATCTCCTGGGAAATCCTCGATGCGTTCCGTGCCGCGGCAGTCGAAATCGGCATCCCCCCGACCGACGATTTCAACCGGGGCAACAACGAGGGATGCGGCTATTTCCAGGTCAATCAACGCCGGGGTGTGCGGGTCAACACTGCCAAGGCGTTCCTGAAGCCGGCACGCAAGCGGGCCAACCTTGCGGTGATGACCGGGGCTGAGGCCACGGAGCTTCTGTTCGAAGGGAAGCGCTGCGTCGGGGTTGCGTTCGTGCGCGGCGGGGTCAGAAAGGAAGCGCGTGCCGGGGAGGTGATTCTGGCGGCCGGGGCGATCGGCTCACCGGTGCTGCTCGAGCGCTCGGGCATCGGCGCTGCGGCACGCTTGCAGAGCCACGGTATCGCCGTGCGCCAGGAGCTTGCTGGTGTGGGCGAGAATTTGCAGGACCATCTGCAAATCCGCATGGCGTACAAGGTGCATCACACCAAGACCCTGAACGAGCGCGCGAACAGCCTGGTCGGGCGGATCGGCATGGGGCTCGAGTATTTCCTATTCCGCCGCGGGCCGCTGACCATGGCGCCGAGCCAACTCGGCTGCTTCACGAAGAGCGATCCGGCACGCGATACGCCGGACCTCGAGTACCATATCCAGCCGTTGAGCCTGGATCGGTTCGATGCGCCGCCGCATCCGTTTCCGGCGTTCACCGCTTCGGTCTGCAATCTCCGCCCGGAAAGCCGGGGCTCAGTGCACCTGAAAGGGCCGGAGCCGAAGCGGGAACCGGCGATCCGGCCCAATTACCTCGCGACGGAGGAAGATCGCCGCGTCGCTGCCCTGTCGATGCGGCTAACCCGCCGCATCGCCGCGGCCAAGGCGCTGGCGCGCTTCGAGCCGGAAGAGTTCCGTCCCGGTGCCGCCGTCGAGAGCGATGCCGAACTTGCACTGGCCGCAGGCGAGATCGGGACCACCATCTTCCACCCCGTCGGCACCTGCCGCATGGGGTCGGATGCAATGGCCGTAGTGGATGCGCGGCTGAAGGTGCGCGGGATCGGCGGGCTGAGGGTCGCCGACGCCTCGGTGATGCCGACCATCACTTCGGGCAACACCAACGCGCCGACGATCATGATCGCCGAGAAGGCGGCTGATATGATTCTGGAGGATCGGGCGCGCGGAGGCTGATCGCTCCGCCCCGGGTGCCGGCCTGAGGGCCTAGACCCGTGTCGGGCTGACTGTGCAGCCCGACGCGGGTCTCGCGGTTTACTCGAGCCCACGATTCACGCCCTCCGACGATTCCGCCTCGGACGATTGCGGGCTAATCGAAAGTGATGCAGGCCTTGACCAATCCGGCGTGCCGTTCCCGCGCGGCGGCGAATGCCTCGGCGATCCGCTCCAATGTGAACCGGTGGGTGAGCAGGGGAACGACGTCGATGGCGCCGGTCGCGATGAGTGCGAGTGCCTGACGGAAGGACGCGAGTCCGGGTTCCGTCTGTGTGCCGTGCACGGCACGGAGGGTGAGCTTCTTGCGGAAGAACGCCTCCGCGGGGAATGAATCGAAGGTTGCACTGGTGGGCAAACCGAAGAAACCGACCAGGCCGGATTCTCCCGCGGCATGGAGGGCCTGGATGCGCGATCGGTCCGTCCCCGCCGCCTCGATAACGAGTGGGGCGCCACGGCCGGCAGTCAGGTCAAGGACCGCATCGAGTATCGGATCGGCATTGGCGTCGAGGGCGATGTCAGCGCCGTAAGTTGCCGACAATTTGCGGCGACCTGGCTCGAGATCGCTGGCGATGATGTGGCGTACGCCGGCGCGCCTGAGGAGCCAGGTGAAGAACAGCCCGATGCATCCCTGGCCAAGTACCACCGCTGTTTCCGGCACTGTTGCCGGCATGAAGTGCTTCAGACCGAAGATCACCGTGCCGAGCGGCTGGGCCAGCATCAGGCGCTCGGCGGGCACTCCGGCGGGCAGAGGAACAAGGAAATCCGGGGTCAGGAGCTGATATTCGGCAAAGCAAGCGGCACGGTTCACATCTGGGGTGGTCAGCACAAGCTGGCCGGATCGAAACGAGTCGACACGGCTTTCTGCGATCACCGCGACGGCTTCGTGGCCTGGTGCACCGGGCCTCGTGTGCTCATGCGGCGCGTGGAGCGGCGCATAAAGATGGTGCAGGTCACTCCCGCACAAGGAGGCATAGAGCGTGCGGACGAGCACGGTTCCGGCGGACGGCTCGGGCACCGGCGTCTCGATGCAGTCGATGACTCCCTTTGTCCGTAAGAGTGAGGCTTTCATGATCTCCCTTTCAGTTCGTGCCGCGGCTGGCCTGGCCTATGAAACATTGGGTTCCGTTCCGGATTCAATCAAAGCGGTCCACCAGGCGCATCGCAGATGACATTCAGCAGGGCCTGGCGGCGTTCCTCCATTGCCGCCTTGACCGCGCGTGCCAGCGCCGCCGGCAGTTCGGCGGGATCCTCGACTCGCTCGCCGTAACCGCCGGCGGCGGTGCAGACCGCCTCGAAGGCCGGCAGGCGGTCGAGCCGGAAGAATGCCGGGCTGTTGCTCTTCGTAGCGCTGCCATCCGGGTACATCGTGAGCGTGGCACGCCGAACCGCGTTCCACATCGCGTTGTTGAAGACGACAACGACGATGGGCAGCCCATGCAGGGCGGCGGCGTGGTGGCCGGCCACGGGATTGGCGAAGAGATATGCACCATCACCCAGGGTCGCGATGACCAGCCGATCGGGCGCGGCGAGCTTGGCGCCGAGCGCGGCGCCGAAGCCCCAGCCGAGGCCCGAGGCTGCGCTCGAGCCGAAGAAGCTGCCGGGCCGCGTGAAGCCGCAATGCTGCGGGAGCAGCGTGTATTCGTTGACGACTATGGAATCGTCCCCCTTGACCGCCTCGATACAGTGGCTGAGCCAGGCAGGATGAATCGGCCGCATGCCCTTCACGTCATCTTCGAGGCGGCGCCAAGTCCTGCGTTGTTCGGTGCGACGGTGTGCGATGCGCTCACGCCGCGCGGTGAGTTCCGTCTCGGCGATGCGGCCGTGGAGCAACGATTCGAGTGCGCGCAATGCCTCGGCAGCGCCGGCGGTGATCGCAAGATCGCAGAGGAAGCCGCGGATTGGATAGCGCCGAAACAGGGGATCGACGCCGATATGGACGATCTTCGCAGCGGCGGGCGGTCGCACCCGGCTCGGGATCCACGGCACGTCCGATTCCAGTGCGAGCACCGCGTCCGCGCTGGAGACGAATGGCGAGGGATCGAACCCGAGCTGCATGGGATGGTCCGAGGGCAGCGAGAGATGGCGCGGCGAAAACTGCACGACCGGGATCGCGAAGCGCCCGGCAAATGATGCGAGGGCAGCGACGGCGAGGGGATCGCGCCCGGCACTGGTGGTGACGATCAGGGGATTCGTCGCGGCGGCGAGGATCGCCGCGGCCTCGGCAAGCGCCGCAGATTGCGCACCCGGCGGTGCTGCCGGGACACGGCGCGAGGGTTGCTCGTAGCTGAATTCCGTGAGCGGCGCCGCCAGCACTTCGCGCGGCAGGCTGAGATAGACGGGCCCGCACGGCTCGGTGCGGGCGAGGGCGAGGGCGCGATCGAGCACGGTCTCGAGTTGTTCAGCGTTGCGCAACTCGTAGTCCCATTTGACGAATTCGCGCAGCATGGCGGCCTGGTCGTACAATTCCTGGCCCCAGTGGATGTAGGCGTCGCGGGCTCCGGCCAGACCATCCTCGGTCAGCGGCGTGCGCCCGGCGGTCAGCAGGATCGGCACGTTCTCGCGCGCGGCGTTAAGTGCGGCACACATCGCGTTGGCCGTTCCGACACTGACATGAACCATGACCGCGGGGGTGCGACCGGAGACCATGGCATAGCCATGCGCCATCGACATGGCGAGGTTCTCGTGCGTGGCGAGCATCGGCTTCGGGGTGGCGAGCCCCGCGGACTCGGCTTTCGCCAGCGCCTCGATGATGGGGGCGAAATCGGTGCCGGCGTTGGCGAACAGATACTCGACGCCGCGCTCGGCGAGCAGCGCGAGATACGCCTCCGCAACGCTCTCCGTCGGCAGCACCTTCTGTGTCATGCTCGCCTCCCTCAGGATCGTGCGATCACGCCTCGGCCAGCACCGTTGCCTCGTCGAGATTGATCGTGACGACGATCCTGGAGCCCGGTGGAGTTCGCTCGATGATCTCGCCGCCGGGAATGCGAAGCTGGAGCAGACCGAGCCCCACCGCCTCGACGCGAGTCAGCGTGTGCGTGCCCTGGTAGACGTGGGTCACGACCTGGCAGAGCACGCGGTTCCGCCCTTCGCCGGTCTCGTCGGCGATCCTCAGATGCTCCGGGCGGACGAAGATGTGCGCTTTCTGGTCGTCGCGGAGCGCGAGATCCGCCCGCGCCGGCATTGCGAGTTCGATAGCGGGGGTCAGCCGGAACAGGATGTCGCTACCGTACCTGTGGCACTCTGCCGGCGGCAGGTGATTGATATCGCCGATGAAGGAGGCGACGAAGCCGTTCGCGGGGCGCCGGTAGAGCTCGAGGGGTGCTGCGATCTGCTGGATTTCGCCGCGGTTCAGGACGACGATGCGGTCGGAGAGGCTCAAGGCTTCACCCTGGTCGTGGGTGACGAAGACGGTGGTGAGACCGGTTCGGTCATGGAGTTCCTTCAGCTCGATCTGCATCTGGCCGCGCAGGTTCTTGTCGAGCGCTGAAAGCGGCTCGTCGAGAAGCAGCACTTTCGGCTGAATGACGATGGCACGAGCCAGCGCGACACGCTGTTGCTGCCCGCCCGAGAGTTGGCGGACGCGCCGCCCGCCAAGGCCTTCGAGCTTGACCATCTCGAGCGCACGGCTGACTTCGATGGCGATCCGCGCCTTCGGCATCCGGCGCATGCTGAGGCCGAAGGCGACGTTCTCGAAGACGTTCATGTGCGGGAACAGCGCGTAGTTCTGGAAGACCATCCCGGTGTCGCGCAGGTGCGGCGGCGTCAGCGTCACGTCACGCCCGTCGATCTGGATCCGGCCCCGGGTTGGCTCCTCGAAGCCGGCGATGATGTTGAGCAGCGTGGTCTTGCCGCAGCCGCTCGGGCCGAGCAGCGTCAAGACTTCGCCCTGCCGGATCGCGAGCGTCACCGTATGGACGGCAGCCACCGCTCCGAAATTCTTGCTGACGCCGACCAGTTCGACTGCGTTGGCGGCTGGGTCGGCCGCGGGAGGCGGGGGCGGCGCTGCCTCGTTGTCAGTGCGCATCGATCGACAGGATCCGGCCGAGTCCGAAAATCTGGTCGGCGATGAACATGACGAGGGTGGTGGCCAGGATCAAGATCGCCGAGATCGCCGCGATCGTGGGGTCGGAGTACTCGCGAATATAGGTGTACATGGCGACGGGCAGCGTCTGGGTACCGGCATCGGTGACATAGAGCGAGGCGGTGAACTCGGTGAGTGAGAGGACGGCGGCGACGAGCCAGCCGCCGGCCATGCCGGGCAGCAGCAACGGCACCGTTATGCGGGTGAGGACGCGGCCGGGCGAGGCGCCGAGATTGGCAGCAGCGCGCTCGAGGTGGGGGTCGATGTTGCGCAAGCTGACATACACGCTGCGCGTGACGAACGGGAGTACCAAGAGGACATGGGTGACGATGACGATGGCGTAGCCTTGATTGATGCCGAGGGCGACGCCGAGCATGAGAAAGCCGAGCCCGGTCGTGAAATGCGGCACGATGAGCGGGGAGGAGAGCACCGCCTCGAGCGCCGCCCGCCCGGGGAAGGCATAGCGGTCGATGAGATAGGCGACCGCCGAACCGGTGATCAGCGCCAGTGTCGAGGCGAAAGAGGTGACGATCAGGCCGTTGATGAACGCATTCTGGAAGTCGGGGTAGGTGACGGCGCGGACGTACCATTTGAGTGACAAGCCAGCAGGCGGGAATGTGACCAGCTCGGAGGGACTGAAGGAGGTCGCAATGACGACCACGGCGGGGATCGTCATGAAGAGAAGGATCAGGACGACAGTGAACCAGAACAGGCCGCTCCGGGCCCTTGCCGCGAACCGCGGTTCGAGACGAAGCATCAATAGAGTGTCGCCTTCCGCTCAAGGCGGGTAATCGCCGGTCGCATGAGGCCGAGCGAACCGATTGCGACGACCAGAGCGAGCAGGCTGAGCGCCGCGGCAAGGGGGAAATCGAGGTTGGTCAGACCCTCGAGATAGACGAGGTTCGAGAGCATCAGCACCTTGCCGCCGCCGATCAGTTGCGGCGTCGAGAAAGCGCTCATCGTCCAGGCGAAAATCACGACGGTGCCGGAGACGACGCCGGGTGTGGTCAGTGGCAGGGTCACCCGCCAGAACACCATCAGGGGCGAGGCGCCGAGATTGGCTGCGGCGCGCTCACAGCTTCGATCGACGTGGCTGATCGCGGTTGCCAGCAGCATGATCATGACCGGCATCGAAAACTGAACGAGCGCAAGGATGACGCCGAAGGACGTGTAGAGCATCGAGAGCGGTGCACCGATGATGCCCAGTGCCTTGAGGATGCTGTTGATGAATCCGTTCGTGCCGAGCACGAGGATCCAGGCATAGGTACGGACGATCTCGCCGGTGAAGAGGGGCGTGATCGCGAGGACGATCAAGAGCGAGCGAACCCAGCCGCGGCGCACGCGAACCAGCGCGTAGGCGACCGGATAGCCGAGCAACAACGTGAAGATGGCGGTGAGAAAGCTGATGATGAGAGTAGCGAGCAGGACCGTGCGGTAGATCGGGCGCAGGAGGCGCGCGAAATTGGCGAGTGTGAAGCCGCCGACCTCGATCGAGCCCGGAATGAACAGGCGGACGCTGTAGTGCAGCACGTCGCCGAGGGCGGCGAGAAAGAGGCCGGCGGCGATGAGGGAAATCAGGAGGAACGGCAGGAAGAACGGCCGCCGCCGCGGCGCACCCGCTCCGACGGCGCTCAATGCATCATGTGTTCGGTGAACCAGTCCTTCCAGACGGGCAGGAGCCTGGCCCTGGTTTCATCGCTCACGACGATCGCCTCGGTCTGCCACTGCTCGGGTGTCGTGAAGACGCCAGGCATGCTGGCGAGCTTCGGATCGAGCGTTGCGTGCATGTTCATCGGACCGCAACGGTAGATGTCGCACAACTTCGCCTGGACCTTGGCGTCGAGCGCGACGTTGATGAACTCGTACGCGGCGGCGAGGTGCCTAGTGCCGCGCTCGATTCCGATCGCATCGAAATTGACGACCGCGCCTTCCTTGGGGACCGCGATGGTGATCGGGACTCCTTCAGAGATCAGATGGTAGGCATTGATCGAAAGCAGGACCTGCACCGGAGTTTCACCGGTCCGGATCAGGTCCTGGCTGGTCGCGTCCGATTGATAGAAGGCCTTGACGTTCGGCTTCAGCGCCTCGAGCAGCGGGATCCCGACTTTCCAGTTCTCGGCGTCGCCGCCGGCGAGCCTGGCGGCAACGATGAACATGTGGCTCGGGTCGAAGCCCGAGAGGCCGATCTTGTCCTTGAGGGCAGGCGACCAAAGGTCGTGCCACGAGGTGATGCTGTAGCCCTTGGGCATGAGGTCGGTGCGGAAGGCCGGCGTATAGACATAGGAATAGAGTGCGATCTCGTAGGGGCTGCGGATCGCCGGCGGGAACAACTGGCCGGCATTCGGGATTTTGCTCATGTCGAGCTTTTCGAACAGGCCGGCGGAAGAATAGAGATAGCCGACATGGCTGGTCGTGATCGTGACATCCGATTCCGGGTGTCCCTTGTCGAGCTTGGCCTTGGTGAGGCGATCGATCGTGCCGCCGGTGATGAATTTGACCGGTATGCCGGTGCGGCGGGTGAATTCGGAGGCGATCGCCTGGTTGGCGCCGTCACGCCAGTTGCCGCCCCACATGTCGACGATGAGCGGTTCCTTGGCCAGCACCGGCTTCGCCGCCAAGGCAAGCAACAGAGCCGCAACCACGGCCAGCAGGGTTCGTTTCGTCATGAGTCTCCTCCCTCGATGCGCGCGCCCGGTCCGCACTGCGGTGCTCGCCGGTCTTCGCCAGGCCCCACCGGAGGAGCTGCGGGCCCCGCATAAGAACGTCCTATCTTTAGAACAACGATATGAGCTGACGGCGCCCGGGTCAACGGCCGCATCCGGCGCTCACGATCGCGGAGAGGGCGGCGGGGGATGAGTCGGGCCACCCCGGCCGGGGCTGGCCGTGGGGGAATAGCGCCTAGACCCGTGTCGGGCTGACTGTGCAGCCCGACACGGGTCTCGCGGTTTATTCGAGCCCGCGATTCACGTCCTCCGACGATTCCGCCCCCGGCGATCGCGGGGCTAGTGTGCCGACCCCAACGCTTGATACCGTAGGATGCACTCTAGCGGTCGGCACACACGTCTTTATTTTCAGTGGCCTGCTGATCCCCTTTCGTTTGCTGCCGGCGGTAGCAAACGTCGGGGGTAGGACACTAGATTTCTCGGAGAGGCTGCAGAGAATGGCGATGGACCAGCCGCCGCTGAAGCCGGGTGTGACGGGGGTGATTGCGCCGGCGGGCCTCGACGCCCGCTCGGCGGCGATCCTGCGCGAGATCGTCGAGCAGTATGTAGAGACCGGCGAGCCGATGGGCAGCCGCACCCTTTCGCGGCGGCTGCCGATTGCGCTTTCGCCGGCCACGATCCGCAACGTGATGGCCGACCTGACGGATGCCGGGCTGCTGTTCGCCCCGCATACCTCGGCTGGGCGGTTGCCGACGGAGCGCGGGCTCAGGCTGTTCGTGGACGGGCTCTTGCAGTTCGGCGAGCTTTCCGAGGACGAGCGTGAGGCGATCAGCGCGGCGCTGAGCGCGTCTGGGCGAAGCCTTGAGGACACGCTGGCGGAAGCGGGGAACCTGCTGTCGGGGCTTTCCTCGGCGGCCGGCCTGGTGCTGGCGCCGAAGGCGGAGGGGCCGGTCAAGCATATCGAGTTCGTCCCGCTCGGCGCCGGCCGCGCGCTGGTGATCCTGGTTGGAGAGGATGGCCATGTCGAGAACCGGGTGATCACCACACCTCCGGGCCTGCCGCCCTCGGCGCTGCAGGAGGCCGGGAACTACCTGAACGCGCGGCTGGCAGGGCGGACGCTGGCCGAGTTGCGCCGGAGCGTGAGCGAGGCGATGGCGGCAGACCGTTCGACGCTCGATACGCTGGCCGCCTCCGTGGTCGAGGCGGGGCTTGCGACCTGGACGGGAGAAGGCCGGAGCGCCAGCCTGATCGTGCGCGGGCAGGCGCGGCTGCTGGCGGATGTTACTGAGCTCGAGCGGCTGGAGACGATCCAGCACGTATTCGAGCGGCTGGAGAACGACGAGACCATGCTCCGCCTGCTGGAGCTTGCCGAGCAGTCGGACGGGGTGCGGATTTTCATCGGTGCGGAGAGCGGGCTGTTCGGGGCTTCCGGGCTTTCGATGGTGGTGGCCCCGGCGCGCAACGCGCTCGGCCGGATCGTCGGGGCGCTCGGGGTAATCGGGCCGACGCGGATCAATTACGGGCGGATCATCCCGGTGGTGGATTATACTGCCCGCGTCGTCGGCCGGCTGCTCGGCTGACATGGCTGGCGACTTGTGCAGAAGGGTGGAGCGCCCTAACTGAGCCGCGCCATGTCAAGCGAACCTGAAATGCAGGAGCAAGCTGCCCAGGCGCCCGTCGGGGGCGAGACGCCGACCACGCCGGAGGCGTTGATGCGCGCCGCGAGCGCGCGGATCACCGAGCTCGAGGAAGAGACCCGCACCCTTAAGGACCGCTGGATGCGTGCCGAGGCGGAAATCGCCAACGTGCGCGCGCGGGCCAGGCGGGAGGTGGAGGAGGCGAGGCTATTCGCCGTGCAGGCCTTCGCGCGCGATATCTCCGAGGCTGCGGACAATCTCCGCCGCGGGCTCGACAGCCTGCCGGTGGCCGGGCCGGGCGAGCCCGAAATGATCGGCCGGCTGCGCGAGGGCTTTGCCGGGGTCGAGCGCGGCCTCATTGCCGCGCTCGAGAAGAATGGTGTGCGCCGGAGCGATCCGACCGGTGCCGCGTTCGACCCCAACCTGCACCAGGCAATGGCCGAGCAGGAAAGCGAGGAGCATCCGCCGGGGACCGTGATTTCGGCCTGGACGCCGGCCTGGACGCTGAACGGGCGGCTGTTGCGGCCGGCGATGGTGGTCGTGGCGAAGGCGGCGCCGGCCGAGCTTGCGGCCCCGCGCGAGAGGGCGGCCAAAGAGGGTGCCGCCAGCCAGACCGGCTTCAACAAGACCGCCTGAGCAGAGGGGCGGGCACGGGGGAGAAATGTCCGGGCGGGACTTGTCCGCCAAGCGTGGCGTCAATACATCCGCACCATCAATCTCACCCAGGGATGCGGGCGGTGCTGCGGGCCGGCTGCTTCCGCTGAAAGGAGTTTTTGCATGTCCAACAAGGTGATCGGCATCGACCTCGGCACCACGAACTCCTGTGTCGCCATCATGGAGGGTGGCGACGTCAAGGTGATCGAGAACAGCGAGGGGGCGCGCACTACGCCCAGCATGGTTGCCTTCGCCGATTCCGGGGAGCGGCTGGTCGGCCAGTCGGCCAAGCGCCAAGCGGTGACCAACCCGACCAACACCCTTTATGCGGTCAAGCGGCTGATCGGGCGGCGCTACGACGACCCGATGGTAACCAAGGACAAGGGCCTGGTTCCTTACGCGATCGTTCGCGCCGACAATGGCGATGCCTGGGTGGAGGTCAAGGGCCAGCGTTACGCGCCTTCGCAGATCAGTGCCTTCGTGCTCGGCAAGATGAAGGAGACGGCGGAGGCTTATCTCGGCGAGCCGGTCAGAGAGGCGGTCATCACCGTGCCGGCGTATTTCAACGACGCGCAGCGCCAGGCCACCAAGGACGCCGGCAAGATCGCGGGGCTCGAAGTGCTGCGCATCATCAACGAGCCGACGGCGGCCGCTCTCGCCTACGGTATGGACAAGAAGAAGACCGGCACGATCGCGGTCTATGACCTCGGCGGCGGCACCTTCGACATCTCGATCCTCGAGATCGGCGACGGCGTGTTCGAGGTGAAGAGTACGAATGGCGATACGTTCCTGGGCGGCGAGGATTTCGACGCCAGGGTGATCGACTATCTGGCGGATGAGTTCCGCAAGGAGCAGGGCATCGACCTGCGCAAGGATCGACTGGCGCTGCAACGGCTGAAGGAGGCGGCGGAGAAGGCGAAGATCGAGCTTTCCTCTTCGAAGGAGACCGAGATCAACCTTCCCTTCATTACGGCGGATGCTTCGGGGCCGAAGCACCTCGTGATGAAACTGACGCGTGCCAAGCTGGAAAGCCTGGTCGATGACCTGATCACCAAGACGCTCGACCCCTGCCGCTCGGCCCTCAAGGATGCCGGGGTGAAGACCGGCGAAATCGCCGAGGTGATCCTGGTCGGCGGGATGACCCGCATGCCGAAGATCATCGACACGGTGAAGCAGTTCTTCGGCAAGGATCCGGCGCGCAACGTGAACCCGGACGAGGTGGTGGCGGTTGGCGCGGCGATCCAGGCGGCGGTGCTGAAGGGCGACGTCAAGGATGTGCTGCTGCTGGATGTCACGCCGCTTTCTCTCGGCATCGAGACGCTGGGTGGCGTGTTCACCCGGCTGATCGAGCGCAACACGACGATTCCGACCAAGAAGAGCCAGATCTTCTCGACTGCCGAGGACGGGCAGACGGCGGTGACGATCAAGGTCTATCAGGGCGAGCGCGAGATGGCGGCCTACAACAAGCTGCTCGGCCAGTTCGACCTGGTGGGAATTCCGGCCGCACCGCGAGGCGTGCCGCAGATCGAGGTGACGTTCGACATCGACGCCAACGGAATCGTTTCGGTCTCCGCGAAGGACAAGGCGACGAGCAAGGAGCAGCAGATCCGCATCCAGGCATCCGGCGGGCTTTCCGAGGCCGAGATCCAGAAGATGGTACGCGAAGCCGAAGCGAACGCGGCATCCGACAAGGAGCGGCGCGAGTTCGTCGAGTCGAAGAACCACGCGGACAGCCTCATCCATCAGGTCGAAAAGACACTGAAGGAGAACGAGGGCAAGGTTGCTCCTGCCGACAAGACGGAGGCGGAGGCGGCGATCGCCGCGGCGCGGACCGCCGCCGATGGGACCGACGCGGCGGCGCTGAAGAGCGCGATCGAACGGCTTTCGCAGGTGGCGATGAAGATCGGCGAGGCGATGTACAAAGCGCAGCAGGCGACGGGCGCCCCCGGTGGGGCGGGCACGGGACCCGAGCCCGGCGCAGCAGGGCCGGAGCCGGGTGCGGGTGAAAAGGTGGTGGACGCCGAATTCGAGGAAGTGGACGAGAAGAAGAAGAAATCAGCCTGATCGCGTGCTGAAGGCGGTGGATGCCGGTGCTCGGGGCTGGTCAGTGCCGGGTACCGGCCTTTGCACGATGAGGGTCGGCTGAATTGGCGAAGCAAGATTATTACGAGACGCTCGGCGTCGCGCGCGATGTGAGCGGGGAAGATCTCAAGAGGGCTTATCGCAAACTTGCCATGCAGTACCACCCCGACCGCAATCCGGGGAGCAAGCAGGCGGAAGCGAAATTCAAGGAGATCAATGAAGCTTACGACGTTCTCAAGGACGAGCAGAAACGCGCCGCCTACGACCGGTTCGGCCATGCCGCCTTCGATAATGCGATGGGCGGTGGTGGCGGGGGGTTCGATTTCGCCGCCGGCGGGCTGGGCGACATCTTCGATCAGATGTTCGGCGAGTTTATGGGCGGCAGGCGGGGGGCGGGGCGTGGCCAGCGACCCGGGCAGGATATCCGCCAGAGCGTCGAGATCGATCTCGCCGAGGCCTTCGCTGGAACCAAGGTACAACTTCGTGTGCCGACGCGCGTGCTGTGCGAGGCGTGCAACGGCAGCGGCTCGGAAAACCGCGATCGCGGAGCGGAGACCTGCCCAACCTGCGGCGGTGCGGGCAGGGTGCGTGCACAGCAGGGATTTTTTGTCGTCGAACGAACCTGCGCCGCCTGCGGCGGCACCGGGCGGGTGATCCGCAATCCGTGCCGCATCTGTGGCGGCTCGGGGACGGTTGCGCGTGAACGCACGCTCTCGGTAACCGTTCCGGCCGGCGTCGAAGATGGCACGCGAATCCGCCTGGCCGGAGAGGGCGAAGCCGGTCAGCGCGGCGCGCCGCCGGGTGATCTCTACGTTCACGTTGCGATACGTCCGCATCCCCTGTTCCAGCGCGACGGAGCCAACATCTTCTGCCGGGTGCCACTTCGGATGACGCAGGCAGCGCTCGGCGCCGAACTGGAGGTGCCGGTGATCGATGGCGGTCGCGCCAGGCTGAAGATACCGGTCGGGGCACAGAGCGGCGATCAGTTTCGGCTCCGAGGCAAGGGATTCTCGGTGCTGCGCAGTGCGGCGCGCGGCGATATGTACGTGCAGGTGGCAGTGGAGACGCCGCAGCACCTGACGCGGCGGCAGAAGGAGCTGTTGGAGGAATTCGAGGAAGAATCTCACAACAACGTCAAGGGTCACCCGGAATCGGAAGGCTTCTTCGCGCGGGTGAAGGAATTCTTCGAAAACGGTGGGCGTGGCTGAAGGAGCGCGGTATGCAGATCGCCATTATCGGTGCGGGCAATGTGGGCGGTACGCTCGGCAAGGCCTGGGCTCGCGCCGGTCATTCCATCATTTACGGCGTTCCCGATCCGGCACAGGCGAAATATCGTCCGACCGCCGAAGCCGCTGGCGGCGCCCGCCTGACCACAGTGGCCGAGGCGGCGCAGCAGGCCGAGGCGGTGGTGCTCGCTGTTCCGTTCGACAAAGTGGATGCGGCACTGGCCGCGGCCGGGAATCTGTCCGGCCGCATTCTCATCGATGTCACCAATCCGCTGCGCATGGGTGCGTCAGGTCTCGAACTCGCGCTCGGCTTCAATCGCTCAGGCGGAGAGTACGTCGCCCGACACGCCTCGGGCGCCGCCGTATTCAAGACCCTCAATCAGGTCGGCATTGCGGTGATGGCCGACGCTGCTGGCTATGCCGCACCTCCCCTCATGTTCGTGGCGGGGGACGACGCCAGCCGGAAGCCGAAAGTGATGGGCCTCGTCTCCGATCTTGGCTTCAAGGCGATGGATGCCGGCCCTCTCTCCATCTCGCGCCTGCTCGAGCCGTTCGCCATGCTCTGGATCCACATGGTCCTGAATCAAAAGGAACCCAGCGACAGCGCCTTTGCCTTCCTTGCGCGCGAAGGAAGATGAGCCGAGAGAGGCTGTTGATTCGCGTTCAATACAGCCGGTTCCGGTAACTTTCGCGCGCGGCCTGTTCGCCTTCCTCCATAGTGCTGGCGCCGGTCTGTTCGGCGATGACGCGACCGAGGGAGGGGTGCGCATGACGATCAGAATCGGCATTGCGGGAATTTCGGGACGGGTGGGAGGGCTGCTCGTCGAGGAGGTCGCACGGGCGGGTGGAGAACTTGCCGGGGGCATCCGCCGGCCGGGTGCGACGATGCCGCCCGGCCTGCCGCTTTTGCCCGATATCGCAGCGCTTGCCCGAGCTTCCGAGGTGGTGATCGATTTCACCCACGCCTCGACCGTAGCCGGGCATGGCGCTGCGCTGGCGCAGGCGGGGTGCGGGTGGGTGCTCGGGACGTCGGGTCTTGGGGACGAGCAGCAGGCGGCGGTCGCGGCCGCGGCGGAGCGAATCCCCGTGCTGTATGCCGCGAATTTTTCTCCCGGCGTCAACCTCATGCTGGCGCTCGCCGGGCGGATGGCGGCCGCGCTGCCGGCCGAGCAATACGACGCGGAAATCCTGGAGATGCATCACCGCCAGAAGGTCGATGCACCTTCGGGCACTGCGATCGCGCTCGGAGCAGCGGTCGCGACAGGAAGGGGGACGGCGCTGGAAGCGGTGATGCGAAGCGGCCGGCATGGCGATGTCGGGCCAAGGCGAACGGGAGAGATCGGATTTGCCGCCTTGCGCGGCGGGCAGGTCGTGGGCGAGCACATGCTGCTGTTCGCCGGGGCGAGCGAGCATCTCGCCCTTGTGCATCGTGCCTTCGACCGGCGCGTCTATGCCACCGGCGCGGTCACTGCCGCGCTCTGGCTGGCCGGCCGGGCAGCCGGGCTTTATTCCATGCGCGATGTGCTCGGAATTGGCAGCGGCCTGTGACTTGACTTGGGTTTGACTTGACCCTCGGCCCGCTTTCCGCCATTGACCGCCCGCTCCGGCATCGCGCCGGCTCGGTGGCCGGCGCTGCGGGCCACGCTCTCGCGACAAGAGGAAAGATCCATGCGCGATAAGGGCGAGTACCTGTTCACCTCCGAATCGGTTTCGGAGGGCCATCCGGACAAGGTTGCCGATCGCATCAGCGACACGGTGCTCGATGCCTTCCTGGCCGCGGATCCGAATGCGCGGGTGGCCTGCGAGACGCTGGTCACCACCAATCGCATCGTGCTGGCCGGCGAGACGCGGGGGCCAGAGAGCGTCACGCACGAGCACCTGGAACATCTCGCACGGCTTGCGGTGCAGGATATCGGCTACGATCAGGGCGGCTTCTCCTGGCGCGATGCGGTCTTCTGCTGCCACCTGCACGCACAGTCCACGGATATCGCGCTCGGCGTCGATGCCGCGGGCAACAAGGACGAGGGGGCGGGCGACCAGGGCATCATGTTCGGCTATGCCTGCACCGAGACCAAGGCGCTGATGCCGGCGCCGATCCACTACGCGCATCTCATCCTGCGCCGGATCAGCGAGCTGAGACGCGTGGGCGACGCTTCGGTGGCGGGCCTCAAGCCGGATGCGAAGAGCCAGGTGACGCTCCGTTATGCCGATGGCAAGCCGATCGGCGCTACCGCGATCGTCGTTTCGATCCAGCACGATCCTGACCTCGATCAGGGCGACATCAAGCGCATGCTATGGCCGATCGTGGAGAGCAGCCTGCCGCCCGGCTGGATGTGCGAAGAATCGGCGTTCTATGTGAATCCGACCGGCAAATTCGTGATTGGCGGTCCGGATGGCGATTGCGGGCTGACGGGGCGGAAAATCATCGTCGATACCTATGGTGGTGCGGCGCCGCATGGCGGGGGCGCGTTCAGCGGCAAGGATCCGAGCAAGGTCGATCGGTCGGGAGCTTACGCGTGCCGATATCTTGCGAAGAACGTCGTTGCGGCCGGCCTGGCGGATCGCTGCACCTTGCAGATCAGTTACGCGATTGGCGTTTCCCATCCGCTTTCCGTCTATGTCGAACTGCATGGCACCGGGCGGGACGTGGACGAGGTGCGGATCGAAAAGGTGCTGCGCGAAGTGATGGACCTTTCTCCACGCGGCATCCGCAAGCACCTCGGCCTGAGCCGGCCGATCTACGCGCCGACCTCTGCGTTCGGCCATTTCGGACGCGATCCGGATGAGGAGCGGGGGTTCTTCACGTGGGAACGGACCGACCTCGTGCCGGCGCTGCGCGCGGCCTTCGGGCGCTGAAGGAGCAAGAGCCGGGCGGCTATCCTTTTCCCGGCCCCCCGCTTCTCGGGCCGCCGCCCGAGCGGCTTTACGGGCGCAGCCGAAGCCGCCCGCCGAGTGCGCGGCAACGGCGGCTGCTCGCGGAGGTTCTGCCGCGACTTCGCTTGACGCCGGGCGACGCTCTCGATCCCGGGAAAGCATTCTCGCCGAGACCGGCGGAAGTCTGGCTCGAGGTCGGGTTCGGGGCCGGCGAGCATGCGCTTGCAATCCGCGAGGCGAGGCCGGACATCGGGCTGATTGCCTGCGAGGTGTTCGAGAACGGTGTCGCTTCGCTGTTGTCCCGACTGGTTCCGGAAGGCGCCGAAACGATGACGGTGCTTCCAGGCAACCTCCGGCTTTGGGACGAGGACGCGCGTCTTCTCATCCGGGCGTTGCCGGCGGCCTCGATCGGCCGGCTCTTCCTGATGTTTCCGGATCCCTGGCCGAAGGCGCGCCATGCCAAGCGCCGGTTCGTGCACCCGTTATTCCTGCCCGAGGTGGCGCGCATTCTGGCTCCCGGCGCGGAATGGCGGATTGCCACTGACGATCCGGTACACCAGGGCTGGGTCGGAGAGGTGCTGGTGGGCCAGGATTTCTTTGCTGTGAGCGCGCCCGCGAGCGCGCGCCCGGCCGAGTGGCCGCCGACGCGCTACGAGACGAAGGCGCTCAACGCCGGGCGAGCGGTGCTCTACTGGCGGCTCGTTCGCCGCGGGTGAACCCCCAGCCCTCACCCCCCAGCCCCTCTCCCAGAGGGAGAGGGGAGAAAAAAGAGGCCCCTCTCCGGGTCCCGGCAAAGTCTGAGGACTTTGCCGGGACCCGGCCCAGAGGGAGAGGAGAGAAAAGAGGGCCTTCTCCCCGGAGGAGAGGGGAGAATTCGCGTGGCGCTCTCGGCCATTGACACGATCGGATCCGAGCGCAGAGTGCCGGGCGCGGGCCCAGGACAGCGGCAAATAAAAGGAGGCGGGTCATGTCGAGAACGGGCTTGGCAGCACGGCTTTTGGGCGTGTGCGCGGCGTTCCTGTTCTCTGCCGGCGGCGCGCTTGCCGGGCAGGCATTGCCGATGGTCAAGGTTGCGATCGGCGGCGCAGGCTGCCTCTGCTATCTGCCGACGGTGCTGGCCGAGCAGCTCGGCGCATACAAGGCGGCCGGCGTGGACGTGAGAATGATCAATTTCAAGGGCGGTGCGCCGGCGCTGACGGCCGTGCTCGGCGGCAGTGCCGACGTGGTCTCGGGCTATTACGACCATAACGTCGAACTCGTTCCCAAGGGAAAATTCCTGAAGACGTTCGTCACCTACGACCGCTTTCCGGGGCTGGTGCTGGTGGTTGCGCCCAAGGACACGAACACGGTCACCTCGGTCAAAGACCTTGCGGGCAAGAGGGTGGGCGTAAGCGCGCCGGGCTCTTCGACCGATTTCTTCCTGAAATACCTGCTCAAGAAAAGCGGCGTTGATCCGAACTCGGTGCCGGTGCTGGGCGTCGGCCTCGGACCGACGGCGGTCGCGGCGATGGAGCACGGCGAGATCGACGCCGCGGTGATGCTGGATCCGGCGGTGACGCTGCTCAAGGCGAAATACAAGGATTTGCGGATTCTGAGCGATACCCGCACCGAACAGGATACGCTCGAAGTGTTCGGCGGCTACTACCCGGGAGGGGTGCTGTACGCAGAGGAGAACTGGGTGGCTTCGCACCAGAAGGAAGTGGCGGCGCTGGCGGTGGCGATCGTATCGACATTGAAATGGATTTACAGCCACAGCGCGGAAGAGATCATGGCGAAGATGCCGCCGGAACTGGTGGGCTCGGACAAGGCTCTCTATCTCTCCGCTCTCCGGAACACGATCCCGATGTATTCGACGGACGGCAAGTTGGATCCCCGCGGGGCGGAAGCGGTGCTCAAGGTGTTCAGCCTGTCCGATCCGGAGGTCGCCAAAGCGCATATCGATCTGTCGCGGACCTATACCAACCGCTTCGCCGAGGCGGCGGACGCCAGGTTCGGGATCGCGCATTAGGGGCGGCCGGGCCGGGAAGCAGGGTGAACGGGGAAGCGAGCGCGCCCTCCGCCGTCGCGCTTGAAAATGTCGCGGTGCGCTTTGCGACTGCCGCGGGCGGCGTGCATGGCGTGCTGCGAGACATCTCCCTTGCCGTACCGGAGGGCGTCTTTCTGGCCATCGTCGGTCCATCCGGCTGCGGCAAATCGACGTTCCTCAATGTCGCGGCGGGACTGTTGCAACCGCCGGAAGGCAGCGTGCGCATTTTCGGCGAGCCGCTCACGGGCACCAATCGCTACGCCGCCTATCTCTTCCAGCAAGATGCGCTGCTGCCGTGGCGCACGGTGCTGGGCAACGTGATGCTGGGTCTCTCGCTCCGCGGCATCCCTCGGCGTGAAGCGGTGGCCGAGGCACGGCAATGGATCGAGCGTGTCGGGCTCGGGGGCTTCGAGGATCGCTTTCCGCACCAGCTTTCGGGTGGCATGCGCAAGCGCGCGGCTGTTGCTCAAAGCTGGATCGTCGATCCGCGCATCCTGCTGATGGACGAGCCGTTCAGCGCGCTCGACGTGCAGACCCGGCAGAACATGGAGAACGAACTTCTGGATTTGTGGCAGGGAAGCCGCAAGACCGTGCTCTTCATCACGCATGATCTCGAAGAGGCGATTGCGCTTGCCGATGAGGTCGTGGT
Source organism: Acetobacteraceae bacterium (assembly GCA_030041375.1). GTDB lineage: Bacteria > Pseudomonadota > Alphaproteobacteria > Acetobacterales > Acetobacteraceae > JAKAWQ01. The sequence goes on from JASHOA010000006.1 coordinate 104,649, forward strand.
GATCACCGCCGGCCCGAATGCGACCGTGAAAGGCCGCTATGCGGTTGGCCTGGCGCGCCCGCGTGATGTCGCGGAAATCCGACTCGACCCCGAATTCAACGCACTCTATCGCCAGATCTGGGACGATCTCAGGGTCGAGGTGAAGCGTTCCCGGAACGACGTGCCGTCGTGAGGTGCGTGTGAGCGCGAACGCGAGGAGGGATCCGGCGCCTGCGGCAACCAAGCCGACGCGTAGTGACGGGATCGCCCGCGCGCAAGGTGCGCACAGGGCGGGCCGGGCGGTGGTCGTCTCGCTGCAGATCGGCGTTTTCGTGCTGTTCGTCGGGATCTGGCAGGCGCTGGCCGCTGCCGGCGTGCTCGATCCCTTCTTTTTCAGCCGGCCGTCGGCGATCGCGCTCAAGCTGTGGGGATGGATGGCGAGCGGCTATATCTGGCCGCATCTCGGGGTAACACTTCTGGAAGCGCTGCTTGCGTTCCTCATCGGCACGGTTTGCGGTGTGATCGCCGGCTTTGCGCTGGCGCGCGTCGAGTTGCTGGCGGCTGTGTTCGATCCCTATATCCGCACCTTCAACGCGCTGCCGCGAGTGATCCTGGCGCCGATCTTCATCCTGTGGTTCGGCCTCGGCATTGCTTCCAAGGTCGCGCTCGGCGTGACGCTTGTCTTCTTCATCGTCTTCTTCAACACGTTCCAAGGCATCCGCGAGGTCGATCCGATGATTCGCAATAACGTGAAGATGCTGCAGGCGAACGACTGGCAGATGGTGCGCCACGTCTATCTGCCGTCGGCGATGGCCTGGATCTTCTCGAGCCTGCATACCAGCATCGGCTTTGCGCTGGTGGGCGCGGTAGTCGGCGAATATATCGGCTCGGCGCGTGGCATCGGTTACGTCGTGGCTGAGGCCGAGGGGGTGTTCGACACGGCGGGAGTCTTTGCCGGCCTGATCCTGACCTCGGTCGTCGTGCTGCTGATCGACCTCGGCATCGATCGGCTGGAGCGCTATCTGCTGCGCTGGCGGCCCGGTGCGGAGTAAACTAAAGGCTGGCCGCCAGCCCCTTGTAATTGGCGGCGGGCGGGGCTATGTCGGCGAGAGAAGAATTCTCCGATGAGTAACGGGGGGTGGCCTTAACGGGCCGCCTTTTTTGTTTTGACCGATCGTTCGCCGCCGCAACCGGCGCTGGAAGGCCGGATCGCCGATCTCGTTTCGCCCACGCTCGAAGCGATGGGCTATGCGCTGGTGCGCGTCGCCATCAGCTTCGGGCGGGCGGTGAATGTGCAGGTGATGGCCGAGCGGGGCGACGGCGCGGCGATGCGGCTTTCCGACTGCGAGGCGATCAGCCGCGCTCTCGGCGCAGCGCTCGATGTTGCGGATCCGCTGCCCGGACCCTGGACGCTCGAGGTGAGTTCGCCCGGAATCGATCGGCCGCTCGTGCGGGCAGCGGACTGGAACCGCTTCGCGGGCCATCTCGCCCGCGTCGAGCTTGCGGTTCCGATCGAGGGCCGGAAGCGCCTGAGCGGCACCGTTCTCGGAGCCGATGGAGAGATTGCCCGGCTGCGCATGACGGACGGAGCGGAGATAGCCGTGCCGCTTGCCGCGATCCGCCGGGCGCGGCTGGTTCTGACAGAAGCGCTGATGCATGTGGCGTCGCCCGAGCGGGCGAGCAACTGAGAGGATTCACCATGGATACTGCGATCGCCCGTCCCGATATTCTCCTGGTGGCAGATGCCGTCGCGCGGGAAAAGTCGATCGACCGCGAGGAGGTGATCGTTACCCTGGAGAACGCGATCCAGAAGGCGGGGCGCGCCAAGTACGGGCACGAGAAGGACATTCGCGCCACGATCGACCGCAAGAGTGGCGATGTGCGCCTTTCGCGCTGGACCGAAGTGGTCGAGACGGTCGAGAATGAAGAGACGCAAATCCCGCTCTCGATCGCGAAGAAGTTCCGCCCGGAGATCAAACTGGGCGAATATATCGTCGACCCGCTGCCGCCGATCGATTTCGGCCGGATCGCCGCGCAAACCGCCAAGCAGGTCATCGTGCAGGGCGTGCGCGACATCGAACGTAAGCGCCAGTACGAAGAGTACAAGGACCGCGTCGGCGAGATCGTCAACGGCATCGTCAAGCGCACCGAGTACGGCAATCTGATGGTCGATCTCGGCCGCGCCGAGGCGCTGTTGCGCCGCGACGAGTTGATTCCGCGCGAAAGCTTCCGCAATGGCGACCGGGTGCGCGCCTATATCTACGACGTGCGCTCGGAGCCGCGCGGGCCGCAGCTATTCCTCTCGCGGACGCATCCGGGCTTCCTCGCCAAGCTGTTCGCCCAGGAAGTGCCGGAAATCTATGACGGCATCATCGAAATCAAGGCGGTGGCGCGCGACCCCGGTTCGCGGGCGAAGATGGCGGTGATCAGCCGCGACTCCTCGATCGATCCGGTTGGCGCCTGCGTCGGCATGCGCGGCTCGCGGGTGCAGGCGGTGGTGGCAGAGCTGCAGGGCGAGAAGATCGACATCATTCCCTGGAGCCCGCAGGCGGCGACCTTCGTCGTCAACGCGCTGGCGCCGGCCGAGGTCACCAAGGTGGTGATGGACGAGGAGGCCGGACGGGTCGAAGTGGTGGTGCCGGATGACCAGCTTTCGCTTGCCATCGGCCGGCGCGGCCAGAATGTCCGGCTGGCGAGCCAGCTCACGCGCTGGGACATCGACATCATGACCGAGGCGGAGGAGAGCGAGCGGCGGCAGGAGGAATTCCGCCGCCGGACCGGGCTGTTCGTCGAGGCGCTGGATGTGGATGACGTGATCGCGGGGCTGCTCGTCACGGAGGGCTTCGGGTCGGTGGAAGAGCTGGCCATGACGCCGCTCGAGGAGCTGGCGGCAATCGAGGGGTTCGATGAGCAGATCGCCGCCGAGCTGATCCGCCGTGCCGAGGCCTACCGCGTGCGCCGCGAAACCGAGCTGACCGAGCGGCGCCGCGCGCTTGGCGTGACGGACGAAGTGGCGGCGATCGACGGGCTGACGGCTGGCATGCTGGTGGCGCTCGGCGAGAAGGGTGTCAAAACGCTTGACGATCTGGGCGACCTCGCCTCCGACGAGCTAATCGAAATTCTCGGGCCGGAAACGGTCGACGAACCGAATGCCAATGCGATCATCATGGCGGCCCGGGCGCACTGGTTTGCGGAGGGAGAGACAAGCCACGGTTGAGCCGCGCTCATCCCCTACGGGTGCATCGGCCAGTCGGCCATCGCTCAGGCGCTGTGCCGTGACGCGCAAGGCGGATGCGAAGGCGCGGATGGTGCGATTCGTGGTCCGGCCAGGCCGTGCGCTCGTTCCGGATCTCGAGGAACGGCTGCCCGGCCGGGGAATTTGGTTGAGCGCGGGGCGCGATGTGATAGAAACCGCGCGCGCATCTTCTCGGCTGGCGCGGGCGGTAGCGCGGGCGGCGGGTGGCCCGGTGCAGATTCCTGCCGATCTTCTGGCGCAGCTCGAGGCCGGGCTGGAGCAGAGGATTGCCGAGCTGCTCAGGTCGGCCCGTCGTGCGGCACAGGCCGTGGCGGGCGAGGAGCAGGCGCGCATCTGGGCTGCCAAAGGGTGCGTGGCCCTTTGGCTGGACGCGGAGGGGGGCGACGCGTCGCCGGAGGGGCTGCCGCCTCGGGGATCGGCGGATCCACCCTATCTCTGCCTGCCTCCAGCCGTGCTTGGCGCGGCGTTCGGGCGCGAGTGGGTGGGGCCTGTTGCGATGCGGCACGGGCGGTTGGCTGAGGTGGTGCGGAACGAGGCAGTGCGTTTGGCTGCGGTACGGTTTGGCTGGTAGAGGTCGGGCGGGGGCAGACGGTTGCATGACGGAAGGCAATGAGCAGGAACCGGTGAAGGGGCGACTCAGCCTCCGGCCGGCTGCACGGCCCGAGCTTGGGCGGACCGTGGATGCCGGCTCGGTCAGGCAGAGCTTCAGCCACGGCCGTTCGAAGGTCGTGCAGGTGGAGGTGCGGCGCAAGCGCGCTCCTGTGGCACCCGCCGGTGGACCCGGAGCCGCCGCGGCGCACCCGGCGGATGGCGGGGGAGTGTCGGCGCCCCCGAGGTCACCGGCTGCGGGCGGCAAGGTGGCGAGTGGGGCACGGGCACTGACCGCGACCGAGCTTGCGGCACGGCAGAAGGCGCTGGCGGAACAACAGCGGGAACAGGCCAAGCGCGACGCCGAGCGCCGCGAAGCAGAGAAGATCTCGATTCTTTCCGCGGCCGAAGAAGCGCGGCGCAAGGCCGAGGAAGAGGCAAGAAGGGCGGCGGAGGAGGCGGCGCAGGCGGCTGCCGCACTGGAAGCCAAGCGCAAGGCCGAGGAAGAGGCCAAGGCGGCGGAAGAGGCTCGGCTGAGCGCTGAGGCGGCCGCCCGTCAGCCCGAGGAGGCGCGGCGGCGGGTGCAGGCTGAGCCGGAGGGGGGGCAGCCGAGCGGCACACTTCGGCTGAAACCCGCCCGTCCCGGCGATGAGGACGACGAGGCGCGGCCGGCGCGCCGGCCGGGGGCGCCCATTGCCCCGCGCAAGCCGCAGGTGGCAGTGCCAAAAAAGGGCATGGAGGATCGCCGGCGCGGCGCCAAGATCGACGTTCAGGCGGCGATCGAGGGCGAGGACGAACGCGTGCGGAGCCTTGCCTCGGTCAGGCGCCAGCGGGAGCGCGAGCGCCGCCAGGCCGAGCTCGAACTGCTGCGCTCGGACCAGGTGAAGGTGGTGCGCGATGTCGTGCTACCGGAGAGTATCACCGTGCAGGAGCTGGCCAACCGCATGGCGGCTCGGGCGGGGGACGTGATCAAGGCGCTGATGAAGCTCGGCGTGATGGCCACCATCACCCAGACCCTGGATGCCGACACTGCCGAACTGGTGGTGCAGGAATTCGGCCACCGCGCCAAGCGGGTATCGGAAGCGGATGTCGAGCTTGGCCTGGAGGGCCAGGCCGACGTCGAGGCGGATCTGGTGCCGCGCCCGCCGGTGGTGACCGTGATGGGCCATGTCGATCATGGCAAGACCTCGCTCCTGGACGCACTTCGGGCGACCGATGTCGCCGCCGGCGAGGCAGGTGGCATCACCCAGCATATCGGCGCCTATCAGGTGGTGCTGCCGTCGGGAGCGCGGATCACCTTCATCGATACGCCGGGCCACGAGGCGTTCACCGCGCTCCGGGCGCGGGGCGCGAGCGTGACCGATATCGTCGTGCTGGTGGTGGCCGCCGATGACGGGGTCATGCCGCAAACCGTCGAGGCGATCCGGCACGCACACGCCGCACAGGCGCCGATCATCGTTGCGATCAACAAGATGGACAAGCCGGGTGCCAATCCGCAGCGTGTCCGCAACGAATTGCTGCAGCACGAGGTGGTGGTCGAGGAGATGGGCGGGGAGACGCAGGACGTCGAGGTTTCTGCGCTCAAGCGCACCGGGCTCGATCGGTTGCTGGACGCGATCGTGGTACAGGCGGAGATCCTCGAACTGAAGGTCAACCCGGACCGGCCGGCCGAGGGGACGGTGATCGAAAGCCGGCTCGATCGGGGCCGCGGTCCAGTGGCGACGGTGCTGGTGCAGAGGGGCACATTGCATCAGGGCGATATCGTCGTTGCGGGCGCCGAATGGGGCCGCGTCAGGGCGCTTTTGGACGAACGGAACCGCGCACTCACGGAGGCCGGCCCGTCGACGCCGGTCGAGATTCAGGGCCTGACGGGCGTGCCCATTGCCGGAGAGCCGCTCATCGCCGTGGAGAACGAGGCGCGGGCGAGAGAGGTGACGGAGTTCCGCCAGCGCCGGCTGCGCGAGAAAGCGGCTGCCTCAAGCGGCGCCGGGCGCGGTACGCTCGAGCAGATGCTGGCCCGGATCAGTGCCGGCGAGCAGAAGGAGGTCGCGGTCGTCATCAAGGCGGACGTACAAGGCAGCGCCGAGGCGATCCAGGCGACCGTGCTCAAGCTCGGCAACGACGAAGTGAAAGTCCGCGTGCTGCATGCTGCGGTCGGGCAGATCACCGAAAGCGACATCGTGCTGGCCAAGGCATCGAGTGCCGTGGTGGTCGGCTTCAACGTGCGCGCCACCGCGCAGGCGCGGGAGCTGGCCGGCAAAGAGGGCGTCGAGATTCGTTACTACAGCATCATCTACGAGCTGGCCGACGATATCGAGAAGCTGGTCAAGGGCCGGATCGCACCGAAGGCGCGGGAGCGCTTCCTCGGCTATGCCGAGATCCGCAAGGTGTTCGAGATTACCAAGGTGGGCAAGGTGGCCGGCTGCATGGTGACCGATGGTCTGGTGCGCCGTGGCGCAGGGGTCAGGCTGCTGCGCGACGGTGTCGTCATCCATGCCGGGGAGCTTTCGCAGCTCAAGCGTTTCAAGGACGATGTGCGCGAGGTGGCCAAGGGCTACGAATGCGGCCTTGCGTTTGCCGGCTGGCAGGATCTCCGCGAGGGCGACGTGGTCGAGTGCTTCGAGAGCGAACTCGTTCCGGCATGAAGAGGCGCACGCCCTCGCAGCGTCAGCTCAGAGTCGCGGAGGCGATGCGCCACGTGCTGGCGGAAATCTTTGCGCGGGGGGCGTTTCACGATCCCGAGCTTGCCGGAGCGCAGATCACCGTGACCGAAGTGCGCATCAGCCCCGACCTGAGGCATGCCACGGCGTTCGTCGCCCGCCTTGGACGGAGCGATATCGGGGCCCTGATGCCTGCGCTTCAGCGGGCCGCCCCGTTCCTGCAAGGCGAAGTCGGGCGGGCACTTTCTCTCCGATACACGCCGCAGCTTGCCTTCACCGCCGATGCTGCACTCGAGGCGGCGAGCCGGATCGATGCCGTGCTGCGCTCGCCTGCGGTTGCCAAGGATCTTGCGCCCGACGGATGAGACGAGGGCGCGGGCGACGGCTCGATGGTTGGCTGGTGGTGGACAAACCGGCCGGGATGACCAGCGCCGCCGTTGTCAACCGGGTGAGAAGCGCCTTTGGCGCGGCAAAGGCAGGGCATGGCGGCACGCTCGATCCGCTTGCCACCGGGGTCTTGCCGGTTGCCTTCGGGGCGGCGACGAAGACGGTGCCGTTCGTGATGGACGGCGCGAAGTGCTACCGCTTCACGCTCCGCTGGGGCGAGGCGCGTGACACCGACGATGCCGACGGAAAAGTGATCGGAACTTCCGGGGTCAGGCCCGGGGAGGCGGAGATCCGTGCCGTCCTCGATGAATTCCGCGGCGAGATCATGCAGGTGCCGCCGACTTTCTCGGCGGTCAAGATCGGCGGCGCGCGCGCCTATGATCTTGCGCGTGGTGGGGAACCGGCGGTGCTCCAGGCGAGGCCGGCGCGGGTCGAGCGGTTCGAGCTGATCGGGTGGGCCGACGAAGATCACGCGGAGTTCGAGGTGGTCTGCGGCAAAGGGGTCTACATGCGGAGCCTGGCGCGCGACCTTGCGCTCCGGGTGGGCACGCTAGGGCATGTCGCCGCCCTCAGGAGGCTGAGGGTCGGCCCGTTTACTGTCGCGGCGGCAATTCCGCTGGACAAGATTTGCGGGACGGAGGATAGGACCGCCGCTTCTCCGGACCTCCTGCTTCCGGTCGTGACCGCGCTGGCCGACATCCCGGCGGTGGCCCTGACCAGGGCGGAGGCTGCTTCTTTGCTCTCCGGCCAGGCAGTGAGCCTGGTCGGGCTGATGGGGCGGATTCCGGAACTCGCCGACCCGGACGGGGGTCTGGTGCGGGCGATGGCGGGGGGGCAGGTGCTCGGGCTCGGCCGGCTCACGGGGGGTTGGTTGAAGCCGGAGCGGCTTCTCGTTCAGAGAGGAGAAACCGATGTCGATCACGGCTGAGCGCAGGCAGGCGCTCGTTTCCGAGTATGCGACTACGGCTGCGGATACCGGCAGCCCGGAAGTGCAGGTGGCACTGCTTTCGGAGCGGATCGCCAATCTCACCGAGCATCTGAAGGCGCACGGCAAGGATTTCCACAGCCGCCGGGGCCTTCTCACCCTGGTGGGGCGGCGGCGGCGGCTGCTCGATTATCTGAAGGCGAAGGACGCCAAACGCTACGAAACCCTGATCGGGCGGCTCAATCTTCGCCGCTGAACGTGGCTTTGCTGGCGCGGGCACCTATATAGCTCAGCACTTGTGCGAGCAGAGCAAGGAACGGAATTCCCGCTGCCATGGGGGCACGGGGCAACTGGCCGGGGAAGATTCCCCGGCTGCCGCGATGGCGGCGGACCGGGCGTTGAGCCGATTCAATCCATCCGGGCAAAGGGGACCAACGACGGCGTTTCCGGCCGCATGGCCTGCGGACCTGCCGCTCAGGCAGGCCGCTTCCATGCAGCCCGAGGCGCCGCCCCCCGCAGCCGACAGAGGGAAGGGACCGTGTTCTGAGTCCGGTTGCCGGAAATCGCCTGGCCTGAAGGATCGAGGGTGATGGTCAATTATTTCCGCAAGGAGTTGGATTGGGGCGGGCGGAAGCTGGTGCTGGAGACCGGCAAGATCGCCCGCCAGGCCGACGGGGCAGTGATGGTGCGCTATGGCGATACCGTGGTGCTGGCGACCGCGGTCGGCGTGAAAGGCGCGCGTCCGGGACAGGATTTCTTTCCGCTGACGGTGAACTACCAGGAGAAGAGTTTTGCCGCGGGCAAGATTCCCGGTGGGTTCTTCAAGCGTGAGGGGCGGCCGACCGAGAAGGAGACACTGGTTAGCCGGTTGATCGACCGGCCGATCCGGCCGCTGTTTCCCGATCGGTTACGCAACGAAGTGCAGGTGATCGCAACCGTCTTGAGCCACGATCTCGAGAACGATCCGGACATCGTGGCGATGATCGGAAGTTCCGCCGCACTGACCTTTTCCGGCATTCCGTTTTTCGGACCGGTGGGTGCGGCGAGGGTCGGGCTGATCGACGGCGCTTTCGTGCTCAATCCGACGGCTGCCGAGCGCGCATGTTCGGCGCTCGATCTTGTCGTTGCCGGAACGGCGAAGGGCGTCCTGATGGTCGAGAGCGAGGCGAAGGAGCTCTCGGAGGAAAAGATGCTGGAGGCGGTGATGTTCGGTCACGCTGGTTTCCAGCCAGTGATCCAGGCGATCATCGAGCTTGCCGAGCATGCGGCAAAGGAACCCTGGCCGTTGCCGGAGGCGGGTGCGGCGGAAAAGGTGCTCGGCGAGCGCGTGGCAGAGCTGGCGCGGGCGGCGCTCACCGAGGCCTATCGGGAGAAGGTGAAGCAGGTGCGCGCCGAGAAGGTGGCGGCGGCGCGCGCGGCAGCCACGGCAGCGCTGGCAGCCGAAGGGGTGGAGGCGGCGGATCTGACGTTCCATTTCGAGGCGCTCGAGTCGGAGATCGTGCGCCGGGCAATTCTCGAGACCGGCATCCGCATCGACGGACGTGACACGAAGACGATCCGGCCGATACTGGCCGAGGTCGGCGTGCTGCCGCGCACGCATGGCAGCGCGCTCTTTACGCGCGGCGAGACGCAGGCGCTGTGCGTGGCCACTCTCGGCACAGGCCAGGATGAGCAGGTGATCGACGCGCTCGATGGCGAATATCGCGAGCACTTCATGCTGCACTACAATTTCCCGCCCTACTCGGTGGGTGAAACCGGAAGGATGGGCAGCCCGGGCCGGCGCGAAATCGGTCACGGCAAGCTCGCCTGGCGCGCGGTGCATCCGCTTCTGCCCGACAAGGAGAGCTTTCCCTACACGATGCGGGTGGTGAGCGAGATCACGGAGAGCAATGGCAGCTCTTCGATGGCGACCGTATGTGGCGCGTCGCTTTCATTGATGGATGCCGGCGTGCCCCTGAAGCGCCCGGTGGCCGGCATCGCGATGGGGCTGATCAAGGAGGAGGAGAACTTTGCCGTACTCTCCGACATCATTGGCGACGAGGACCATCTCGGTGACATGGATTTCAAGGTAGCCGGCACCGAGCAGGGCGTGACCAGCCTGCAGATGGACATCAAGATCACCTCGATCACGCCGGCGATCATGTGGGTCGCGCTTGCACAAGCGCGCGAGGGGCGCCTGCACATCCTGGGCGAGATGGCCAAGGCGCTGACCGGGCATCGCAGCGATGTGGCAGCGACGGCGCCCAGGATCACCGTGATGACGGTGCCGAAGGAGAAGATCCGCGAGGTGATCGGCAGTGGAGGTAAAGTGATCCGCGAGATCACCGAACAGACCGGGACCAAGATCGACATCGACGATGACGGAACGATCAAGATTGCCGCCACCGATCAGAAGCAGGCGCAAGCCGCGATCGACTGGATCCGCGGTATCGTCGCCGAGCCCGAGCTTGGCGTTATATACAACGGCAAGGTGGTGAAGACGACCGAGTTTGGCGCTTTCGTCAATTTTCTCGGCACCCGCGACGGTCTTGTGCACATCAGCGAGTTGGCGCAAGGCCGGGTCGGGAGGACGACCGACGTCGTCAATGTGGGTGATGCGGTGAAGGTGAAGGTGATCGGCTTCGACGAGCGCGGCAAGGTCAAGCTGTCGATGCGCGTGGTGGACCAAGCGACCGGCGAGGACATCACGGACAAGGTCGGGCCGAAAGGCGGCCGGGAGAGGCGCGAACGCCAGGTCCCGGACGAGGCCGCGGCTGGTTAGCGCCCCGTTCTGACGTTCCTCCCGGCGGGCAAGCAGGGGGGATCGGGACGCCGGCCCGTCATTTTTCTTGAATCGACTGCTTGCCCGCTTTGTTCCTTGCATGGTGCGACGAATGGTTCGGAAGACGTGAATCGCCCGTGAATAACTGGTTCGAATGGCGTTCAAGATGCGTGCAAAGCTGCGCTGCGAGTCCGGCTTTCGTTCAAAAGAGGACAGAGGAAGAGAGTTGCTCGCAAAGGTCTTTCATCTCTGATACACTTTGCTATGAGAGGGAAAGAGCCGAGGAACCAACGTCGGTTCGGAGGAGGCGATGAAGGCACTCAATGCCTTGCGGATCGGGGGCGTGGACGTGCTGCCCCTCATCGAGGGCGGCAAGGGCATTTCCATCTCGAACGGGATCTCCTCGGGGCACTGGGCGGCGGCCGGCGGGATCGGCACGTTCAGTTCCGTGAATGCGGACAGCTATGACGAAACGGGGCGGATCGTGCCGCAGACCTATCGTGGCCGGACACGGCGCGAGCGGCATGAGGAGCTGATCCGCTATGCGATCAAAGGCGGCATTACGCAGGCGCGGCGGGCGCGGGAGCTGGCCGGCACCCTCGGGCGCATCCACACCAATATTCTCTGGGAGATGGCGGGCGCAGAGCGGGTGATCTGCGAGGTGCTTGAAGGTGCCAAGGGGATGATCAACGGCATCACCTGCGGTGCCGGGATGCCCTACAGGCTGGCCGAGATCGCGGCCCGTTTCGGCGTCTATTATTATCCGATCATTTCCTCCGCGCGCGCCTTCAATGCGCTCTGGAAGCGTGCCTATCACAAGGTTTCGGATTTGCTCGGCGGCGTCGTGTACGAGGATCCCTGGCTTGCCGGCGGCCACAATGGCCTTTCCAACAGCGAGGATCCGCGGAAGCCGGAGGCGCCGTTCCCGCGTGTGCTCGCGTTGCGGAAGCTGATGCGCGAGTTCGGTCTGGCGGAGACGCCAATTATCATGGCCGGCGGCGTGTGGTGGCTCGACGAATGGGAGGACTGGATCGACAATCCGGACCTCGGGCCGATCGCTTTCCAGTTCGGCACGCGGCCGCTGCTCACCCGAGAGAGTCCGATCGGCGATGCATGGAAGCAGCGGCTGCTCGAGTTGAAAGAGGGGGATGTCTTCCTCAATCACTTCAGCCCGACCGGATTCTATTCCTCGGCAGTGAAGAATGGTTTCCTCAACGAACTGAAGGAACGTTCGGAGCGCCAGGTTGCCTATGCCACCGAGACGATCGGCGAGCATGTGGCGGTGTACGGTGTCGGCCCGCGCAAGCGTCCGGTGTACCTGACACCAGCCGATCTCGAGCGGGTCCGGAACTGGGAGCGGCAGGGCTTCACGGAGGCAATGCGTACGCCCGATTCGACGCTGATCTTCGTGACACCGGAGAAGGCCGCGGAAATTCGCGAGGACCAGATTGCCTGCATGGGTTGCCTCAGCGCGTGCCGGTTCTCGAACTGGAGCGATGGAGCGCCGAGCTATAGCACGGGCAAGAAGGCCGATCCGCGCAGCTTCTGTATCCAGAAGACGTTACAGGCGATTGCGCATCGGTCGAATGTGCCGGATGCGATCGAGCGGAACCTGATGTTCAGCGGCGCCAATGCGTTCCGTTTTGCATCCGACCCGTTCTACTCGAACGGCTTCATCCCGACGGTGCGGGAGCTGGTGGAGCGGATCCTGACCGGTCGCTGAGGACCTCGCGGCCGGATAGACGCGAGTCGGCCGGCTTGGCATAAGCACGGGGTCGACCGGCGGAGGGGCGAAGGGGATTGTCCAGCGTCAGCCTCGAGCGGCGTGCCAGCCTGATCGTGCTCGGCAACGAGAAGGGCGGATCCGGAAAATCGACGACCGCGATGCACCTGATCGTGGGGCTGCTCAGGGACGGCTACCGGGTCGGTGCGATCGATCTCGATGCGCGGCAGGCGACGCTTTCCGGCTATATTGCCGCGCGCGAGGCGTTCGCTGCCGCCAAGGGGGTGGCGTTGGGGTTGCCAAGGTTCGCGGCGGTCCTGCGGAGCGAGGCAGACAGCAGGGCCGCGGCCGAAGAGGAGGAGCGGGGTCGGTTTTCCCGCGCTCTCGGCGAACTCTCCCGTGAGTGCGAGATCGTGGTCATCGATTGTCCCGGTGCCGATACATATCTGAGCCGCCTCGGTCATGCGCGCGCCGACACGCTGATCACGCCGATCAACGACAGTTTCGTCGATTTTGCCATGCTGGCGAAGGTCGATCCCGACAACCATGACGTGGTGCAGCCGAGCATCTATAGCGAGATGGTTTGGCAGGCGCGCAAGGCACGTTTCGCGCGCGACCGCGGGCGAATTGATTGGATCGTCATGCGCAACCGCCTCGGCGCGATCGCCCAGCGCAACAAGCGTGATGTCGGAGCGACCCTCGAACTTCTGGCCAAGCGGATCGGCTTTCGCACCGTGAAGGGATTCGGGGAGCGGGTGATCTTCCGCGAACTGTTCCTGCAGGGCTTGACGTTGATGGATGTGCGCGACGCCAGCCTCGGCATTTCGCTCGGGATGAGTCACGTCGCCGCCCGGGCGGAGGTCAGGGCGCTGATCGGGGCGATTCGCAAACCCCCGCCGGCGAAGGTACTCAGGGCGGCCGGTTGCGAGCCGGCCGAGCAGGCGGTATAGCGGCCGTCCCGGCGTGCCGACGTAGCTCAGCGGTAGAGCAACTGATTCGTAATCAGTAGGCCCTCGGTTCAATCCCGAGCGTCGGCAAAGACTTAGGTCCCTGCTAGCCACTCCGCGAGAGGGTGCCAGCCACTCTCGAGTTTTCATTTCGTTCCCGGCAGGCGCGCGATCGGTGCTTCTCATGGGGAACCAGGCGTGGCCGACGGCGGTCGCGGCGTGGACCTCCTGCCGTGCGGATGCCGGCGCTGCCACCGAGCTGAAGCGGGCGTCAACCTCGGGGAAACCGCAAACTGCATTGAGATCGGCCGCCTGGTCCGCTTCTACGGGCTCACCCGGCCGGGAGCAGCCGGTCCGATCGACCGCAGCGGCGGCGGCTCGTTTCGGATGTGACGCAGGTCACATTCCTTGTGCCGTCGACGCGATAGAGAGCGGTTGCATTCTCGGATGGCTTCCTCCCGCCAGTCCGGGGGGCTCGCAAACTCGCCGCCGGGTAGCGCTGGAGTACTGCCCGGCGGCAATTTTTCCCGCCACGGCATCGTGATTGGACGGTGCGGGTCACCCCCACTTCGCGAGGGCCGCGATCAACGCGGTGGAATTCGTGACCTCCGCGACTGTCCTGAGCGCGGCGATGGCCGTTACGTGCTGAGTCTCATCGAAGGCTGCGCAGCAATCGGCGAGGACGATCGAGCGGAATTCCCGCAATTCGGCGTCACGCACCGTGGAGGCCACGGCGGTGTTGGTAGCGATGCCGCTGACCGCCAGTGTGTCGATCCCGGTATGGCGCAGCACCCAGTCGAGGCGGCTCATGTAGAACGCGGAATAACCCACCTTCTCGACCGCGATGTCCGCCGGCGCGAGGGAAGCGACGAGGGCATGGCCCCGGCTACTCGGGGCAAAATCGCCGCGACGGAGAAACGGGCGGAGCGCCTTCAGGCGCGGCGCGATGATGGGCTCGCCGCTGCGGCCGGGAACAAGCGTGAAGTGCGTGGAGACGACAAGCCCGCCCGTCCGGCGTACGGCGGCGGCGAGGGGAGCGAGGCGGGCGGGCAATGCCGCCATGGCCGCCACACTCACGCCGGCCCGCGCAAAGGCACCGGCGGGATCGAGGAAGTCGTTCTGGAGATCGATGAGAACGAGAGCGAGGCAGGCGGGGTCGGTGATCATCGCGGGGACTCCATGATGAACTTACCGGATCGATCTCCTTATGCAACAAGAGCGAGGTCGGCCGCGAGCCGCAGAGCGGGCGCGCGGGGAAACCGGCGGGCGGCCCGTGGAGAGGCGCCGCGGATGACCTGCTTGTGGTGAGCCATGTCCGTCCCGGACGGCGAGCGGCTCTTCACCGCTCCATCCCGAAAGATCGAAGCAGGCGAAGATCATCAGATCCGTCGGCCGGCGCGATCAGCGCTGCGCGGCCTTGATCGGAATGCGCGAGAGGGCAATCAGCACTGCGAGCGCGGTCACTGCGAGCAGCACGGTGAGGGCGCTTCCGTCAAACACCGCGCCGCGGTCGGTGATGCCGAAGATGCCGACCGGCAGCGTCACCCAGCCGGGCGGATACACCATCACGGTCGCGCCGAGCTCGCCCATGGAAAGCGCAAAGCTCAGGCTGAAGGCGGCGATCAGGTAGGGGAGCAGAAGAGGCAGCGTGACGCGGCGCAGGCGATACCAGGGGCGCGCGCCGAGACTTTCGGCCACCTGCTCGTAGTCGGGCGTGATGCGCGAAAGACCGGCGGAAACATTGCCGTAGCTGTAGGCGGAGACCAGCACGAAGTGCGCGACGAAGACGATGGCAAGGGTGCCGTTCAGCAAGAGGGGTGGCCGGCTGAAGGCGACCAAGAGGCCGAGCCCGACGGAAACCGAGGGCACCGCGCTCGGGATGAAGAACACGATGTCGAGCACGCGGCGCGGCAGAGGGCGTGTGTTGCGGAGCGCGAGCGCCGCCCAGCTTCCGTTGACCAGCGCAAGCCCGCTTGCGAGCAGGCCAGTGACGATGCTTGCGCGCAGCATCGCCGCCGAGGAGCCGTGCAGGGCATTCGCGTAATGCTGGAGGGTGAAATGGCTCGGCAACACGCCGTTCCATTGCCCGGTGATGCTGGCCAGGATGATGATGACGGCAGGCAGCGCATAGATGACGCCGACCAGCAGGGCGAGCACCGCCCAGGCGACGGTGCGCCCGGCTCTAGACCAGACCAGCACTGCGCCCTCCGAACCAGCTCAGCGTGGTGCGATAGAGCGAATAGAGTGAGAGCGACAGGCAGACATTGATCACCGCCAGCACGCAGGCACCGGTGTAGTCGAACTCCTGGATCGCCTTGGTGTAGATCAGGAGCGGCAGAGTGACGACGCCCTTGGCGCCGATGAACAGCACGATGCCGAACTCGTTCGTTGTCAAAAGAAGGCAGAGGCTGCCGCCGGCGAGCAGCGCCGGCACCGCTGCCGGCAGGATGATCTGGCGCATGATGCGGAAGGTGCCGGCGCCAAGGCTGCTCGCAATCTCGATCTCGGCCCGCTCCACCAGAGAGAAAGCGGCGAGCAGCGGACGCATGACGAACGGGGTATAGACGGTGACCTCCGCCAGGATCACGCCCCATTGCGAGTAGAGGAAATCGAGCGGCGGCAGACCGAGATGCAGCGCCTGCATCAGCGAGGTGTTGAGGATGCCCGCGGTGCCGTAGATGAAAGTGAAGGCGAGCGCCATCAGGAACGTGGGCAACGCGATGAAAGTGTCGATCACCCGCGCGAGCACGCGGGAGCCGGGAAACGGGATGAAAGCGAGGATGAGCGAGAGCACGAGGCCGAGCGCGAGGCAGCCCGCGGTCGCGACGAGCGCGATGGTAACCGTGTGCCAGAGCGCACTCCCGAACTGCACCGAGCCGAGCACGCCCGCGTAGTTGAGGAGCGTGGCTGCGCCCTTGCCGCCGGCGAAAGACTCACCGAGAATCAGCGCGAGCGGATAGAAGAAGAGAACGCCGAGAACCACCGCGGGCGGGATGATCCAGGAACCGCTGGGACGGAAGGCTCGGCGGCCCGGAAGCGGCAGCGCAAGGCTAGCCACGCCGCTCCTCGGGGATCAGCGTGGCGTCCTCGGGTGCGAAGTAGAAATTCACCAAGGCGCCCGCCTCAGGTGGGGCCCTGAGCGGGGCGGCGGTCAGGCGGAGCCTGTGCTCGTCGATCTCGAAGCCGACGTCGTGCAGATCGCCCTTCCAGCGCACCTCGCTCACCGATGCGGCCAGGCTGTTGGCGGACGGGCCCGGCGGATCCAGCCGGAGATCGTGCGGACGGATGCACAGCAGCGCGGCCTGGCCCGCCGTTACTTCCGGATTGCGGCGCACCATCAATGAAACGGCGCCGAAGCGCACGCGAGCGAGGCCACTCGCCGCATCCTCCGCCTCGACCGTGACCGGCAGGAGATTGGCCCGGCCGAGGAATTCGGCGGCGAAACGGTTCGGCGGCCGGCGATAGAGGCCCTGGCAGTCGCCGAGCGCGACCAGCCTTCCGTCCCGCATGATGCCGATGCGATCGGCAAGCGTCAGCGCCTCGGTCTGGTCGTGTGTCACATAGATGACGGTGAGCGTCGGCAGGCTCCGGTGGAGGCGGGAGAGTTCCTCGAGCATAGTGAGCCGGATTTGCGCATCGAGCGCCGAGAGCGGTTCGTCCAGCAGCAGCACCTGGGGGCGGATCGCCAGCGCGCGTGCGATCGCCACACGTTGCTGCTGACCGCCGGAAAGCTCGCGCGGATAGCGTTTCGCGAAGGACTCCATGCCGACCATGCGCAGGCATGCGGCTACCTGCTCGCGAATCGTTGCCTCCAGGGCCCTGCGGGCGCGCAGGCCGAAGGCGACATTCTCGTACGCAGGCATGTGCGGGAACAGCGCATAGTTCTGCACCACCATGCCGATGCTGCGCGCGTAAGGCGGCAGATCCGTCACGTCGCGGCCGCCGATATGCACGCGCCCGCGAATCGGCCGGACGAAGCCGGCGGTGACGCGGAGCGCAGTCGTCTTGCCCGAGCCCGAGGGCCCGATCAGCGCCATGATCTCGCCTGGCCGCACCGCGAGAGTGAAGTCGGCGAGCACGGTGGTGCCCTTGTAGGCGACCGCAACGCCTTCATACCCGATGCCGCGATGGGCGGCATCGGGTCCGGTGAAGGGAACGCTTAAGCCCGGTGCGGCGGCCGGATGACCGAGTACGGCCTCAGCCATCAGCTTCCGGTCTGCCGGTGGTACTCGGCCACGTCCGACTCGAGATCCTGCACCACCTGCGTCCAATCCGGCAACCAGATCTCCACGCCCTTCAGCAATGTCTGCATCTCCTGCATGGTCGCGCCTGTGGCGGGTACGTCATTACGAGCGGGGATGCCCATGGCGAGATCGGCGACCTGCGACTGGGCTTCCTTGCTGAGCAGGAAGTCGATCAGCTTCTTGCCGTTCTCCGAGTGCGGCGCACCGTGCACGAGAGCGATGTCGTATGGCAGGGAGAAGGTCGCGCGCTTGCCGTCCGGTCCGGCGGGGAAGAAGATGCGGACATTCGGATTGTCCTTCATCTGCGCCAGATTCATCTGCACATCGCCGTTCGAGACCCAAATTTCGCCCTTGTTGACGAGCGCGGTGAGCCTACCCGTCGAGGAGGAGGGGCCAAGGTTGTTCGTCTGCAGCTTCTTCAGATAGGCGAAGCCGGCATCCTTGCTGCCGAAGACGTGGAAGGCATTCATCATCACGGCAGTGCCGTCCCCGGCCTGGCCGGGAGTTGAGTATTGGATCTTGTTCTTGAACTGGGGGGCGAGGAGGCTTGCGAATGACGCGGGCGGCTCTTTCAATACGGAGTTGTTGTAAATCCAGTCGGCATAGTTGTTGACGAGAACATAGTACTGGCCGTTGGGGTCCTTGTTGTCGGCGGGCATCGCCGCGGCGGCGGCGGGCGTGTAGGCTTGGAGCAGGCCGTCGGCTGCCGCCTTCTGGATGAAGGGCGGGAGGGTGACCAGGACGTCCGCCTGCGGGTTGGATTTTTCGCGTTCGAGCCGGGCGACCACTCCGGCCGAGCCCGCCTCGATATACTGGACCTTGATCCCCGTTGCCTTGGTGAAGGCATCGAACTCGGTCTGGAACCAGTTGGGCGAGCCGTCGTGCAGGCCGTCCGCGGCATAGATCGTCACGACATTCGACTGGGCATGGGCGTGCCCTGCCGCCAGACCGGCGGCAAGCGACGCCGCCGCAAGCATCAAACCGATACGCATGTGTTGTTCCTCTCCCTTGGTTGACGCGACCTTTCTCCCCGGGCCGTCGCTCTCTCCGACGGGTCAGCCTGGCCAGGGAAGCGAATAGGTTCGGACGTTGGTGTAACCCTTCATCGTCTCGACCACGCCTTCCTTGTAGCCAAGCCCGGAGTCCTTGATACCACCAAACGGTGACATTTCGGTACGGTAGCCCGGTACCTCCCAGATGTTCACCGTGCCCACCTCGAGCTCCGAGACGAAGCGGGTGATGTAGTCGAGGCGATTGGTGCAGACGCCGGAGGAGAGGCCATAGGCGGTCGAGTTGGAGATGCGGATGACCTCGGCGATATCGCCCGGGCAGCGAATCAACGGGATGACGGGTCCGAACGTTTCTTCCCGCACCAGCTCGCAATCGTAGGGCACGCGATCGACGACGGTCGGGGGAAACAAGGCACCGCGGCGGGGCTCGCCATGGAGCACGTGGGCGCCGCGCGCCACGGCATCCTCGACCCGCCGCTCGAAAAGCCGGGCCGCCTTTTCACTGATCACGGTGCCGATATCGGTATCCGGGTTGGCCGGGTCGCCGGCCTTGAGTTTGCGCGCCCTGGAGAGGCACCGCTCGGCAAATGCGTCTGCGACGCTTTCGACGACGAGGATGCGCTTGACGGCGGTGCAGCGCTGGCCGGAGTTCTTCGTTGCCCCGCTGACCGCAAGCTCGGCCGCGCGGTCGAGGTCGGCATCCTCCATCACGATCAGAGGGTCGTTGCCGCCGAGCTCGAGGATCAGGCGCCGGTAGCCGGCCTTGGCGGCGATTTCCTTGCCGACCCTGACAGAGCCGGTGAAGGTGACGAGATCGGCGTCGAGGTCGGTGATCATGGCATCGCCGATAGCGTCGGGGCGGCCGGTGACCACCGCCAGCATCTCGGGAGGCAGGCCCGCCTCATAGAGCAGGTCGGCGAGCAGGAGCGCGGTGAGCGGGGTCTGCTCGGTCGGCTTCAGCACCACGCGGTTGTTGGTGGCGATCGCAGGGGCGATCTTGTGGGCGACCATGTTGAGCGGATGATTGAAGGGCGTGATCGCGGAGATCACGCCGAGAAGGGGTGTGCGGGTCGTGTAGATGCGGCGCGGCTTGCCGTGATGGGTGATGTCGCAGGCGAAGATCTGACCATCGTCCTGGATCGCCGCCTGGCCGGCGAGCGAGAAGACATCGCAGGCGCGGCCGACCTCGTAGAGCGAGTCCTTAAGGCAGAGGCCGGATTCGGCGGTGATGAGGGCGGAGATCTCTTCCTTGCGCGTAGCCAGCGCGGCGGCGGCGGCGAGCAGGACGCCCTGGCGCTCGTGGCGGGTGAGGCGCGGGCGGAAAGCCTTTGCGCTGGCGAAGGCGTTGCGGACGTGCTCGGGGCGGGCAGCGGGAACGGTGCCGACGCGCGCTCCGGTGTACGGGTTGTGCACCTCGATGACATCATCGGTGCCAACGGTGCGGCCGGCGATGCGCATCGCCTCGGTGCGGATCAGGGGTTGAACGGGTGCGTCCATGTCACTTCACCGATGATGTGTTTCCGGTGGCCTGCCTATCCCCGCCGTTCGCTGCAAGAGGCGTCGAACTTCGGGGGCAGGACACCAGGTTGAGGGCGACGTCGAAGACATCGAAATTGCGGAGCGTGCGAGCGGCGGGAACGGCCAGCTTTCGGTTGACGATCATCGGCACGGTCTGCTCGCTGAGGCCCCCGTGCGAACGGAGCGGGCCGCCGAGGCCGGAGAGATCATGGCGTGCGAGGCTGGTTCCCAGCACCTTGTGACGGGTGGAGATGACGACGAGATCGCCGATGCGGTCGGCAGGTAGCTCGAATTTGCGGCAGGCCTCTTCGCGCCCAATGACAAGGGCGATCCCTTCCATCGTGGAGAGGGCGGAGAGGGTCCCGGCCGCGTCGGCGCCGGGCGGCAGATAGACGGTTGCGAAGGAGCCGAGCGCGCCGTGGTGCTTCACGTACGGATCGGTGATCGGCAGGATCACGCGCGCGGCGTTCTTCCCCAGCCGCGTATCGAACCAGTCCTGCAGGTAGATCACGTCCGGTGATCCGTCCGGGCGGTACTTGTCGTTCATGCCATGATCGGCGGTGATGGCGAGCACGGCGCCGGAGGCATCGAGCTCTCCCACGTAGCGGTCGATCATTGCGTAGAAGGAATTGGCTTCGGTCGAGCCCGGAGCGGCCTTGTGCTGCACGTAGTCGGTCGTGGAGAGATACATCAGGTCGGGGCGGTGACGGCCGAGGATCTTCACTCCGGCGGCGAAAACGAACTCGGAGAGTGCGGCGGAATAGACGCAGGGCAAGGGCCGGCCCACGAAATCCAGCACGTGGTCGATGCCGTTTTCGGCGAACGTCGCCGCATCAGCGCGCTCGGAGGAGAAGGCGATCGCCCGGCCGGAGCGCATCTCGAGCCCGTGGCCGAGCAGCGCACGGAGCTTGTCCTTGGCCGTCACGACGGCGACCTTGGCGCCCGCTTCAGCGAACGCCTCCATGATGGTCGGCGCACGGAGGAAGCGCGCCTCGTTCATCATCACCTCTTCGCCCGTGGTCGGATCGAGGAAGTAGTTTCCGGCGATGCCGTGCACGGAAGGCGGCGCGCCGGTGATGATGGAGATGTTGTTGGGATTGGTGAAGCTCGGGATGACGGAAAGCGCTCGCAGGTTGGCGCCGTCTTGCATCAGGCGCTTGAAGTTCGGCGCGAGCCCGGCGGCGATCGCAGCTTCGATATATCCCGGTTCCGAACCGTCGATGCAGATGGCGACCACGGGCTGGCGGGGGAAGCGGTAGAGGCGGCCGTTTACCGTGACGGTGCGGGCGGCAAGCGCGCCGGTATCCATGTGCCTTTCTCCTTATGCCGCGCGCGGCAACGGCACCGCGAGCCCCATCTCCTCGAGGACCTCGCCGGCAGCCTTGATTGCTGCCCGCATGTCCTTCGGATAGAGGCGGCCGATACAGCCGATGCGGAATGAATCGGCAACGGTGAGCTTGCCGGGATAGATGATGAAGCCGCGCTCTTTCAGTCCGTCATAGAAGCGCTGGAAAACGAAGCCCGGCTGCTTCGGCATATGAAAGGTGACGATGATGGGCGCCTGCAATGCGTTGGGAAGCAGGGTGCGGAATCCGAGGGCGCGCATTCCTTCCACCAGGATGCGGCAGTTCTCCTTGTAGCGGACGCCGCGACCGGCCACGCCGCCCTCGGCGTCGAATTCTTCGAGCGCCTGGTGGAAAGCCGCGATGACATGTGTGGGCGGGGTGAAGCGGAACTGGGAGGTAGCCTCCATCGCCTGCCATTGGTCGAAGAGGTCGAGCACGAGCGTGGTGGCATTGCCACGGCTCGCCGCGAGCGCCTCGCGCCGGCAGATCACGAAGCCGAGGCCAGGCACGCCTTCGAGGCACTTGTTGGAGGAGGCTGCGGCTGCATCCAGCCCGAGTGCGGCGGCATCGAGCGGCAATGCGCCGAAGCTACTCATGGCATCGACGAGCAGCCGTCGGCGGTGGGACGAGACGAGGGCGGCGAGCTGTTCGATGGGATTGAGGATACCGCTGGTCGTTTCACAATGCACGGCAAAGACGTGGGTGATGTCCGGCACGCTCTGCAGCAGCCGGCCGATGGCAACGAGGTCGGGCGGAGTGTCTTCGGGCGTCTCGTGTACCGTGATCCTGCGCCCGGCAATCCCGAGAATGCGGCACGCGCGGTTGCCATACGCGCCATTGACCAGGACAAGCACATGGCCGGAGGGGGGGACGAAGGTGGTCAGCATGGCCTCGACGGCGAACGTGCCGGAGCCTTGCATGGGCACGGCAACATAGTCCTCCGCGCCGCCGGCGATGCGGGGCAGGGCGCCGAGCAGGCGGCGATTGATGGCGATGAAGTTCGGGTCGCGCGAACCCCAGTCGTGCAGCATCGCCTCCTTGACCGATTTGGAGGTGGTGAGGGGGCCGGGGGTGAGGAGCAGCGGGTCGGAGCTTTCCGGGTGGGCCTCGCCGGGGCGGAGCGGCGTCATGGTGCGAGCCTTTTTGCCAATTGCGGCAACCTGGAGCAGGCACTGATATTGTTCCAATAGTTAGTTTTTATCCTCTATATAGATGATTCCGATAGGATCGGCCGGGGCGTCCGATGAACCTGACGCAACTGCGTGCCTTCCATCGTGTCGCCCAGGCGGGCGGGTTCAGCCTTGCTGCCCGTTCCGTGGCGGTCAGCCAGCCGACCCTTTCCGCGCAGGTGCGCGCGCTCGAAGCCGCGTACGCGATCAGCCTGTTCAATCGGCGTGGCCGACACACCACGCTGACCCCGCTGGGCCACAGCTTGTTCGCCATCACCACGCGCCTGTTTGCGGCCGAAGACGAGATCAGCCATCTTCTCGGCGATGTCGCCACACTTGCCCGGGGGCAGTTGCGGGTGGCGGCGGACAGCCCGACGCATGTGATGCCGCTCTTGGCGCGGCTGAAGCAACGGCATGCCGGGCTGGTTTTCTCGCTCCGGATCGGCAATTCCGAGGATGTGATCCGCCGCGTGCTGGAATTCGAGTGCGATGTCGGCGTGATGGCCAAGCGGGTTTCCGATCCCAGGCTCTATTCCCTGCCGATCCGTGATGACCGGCTGGTCGTGTTCGTTCCTGTCGGGCATCGCTGGGCCAGGAGGCGCACGCTTGCCATGGGCGATCTCGCGGGTTGCGATCTCGTGCTGCGCGAGCGCGGTTCGATCACGCGCGAAGTTTTCGAATCACGGCTTGCCGAGATGAGTGTACTGCCGGGGCGGCTTCTGGAAGTGGAAACGCGGGAAGCGGTGCGGGAGGCGGTGCTGGCCGGCTTCGGCATTGGCGTGGTGTTCGAGAGGGAGCTTGGCCGGGATCCGGAGACGCGCTCGCTTGCCGTGCGGGACGCGGATCTCGCGGTCACCGAATATCTGGTCTGCCTCGCGGAGCGGAGGCGCCTGCCGCTGGTCGAGGGTTTCTTCGCCGTGGTGGGCGGCGGGACGAAGTAGCAACCGCATTGGGCAGCGCCGGTTGGCTCGCGGTGCAGGAATGCAGGCCGCAACCCGATTCCCATGCCTCTCGATCAGCTTTACCCTCCGCCCGCGAATCGGGAACACAGCATGAACGATCTCTTCGACTCGATGGTTGGCGGCCCGGGCGGCGGCGCGCGCAACGGCGGGCGCAACGGCCGGGGCGGCGGCGCCTACACGGCCAAGGATATCGAGGTCCTGGAAGGGCTCGAGCCGGTGCGCCGCCGACCCGGCATGTATATCGGGGGGACCGACGAATCCGGACTCCATCATCTGGCCGCCGAACTGATCGACAACGCCATGGACGAGGCGGTGGCCGGGCACGCGAGCTTCATCGAGGTCGTGCTGGAGGAAGGCAACGTGCTTTCCGTGCGCGACAACGGGCGGGGAATCCCGGTCGATCCGCATCCCAAGTTCAAGCACCTGAGCGCGCTCGAAGTGATCCTGACCACGTTGCATTCGGGCGGAAAATTTGGCGGCCACGCCTATTCCACCTCGGGTGGGCTGCACGGGGTCGGAAGCTCGGTCGTGAACGCGCTTTCCGATTGGCTCGAGGTCGAGGTGGCACGCGAGCGGACACTGTGGCGGCAGAGCTATCGGCGCGGCAAGCCCACGGGAAAGCTTCTGAATGCGGGGGCGGCGCCGAACCGGCGCGGCACGCAAATTCGATTCCACCCCGATCCGGAGGTATTCGGTGCGGCGCGCTTCGAGCCGCCGCGACTCTACCGGCTCTGCCGCTCCAAGGCCTATCTGTTCCGCGGCGTCGAAATCCGCTGGTCTGCGGCTCCTGCTCTCGTTCGGGGCTCCGATGTTCCGGCCGAGGCGGTGCTGCATTTTCCGGGTGGCCTTGCCGACAGCCTCGCCGCCGAGATCGAGGAGATGGCGCGTGCGCTTCCCACTCTATGGGCCGGGGAGGGGCCCCTGCCAGGCGAGGCCGGGCGGGTGGAATGGGCGGTTGCCTGGCTCGCCGAAGAAGACGGGTTCCTGCATTCCTACTGCAACACGGTGCCGACTCCGCAAGGCGGGGCGCATGAGCAGGGGTTTCGCGCGGCGCTCTTTCGCGCTCTCCGCGCCTGGGGCGAGCAGCGCGGCAACCGCCGCGCCCAGCAGGTGCTGGCCGAGGACGTGCTCGGGCCGATCGCTGCCAAGCTTTCGGTCTTTTTGCGCGAGCCGCAATTCGTGGGCCAGACCAAGGAGAAGCTGGCAAGCCCGGAGGCGCAGCGCCTTGTCGAGACGGCGTTGCGCGATCGTTTCGAGCATTTCCTGGCCGCCGATCCGGCGCAGGCAGACAGCCTGCTCGGGCTTGCGATCGATCGTGCCGAAGAGCGCGTGCGCCGTCGCGAAGCCAGGGAGACGGCGCGCAAAACCGCGACCCGCCGCCTCCGCCTACCCGGAAAGCTTGCCGATTGCACGCGCGCCGAGCGCGATGGGACGGAAATCTTCCTCGTCGAGGGCGATTCCGCCGGTGGCTCGGCCAAGCAGGCGCGCGACCGCCAGAACCAGGCGGTGCTGCCGCTGCGCGGCAAGGTTCTCAATGTCGCTTCGGCGTCGGTCGAGAAGCTCAGGCAGAACCAGGAGCTCAAGGACCTCATCGAGGCGCTCGGCTGCGGCGTCGGCGAGCGGTTTGATCGGGCGAAGCTCCGTTACGCGCGCGTCATCATCATGACCGATGCGGACGTCGACGGCGCGCACATCGCCTCGCTCCTGATGACGTTCTTCTATCGCGAGCTACCCGGGTTGATCGAGAACGGTCATCTTTATCTTGCGCGCCCGCCGCTCTATCGCCTGACGCAAGGCGCGAAGTCAGCCTATGCGATGGACGATGCGGACCGGGAACGGCGCCTCGCCCTGGACTTCAAGCCGGGCGCCAAGGTCGAGGTCAGCCGCTTCAAGGGGCTCGGCGAGATGCCGAGCGCGCTCCTGCGAGAAACGACGATGGACCCGAAACGGCGCATCCTGCTGCGCGTGATGGTTGCTTCTGCCGAGCGGGCGGAAACCGATTCGCTCGTGGAGAGCCTGATGGGGCGGCGGCCGGAACTCCGCTTCCAGTTCATCCAGGAGCACGCGCCCTCGGTTTCCGAGGTGGACATCTGAGGCACCGGGCGCTGCGCACCACGACGTAAGGCCCGTTCCCGGAATCCGTCTTTCATACGACATATATATACCGGAGCGCTGCAGGCACCATCGCATTTATATGGCGCGGTGGTTAGGTTGCTCAGCCGATTGCGGCAATCCACGGGAGGCAGAGCCATGCTCGACGTGATCTACATCCTGATCGGCGCCGTCTTTCTCGGCGGTGCGATCCTCTACGCACACGCCTGCGAGCGCCTCTGAGGAGCCATTCCGATGATCTTCGACTATTTACTCGGCGGCGCCGTGACTGCCGGCCTCCTTGTCTATCTCGTCTATGCGCTGATCCGCCCTGAGAAATTCTGACAAGCGTCTCGCTTCGGATCCGCGAGGACTCCAGAGGAGCCGTTCCGGCTGATGAACCATACAACCATCAATGGATGGGTACAGATCGCCCTCTTCGGTGCGGTGCTGATCCTGCTGACGAGGCCGCTCGGCGGCTACATGACCAGCGTGTTCGCGGGCAAGCGGACGTTTCTTTCGCCGTTGCTCCGCCCGCTCGAGCGCGGCATCTACAGGATTTGCGGCATCGATGAGACGGATGACCAGCACTGGCTGACGTATGCCGCGGCCATGCTCATATTCAGCTTTGCCGGCTTCGTCATCCTCTACGGCATCCAGCGGCTGCAGGGAATGCTGCCGTTCAATCCCGCCGGGATGAAGGCGGTTTCTCCGGATCTCTCCTTCAATACCTCGGTGAGCTTCCTCACCAACACCAACTGGCAGTCCTACGTGCCCGAGCAGACGATGAGCTATCTCACCGAGATGGCCGGTCTCACGGTGCACAATTTCGTCTCCGCGGCGACCGGGATCGCGCTGGCGCTCGGCCTGATCCGTGGCTTCGCACGGCGCTCGGCTGCGGGAATCGGCAATTTCTGGGTCGATCTCACGCGCTCCGTCCTCTACGTCCTGCTGCCGATCGCGATCGTTTTCGCCCTGATCTTCGTCTGGCAGGGCTGCCCGCAGAACCTCGCTGCCTATACGCACGTGACAACGCTGCAGGGCGGATCGCAGATCATCGCGCAGGGGCCGGTTGCATCCCAGGAAGCGATCAAGATCCTGGGCACGAATGGCGGTGGCTTCTTCAACACCAATTCCGCGCATCCCTTCGAAAACCCGACCGCGCTGACGAACTTCCTGCAAGAACTGTTGATGCTCGCGATCGGGGCGGCACTGACCAACGTGTTCGGCCGGATGGTAGGAAATGAGCGGCAGGGCTGGGCGATTTTCGCGGTCATGTTCGTGCTCTTTCTGGGCGGTGTCATTCCCGAATACGCGATCGAAAGCCACGGCAACCCCGCCTTTGCCGCCTTCCATGTCGATCAGGCGCCGAGCGCGATGCAGCCCGGCGGCAACATGGAAGGCAAGGAGGTGCGATTCGGGATCGCCGATTCGGCGCTCTTCACGACGACCACCACCGATGCGTCGTGCGGCGCTGTCAACAACATGCATGACAGCCTGCTGCCGCTGGCCGGCGCGGTGCCGATGGTCAATATGATGCTGGGCGAGATCATCTTCGGGGGCGTCGGTTCCGGCCTCTACGGCATGCTGCTGTTCGTCATCGTGGCAATGTTCGTGGCCGGATTGATGGTCGGGCGAACGCCGGAATATCTGGGCAAGAAGCTCGAAGCCAAGGAAGTGAAGATGGCGATGCTGGCGATCCTGATCCTGCCGCTCTCCATCCTCGGCTTCACCGCGATCGCCACGGTGGTGCCCGCCGGGCTTGCCGGCATCGCCAACAATGGTCCGCACGGCTTCTCGGAAATTCTCTATGCCTTCACCTCGGTGACCGGGAACAACGGCAGTGCCTTCGCCGGTCTCAGCGCCAACACGCCCTTCTACAACACGACGCTCGGGCTTGGGATGTTCATCGGCCGCTTCCTGATGATCGTTCCGATGCTGGCCGCCGCTGGATCGCTGGCGAAGAAGAAGATCGTGCCGGCCTCTCTCGGGACCTTTCCGACCACGAGCCCACTCTTCGTTGGCCTCGTCGTTGGCGTCATCATCATCACCGGCGGGCTGATCTATTTCCCCGCCGTGTCGCTCGGCCCGATCGTCGAGCACACCGCGATGCTGCACCACACCCTTTACTGACGGGACGGGCGGAAAACCACCATGGAAACGCATGGAATACGTCGCGCGCGATCGACCGTGCTGGATCCGGCAATCCTCGTTCCGGCGGTCCGCGACTCTTTCGCCAAGCTCGATCCGCGCACCTTGATCCGCAACCCGGTGATGTTCGTGGTCGAGATCGTTGCCTGCCTGACGACGGTGACTTTCCTGCGCGGGCTCTTCACCGGCGCTCCGTATCCAGGCTTCTCGCTTCAGATCATTGTCTGGCTCTGGATCACCGTGCTGTTTGCGAACTTCGCCGAAGCCGTGGCCGAGGGGCGCGGCAAGGCGCAGGCGGCGACGTTGCGGCGCGCGCGCACCGAGACGATGGCGAAGCGGCTGCGAGGAAACGGTGGCGGGGGCTTCGAGACGGTCCCGGCGCCCGACCTTGCACCCGGCGATGTCGTGCTTGTCGAGGCGGGCGATATCATCCCGAGCGACGGCGAGGTGATCGAGGGCATCGCTTCGGTCGATGAATCGGCGATTACCGGCGAATCGGCGCCCGTGATCCGCGAGAGCGGCGGGGACCGCTCGGCGGTGACGGGCGGCACGCGCGTGCTTTCGGACTGGATCAAGGTACGGATCACGGCCGCCCAGGGCGCGACCTTTCTCGACCGGATGATCGCCCTCGTCGAGGGTGCGGAGCGGCAGAAGACACCGAACGAGATTGCACTCAACATCCTGCTGGCCGGCCTTACCATCATCTTCGTGATCGTCGTTGCGACCATCCCGAGCTTTGCCCACTATGCCGGCGGGTCGGTTTCCGTTGTCGTACTCGTCGCCTTGTTCGTGGCGCTGATCCCGACGACGATCGGCGCACTGCTCTCCGCGATCGGGATCGCGGGGATGGACCGGCTGGTGCGGTTCAACGTGCTCGCGATGTCGGGCCGCGCGGTCGAGGCGGCGGGGGACGTGGATACGCTGCTGCTCGACAAGACCGGAACGATCACGCTGGGCAATCGCCAGGCGGTGGAGTTCATCCCGGTGGGTGGGGCGACTGCCGTGGAGGTCGCGGACGCGGCGCAACTGGCTTCTCTTTCCGACGAGACACCCGAGGGACGCTCGATCGTTGTGCTGGCGAAGGAGAGATTCGGAATCCGCGGGCGGGAGATGGCGCCTGGCGGCCAGCGCTTTATTCCCTTCTCAGCGCAGACGCGGCTTTCGGGCATCGATTACGAGGGCGCTTCGATCCGCAAGGGCGCAGTGGATGCGGTGCTCGCCTACGTGCGGAACAAGGAGACGAACGGCGGGGGCGACACGCTCGCCGTCCGGGAGAGGGTGTCCGAAGACGCGGCGACGAAGGAGCTCAGGGCAAAAGCGGACGAGATCGCGCGCGCCGGTGGCACACCGCTTGCCGTTGCGCGTGGGGCGCGGCTGCTTGGCGTGATTCACCTCAAGGACATCGTCAAGGGTGGCATCCGGGAACGCTTCGCCGAACTGAGGCGGATGGGAATCCGGACCGTGATGATCACCGGCGACAATCCGTTGACGGCAGCGGCGATCGCGGCCGAGGCGGGCGTCGATGACTTCCTTGCCCAGGCGACGCCGGAGGCCAAGCTGGCCCTGATCCGCAAGGAGCAGGGCCAGGGCAAGCTGGTTGCGATGTGCGGGGACGGCACCAACGACGCCCCGGCGCTGGCCCAGGCCGATGTCGGGGTCGCCATGAACACCGGCACGATGGCGGCGCGCGAGGCGGGGAACATGGTGGATCTCGACAGCGACCCCACGAAGCTGATCGAGATCGTCGAGATCGGCAAGCAGCTCCTGATGACGCGTGGGGCGCTCACGACCTTCTCGATCGCCAACGACGTCGCGAAATATTTCGCAATGATTCCAGCGATGTTCGCCGCTTTCTACCCGACGCTGAATGCGCTCAACGTGATGGGGCTCGGCAACCCGCGTTCGGCGATTCTCTCGGCGATCATTTTCAATGCGCTGATCATCGTGGTGCTGATTCCGCTGGCGCTGAGCGGAGTGAAATACCGCCCGATCGGAGCGGCGAGGATCCTGCGCCGGAACCTGCTGATCTATGGCCTCGGGGGCATCATAGCGCCCTTCGTTGGGATCAAGCTGATCGACATGCTGGTCACAGCCGTCGGGCTCGCTTAGGGAATCATTGCCATGTTGCAACATATCCGCCCGGCAATCGTGATGATCATCGCCATGACCGTCATCACCGGCCTCGCCTATCCGCTCGCGATGACAGCCGTCGCCCAGCTTGTGTTCCCCTACCAGGCGAACGGCAGCCTGATCCGCGTCAAGGGCAAGGTGATCGGCTCGGTGCTGATCGGCCAGGAGTTCACGTCACCGCGCTACTTCCATCCGCGGCCCTCGGCCACCACGGAGCCGGATCCGAAGGACCCCACGAAGACGATCAGCGTGCCCTATGCGGCAGACAATTCTTCGGGCTCGAACCTGGGACCAACGTCGAAGGCGCTCGTCAGTGGCGTGCAGGCGGAGGCGGCGAAGCTCGCGCGCGAAAACCCGGCCACAGCCATTCCGGTCGACCTGGTGACGAACTCGGGCAGCGGGCTCGATCCGGACATCACGCCCGCCGGCGCGCTTTTCCAGGTGCCGAGAATTGCCAAGGCGCGCGGCCTCCCGGATGAGACGGTGCGCCGGCTCGTGCTTGCGCATATCGATCCGCGCTTCCTCGGCATCCTGGGTGAACCGCACGTCAACGTGCTCGAACTCAACCTCGCGCTCGACGCGGTCAATCCGTAAGCGGGCCGGGGGGACGCCGGCGCTGGATTACCCAGCGGTGGGGTATAACGCAGGGCGATGAGCGATTCGGGCGAGCGGCGACCATCGGCGGACGCCCTGCTGGAGGCAGAGGCGCGGCGGCATGAGGGCCGGCTGAAGGTATTTCTCGGGGCCGCGCCGGGAGTCGGCAAAACCTTCTCGATGCTGACCGTGGCACAGGCGCGACGGCGCGAGGGGGGCGATGTCGTCATCGGGATCGTCGAGACGCACGGACGCATCGAGACGGAGAAGCTGCTCGAGGGACTCGAGGTCGTTCCGCGGCGGTGCGAGGAATACAAAGGGAAGACGCTCGAGGAAATGGACCTCGACGCGATTCTCGCACGGCGGCCGCGCCTGGTGCTGGTGGATGAGCTTGCCCACGCCAACGCACCCGGCAGCCGGCATCCGAAGCGCTATCTCGATGTCGAAGAACTGTTGGCGGCTGGCATCGACGTGTTCACCACACTCAACATCCAGCATGTGGAGAGCCTGAACGACGTGGTTGCCAGCATCACGCGCATTCGCGTGCGTGAGACGGTGCCGGATTCGGTTCTCGACCGGGCGGACGAGATCGAGCTTGTCGATCTGACGTCCGAGGATCTGATTCAGCGGCTCAAGGAAGGCAAGGTCTATGTGCCGCACCAGGCCGAGCGTGCCATCCGGCATTATTTTTCGCCCGGCAACCTGACGGCACTTCGCGAGCTGGCACTCAGGCGTACGGCCGAGCGTGTCGATGATCAAATGGTGAATTACATGCGCCGGCATGCGATTGCCGGCCCGTGGGCGGCCGGGGAGCGGGTGCTGGTCGCGGTCAGCGGAGAGCCGGGCAGCGCGGTGCTGGTGCGGCATGCGCGACGGGCCGCCGACCGTTTGCGGGCGCCGTGGGCGGCTATTCATGTCGAGACGGCGCGAAGCCTTCGCATGGGTTCGAGCGAACGGGCGCGGATCACGGAGGCGCTGGGGCTGGCAGAGCGACTGGGTGCGGAGGCGGTGACGATTCCCGGCCAGAACGTGGCCGAGACGATCCTGGAATATGCGCGGGCCAACAATTTCACTCACGTCATCATCGCCAAGCCAAGGCGATTCCGTTGGGCGGCGGCGATCTGGGGCTCGGTGACGGACCACCTGCTGCGCCATGCGGGCGAGATCAGCGTGCATGTCATTGCGGCGAAGGAGGAGGAGAAGCCGCGGGCGGAGAAGTGGTTCGAGGCGGGCGAGGCGGTGCGGCCTGCGGCCTGGGCGGGGAGTCTCGGGTTCGTGGCCGCGGCGATCGGGATTTCGGTGCTGCTGCATGACGTGGCCGGCATTGCCGACGTGGCCGAGGTGTTTCTCACCGCCGTGCTGGCGGCAGCGGTCACCTATGGACTCTGGCCGTCGTTGCTTGCCTGTCTTGCGAGCGTGCTCGCGTTCAACTTCTTTTTTCTGCCCCCGCTCTATACTTTCACGATCTCCGATCCTGCGAACATCGTCTCGCTGTTCTTCTTCACCGTGGTGGCGCTGATCGCAAGCCAGCTCGCGGCAAGGGTGCGGGCGCAGGCGGTGGTGGCGCGCGGGCGCGCACGCACGACCGAGGAGCTTTATTCCTTCAGCCGCAAGCTCGCGGTGGCGGTGACACTGGATGATTTGTTGTGGGCGACGTGCCATCAGATCGCACGCATGCTAAAGGCGAGCGTGGTGCTACTGCTTCCGGAGGGTGAGAAGCTCACGGTGCGGGCGGGTTATCCGCCAGAGGACCGCCTGGACGATGCCGACGTTGCGGCGGCGAGCTGGAGCTGGAAGCACAATCGCGAGGCGGGGCGCGGGGCCGACACACTGCCAGGGGCGCGGCGGCTGTTCGTTCCGATCGAGACCGGGCGGGGCGTGCTCGGGGTGCTCGGTCTCGATCGCGATGCGCCGGGTGTGCTTGTCGGCCCTGACGAGCGACGGCTGCTCGATGCGCTGCTCGGTCAGGCGGCGCTGGCGATCGAGCGGATCATGCTGGCCTCGGATCTCGATCGGGCGCGGCTTGCGGCCGAGAGCGAGCGGCTGCGCACCGCCCTCCTCACCTCGATCTCACATGACCTCAGAACGCCGCTGGCGAGCATTCTCGGCTCGGCAACGAGCCTGCTGGCAAAGGGGGCGAGGCTCGAGCCGCGCACCGAAGCGGAGCTGCTTGGACTGATCCGCGACGAGGCGGAGCGGCTCAACCGCTTCATCGACAATCTGCTCGACATGACGCGACTGGAAGCCGGATCATTCGAGCCGAACCGGGTACCGACCGACATCACGGATGTGATCGGCACTGCACTTGCGCGGGCGGAGCGGATGCTGGCGCGGCACGAGGTGGAGGTGGTGATTGCGCCTGACCTGCCGCTCTTGCAACTGGATGGGGTGCTGCTCGAGCAGGTTCTGCTGAACCTCTTGGACAATGCCGCGAAGTATGCACCGGCGGGATCGAAGATCGAGGTTGCCGCGGGACGCAAGGGCGGGGCGGTGCAGATTTGCGTGCGCGATGAGGGGGTGGGGATTCCTGCCGAGGATCTGGAGCGGATCTTCGAGAAGTTCTATCGCGTCCGGCGGGCGGACCGACGGCCGGCTGGCACCGGGCTTGGGCTCGCCATTTGTCGCGGCTTCGTCGAGGCGATGGGGGGAACGATCCGGGCAGCAAACCGGACAGACCGTTCAGGGGCGGTGTTCACGGTAACGTTTGCGGAGGCGGGCGGGAATGCGGGCGCGGTGGCGGCGGCATGAGCCCTGAGCGGGCGAACGCGATGCGGGTGCTGGTCGTTGACGACGAGCCGGCGATCCTGCGCTTTCTGCGGGCGGGATTGGGGAGCCATGGCTACGGCGTGATCGAGGCGAGAACGGCTGACGAAGCATTGTCGGAGGTCAGGCGGAAGGCGGCAGATGTGGTCGTGCTGGATCTCGGCCTGCCGGACCGCGACGGGCTCGAACTCATTCCCGAAATGCGGGCTGCGGATGCCGGGGTGCCGATCATCGTGCTTTCGAGTCGGGGCGATGAGAAGTCCAAGGTTGCGGCGCTTGATGGCGGGGCGGATGATTATGTCGCAAAGCCGTTCGGGATGGAGGAGTTGCTCGCGCGCATCCGCGCCGCGGCACGGCACAAGCTGGCGCAACAGGGTGAGTTGCCAGTTTTCCGGAGCGGCGGACTTGCGGTCGATCTGGTGCGACGGATCGTCACGGTGCGGGGGGAAGAGATCAAGCTCACGCCGCGCGAATGGGATTTGCTGCGTCTGTTGATTGCGCATGCCGGTAAAGTACTGACCCACCGTTTCCTGCTGCGCGAGGTCTGGGGCGGGGAGACCGACGTCCAGTACCTCAGGATTTACGTCCGCGCGCTCAGGCAGAAGATCGAAAAGGAGCCGGAACGGCCGCGGCTCATTCTGACCGAGACCGGGGTCGGGTACCGGTTGCGGGCGGCGGAGGAATCCGAGGTCGGGGGGTAGAGAGAGCCGGGATGGAGCTGAACACGTTTCTTGCGCCGGAAAGGGTGGTCGTGGACCTTGCCGTTGCGGACAAAGAGGCGCTGCTGGTGGAGCTGGGGTGCCGTGCCGGGGCCATGCTCGGGATGGAGGGCGAGGCGATCACCCAAGCGCTCGAGAATCGTGAGAAGCTTGGTTCGACGGGACTGGGCTCCGGATTCGCCCTGCCGCATGCGCGGCTCGAGGGGTTGGACCGGTTCTTCGGGATGTTCGTGCGCCTGGCGCGGCCGATCCCTTTCGATTCGGTGGACGATTTGCCGGTGTCGCTCGTCTTCCTGCTGCTGAGCCCGAGCGCTGCCTCGGCAGGCGAGCACCTGGCCGCACTGGCGGCGATCTCGCGGCGGATGAGAGATCCGGAAATGGTGCGGCGGCTCCGCTCTCGGACGACAGCAGCGCGGCTGTTTGCGGATCTCGTTGGCGGAGGCGGCAAAGAAGCAGCGTGATCGCCACGCGTTTCCGGTGTGCGTGGCCCTCAATAGACGGCGCTCACCTCCGGTGCGTTCACCGGCGGTGCGGCAGCAACCGCCGCGGCGAGGTCCTCGAGGTAGCGGTTCCGCACAGGCTCGTGCAGCAGCGAAGCCATCATGTGCAGGCCGGGCGGTTTTCGCACCAGCCCGGGCACCCATCCGCGCGCCTCCATCGCGCGTGCGACCGCCGCCATATCGACGGCCGCCGACCCAAAGGCCAGAATCGTGAGTTCCGGGCGGCCGAAGACGCGCATCCCGGGAATGGCTTCGATTCCCGCAATGTATGCATCGCGCATCACGAGGAGCCGGCGAGCGAGATCGCGATAACCGTCGCGGCCGAGAAAGTTGAGCACCGCCCAGGCAGCGGCCACGGCACCGCCCGGACGCGTGCCGACAAATGTACTGGTTCTAAAACGACCGCTCGGCCAGACATCGAGATCGAAGCGGGCGGCATCGGCGCGCCTGGTGTCCCGGAAGAGGATCGTCGAAGCAGGTTTCGGGCAGAAGCCGAACTTGTGCAGGTCGGCCGAGAGCGAGGTGACGCCCGGCAGAGCGAAATCGAATTCGGGGATCGGATAGCCGATATCGCATGCGAAGGGTGCGAGATAGCCCCCGACACAGGCATCGACGTGCAGCCATATGCTGCACGAGAGTGCAAGCTCTGAGAGATCGGCAATCGGGTCGATGCATCCATAGGGAAAGCATGGAACGGAGCCGGCGAGGAGGACGGTCTCGTGGTCGATGGCGGCGGCCATCGCGCCGGTGTCCGCGCGGAGATCGTTCGCCACGGCAACCCGGCGCACCTCGAGATCCATCAACAAGGCGGCCTTGTCGAACGCGGGATGCGCCGTCTCCGGCAGCACGAGGTTGCCGTGCGCGAGGGGCCGTTCCGATCGTGTGCGGGCGAAATCGCGACCGGCTTTGACTGCGAGCAGGATGCTCTCGGTGCCGCCGGAGGTCATGGCGGCGGTAGCACCGGGAGGTGCATGGAACAGGTCGAGCGCCATGTCGGCAACTTCCTCTTCCATGCGCGCGAGGCTTCTAAACGCACGACGGGCGCCGAGAGCGTTCTCGGAAAAGAAGGCAAGGTAGGCCTCGCGACCGATTTCCTCGATTTCGGGCAGTGCGCCGAACACATAGAGAGGCACACGACCGCCGCGCCAGTCGGCGTCAGCATGGCGCATCCGTTCGAGCGAAGAAACGATTTCCCCGTGCGGCAGGCTATGCGCCGGGAAGGTGGTTCGCACCCTCACCGGCGATTGCCTGGCGTCGAGGACGCTATTTGCATGCACCCTTCAGCGCCGCGTCGACGAAGCTCGGATCGACGGCGGCGGCAATCTCACCGGTGGACGGAACCGTCATCACGGTGCCGCTTTTGAGCAGGAAGTCAGCACTCTTGAGATAAGCTTCCCGGACG
Source organism: Acetobacteraceae bacterium (assembly GCA_030041375.1). Taxonomy (GTDB): domain Bacteria; phylum Pseudomonadota; class Alphaproteobacteria; order Acetobacterales; family Acetobacteraceae; genus JAKAWQ01. The sequence goes on from JASHOA010000006.1 coordinate 140,474, forward strand.
ACCTTGGTTTCTGCGATGTTCGCACCCGGGGCTCCAAGCCATTCGGTCTGCTGCTTGAGTGTCAACTCCGGCCACAACTCCGAGCCTTTGACTGCCATGTCCGGGGGTTCACCGAGCAAGGGTGCGGCAGCCGCGAAATAATGCGCCCGGTCGGGCCCCACCATCGCATCGCTCGCCGCCGCGACGGCGCAGACGATGCTCTGGGTCAGTGCCTTTTGCCTGGTTGCCAGCTTGCGCGAGACGACGAGGACGTTGAGGGAAGGGTAGCCGAGTTCGGCGATTGCCGCTGCCGTCGTCCACATCTTGGTATCGGGCCGCGCCATCAGCGGCACGCCGGTGCCGAAATCGACATAGACGGCGTTCAGACTGCCGGCGAGGAACGCTGCGGATGCCGCTGCGTCAGAGGCGAACGGCACCACATGCACCTTGTCGATCAATCCTTGGTGCCGGAGATACCCCTTGAGCTCGTAGTCCTCGGACGAGCCGACGAGGTCGCCGATGCTCTGGCCTGCGAGGTCTTCGGTCTTGTGGATCGCACGCGTGTTCACGTAGAGGCCGGCGCCGTCATAACTCTCGGCGAACACGACAACGAGCGGGGTGCGTGCGGCAAGCGCACCCACCACCGGCGGGTTGCCCACTCCTTCGACGACATCGAAGGAGCCGGCGCGCATCGCGGCGAGCGCTGCGACGCCGCTGTTGATGGGCACGAACTTGATGTCCGCCGGTATCATTTTTTTCAGGGAGTCCTGCGTTCCGATGAGTGCGCCCGGGCTCGAGACCATGCCCTGGAAATATCCCCAGGTGATCGCCGGTTGCGCGGCGGCTGAGATGGAGGCGGCACCCAGGCAGGACAATCCGCAGGCGCCGGCGATCAGCGCGGCAAGCGCCCACGCTTTGCGGAACCGCTCTGCCAGGCCATTGCGGTTTGGCTTCAATTGCATTGCACGCTGCTCCCTCCGCGGTCCTCACGCCCGGGCGTGGGCGTTCCGTTTGCGCGATATTTGCATCAGCCCATCGGGGCCGCAAGCCTGCGCACCAGCCTGAGCAGCCCGTCGAGAATGAGAGCAACCGCGGCGATGAGCACGATGCCCGAGAAGATAAGGGTCGTGACAAGGTAGTTGGACGCCTCGAGGATGACGTAGCCCAATCCGCTCGTCGCTGCGATCATCTCCACCGCGACGATGCTGGTCCATGAAATTCCCATGGCCAGCCGGAGCCCGGTAATGACCCCCGGCAAGGCGGCGCGCACCCGCACGTGCAACAATGCGTAGCGGGGTGACGCGCCAAGCGAGCGCGCTGCTTCGATGTATTCTTCCGGCACTGCGTCGAGCGCCGCGACGACGGAAACGACCATGATCGGTATCACGCCGAGCCCGATCAGCACGATCTTCGGCAGTTCGCCGATACCGAACCAGACGATCAAGAGCGGGATGAAGGCGAGAGGCGGCAGCGGCCGTCCGAGTTCGATCAGCGGGTCGACGATCAGGCGAAGCGGCCGCAACGCCGACATCAGCGCGCCGAGGATAACGCCGACCAGCGCCCCCCAGGCAAAACCGGCGAGGATGCGGGCGAGGCTCATGGCGGTGTCCCCGAGCAGCGTTTCGCCGCGAGCAGGATAAGGCCGCGTGAGGTAGTGCAAGAGCGTCCGCGCGGTCGCGACAGGGGAGGGGAGGATCACGTTGTCGGAGATGACGAGGGCTGCGAGCCACCAGCCGACGATGATGCAAAGGACGCCGATGAGGCCCATGCCGATCCGCGACCAGTCGAGGGCGAGGAGCCCGTCCCGGAGAGCCGAGTGCCGGGTATCGGGTCGCACAGCGTGGCGCGATGGAGGAGAGGAGGCGCCGGACGGGGCGGCAGGGGATCGTTCGTCAAGGGTTCCTTCTGGTCCGGTCATCGCGAACTTCTTCTGCTGGGTTTCCATGCCGGGGGCGATCAGTAGGGAGCTGCGGCGCGCCCGGCGCCGACTATCGCCGCACCGCCCCGTGCGTGCTCGACGGCCTGGCGGACACGACGCTTGAGATCGACGAAGTCTGTGCTTTCGGAGACTTCGTATGTGCGCGGCCTGGGCAGAGGGATCGGAATCGTCTCGACCAACTCTCCAGGCTGGGATGCCATGACGGCCACGCGGTCGCTGAGCAGGACCGCCTCTTCGACATCGTGCGTGACCAGAACGACGGTGAAGCGCCGGCGCTCCCAAAGGTCGAGCAGGAACTGCTGCATGCCGGTCCGGGTCAGCGCATCGAGCGCGCCGAACGGCTCGTCCATCAGCAGGATTTCCGGATCGACCATCATGGCCCGGGCGAACGCGGCACGATGCATCATTCCACCGGAGAGCTGTTTCGGATAGTGGAACTCGAACCCGGCAAGGCCGACGATTCCGAGGAGCTCGAGCGCGCGCGCCCGCGTTCCTGGCGTAAAGGATCCTTCCGCACGGGGACCGAACAGGGTGTTGTCCAGCACCGTAAGCCAGGGAAAGAGCATCGGCTGCTGGAAGAGCATGCCACGGTCGGAGCCAGGACCGCGCACGGGAGCTTCGTCCACGAGCACGCTTCCGGCATCGGCATGCACAAATCCGCCGATAATCCGGAGCAGTGTCGTCTTGCCGCACCCGGAGCGACCGACCAGGGAAACGAATTCTCCCTCGCCCACGGAAATGCTGACGTTACGGAGGATTTCCACGATGCTGCCGCCGTGGGCAAAGCTCTTCGAAACGTTTCTGACGTGCACTCCGGCCATTCCGGCGATTCTCCCGAGCCGGGCCGCGGGGGAAAGCACGCGAATCCGGCATGAGTGGATCGTGACGCGTGCGAGGCACGCGAGCACGTCTTCCCGTTGTCCAACCACAGAGCCTAACCCGGCTGCGGACCCCTCAGCAATGTTAGGAGATCGAGACGTCGCTCAAGCTGGCCGAGCCCGGCGATGTCCGGAAGCTCATGCGCTCGCTGGCAAAGCAGGCGATCACACTCCGGGTGGTGAATCCCGTTGCCGCACGCTACACGGTGGAATGGAACCAGGTGATGGCGGCAACGCTGGTCGCGACCGTGCCGGTCGCACTTCTGCTTGCCTGGCTGCAGCGCTATCTGGTGGGTGACCTGACGCTCGGGGCGGTGAAGTAGCAGATCGATATCGGAGAGAGCACGCAGGGGATGACGCCGGTTCCATTTCTTCGCTGCATGCTGGCGGTCGCACATCTTTATGCGCTGCCGCCGAGTGCGCTGCCGGCCATCCAGGCGGTGGAGGGCGGTGCGCCGGGCGTCGTGCATCATAACCGGAACGGGACGGAAGACCTCGGTGTGATGCAGGTGAATACGTTCTGGGTGATGCCGATTGCGCGGGCGAGCGGGCTTTCGGCGGTTGCCGTCTGGTCGCGGTTGATCGGCGATCCGTGCTTCAACATCACTGCGGCGGGCGCCATCCTTCGCGTCTATCTCAATGAGACGCATGATCTGATGCGGGCGATCGGCGATTATCATTCGCATACGCCGGTCCTGAACCGGCGTTATCAACTTCAGGTGCTGGCAGCGGCACGGCGGTTGTTCGTGACCGCCGAGCGATGACGAGAGCGAACGTCACCCCGCGCCGTGCAGGAGCCAAGCGGCCCATATGGCGGCCGCGAGGGGCGGGCCGAAGGGAATGGGAGTGCGCGGGCCGATCGGCCTTCCTGAAAGCCTGAGTGCCGCGGCGAGCAGGATTCCCGCAAGTGCCGCGGCGAGCATGATCCAGGGCAGCGTTGCAGGCCCCGACCAGGCGCCGCCCGCAGCCATGAGCTTGGCATCGCCGGTGCCAATTCCCTCGATGCCGCGCAGAGCGCGCCAGGCCAGTCCGAGCGCCAGCAGGCCGAGATAGCCGAGGGCAGCGGCCGCGGCGTGCGCGATGAGCGCATCCGGCGCCAGCCACCAAGTGGCAACAAGGCCGAGCGGGATCAGGGGCAGGGTGAGCGCATCGGGGAGATGGAGCGTCGTCGCATCGATCCAGCCGAGCGCGAGCAGACCCCAGCCGAGGAGGGAGCCGAACCAAAGAGTGGCGCCGCTTTGGCCGGCCAGGGCGGCGGAGGTGGGCACCGCGAGTGCGGCCAGTTCGACCGCGAGATGGAAGCGGCCGATCTCGCGCGCGCCGCAACGGCAGCGGCCGCCAAGCCAGAGATAGGAGACGAGCGGCACCATTTCGAAGAATGCGAGCGGACGGCCGCAGCCGGCGCATTGCGAGCGTGCGAGAAAGAGCGGCCGACGCGCGGGCAGCCGGAGAATGAGAACGCCGAGCAGGCTGCCGATGCAGGGCGCGAACAGAAAGAGAAGAAGAAGGGGAATGAACTCGTTCGTCAGCGAAATTTGCCCCATCTCTCCCGCTCCCCAGGCTATCGTATGCTCGCCCGTGCAAGGGGCGGGACGGAGCGGATGGCATGCCCGATACGACGGCATGGCCGCAAGGCAAGACGGGCACGAGATCGGACGACGAGGTGACGCCGGCGGATCGGCTGGCCGCAAGGCTGGTTGAAGCTGGCCAATGCGACGAGGCGGCGATCGAGCGGGCGCGGCGGGTTGCCGCGGAGACCGGCCAGCGCCTCGACCATGTGCTCAAGCAGCTTGGGCTTCTCACCGAGCGTGACCTTGCCGAAGCCTACGCCGATCTGGCGGGAGTGAGGCTCGCCGTGGCTGATCGGTACCCTGCCGAGCCGCTTTTCCCCGAGCGCGTGCAGCCACAGTTCCTGCGCGCCGCCGGAGCGCTTCCTTTGCGGATCGAAGGCAGCGTTCTCGTGCTGGCGATGACGGACCCGTTCGATGCGTTCACGGCGCGGGCAGTTGCGGCGGCGACCGGCCATGTGGTTGCGATCGAGGTTGCCGTGCCGATCGAACTCGAAGCGGCGATCGAGAGGCTTTATCCGGAGACAGGACGCGAGGAAGCAGCGCCACTCTCGGCCGAAGCGACGTCGTTCGAGGAGGATGCGGAGCGGCTGCGAGATCTGGCAAGCGAAGCGCCGGTGATCCGGCTGGTGAATCAGATCATCTCGCGGGCGGTCGAGACCCGCGCTTCGGACATTCATATCGAGCCCTGCGAAGATCGGCTGCGCATCCGCTATCGTCGCGACGGGATTCTCGCGGAGGTGGAGAGCCCGCCGGCGCGGCTTGCACCGGCGATCACCAGCCGGATCAAGATCATGGCGCGGCTCGACATTGCCGAGCGGCGGCTGCCACAGGATGGCAGGATCAGGCTCGCCATACGTGGCCAGGAGGTGGATTTCCGGGTCTCTTCGGTGCCTGCCTTGCACGGTGAGACGGTCGTGCTGCGCGTGCTCGATCGCAGCGCGGTGGCTTTCGACTATGCGCGGCTTGGCCTTTCGCCTCTGGTGGTTGCCAGGCTGGAGGCAACTTTCGCGCTGCCGAACGGCATGGTTCTGGTGACCGGCCCGACCGGCAGCGGCAAGACGACCACGCTTTACACGGGGCTTCTTGGTCTCAATTCGGGGACACGGAATGTCGTGACGATCGAGGATCCGATCGAGTTCCAGCTTCCCGGGATCAACCAGATCCAGGTCAAGCCGCAGATCGGGCTCGACTTCGCGCATCTGTTGCGGGCTATCCTGAGGCAGGATCCGGATGTCATCATGGTGGGCGAGATCCGCGATCTCGAAACCGCAGAGATTGCGGCTCAGGCGGCGCTGACCGGGCATCTCGTGCTGTCCACGCTGCACACCAATTCGGCTGCCGCCAGTATCACCCGGCTGCGCGATATGGGACTCGAGGATTACCTGATCACGGCGGTGCTGCGCGGCGTGCTGGCGCAGCGGCTGGTGCGGCGACTTTGCCCGGAATGCCGCCGCGCCGAGGTGGCACCGCCGGCACTGGCAGCGCGCCTTGGCATCGGGCGGGAAGGCGGCGGCGAGGTGCTGCTCTGGCACGCCGTGGGCTGCCAAGCCTGCCGGGGCAGCGGCTATCATGGGCGGATGGCGGTTGCCGAATTCCTCGTTCCTGATGCGGGCATCGAGAGCCGGATCTTCGCGCGTGCGGACGAGGCCGAGATCGAACGCGCAGCAATCGCGGGAGGCATGACGCCGATGTTCAAGGCCGGGCTTGCTGCGGTGCTGGCCGGGGAGACGACGATCGAGGAACTGGCGCGCAGCATCCGGGCGACGAACTGATGCCGGAATTTCGCTATGTCGCGATCGAACCGGGCGGGGCGCTGGCGCGCGGCACGATGCAGGCTCCAGACGCCGCGAGCGTGATCGAGCGGCTGCGCCGCTCAGGCAACCTGCCGGTTTCGGCAACCGAAGCGCGGCGCGGCTTCCACCTTCGCGACCTGCTGGCGATGGAGATCGGCAGAGGCCGGGCACTATCCCGCCAGGAGCTGGCGGAGGCCATGCGCGAGCTTGCTACGATGCTCGGCGCCGGCCAGGACCTGGACCGGTCGTTGCGATTCCTTATCGAGACGACCAAGAGTGCCCGCGTGCGCACCGTGTTCGGCCGCGTGCGCGAGGCGGTGCGCGACGGCAGCACGCTCGCTGCAGCGATGGCCGGGGAGCCGAAGAGCTTTCCGCGGCTGATGATCGGGCTGGTGCGGGCGGGCGAGGCCGGTGGCGCGCTGGTGGCGGCGCTTGAACGCCTGGCGCAGCTTCTGGAGCGGGAACGGAGCCTGATCTCCACGGTGCAATCGGCGCTCGTTTATCCTGCCTTATTGCTGCTGACGGCGATCGGCTCGGTGGTGCTGTTGTTGACCAAGGTATTGCCGCAGTTCGTGCCGCTGTTCGGGGAAAACGGCGTGGCGATGCCGGCCTCGACGCGGCTGATGATGGGTGCTGGCGCGCTGCTCACGGCGTATGGACCGTATGCTCTCGTGCTTCTGCTGCTTGGCGGGATCGCGGCAAAGAGGGCGCTGGCGCGGCCGGCGCCGCGCGCCATTGCGGACGGCCTGCTGCTGCGCTTGCCGGTGTTGGGCAGACTTGCGGGGGAGGCGATGGCGGCGCGGTTCACGCGCACGCTCGGCACGCTGCTCGTCAATGGCGTGCCGCTTTTTTCGGCGCTCGGGATCGTGCGCGATGCGACCGGGAATCTCGCGGCTGTGGCGGCCATCGATCACGCAACCGCGAGCGTGCGGGACGGTGGCGGGCTGGCTGCTCCGCTGGAGGCGGCGGGGATTTTCCCGCGGCGGACCATCTCGCTTCTGAGGTTGGGCGAAGAGACCGCCGCACTCGGCCCGATCGCGCTCAAGGCTGCGGAAATCCATGAGGAGCAAGTGAGGCTCAGCGTAGAGCGGCTGGTGGCGTTGCTGGTGCCGGCGATTACCATCGTCATGGGCGTGCTGGTCGCGGGCATTGTCGGCTCTCTCCTGCAAGCCATGCTGGGGCTCGATGCGCTGGCGCAGTGACGGCGCGCCGGCGGGTGGCTTCACGCTGCTCGAAATGATGGTGGTGATCGTGGTGCTGGGATTAGCGCTCTCGCTAATCGAGGCGTGGATGCCGCGGCCAAGCCCGGCAGTCGCGCTCAGCATGGCAGCGGGCCGGGTGCAAGGGGCGCTCAGTGTTGCGCGCTCGGAGGCGATCGCGGCCGATCGTCCGGTCGAGGTCACCTTCGATCCTGGCGCGGGAACGTTCAGGATCGACGGCGCGGAAGCGGTTCGACTGCCGAACGGGACGGCGATTGCCGGGATTGCGGGCGGAGACGTGATCCGCGTCGCCTTCGCGCCCGACGGGAGCGGTGCCGGCGGACCAATCCTGCTTTCGGCGGGGACGCGGACGGAAATGATCCGGATCGATTGGCTGAGCGGGCGGGTCAGGGTCGGCGATGAAGAGAGCCGGCGCTGACGGCGGCTTCCTGCTGCTTGAAGTGCTGGTCGCCTTCCTGATTGCGGCCCTGGCGCTGGTCGTGCTGCTCGAGGGCGCGAGCGGCGGGCTCAGGGCGACCTCGCTTGCCAACCGCTACGGGCAGGCGGTGGCCCGTGCACGCTCGCATCTTGCCGCGGTGGGTGGGCGGGCCGCACCGCTGCTGCCTGGGGTGCAGGAGGGAGATGATGGCAGCGGGTTCCGCTGGCAGGTGCAGATCACTCCACTTTCGGCAGGCTCGACGGCGGGGCCATCGCGCCAGGCGCTGTTCCTTTATCGTGTTGTCGTCACGGAGTCCTGGGATGACGGGCAGGGGGAGCGGAATGTCCGGCTGATCAGCGCGCAGCTTGGAACAGGCGGGCCGCCCGGGCCATGAGCGGGGAGCGCTTTTCCGGCTTCACGTTGCTCGAAACGCTGGTGGCGCTGGTCGTGCTTGGCCTGTTGATCGCCGGCCTTGCGGGAGTGGTGCATTTCGCGCTTCGCGCGCGTGGCACCGAGACCGTGCTGGCGGCGCAGAGCGAGGGGCTGGACGCTGTTGATCGCACGCTCCGCGGGCTGATCACCCGGATGGATCCGGGCAGCTTTGCAGCGGCGCCGACGCTGAGCGGAGGGACGCACTCCATGCGCTTCCTCACCGAGCTTCCCAAGGGCGCAGCGGTCGGAGGGATACGCGATGCCGCAGTGAGGCTCGCCGTCGATGCCGACAAGCGGCTCGTACTCGCTTGGCGGCTCGCTCCGCATGCCGTTGCGCTGAAGCGGCCGGCGCAGGGGCAGGCGGTTCTGCTGCACGATGTGGCAGAGCTTGTCATCTCATACGCCCGGCCGTGGGCAAAGGGCGGCGGCTGGGTGGCGGAGTGGCAGGCGGTTGACCTGCCGGCGCTGGTCAGGATCAGGATCGTGTTCGGCCGCGGCGATCGGCGCCGGTGGCCGGACATCGTTGCCGCGCCGATGCGTGAGCGCCCGCCGTGAGGCCGCCCGCGAAATCTGCGCCCCAAACAAGAAAGTTTGAATTCCCAGGGGCGGGGCCGGATTTTGGCGTGCTATTGCTTCTGCGCCTCAAAGGCGGGCACCGGTTGGCCGGTCAGAAGCGGAGTGTCGGGGAGGAGCGATGCTGGGCCGTTTCCTTGGATGGTGGGTGCGGCAGCTTGCCGGATTGATTCCGGCCGGGTGGCGTAGCCCTGAGACCGGCGGCGCGGAGACCGTCATCTCGCTCGGCCTGGATGATGCGGCGGCGCCGGAGGCCGTGATCGCCGTGCAATCGAGACGCGGGGAAGAAGTGCTATGCCGCGCCGCGCTCGACGAGGCGGGTGTCGCCGCCGCGCGGGTTCTGCTCGAGCGGCGACGGCGGCCGGCGCGAACGGTGCTCCGGTTGCCGGGCGCAGCGCTTCTCGAGAGGGAAGTGGCGTTGCCGCTGGCGGCGGAATGGGACCTGTTGGCCGTGGTCGGCAACGACCTGGACCGGTTGACTCCATTCCGGCCGGAGGAGTTGGTCTGGACAGCGGAGGCGATCGGGCGCGACCGGGCACGCGGTCGGCTTCTGCTTCGTCTGTCGTTTGTGCCGCGTGCACTGTTCGCGGCTTGGCTGCCGGTACTGGCCCGCGTGGGGCTGGTGCCGGAGCAGATCGAAGTGGCGCGGCCAAATGGTCGCGGCACGACTGGAAAGGCGGAGCGTAGGGCATATCTCCGCCTCGCACTCGACAGGCGCGAAGGCGCGGAGCGACAGGAGCGGCGGCGGCTCAGGCTGGCCGCTGCGTGCGTTTGCGTGCTGGCGCTCTCGGCGGTTGTCCTGCCCTTCGTCCGCCAGTCATTGGCGGAGAGGGCCCTGTCGGTGCGCATGGCAGCGCTGCGACCGCAAGTCGCCGAAGTGCTGGCGCTGCGCAGCCGGATCGGCAGCGCGGCGGAGGGCGCGGATGCGATCAGCGCATTGCGCGCCGCGATCGGCGATCCATTGCAGGCGCTGGCTATTCTCACCCGCATCCTGCCGGATGATACGTGGCTCGAAAGCTTCACCCTTTCGCACCGGCAACTGGCTATCACCGGGCGCTCTGCCCGGGCGGCCCGACTGATCGGCCTGATCGCGGCCGACCCATTGCTCCGCGATCCCGCGTTCACGGCTGCGGTGACGCGGGCGCCGGAAGGTGGGGACGAATTCTCGATCCACGCAGAGTTGGCGCCATGAGGGTTCCGGCAATTTCTCCGTCCATCCTCGAAGGGCGTTCGGGCGCCGGGTTGGCGCTTGGCCTGCTGCTGCTTGCCCTGCTCGTGACCTGGCTCGGCGTTGTTTCGCCGCTGATCGGATGGTACCGCGCGCGCGGCGAGGCGCTTGCCGAGCAACGAAGCCTGGCCCAGCACATGGAGGCGCTGGCCGCGACCCTGCCGGCGCTGCGTGCCGAGGCGGAGCACGCGCGGGGAACAATTCCGGAGGCAACGCTGATCTTCGGCGATACGGATGCGGTGGCGGCGGCCGCACTGCAGGGCCGGATCGAAGAAATGGCGCGGCAGGAAGATGCGCGCCTTGCGAGTGTCGCGATCCTGCCGGGCGAGCCGGCAGGAAGCTGGCGCCGCATCGGCCTCAGGATCGAGGTGGACGCGCCGTTCGCAGTGGTGGTGCGGTTGCTGCAGTCCTTACTCAACACGACACCCGTCATGACCATCGATGAAGTATCGCTGACCGCCGCTGCGATCTCTGTTCCGGGTCGTCCGGGGACGATGGATGCCGAATTCACCGTCTATGCCTTCCGGCGCGGGACGCTGCCGGGCCGCACCTCTCGCGTGCGCCAGGCTTCGGCGCAATGAGCCGGATCGCGCTCGGCTGGCTTGCCGCGCTCGGTGCAGGGCTCGTCGTGGTTCTTGCATTCGAGATTGCGCCTGGCGGCTCGACGCCACCGGAGGTTGCCCCGCTGCGAGCGGCGCCGGCGGCGGGCAGTGCGGCAGGAGCGCCGGAAATCGGCAAGGATAATGCGCAAGTGGCGTCGATTCTGGCGCGCCCGCTATTCGATCGCTCGCGGCGGCCTGCGGGCGCAAGCGAGCCGGTGGCGGGCGTGCTGCGCCTCACCGGGGTAGTTGTCGGCCCCTCGGGGCGCGAGGCGATTTTCGAACCGGTCGCCGGCGGCAAACCCCTGGTGGTGTACGAGGGTGAACGGGTCAATGGTGCACTGGTGCGGGTGATCGTGCCTGGTGCGGTGCTGATGGTGGATGCGAATGGAGCGCATCTGATCAGTCCGGCTTACCAGCCAGGTGCGGCGGTGCGGCCCGGATCGACAGCGCGCGCCGGAGCCCCGAGATGAAGGCTACCCGGTTCGGCATTTTGGCCGCGCTCTTTCTGTTTCTCTCAGGATGCGCAGTGCAGCGGTCGCCGCCCGCACTGACACCGCTTCCACCGCTTACCGATGGTGGCGCCGCTACGCCCGAGGTCAGCGGCAATGTCGGCGCCACAACGACACCGCCGACTTCTCTCATCAGCTACGGCGTTCCACCGGTTAACAAAGTGCCGGTCGGCGAGGCGGCAGTGACGCCGGAGGGCAACATCTCGCTTGATTTCGCGGACACCGACATCCGGGAGGTGGTTGCGCAAATCCTCGGCAAGATTCTGAAAGTGAACTACACCATCGATCCGGCTGTGCACGGCGCCGCCAGCCTGCGGACGGTGAGGCCGCTGACGAGCGCGCAGTTGCTGCCGACCTTGCAGACTTTGCTCGCCGGCGTGGGCGCGGTTCTCATTCGTGCGAACGGTATTTACCGGGTGGTACCGTCCGGCGCGGCGGGCAGCCTGCTCGCCGCGAGCCCCGATCTCGCCGGCAGCGAGGTCGTGCCGCTGCGCTATGTTTCGGCAGCGACGCTGGCGCGGACCCTGGCGCCGTTCGTCGGCACAGCAGGACGGATCGTTCCCGAGGCGGACAGCAATGCCCTGATCGTGAGCGGCACTCCGGATACCCGCGAGGCGCTGATGGCCCTCATCGCAAGCTTCGATACCGATGCGCTTGCCGGGCAGTCCTATGCGCTACTTTCGGTGCCGCAAGGCGGCGCCAAGGAATTTGCCGCGGCGCTGGAGACTGCGCTTCGCGCGGAGAAGGGCGAGGCGATGGCCGGGAGGGTACATGTGCTGCCGCTGGAGCGGGTGGATGCGGTGCTCGCGGTGGCACCGGAGCCCTCTGTAATTGCGGATGTGCAACGGGTCTACGCGCTCGTTCAGCGCTCGGAGCTCCAGAACACGCGTACCTGGCACGTCTATTATCTGCAGAACACCAGTGCGAATGACACCGCCTATGTGTTGCAGCAGGCCTTCACGCCGAACGACGTGACCGCGACGCGACCGGCGCCCGGCGGAAGCGCGGCGCAGCAGGCGGCGGAGCTGCCGGGCTCGATGGGCTTTGGCGCAACGCAGCCGGGCGCAGCGCAACCGGGCGCAGCCACGCCGGGCGGCACAACGGCTCCTGGCGCTCCTGCCTATACCCCGGCGGCGGCACCATTGGCGAGCGGAGCCGCTATCGCCGCTCAGCCGGCGCCGGGCGGGGCGGAAAATCCGCTGCTCGGTGGCCTCGACGTGACGGCCACGGGCGCGGGCGGCGCTCCGGAAGGCTTGCGGATCATTCCGAACGATCAGAACAACGCGCTTCTCATCTACGCGAACGCACATGAGTACGGCACGCTCGAAGCGATGCTGCACAAGATCGACATCCTGCCGCTGCAGGTGAAAATCGATGCGGTGATTGCCGAGGTGACGCTGAACGACGCGCTGCAATACGGCACGCAATTCTTCTTCAAGGCCGGTGGGATCAACGGCATTCTGAGCAACGCCACCCAGTCCCTGCAGACCAGCAACCTCTCGGCGACCCAGTTCGCCACCAGCTTTCCCGGGTTCGTCATCGGCGGCAACGGGCTTTCGGGCGCACCGCTGGCGATCTCGGCGCTGCAGGCGGTGACGAAGGTGCAGGTGCTTTCCTCGCCGGAGCTGATGGTGCTGGACAATCAGCCAGCCGAGCTGCAGGTCGGAAGCCTGGTGCCCTATCTCACCTCCAGCTCGCAGAGCACGCTGGTGAACAACGCTCCGGTCATCAACTCGGTGAGCTATGCGCAGACCGGTGTCGTGATGGTCGTAACACCGAGGGTGAATGCCGGCGGCCTGGTTACACTCGATATCTCGCAGCAGGTCAGCGAGGTGGACACCAGTCCGCCGACGCAGGCGGAGGCGGTGGACTCGCCGACCTTCCTCGATCGCACCGTGCAATCGCGGGTGGTCGTGCAGGACGGGCAGACGGTGGGGTTGGCTGGCCTGATCACCGACAATGTCAGCAAGGGCAATTCCGGCCTTCCCTGGCTCAAGGACATCCCGCTGATCGGAGCGCTGGCCGGCACGCAGAGCAACCAGCGCCAGCGGGACGAGCTCCTGGTGCTGATTACTCCACACGTGATCCACGATCAGCGCGACGCGCGTGCGCTGACGCAGGATATGCGCGAACAGCTCATCAACGCAGCACTTGTGCCGCAGGAGCTGCAGGCGCTGCCGCCCTCCGGATCGAGCGATCCCAACCAGCAACTGCGCCAGACGGTCGGGCATTGGATCAGCGGGCAGTGAACGAGGGACTCGGCGAGGCGGCAGAGCGGCAGCAGGGATTTGCCTTGCTGATCGTGCTTTGGACCCTGGTGCTTCTCGCCTTCGTGGTGAGCGGGATCGCTGCCTCGGGCCATACCGAATCAGCACTCGCTGCCAATCTGCGCGGTCAGGCTGTTGCCGAGGCGGCCGCTGACGGCGCGGTTGCGGTCGCGCTGTTTCACACTCTCGAAGCCGGGCGGGAACACTGGCCCGCCGACGGGGCGGCGCACGGGCTTACAATCGGCACCACCAGGGTTGCCGTCCGCATTACGGACGAGGCCGGCCTCGTCAACCCGAACACGGCGCCGAAGACACTCCTGGTTGCACTCCTTCGCCGGCTTGGCAGCGATCCGGGAGTAGCCGCGCACATTGCAGCAGCGATGGTCGACTGGCGCTCGCCCGGTCCTGTTCCTTCGCCGGACGGGGCCAAGTTGCCGCAATATCGCGCTGCCGGCAGTGCCTGGGGGGCGCCCGGCGGGCCGCTCCGGAGCAGGCGTGAGATCGCGCTTGTGCTGGGGATGACACCGGTATTGGCGGCGCGGCTCGAGCCCTATCTTTCCGTCTATACCGCGGGCGAAGTTGATCCGGCGCTGGCCGCCCCGCCGGTGCGCGCGGCGCTCGCCGACGCCAATGGCGGGGTGATGCCCGGCGTTGCGCCGGCCGAGGTAAAGACGATCCTGGTGACGGCGGAAGCGGAGAGCGGCGCGAGGGCGCGCTTCACACGCCGCGCGGTGTTCAGCATCAATCCGGCCGCCAATTCGCTGCACACGCTCGCTTGGCAAGAGGGACCGGGCTGAATGGCTGGCGGTTCAGGGCATGTTCAGGTTGAACACGCTCTCTCTTGTCTGACCGAGCGGATTCAGGCACTCCCGGAATCGCGCCGCGATTCCAGTCAGGCGCGATCCGCTCTAGCGATTGCAGATCATTCCGGCCTCGCCTGGCGTTCCCTGCACGTTGTTCGGCCCTCCGGAGCAGAGATCATACTCGAGCCCCTGGCGGATCGAGGGGCTCTGGTAGCGGAAGGGATGGTTCCAGGGATCGAGCGGCTGCTTGTCGCCCTTGAGGTAGGGGCCGTTCCAGTTCTCGACCCCTTCCGGCTTCTCGAGCAGTGCTGCCAGTCCCTGATCCGTGCTTGGGTAGCTGCCGACATCGAGCTTGTAGAGATCGAGCACCGAACCAAGCCGTTCGATCGACTGCCTGGCGATCGAGAGGCGGGCGCCGCCGAGTTCGCGCAGTACCGCCGGCGCAACGAGCCCGATCAGAAGCCCGATGATGACGATGACGACGAGCAGTTCCAGCAGGGTGAAGCCGTTCCCGGCTCTGTCTTCTTTCCGCATTCTCGTTGCCCGCCTCAGCATTCCGATTCTCCTGGACGAACGCTTGTAGGATCGATTGCGGTGGAACGGAACAGCCGGCGCATTCGTCATGACGCCCGACGTGCGGGGCGAGGTTGATGCCGATCCCGTTCCTTCGCTGCATGGTTCTGGCCGCATCCTTCTACGGCCTGCCGCCGCGGGTGCTGCCGTCGATCCAGGCGGTCGAGGGTGGTGCGCCGAATGTCGTGCATTATGACAGCAACGGGACCGAGGACCTCGGGGTGATGCAGGTCAATACGCTCTGGGTCCCGGCCCTGGCGCGGGTGACGCGCCTGACGGCGGATGGGGTGCGCACGAGGTTGCTCTTCGACGCCTGCTTCAATATCGCCGCCGCGGCGGCGATCCTGCACACCTATCTCAAGGAGACGCACGATCTGATGCGCGCGATCGGCGATTACCACTCGCACACGCCGGGGCTCAACCAGTCCTACCAGCTTCAGGTTGTTGCCGCCGCGCGGCGATTGTTCGTTCCCGCGGAGCGCTGAGGGAGCCGCGGTGCCTCAGAAGGTGAAGTAATCCATCATGTCGTCGCTTGCCGGAGGACTCGCCGGCATGTAGCGATTCCTGGCCGAAGCGAGGGGATCGGCGGGTAGGTCCCGAGGACATGGTCAAAAGAGCGATTCCCACCGACGATAATGATCACGTGCACGGTGGGAGTGAGAATCGCGTTGTCGTTCGATCCGCCGAACGGTGCGGCAATCGCGGCTGGCGCAGAGCCGAGGTCGAGGCAATCCGTGTGAAACGCCGTTGCACCCTTTCTCCCGAAGGTGAAAGGGTGCTGCAAGGCGCCCCGTGGCCGGGAAGCGATGGCTCTCAGAAGCGGAAGAAATCCATCAGATTGTCGATGGCCGGCCCATTGGTGGGCACGTAGGAATTGGACGTCGCCGTGGCGGGATTGGGGAGGTTGTCGCGGCTGCGGCTGCTGACCGTCGGCAGGTGCCAGTTGGCTTCGATGAACTTGAGGAGGGAGACGTGGTCGGAATAGCTGTGCACCACGCGCCCTCCTTCCGAGTAGGGCGAGACGACAATGAGCGGAATGCGAGTGCCATCGCCGAAGAAGTCGAGCGGCTGGACGAAGCCGCTGTCGTAATATCCGCCGCCTTCATCGGTGGTGATGAACACCGCGGTCGATTGCCAGAGCGTCGGCTGGTCCTTGAGTTCGAGGAGGATCTTTTTCACGAACGCCCCGAAGATGTCGAATTTCGACGATTCCGGGTGGCCGTCGTTCAATCCGCCAGGCTTGACGAAGGAAACAGCGGGCAGCACGTTATCGGCGATGTCGTTATAAAGCGAGGTAGTATCCTGGATATCGTTGGTGCGGAGCACCGGATTGGTCATGATCTTGGTTTCGTACTGGAACGGATTGCAGATATTGCAATAGACGTCGGTCGGGTTCTCGGGGTCCTGGACGTAGGCGTTCCAACCCTCGCCGAAATAAGTCCAGGAGATTCCGTGAGCGAGCAGCACGTCGGCGATAGTCGGAGTTGAAGAGGGCGGGATCGTGAAGGTGTCCTTCGTGTCCACGGTGCCGTTGCCGAAATAGCCGGGATCGTAGTTATTGAGCAGATAGTAATGCCCGGGCTGGCAGTTCGGCTTCGGGTGGTACGGCAGGGAACGGAGATAATCGACGATCGGTGCGACGCCTGGCTGGCTGGTATCGGCGCAATCCGAGTAGCTGCCGCCGGAATAGCCGTCCTGAACGTAGTAGTTGTTCGTTTGCGGCTGCGGGTTTGGGTTCTCGATCTCATTTGCCGGCGGCGTTGCCGGGTTGCCGTGGCCATCGCTGTACCAGAATGCGTCACCGGAGCCGAGCATGATGTGATTGGCACCGGTGCCGCCCATCACCGCCTGATGATAGTTGTCGCCGATGGCGAACTGATCCGCCAGCTTCTTGAAGAATGCAAGATCACCGTCCGTCATGTCGAAGAATCCCATTGAGGTCGCGCCCTCGTCGGTCGACTCCCAGTTGAAGCCGGACGGCTGCGGGTTGCCGTTGCTGCCGGCGCTAACCGTCACTTCGACCCACGGGAAGAGATCCATTTTGCAGCCAGTGGGATTGCTGGCGGTGGCATGGGCCACGGAGCAATCCACCTGCTGCCACATCTGATAGAAGCGGTGTACCGGGCTGTTCGCGTAATCGTCGTCAGAGATTCCCGGACTCAAACGGAACGGACCGGGGGGCAGCGCGCGCACGTTGGCGATGCGCGTATCCACGGTATTGGTAGGCAGGCCGGAAGCCCCCGTAAGCAGAAGATGGATATCGCCCGGAAGGAGGCCGGGGTCGGCGACGCTGGCAGCCGCGAGCGTCGCAAAGGGCGGCGGGGTCTTGTTGCTTGCGACTTCGGGAGTGCCGCCGGTGTTCGGCGGCGGCAGCGTCGTGTAGGGATGCGTGAAAGCGGGGCTGATGGCGTAGGTTTTCGTCACCGAAGCACGATCCTGCAAGGCAGCCGCGAAATTCGGCCCGGGCGTGCCGTCGGCGTTGACGATTCCTTCGGAGAGGAGGTTCAGGATCGTCTGGCCGTTGCCGGGCTGGTAGGTCGCGAAGACATGGTCGAAGGTGCGGTTCTCGCCGATGATGATGATCACGTGTTTGATCGGCGTCATCGTTGCGGTGTCATTCGGGCCGCCGAACGGTGCGGCGGCGAGAGATTGCACCGCCGACATGGCCAGCGAGAGGATCGACGCGCCTGCAAACAGCATCCTGCGGAGGCTCATGGTATCCGTGCTCCCTTCCCTGTTCCGGGTTTCGGAAGGCGCACCGTAACGGCCGCGCATGACCGAGCGTTTTCAGGGTAATGGCAGGACGATGAAGGTTCGGGGTGGGTCAGCCGCCACCGTCGATCGTGAGAATAGTGGCGTTGGTATAGGCGGAACGCGGACTGGCGAGGAAGGCGACCGCGGCGCCGATTTCCGCAGCCAGGGCCGGACGTTCGAACGGCATGCGCGCGTATAGCTCGCGCCAGCGAGAGGCGTCGCCGAGGCTCTTCTCGGCGCGGGCGCGGCTCAGCATGACGAGGCGCTCGGTCTCGACGGGGCCCGGATTGATGCCGACGATGCGTATTCCGTGGGCGTGGCTGGCGCGGCCCAGCGCGCGGGTGAAGGCCATCAGCGCCGCGTTGCCGGCGGAGCCGGTGATGTAGTCCGGATCGAATTTTTCTCCGGCGGCGCCGATCACGTTGACGATCACGCCGGAGCCGCGTTCGGTCATGCGCGCGTAGATCAGGCGGGTCAGCGAGATGTAGCCGAACACCTTGAGGTCCCACGCCCTGCGCCAGGCCGCGTTATCGACAGCGGCCAGCGTTCCAGGCGGTATCCGGCGCCTGCATTGTTCACCAGGATGTCCGGCGTCGGGACGGCGGCGGCAAGCTGCTCGAGCTCGTCCTGGCGCGAGAGGTCGGCCGCGATCGTCCGGATCGGAACCTGGGCGGTGGAGCGGATTGCCTCGGCGGCTTCGCCGAGCGGGCCGGCGCTGCGGGCGATCAGAGTGAGCGCCACGCCCTCGGCGGCGAGCGCGGCCGCAGCGGCGCGGCCGATGCCCTTCGATCCGCCGGTGACCAGGGCCGTTTTACCGGCGAGACCGAGATCCATCCGGGGCGTCGGCGAGAGAGGTCAGGCGGCTTTGCGCAGGCCGGCCCGGAAAGCCTGCGCTGCACGCCCAAAGGCGGCGAAGAGGGCGAGGCGGTCCGGAAAGGACTGGACCTCCCACTCGGGGTGCCACTGGATGCCATAGGCAAAGCTGCGCGCGCCACCCACGCGGATCCCCTCGATCGTGCCGTCCGGTGCCATTGCCTCGACGATGGCGCGTTCGCCCGTGCGGTCGATCGCCTGCTCGTGCAAGGAATTCACCATGATCGCGCGTTCGCCGAGCATTTCCGCGAGACCGCCGGAGAGCGTCACCGTGTGCTTGGGTCCGTAGCGTTCAGCCAGGGTGCCGGACCCGCCGCGATGATCGAATCGACCGGGCACGGTCTGAACCTGCTGAATGAGGGTGCCGCCAAGGGCTACGTTCAGCTCCTGGATGCCGCGGCAGATCGCGAGCAGCGGGAGGCCACGGGCGAGGGCGGCGCGGATCAGCGGCAGGGCGGTTGCGTCGCGCGCGGCATCATGCTGGCCGGGGGTGAGATCGTCGGCCTGACCGTAGCGGGCAGGCTCGATATTCGACTGGCTGCCCGGGATGAGGAGGCCGTCGAGCCGGTCGAGCACGGCCAGCATCGCTTCCCCCTCGGGTGGGATCAGAAGGGGCAATGCGCCGGCTGCCGCGATCAATGCCTGACCGTAGCGCGCCGGGGTCGCGGTAAAGAGATGATCGCCGAGGCTCTTGGCGCAGCCGGGAATGCCGATAATCGGGGTCATGCGTCTGTCCGGGAGGGAGGAGGCTTTCATCGTAGAAATAGCGTGGCGAGCAGAATCTGCGAGTTGCAAAGGATGCAGCCCGGCGCTGCTTCACCTCGAAGCCTCGTGTTCAGCGGTGCTGCTGGCGGGCGCGGGCGCCGCGTTCGAGGGCGCGCGCGATCAGGGGGTCAATGGCGAGTTCCGCGCGCACGAATTCGAGCATCTCGAGTTCCGTCTGGCGCGCCTCCTGATCGGCGGCGATCACATCGCAAGCCAGTGCATAGGCGGTTTCGCGGAGCCTCGGCTCCAAGGCTTCACGGATCAGGCGCGCGGCGTGCGCGAGACCCTCTGTCTCGCCGAGCAGGCTGACAGCGGTGTCCGTTGCGGCCTTGAGGCGATCGGTGGCGAAATCGTGGAAGACCGGAAGTGTCTGCACCAATCCTGCCATGGCGCCGATTTCGCGGTCGGTCAGGCCGCCATCGGCGGCAGCGACGAGGACCATGGTGCAGACGAGGGCCTCTTGCGGGTCGAGCGCTTGCAGGGCGGGCATTGCGGGGATCTTTCGCGGGGACTGCGGAGGCTGCGCGAGGCAGGCGGCGAGATCAAGCCGGCACGGCGGCGGCGAGTACCGGGCCGATCTCTGCATGGAGAACGAGATCGGCGATGGCGTCGAGAGGCGTTGGTTCGCGGTTGACGATGACCAGCCCGGCGCCGTTCTCTTTCGCCATGCGGGGAAAGCCGGCGGCTGGGAAGACGACCAGGGAAGAGCCGAGCACGATGAAGAGATCGGCGGCCAGCGTCTCTTCTTCGGCGCGTCGCATGGCTTCGACGGGCATCGGCTGGCCGAACGAGATGGTGGCGGTTTTGACCAGCCCGCCGCATTCCTGACAGCTCGGAATTTCGTCGCGACCGAGGAAACTCTGCCGAAGTGTCTCCAGTTCGTGGCGGAGGCCGCACTCGAGGCAGGTTGCATAGCTGGCATTGCCGTGCAGCTCGACGACGCGTTCTGCCGGCACGCCCGATTCGATGTGCAGATTGTCCACGTTCTGGGTGATGACCGCGGCGACCTTGCCTGCGTCCACCAGCCGGGCGATGGCGAAATGGCCGGCGTTGGGTTTCGCCCCGACCCAGCCGGAGCTGTTGGAAAAGGCGCGCCGCCACGCTTCCCGCCGCCATTCTTCGCTCGCGACGAACTCGGCGAACTGGATCGGCCGCATGCGGCTCCAGACGCCGCCGGGGCTGCGAAAATCGGGGATGCCGGATTCGGTCGAGATGCCGGCGCCGGTGAAGATGACGGCGCGGCGGGCGTGCACGATCAGATCGGCAAGGCGAGCGGCGGAGGACACGGCGAAATGATAGACACGGGGCGCGCCGCGGCAAGGAGGAGGCTGAACAGGGGCTCTCTGTCGTGCTGCTCTGCGTGTTTCTTTACACGCGGAGGCAGCCTCGAAGATGGCAGGCGCCTCAAGTGGTGGAATTGGAAATTCGCGGGCCGAGAAAATTGCGCACCTCGGCCGCGACTTCGGCGAGCCCGGCGCGGTGCACTGCGACGCCTTCGGGAAATGCGGGATAAAGCCGCGAGGGCGTGCGCCGATCCAGGAGCACGAAGGCACCGCGGTCTGAAGCGGTGCGGATGAGCCTGCCGAAGGCCTGGCGCAGTCGAAGCCTGACCATCCGCTCGTCATAGGCCTGGGGATCGCCGTCCGAGAGGTGGCGCCGGCGCTCCCGATGCAGGATGTCGGGCCGCGCCCAGGGGACCTTCTCGAACACGACGAGGCGGAGCGCGCGGCCCGGGATATCGACGCCGTCGCGCATCGCATCCGTTCCGAGGAGGCAGCTTTCCTCCTCGGTGCGAAAAATCTCGACCAGGGTCGCGTTGTCCATCGGGTCGACGTGCTGAGCGTAGAGAGGGATGCCGGCCTCTTCGAGTGCCGGGGCGAGCAGGGGATAGACCGCGCGCAGGCGACTGATGGCGGTGAAGAGGCCGAGCGCGCCGCCGCCGGCAGCGATGAAGAGCGCGCGGTAGGCGGCGGCGAGCGAGTCGATCTCGCGGGGGGCGAGGTCGGTGACGATAAAGGCGCGGGTCTGCTCCTTGTAGTCGAAGGGGCTGTGCACCGAGACGCGAAGAGCGGGTTGGGCGAGATGGACAGCGCCGGTCAGCACCTCGGCCGCCCGCCAGGCGGTTTCGGGATTCGGCGCGCCGGTGTCGCAGAGCGTTGCCGATGTTACGAGCAGGCCGTGTGCGGATCTCACGATCGTCGCGGCGAAGGGAATGGTGGGGTCGAGCCAGTGGCGGAGCAGGGCGGCATCTCTGATGGCGCCCTCGCGTCGTTCCAGGCGGAGGAAGGAAATCTGCTCGCAGCGGAGGCGCGGGTCGGGAGCAGGCTCGGAAAGGTGGCCGAGCATCTCCTGCCATGCGGCGAGCGGGGCGAGCGCGCGACGGGCGAGGACGCGCGCCATTGCTTCGATACGCAGGCGGAGTGACTCCTCCAGCGTCTCCGCCTCGGCGGCAAGGCGCCTGGAAAGCCCCTTGGCCAATGAAGAGAGTGGGGCGGCGAGGGTGGAAAGCGCGCGTGCCAGCGCCTTGCCGCATTCAGCCAACTCTTCGCTGACGGGCCAGAGATCGGCCTCCGGCGCATCGCTGTCGGCTGCCGTTCGTGCCAACACCTGGGCCGAGATGGCGGCGAGCAGAGCCTCTGCAGGAACGGGGGCGAAGATGCGAGGTGTTGCAACGGGTGGCATCAGCCGGGTTTGCCAGCTCGGGCCCGGAAGCGTTCGGGCCGCAGCGAGTGCCCGGTCCAGCGCCTTGTGCATCTCGGGCGCTTCGCCGAGCAGGTCCTCGATGCGGCGGGCGAGCCCGCGGGCACGTGATCGGCCGCCCTCCGCGCCGAGGAGCCAGCGGCGGAGATCGGCCATCGTGGTTCCCGAGAGTTCGATCGCGAAGGCGGCGTCTGCCGCGTCGAAGAGGTGGTGGCCTTCGTCGAAAACGGTGCGCGATGGCGCTGCCTGCTCCTCGGACCCGCCCCAGACTGCCTGCGTCATGACGAGTGCATGGTTGGCGACGACCAGTCCCGCCGTGCGGGCCCGGCGAATGTTGTGTTCGATGAGGCAGCGGCGCCAGTGCGCACAGGCGGCGTGGATGCACTCCCCGCGCCGATCGGCGAGCGCGGAGAGGAAGACCGGGCCAAAGAGTTCGGCCAGCCAGCCGGGCAAATCGCCGCCGTGGAGATCGCCGTCGGCGGTGGCCTCGGCCCAGCGCGCGACAAGGCCGAGGGGAATGAGCGCCGCGCCCTTGCGGCCCGTCGCGTTGGCGACTGCCTCTTCGAAATTGAGAAGGCAAAGGTAATTCTCCCGGCCCTTGCGGACGACGGCGCGGCGGCGACGCTCGGCCTGCTGCGGGTAAAGCTTGGCAAGCTCCGATTCGACCTGGCGCTGCAAATGGCGAGTGAACGTGCTGATCCAGACCGGCGCCTGGTTCTTTTCGGCCCAGAGGCTGGCCGGCGCGATGTAGCCGAGCGTCTTGCCGGTTCCAGTGCCTGCCTCGGCGAGCACGAATCGGGGCTCACCTTCTCTCTCGCGCGGGGCGAAAGCCTCGCTGACCGCCGCCGCGTAATCAGACTGGCCGGGCCTTGGCTCGGCGGCCTCGCCCAGCAAGTAGGCGAGGCGTGCCCGGGCCTCGCTTGCTGCGAGCGGATGGCTTGAAGGCTTCGGAGGCGGCGCGGTCTCTTCCCATTCGGGCAGGCGCCGCCAGACGCGGAGACCCTCGGTGGCGGCCGCGGCGTCGGGGCTGCCGAGCGCCGTCAGCACGAAGGGCGCCCAACCCCAGCCTGCCTGCCCCATCAGGGCGGCGAGCCCGGCCGCCTCGGCGTTGGCGGGCAGGCTTCGCTCGTCCGCGAGACGGTGCAGCAACAAAGACGCAAGGCGCGGCAAGGCGGCGGCCGCCGCTTCGAGCCCTGTAGGGGCGGCTTCTTCGAGCGCCAGCGCCAAGCCGCGTACCGTCGGTGCGACCGAACACGCCGGGCAGACAAAGGCGAACAGTTCGAGAAGATCGAAGGCAAGCCAGCCCGAAAGGCCGAGCCGGCGAAAGGTGGCTGGGGCGTGCACGACGAGGGGTGGCGGCAATTGCCGGAGATGCGCCGCCGCGGCTGCCGCCGGGAGGTGATGAAGGACGCCGTCCGGGTCGAGCAGCACCGCCCGGCCGGCGCCGGCGGCAAGAGACGGTGCGGCAGGCAGGGTGAGCGAGAACCCTCTCGGCGCAGGCAACGGAACGGCAGGCACGCAGAACCTCGCGGGGAACGGTCCTCTGCGATACTCGCGTCCGTATTGTCCGCGATCAACCATGCCGGGCGAGATGCGCGCCGCTTCAATGTCACTCAATGCTGGCCACCCTGCGCGCCGGGCGCGTGCAAACCAGTAGTCTCACCGTGCCACAGGTGATCCGGCCGCATCTGCCTGCGCTGGCAGCAGGGGCAGCGCCGGAGGGAGCGGGCGATTGCCGTGCGGAAGATGGCGACGGAATTGGCGACGTGGCGCTCAGGTCGGATTGGGGGATCCGCGGGGTCGATAACCACGGGATAGGTGAGGCGCTTGGGGGACCAGGCGTTGCCGGGAGGTGAGGGGGGTATCGTTGCCCGTTCGGCAATCAGGAGTCCGTAGGCAGCGATCGTCAGGCTGATGTGAGGATGGAATCCGTGTCAGTCGCGTCCCTCGTAATGGCCGAGCACCAGTTCCTGATAGTCAGGTTCGATCCGCCAGCGCAGCTTGGCGAGAGCAACGAGCGCTTTGAGGCGGGTCTCTGCGGACAGGGTGGAGAGCCAGTATTGGCTCGGTTCCGGTTGATCGCCTTGCCGCTCTCGATCGACGGCGTCGTCGTCACCGCAATCAACGTGTTTGCATTTGGCTGGAACGAGGCTCTGTTCTCCTCAGCCTTCACGTCGCGCGACGCCCAAACGGTCGCTACCTTCATCCTCGCCTCGCGTGGCACGCGTGACATCGACTTCAATCTGGCCGCCGTGAACACCCTGATCGCTATCGGGCCGCCGGTCATCTTGTCCTTCTTCTTCCAACGATCCCTGGCACGCGGACTTTCGTTCGGGGCGGTCAAAGGATAGCGAGTGGAAGACCTCAACGACCTGCGGGATTGGCAGCCCCCGACTCCATACTCCTCGCGCGGGTGGTCACCCCTGATCCACGATGCAGGTCCTGATCACCGCTCACTCTGCGGGCCGGACCATATCCCCGACTGCAATGAAGCCACCTCGCAAGATGCGACAATTCAGGCCCGAACGGTGCAACAGCGCTTTGAATACCCGCTTGCCGGAAACCTCTTCGAGGTGGTGGCACGGAACGGAGAGGCGCGCCGCTTCGACCAGCACCGTACCGATCAGGAAGCGCTGCCCGACCAGGTGATTGAGCGGCACCCCGCGCACCGTGACATTGCGCCGGTGCTCATGCGGCCCGAACCTGAGCCCCTCGTCGCGCGCGAGCGCTTCCAGTGTCTCCATCTCGAACAGGGTGACTTGCCGCCCGACTTCGGGCTTCTTGGAGTAGAATCCAGCGCCGAGCAGGTAGCGATCACCCTCGATCCCGCGATCGGCGATCAGACTGAGCTTTGGCTCCGCGGCCATGGGCAGGGAAGCGGCCGCTGTCCGGTGCAGATGCAGTACCACACCACGCCAGCCGACCGCAGTTTCACCCAAGTTGAAACCGCTCCATCGTCCTTATCTTAATAGTGGTAAGTTGACCGACCCGACCGGCATCAGGCAACACCGGTCAGGAAGATATAACTCCAAGAGCGGACGAAGCGGCAAGCCGACGTCGATTGCGCGTGGGATCCCCTGCCTTCCGCCCGAGCAGGATCCGAATCAGGGCGCGGTCACAGCCCCGCCCACCGCCCCGACTCCAGCCCCGATCAATGCGCCAGTAGCCGGCTTGCCGCCTGTTACCGCCGCAATCCCTGCGCCGGCGCCTGCCCCGATCAAACCGCCGGTCACCGCCCGCGTGCCAGGACTGTAGCCGCAGCCCGCAAGACCGACCGCAAGGCCGCTCAGTAATGCCGGAATGAGGATAAGTCTTCGGATCATGTTCTCTTTGCCCTTTCCTTCTCACGCCGCGGCCGCCAGTCAAGCCGCCATCGAATGCTGCGCCATGACGCCGTCCGACCTGGGCTCCGCAATGGCCCCCAGGCGGCTATTGTCTGGCATGGCTGATCACGAATATGTGAACTCAACGAGCGCTGCCAGAGGATTGTTTGGCCAGCACCAGCCGCCCGGCGGTCCCCGACGTCGCTGACGCTTCTATCCCAGAAACATGGGCAGGATGCCAGACAGCGGCAACCCTGTCACGCGCGCGGTGGGAAAACAGGGCTCGCCTTGCGAAGCAGTTGCGTTGGTCAGGCGGGTCTCGCCGAACGCCGAGGGTTTGATCGGGTGCTGCGTCGCGCGCAGCCTGGGGCAACGGTGCCGGTGGGCGATTGCTCTCTGTTGCGCACGCGCTCGGCTGGAACGCCTTCCAAATGCGCCATGCGCATATGGCAGGGCTGCTCATAGGCGCTGCGCTCACCCTCTTCTCGGGTTCAATCCCAACTTGCGCCGGACGCAAGCGCAAGCCCTTTTCTGTTCGCCGGCTATCTCGTCAATGGGCTGACCTCTCTGACCGCACGTTGGGGTGCGTGACCGAAATGGTACGTTCTCGCCGCGCTCTCCGGCTTTTTCGCTCGTGGCGCCAACGGCGCGGCGGGGCCATCCGGCGCGCTCATCCACTTGCGCTGTGACCCGGCATCGCAAATCGCTTCAGCACGCCCACCGTCACGAAAGAGCGCGCGCTCAAGCAGCTGGACACGAGACACGCGCAGTGAGCGCCGGCCGCCGCTGCGCTTCGTTGGGCATCAACAGTCTGAATGGTCTCGCTCTCGGCATCATCGGTCCGTTCACCGCGCTCTGGCTTCAGTTCAGTTTCGGTCGGGGCTCGGCAACGATCGCGCCCGTACGCGGCGGTGGCGCAGCCCATCGCTTGGCTCGCCCTGCTCATCGAGCTGCCTCATTCCGCTGCCCCTTGGGCCAACTCCCCCTTTGGGCGCGGCTTGTTACGTGTCCCGGAACAAATTTAACCGCCGCATTTCGGACGCACGTCAGACACTGGGGCCGGTGTGCGCTGGCCCAGATCGGTGAGCCACGCAGCCAGCCTCAATTCCGCCTCAATGCAAATCCCGAGCAACATCGATTCGGTCGGTGGCGGTGTGTCTCGCCCTTTGCCAGGCCACTTTTCGTGACGTCGGCTGATAAACGCCCCATTCCAATCTAAGACATCCCCGCAGCGTCCTGAAATCCCATGGCTTCGTTCTACTTGGCGCCAGTGCGACCTCAATCGCCCGGGTTCGATTTGGTACCCACCACCATTGGTTGTGCGTACACGGGAATTTCTCACATTTGAGCCGAGATGGGTACGCCGCGTCGACATCCCCCCAAACACGTCTCACAGATTTAACCGGAGGAACCGAGAAGCGGTCCAATTAACGCTTGCATCGCCGATCAGCACGAAATAACAAATACCTAACATACCGACCCGGAGTTGGTCGGAGATCGCAACGTTTACCATTGCGTGGGACCAACGATGCCGGACGTATCGGTTCCCTCGGGAACGAACTTCAACTTCGAGATGCCGTTCCCGTCGAACACGGATTACTGGTTGGCCCAGCAGCTTGCCAGCCTGCTGACTGTGCCGTCGCAGAACGGCACGGAGACTTTCAGCCTGTACACCTCCAATTCGTCGCCGATCTCCACGGTGCCGGGTGGCCATATCGGCGTACTCGGCGTCAGCCAGCAAACCACCCCGCTCACGACACCGATCACCGTCCCCTCGGGGTACTCGTTCACGGCGATTGAGACCTCGAGCGGTTTTTCGTCGGTCCAGGGCAACGGCGGTAACAATCAGGTCACGTTGATCAATTCGACCTCCGGGGTCGCCTTCAACACCGGTGGTGGCTCAGGGATCGTGGTGGCCGGCGGTGGCAACGACTTGATCGGCACGCCGACTGCCGGCGGCGGCAACTACCTGATCTACGGTGGCGACGGCAACGACACCGTCAATGCCTTCTCCGGCAATGACACAATCGGCACGGGTGTCGGCAGCAACCTGATCGTGCTCGGCATCGGCAACGATTCGGTGAGCCTCTCCGGTACCAATGATACAGTCGTCGGGGGTTCCGGCACCGACACCATCAGCGCCACCGGGAATGACGCCGCACTGGTCGACGGCGGCTCCGGCCAGCTTACGTTCATCAACGGCACCGCTCCCTCGACGGTGGTTGGCGGCTCCGGCAGCGAGACCATCCAGGGTGGTGGTGGCGGGCTGTTCCAAGGTGGCTCCGCCGGCAACAATTCGATCCAGGGCGGCGAAGGCAAAGCAACGATCTTCGGTGGCGGTTCCGGGGACACCCTGGCGGCTGGCGGCAGTCTTGGCGATGCTCTGGTTGCCGCCTCAGGCAACGAGACCCTGACCTCCGCTTCCTCTTCGGGGCTCGATTCGATGTATGGTGGCACCGGCTCCGATGCGATGATCGCCGGCGTTGGCGGAGACTTCATGATCGGCGGGTCGGGCGCCACCAACTTCGAATTCATGAACGGGCTCACCAACGCGGCGAGCACGTACAACGTGTACAACTATCATGCCGGCGACACGGTTACGCTCAGCGGCTATTCGGGCGAACCCACCATCACCTCCTCTGGCAGCAGCACCACGCTCAGCCTGTCCGATGGCACCAAGATCACCTTCGCCGGGGTCAGCAACGGCAGCGCCCTCAACATCCAGACTTGATCGCGCCGCTCCGACGATCCGCGCTTCCGGGCCTGCTCGATAGCCATCAGAGCAGGCCTTTTCCTTTGGAGGGTGACGCGGCTGCATGCGGATCCTTCTAACCGGCGGGTGCGGCTTCATCGGCTCGGCGGTTGTTCGCCACCTGATCCGAAATACCAGCCACAGTGTCATCAATATCGACAAGATGACCTACGCCGCCTCCGAGTCGGCGCTGGAAGAGGCCCTGAGCAGTCCGCGCCATGCCCTGATCCGTGCAGACATTGCCGACGCCGAGGCGGTGTGCGCAGCCTTCGCTATCCATCACCCCGACGCGGTGATGCACCTTGCCGCGGAAAGTCACGTCGATCGCTCGATTGATGGGCCCGGGGCCTTCGTCGCGACAAACATCGTCGGCACGTACAACCTGTTGGCCGCCGCATGCGCCTACTGGTCGGGCCTTGCCCCGGAGGCGAAAGCACGCTTCCGCTTCCATCACATCTCGACCGATGAGGTGTTCGGTGCCTTGGGCCCCGCCGATCCACCCTTCACCGAGGCTACGCCGTACTTCCCGCGCAGCCCGTATTCGGCGTCCAAGGCCGCCGCCGATCATCTGGCTCGCGCCTGGTTCCACACCTATGGGTTGCCGACCATCGTTTCCAACACCACCAACAATTACGGGCCTTGGCAGTTTCCCGAGAAGCTGGTGCCGCTGATCCTGATCAGCGCACTCGAAGGCGAGCGCTTGCCCGTCTACGGCAACGGCGCCAATCGTCGCGACTGGCTCTACGTCGAAG
This sequence comes from Acetobacteraceae bacterium, assembly GCA_030041375.1. Classification (GTDB taxonomy): domain Bacteria; phylum Pseudomonadota; class Alphaproteobacteria; order Acetobacterales; family Acetobacteraceae; genus JAKAWQ01. Next base: position 169,178 of record JASHOA010000006.1, read on the forward strand.
ATCATGCGGAAGCCCTGGTGCGGGTGCTGGAGCGCGGCATCCCCGGCGCCACCTACTGTATCGGCGGGCGTTCACCCTCGAGCAATCTTGAGATCGTGCTCTTGATCTGCCGCCTGCTCGACGAGCTCGCCCCCGACCCGCGTGGCCCCCGGTCGCGTCTGATTTCATTCGTTGCCGACCGGCCGGGGCATGATTTCCGCTACGAGATCGACCCCTCTTCGGCCGAAGCGGCCCTTTCCTGGCGCGCACGACATGATCTGACTCAAGGCCTTCGCCGCACGATCGGCTGGTATCTCACGAACCAAAGCTGGTGGAAGGAGATCCGCGCAACCCGCTACCGCGGCCAGCGGCTCGGTACTGCGGCATGAGGATCACCAAGGGAATCCTGCTTGCCGGCGGTTCCGGTTCAAGACTGCACCCGATAACGCTCGCCGCCTCGAAGCAGCTCCTGCCGGTCTACGACAAGCCGATGGTCTACTACCCGCTTTCGGCCCTGATGCTGGCCGGCATTCGCAACATTCTGGTGATCTCTACTCCAGAGGATCTGCCCCAGTTCCGACGCCTCCTCGGATCCGGCGAGCGCCTTGGCGTCACCTTCGCTTATGCCGAGCAGCCGCGCCCCGACGGCATCGCCCAGGCCTTTCGCATCGGAGCCGAATGGCTCGCCTCCGAGCCCACTGCGCTCGCGCTTGGCGACAACCTCATCCACGCGGATCATCTCTCGGAACTCCTCCGCGCTGCTGCCAGCCGCGCCGAGGGTGCGACCGTCTTTGCCTATCAGGTCCGCGATCCTGAGCGTTACGGCGTCGTTTCCTTCGATCCGGCTGGCCGGGCCCTCGAGATCATCGAGAAGCCCTCCGCCCCACGCTCGAACTGGGCTGTGACCGGTCTCTATTTTTATGATCATAAGGTCTCGGACCGGGCCGAGCGGCTCGCCCCCTCGGCGCGGGGAGAGCTTGAGATAACCGATCTCAATCGCATTTACCTTGAAGAGGGCACGTTGCATGTCGAGCGGTTGTCGCGCGGCTGTGCCTGGCTGGATGCCGGCACGCCCGATTCGCTCCTGCAAGCTGCAACCTTTGTGCAGACGATACAGAGCCGGCAAGGCATGCTGGTTGGCTGCCCGGAAGAGGTTGCTTTTCGGATGGGCTATATCGATGCCCGCCATCTCAGGACCGAGGCGCGGAAGTTCGGAAAGACGGAACTCGGCCGTGTGCTCAACGAGCTGGCTGATGTAGCGGGTACTTGAGCTCGGTCCGCCGCGCGGCTGGGCTTTGAGTTCCCGGCCTCCCGCTCCGCGGTGGATGAAGCGCAGAACTCGGCACCCGTACCCCAGAATCCACCCGTGCTGTCCACCGGGCGTCCGTTCAGCAAAACGCGATACCGCGATCCATCGAGCGCGCCGGGCAACGCAAGGACGAGATCTAAATTCTGGATCGGAGTGCGGCGCGCGATCGCGTCGCGCAGGTCGCGCGATCGCTGGTCGTCTGTAACAAGGTCAAGGAAATTTGCACCAATTGCCGCGATCAGCCGCTGCGGTGCGTTCCCGGCCACGCCCACTAAGCGGCCCTCGGCGTCGAGCTCCCACAGCCAGTCGGGCTCATTTCTGGCAGCACTATCGTGCGTCTCTTTCGTGTCCTTGCGGGGCTTCGAGGCGGTGCGACAACGCAGCGCGGCTAGTGCCAGCAACCCTGTGACAAGGACCGGCGCGCCCCAACGTGTGATCGGCTGTTCTCCGTTGCTCAATTCAACAGGCGCGCCGACCGTTGCGCGCCACAGAAACCCGCCCGGTAAATCGGTCGTCGCCGATACCCTCCGCGCACCGCCCGTCCAGGAGAGCAAAGTGTCGAGCCAGGTGGGTGTGTGCTTTGCGCCAACTGAAAAGCTCAATACGAGCGCCCGCGCCGCGCCATAAACCACTACGACTTCGGTGCCAGAAGGCAGAGACGGGGGGCTCAGCAGGGTCCGGAACGCCGGCCAAGCGACAAACGTGCCCACCACCCCGGCGAATGCGCCGGTTCGGTCTGCGACGGTTCGCGCAATGATGACACCTTCGTCGTCGCCGAGCGGCGCATGAACTCCGACGATGAGTGTCGTCTCTCCAGGTTGGGGATCCCTCGCTACCGCCCTGAACCAAGCGGTACGCGAAACGTCGCTTTCGCTGGGCAGCAGGGGCAGCGTCGCAGCGACAAACCGGCCCCTCGCGTCATAGAAGAAAAGGCTTCGGGCGGGCTCCAAGCCAGTTTCCAGACGCAACATCGTTGCGGTAAGTGCAACACGACGGTTTTCGGTGGGGGCGTCGGCCACTGGCACTCGAGCGGCGGCGGCAGAGACGCGATAGACAAGATCCTGCACTTCAGTTCGTGTAGTACGCGCGGCATCGGCCATCTTCGCAGCCGTCTGCAACCGGCCGGTGTGAAGCTCAAGCGCGGCCCATCCGGCCGCCAGCAGCAGCGCCATTGCAAGGTGCAGCAGCGGGGAATTGATGAAAGCCTTTAGCCCGGCTGACCACGGCGCAGCGGCACCCGTCATTCGGCCCCCCCGGCGAGCCCGGGCGCGCTCACGATAGAGGCCTGGCACCGTCGGGCTTAACCGAAGTGTTACCGCGGATACCTTAACATCCGTTTAATGCCACGGCGGTTGACCACCCCAGCGCCTCGTTGCGCGTGGGCAATCAGCACACGGCCTGGCGCGCAGCGCTGCCACTCAGTTCTCGCCTGTCCAGGACCGGTTCCGGTTGCACTGGCGCCGGGGCGACCCGTCCGCCGTCGCGAATCAAATAACCTCGTCCCCAAACTGTCTCAATCAGATTGTCCAAGCCAACCTCCGCGAGTTTCTTCCGAATCTTGCAGATGAACACGTCGATAATTTTTATCTCTGGCTCGTCCATTCCTCCGTAAAGGTGGCTCAAGAACGCTTCTTTGGTGAGCACAAAGCCCTTTCTCAGGGCGAGTACTTCCAGCATGGCGTATTCTTTGCTTGTCAGGTGTACCGGCTTACCGGCGACGGCCACCTCCTTGGTGTCGAGGTTAATTTCCAGGTCGCCTATGCACAGTTTGGGCTGGCCGAGTCCCCTGCTCCTCCGCACCACTGCCTGCATTCTGGCGAGAAGTTCGGATCGATCAAATGGCTTTGTGATGAAATCGTCTGCCCCGGCGCCGAGGCCCTTTACTTTGGCTTGCGGTCGTGAGAGCCCGGAAAGGATCACTACTGGCGTGTCGATTTTTCCTGCGCGCATTCGCCTGACAACCTCGTAGCCTTCAATGTCAGGCAACATCAGGTCTAAAATCACGGCATCGTAGTCGTAATGCTTTGTCAAATCAATGGCTTCCTCGCCGGTCCCGACCTGGTCTACGATAGACCCTGCAGAGCGGACGATCAGCGACAAGGCGTCGGCAACGGTTGGGTCGTCCTCAACCAGCAAGATACGCATGGGGATACCTTCTAATAATAATAGAACAATACTACTTATACGTGTGTATCATGTGTAGCTCTAGTAACCATTTGGTGAGAATGGGACCTCAGATAGCGAGCCAAGCGATTTTCCCAAGGTTGTGGCGCAGCCGCGCAGGGCGGACTCAATCCGATCCACGAGTGACCCGGTCGAAGAGCACACGTCGGCGCACCCTTCTTTCGCGGTCGCTGCACCATTGCGGGTGGCAGGTTCCTCTCCGAGGGCACTCTTACTGCCTGCCGCTGAGACGCCATCCGTGCTGTGCCGGCAAGGACTCTTTATCCCTCCGGATCATGCGGCACGAACGCCCACACCATGCCATCCCAGTCGATCCGCCCCTCGTTGGGAAATACAGCCGCCATCGACAGCCCACGCTGGTCTGGATAGCCGCCGGGCAGCCCGATGCGCGTGGCCTCAGCGATGATCTCCGTTACGATGGATTCGGGCGGCACTCCGCGCAGCTTTAGCGCAATCGCGGTGAGCGCAAGCTCCCTCATCCGACTTTTGATGCGCCTAGGACTTCTGCCCGCCATTCCGACGCTCCGGCGCCGTGGGACCACGCAGGAGCGCTGCGAGATCGCGAGCGAAGCCCCAGAAGCAAACTAAAGATTGATTCCTATCGCACGAAATACAACTAAAGGAAAGGGTGGATCGTGCACCTTCCACCCCAGTGTGTGAGCTTCCCTCGCGCGCTCGGGGACAAAAGCTGAAGCCGTTCTTAATCGCCGGGACCCGCTTCGATCGGCTATAGGCTCGGGACCGATGGTTGGTGCAGTAGCAGCCGTGCTCGGCAACGGACATTGCGAACCTAGCGCGCCGGAGATTGCACTGGCGCGCGGACCGCCCGCAAACGCCGCACCGCCGATTACAGGGTCGAGGTCTTTCTTTAGGGGCGGATCGAACCACGCCGTCCGGATTCCGCGCGAGTTCCACCTTCGGGGCGAGGACACGATCTGCGCGGGCAGTCGGAGAGGTCGGTCGTCGAGTTCGCGCATTAGTTGCGAGTCCATCGCTGGTGTCCAATGCAGGAAGTTTCACCAGAACGTATAAAAAATAGGAAAGACAACACAAAAATAAACACCATTGATTGACGTCTTCCCGACGCCGTGCATTTTTGCACAACCGTTAACGCCCAAAGCGAAGACGCCGTTTGGGTCTCGGGCGTTAACGCCTCCTCAGGCAACGCAACGAGGCGGCCAGGTGGCCGCGAAGTCGAGTTGCGCCGGGGATCCCCAGTTCCCGCGGTGGGGAATGATCGAACCGCAGGACCGAAACCAGGAGTGGAAAGGCTTATCAGCATGAAGAATGCTTTGATGATGGGCGCCGTCCTCGCACTCGGGCTATCCGGTGCGGCGTACGCGCGCGGGACCACGAATTCGTTCATGAGCGGCGGCGCGACGGGTCAGGCCGTCACGAGTTCCGGCGGCGGCAGCTCGAGCAACTCCAGCCCCGGCTCAGTCGGCGGCAGCATCGCCGGCGGCTTTACCACCGGCTTTTCGAGCACGGCCGGCGGAGCCACAGCGACCGGTGGTGCGAATGGCGTCGAAGTCGGCGATTACCGCAATTCCGCGAGCGGCGGGACGAATTTCTCAGGCTCGCTGGGCAACGCGGGCACCCTGAACGGCTCTCAGACCGGTGCCGGTGGTCACGAGGGCGCGACTGCCACTTTCGGCAATCTCAGCAGCAACATTTCCAGTCTGCCGCCTCTTTAACCCTGAGCCCGGTCGGGTCCGGCCCCGTGAGGGACCGGACCCGGCACCCCGCCGTGCCAGCGGTGGGACCGCCATGGAGACGCAGATGAAAGCTAGCATACTCGGCGTGGCGATGGCCATGCTCCTGATCGCGCCGGCGATGGCGCAGACCACCCAGGCCACCAGCCTGAGCGGGGCGGCGGCCAACTCCGCATCCGGCTCCTTCGCGACAACCGGCAGCTCCAGTGCCAGCCTGACCCAGATTTACAATGTCGACCCGTCCGGGGGGGACCGGGACCAGCACGGACCCGGCGGGAGACCCGTCCGTCAACAACAACGTCACCTACGGTGGCGCCTACACGGTTCACAACACGCCGGATGTGATTCCCCCGTCCTGGGGTGGCCAGAATGTCTGCGCGGTCGGGGCGAGCGGCGGTGTCGGCGTCGCCGGGTTCGGCGTCAGCCTCGGCGGCATGTGGTCCGACTCCGGCTGCGAACGGCGTAATTCTGCGGTCGTGCTCTACCAGATGGGCGAGCACAAGGCCGCCGTGGCCCTGATGTGCCAGGACCGGCACGTTGCCGAGGCGATGCAGGCGGCCGGGGAACCGTGCCCCGGTGCGGCACCGGCAGTCTCCATGACCACGCCGAGCCAGCCC
>JASHOA010000007.1 GCA_030041375.1 Acetobacteraceae bacterium
CCCCTCGTCGCTGATCTCGAAGGCTGGATGCGCGATGCGCGCCGAACGATGTCGCGCCATGCGGACGTGACGAAGGCGATCGACTACATGTTGAAGCGCTGGGCCGCCTTCAGCCGCTTCCTCGATGATGGCAGGATCTGCTTAACGAACAACGCCGCTGAGCGAGCGCTGCGGGGCATCGCTCTGGGCAGAAAGGCATGGCTGTTCGCGGGCTCGGACCGCGGCGGCGAGCGGGCCGCTGCGGTATATTCCTTGATCGTCACCGCCAAACTCAACGAGGTCGATCCGCGCGCCTGGCTCGCCAACGTGTTGGCGCGGATCGCCGATCATCCCGCCTCCCGCCTCCACGAGCTGTTGCCCTGGCATTGGCCGAGGCCGAACGAGCGCCGGAGCTTGGCCGCCTGAGCATCCCAGACCTTGCCGGCGAATGTCCGACCCACGGTGCTCGGCGAATGGTTACCCCACTCATGCCGGAACCAAAGAAGTACCTGGCGGACGCTCTGAAATTCGGAGAACTTCGAGAAGACAAGAGCGATCGCTTCACGGATCCGGCGATCTGGGTCGACCGCGATACGATCGTGACGAACCTTGATGTAGCCGATTGCCACCGTGAGGAAGAGCTCTCCCAGGCGCGCCTTCTGCTTCAGGGCTTCGAGCGAGCGGTGCCGCAGGATCGAGAGATTGAGCTCGCTCATGGTGCCCTTCATCCTCAGAAGCAGCCGGTCATTGGGCAAGCGAGGATCATAAGCTCCGTCTTCGTCAACGATGACGGTGCCAACGAGGGCGCAAAACTCGATCAGCGTGTGCCAGTCACGTCCGTTGCGGGCCAAGCGCGATGCCTCGATCGCAAACGCGGCGCCCATATGTCCCTCGCAGATGGCGGCCAGCAGCCGCTTGAAACTGTCCACTCGCAGGGACGCACTCCATGAACCGGTTAATCGTCCACGGTCCAGGCCGAAAGACCAGGATTTTTCTACTCCCGGCTTATCCTGGCCGGTGCCCGCCGGGCCTGTGGGTCGGGATCGGGCGGCCGTGCGTCCTGAGGTGTTCGCGGAGCGGTTTCGGCAAGGGTTCGCCGTGGCGGGCGAGTAAGTGGGCTACGGCTTCGTGCACAAGGGCGACGGTACTTGTTTTCTCCTTGGCCGCAAGAATTTTGAACGCGCGGTGCGTGTCGGAATCGACCCAGGCGGACAGCAGCTTCTGGCCACCGCGATCGAGGCGGGCCTGATCTGAGGCGCCCTCCATGGCTTTACCCTTCTTCACGGTGTACCTTGCAAGCCGGGCCGCTTAGCTCATCGCACAGCGTTGCGCAATAGAGCTTTGCCGCGAATCAATCCGAACGCCTTCCACTTGCCACTTGTCGGCGCAGCAAAATAATCACGTGGCAAGCCGATCACGGTCGTGCAACCGACGAGCAAAACCGAACACGCCGCGCCAAGGGAAAGGCTGCGGCGCCGCCAAGGCCGAAAGTATCACGCTGCAGGCGGGAGAAGATCTGATCCTTGGCCGCTCAGAACCAGCTTTCCGGGATGACGACGGTGTCGCCTGGGTGCATAGCAATGTTCTGCGCCATGTCACCTTCATTGAGGAGAGCTCCGATTCGCACCGGGATCACAACCTCTTTGCCGTTCTCCTTGCGGATGACTTTGGCGCTGTTGCCCGCAGCATACGGCGTCAAGCCCTTGACGGCCACCATGACGTCGAGCAGCGTCATGCCATCGACATAAGGGATGCTTTCGGGCGTGATCGCCTGGCCGATCACATGAATGGAGCGGTCAAGCGGCCCGCTAAAGCTGTCCACCATGATGGAGACCTGGGGTTCCTGCACATATTTGGTCAATTTGGCTGCGATTTCGTTGCCCAATTCGGTCGGCGTCTTGCCGACTGCCCGGAGGTCCGGGACCAGCGGTATGGAGATCCGTCCGTCGGGCCTTACCGGGAGCGCCTTCACGCTGAGCTCGGGTGCGCCGAAGACAAAAACGCTCAGCGTGTCGCCTGGTCCGATGCGATAGGCCGCGGTGGCGTCGGCGGGCGGAGCAACGAGCGCGGCGGGGGGCGGGGCAACGGCGCAGCTGGCAAGTGCGAGCACCGCAATGATCGAGAGGACGCGGCCCGGGATGAGGCGCGGGCAGCAGCGCGTTAAGGAGCCATGCCGCAGGTGAACGTTCTGGATTTCAGGCACTCGATCCCCATTCCAGCTGCGGCCCGAACCTGCTCGCGAGAGCACTACGGCCAGTGACCACGGGGAAACCAATACCAGGGTACTCCTCGACGCAACGCCAAATCCGGTCCCCTGGCGGGTCTCCCCAAAAATTGATCGATCGTTTAAATTCCTCCTATCCGTCCCAGCACCATTGGCGTGTTAAGCATTCGTCGCATCCAGCTTTCCATATCTGGCGTCGAAAAAGGTACGAATAGGCATTTCTGGCTGAGACCTAGCCCGGTTCGGATACTGGCACGTCGCGAGGGGAATCCGCGAAATGACTTATGAGAGCAGGAGATCTTCAGCTCTTCGGAGACATCTGATGAGGACCTGCAGGGCCCGCCCGAGCACGGGCTGGCCCTGCCTCGTTACGCTTTGGGGTGAGCGGAGGATGGCTGCCTGGGGCGCTCCAGGGTCAAGGCCGAGCTTAGAGCACTGGGAGAGACCGTGTGGGCCGAGAACGCCTGAGCCGGTTCGTTGAGGGGCTGCCGGCATGACCGGACTTGGCCTATTCAATTGTTTGCCACGGGCTCATGTTGGCGCTCGGACTGCCGGCTTACGTGACCGCCTCGGGCCGGGGCTGCTGCACTCGCTCGCATCCCCTCACGCGAAGCTGGCTGGACTGACGCTGGTGGCCGCCGGCGTGCTTTGGACGGCGGTCGAGCCTCCGGCCACGAGCGGCCGACCCACTGGTGGGCCACCGCTGGACGCGATCGGCTACGGGGTGTTCATGGCGGCGGGGCCGCTCGTTACGCTGGGGTTCGCTGTTGGCCTTTTCCACGCCGGATCATCCCAGGATCGTTGGCTCGCAATGATCGTATTGATCGAGATCTGCTGCGGCGGCGCCATTGCGGCGGTATGCGTTTGGGGCGGATTCGCCCGTGGCGGCCTCCACCGAAAAGCCGTGCTGGTGAGCGGCAAATCGTTTGACTTGCCGCAGATGGGCATACGGCTGGCCCCGGGACACGACCCGGCGTGCGTCATGGCTGGCGTCCTTCCGCCGGGTGATGGCGGGGCTCTGGGGACGAAGAGCCTCCGCAGACGCGGAGTCTGGGGTATCGTGGCCGACGACGATGCGATACTTGCCAACCCGGAGCTGCGCACACGCTGCCGCCGCGAGAAAATACGGTTACTCGGCGAAGCTCAATTCCGTGAACGCTGGCTGCGGCGAGTTGATATTGATCGCCTACGGCCGAGCGCGCTTGCGGCGAATAGCAGCATCGAGGCTTCTCTGGCGGCGAAGGTAGCGCGTCGGGGTGCGGACATGGTGCTTAGTGTCCTGCTGCTCATCTGCACGCTGCCTTTGAGCGTGCTCGCGGCGGCTTTCATCAAGTTCGACAGTCGCGGCCCGGTATTCTCCTCACAGGAGAGGGTTGGGTTGCAGGGCCGATTGTTCCGGCTGGTCGTGTTCCGCAGCACGCGTGTGAACGCCGATCCGGGGTCGGATACAGAAGGGGCAAATGTTGCGGTGTCGGGAGTGACACGGGTCGATCGCCTGCTTCAGCGTACGCGGGTTGATGAGTTGCCCCAGTCGTGGAACGTGTTCCGGGGCGAGATGAGCATGATCGGACCAAGACCCGAGCGCCCTTTTTCCGTCCCGCGACTTACGGCCGAGCTGCCTTGTTACAATGATTGTACTCTGGTGAAGCCCAGGATCACCGGATGGGCGCAGGTCAACTGCGGGCACGGCGCCTCGGTCAGGGATGCGCGGGTGCAACTGGCTTAGGGCCCGCGGGGAAATAAATGAATCGGGTTGCAGCGAGACGTTGCGTTATCGGCATCGCCGGCGCAGGCTGGCCATCCTCGACTTGTCTTGTTGCCTGCAGCGAAAACGTAGAAGGCGCGCCCTCGCTCGCCACGACGAAGTGAGTCCGGCCCTTACTCGACATGGAGCGTTTATTTCGCCACGGGTACTTATGACCTTTACTATCTGAAAAATCGGAGCGTTCTCCTGGACCTTCGCATCCTCGCGACCACCATCCGTGCGGTATTGTTCGAGGGACGTTCGCGCTGAGGTGGCGAACACAAGCTGTCGCGTTAGGGTGCCGGCTCCGCGACGCGAGGGCGAAGGTTCATGTGCCTGTCCTTCGCTCCAAAGGAGCGCGTGGGCGGCCGGTTTTTGCCGCCCGCGGCCAGTGCCCATCTTCAGGAACACCGACCGCTTCGTCTTGGCTTTAGGACTCAGTTGCGTTGCGAGTCGCGGTGGCGTTGTCGCAGCCGCTTCGCGCCGACTAGGTGTTCGTCGCGGGATAGAGCGGCGGAGAGGAGCGAGTGATGGCCGCAGCAAGCCCTCTCTTTAGCCTGGCCGCTGTCGTCTGACGTTGAGACAGCAACGGTGCGCTTCGTATGCGTGCGCTGTTGGGCCAAGCAAAGGGAGAACGTACGGCTAGGAGCCTGTCCATGTATCCCGCACTGACCTTTCAACTCGAAACATTGATTCGTTAGGCCCAACGGCGGGATTCTTTTTGGCAGGCATGGGGACCTCTTTGCGCAAGCATCTTTCATTTTTCGGTACGTTCCCGATTACTCAGACAGGCTCCTAGGTGAGAGCGGCACTGGCGAGGAGACCCTGGCGCGGGTGCTGCACGAGCTCGGGTCGCGCGCGGCAAGATCGTTTATGGTAATCAACTGTGGTGCGATTCGCGAGGCGTTCCAGGAAAGTGATCTGCTCGGCTGCGAGCGCGGTGGATTGAACGGAGCGGCGAAGCAGACGATCGGGAGGATCGAGACTGCCCATCAAGACACTCCTTTTCTCGACGAGATCGGTGATCTGCCGCATGGGTTGCAGATCAAGCTTGTTCGCTTCCTTCGAGCACAGGCGGTCGAGCGCGTTGGAGGCCGGCAGCCGGTCCCGGTTGACGTCCGGGTAGTTGCTGCAACCGACCAGCTGGTCAAGCAGCGGATCGAGGTCGGAAGCTTTGGCGTGGGTCTCTTTCATCAGCTCGATCTTGTCAGTGTGTGGGTCCCTCCGTTTCGTGAGCGTGGTGGAGACGCTGTACTGCTGGTGCATTGCTTCCTCAACCGGGTCAATCGCGAGTTCGGCTGCAATCTGCGCGACTTCACGGCGAGCGCGCTTTCTGTCCTGACCAGTCACCTTTGGCCGGGAAACGTGCGTGAACTGGAGAACCGGGTGAAGCGCGCTGTGATCATGGCGCAAGGTCGCATGATCGATAATGGGGACTAGGAGCCTACAGGCTCCGAGCAACAGGAGTTGGACTTGAGGGTGGCGAGACTTCGTGCCGAGCGCGAGGTAATTGCGCGCGCCCCTGCCTAGGGCCACGGGAGAGTTGCATCGGCTGCGCGCCTGCTAGGCATAAGCCGACCGACGCTGTATGGTCTGCTCGAAGCACACCGGATGGGCGGACTCGGGGAGCCCAGGCGCTCGCTCACGCCAGACCCGACCGGCGAACAGGCGCGAACGACCTGATGCAGCTGGTTCGACCTGTTGTTGCAACCGTCATCGTTGGCTGTGGCAGCGGTGTCCCGGCGGCCGAATGCTCGGCGCACACCGCGGCCCTAGTTGCCAAAGGCGAACCTTGCACGTCGATGATCGACCTTGGCAACGCAATCAAGCTGAGTTCGTCAGACGGCGCGGCTTCTTTCGGATCCCGAAGTGTTGATCCCTCGTTCGGCGATACAGTCCCTGCCGAAAGCGAGGCGTGCGCCGCCCAGGGCGCATGGCTACGCTCAAGGCTCGACGTAATCGCTTTTGCTCGATACTTTCTGGTTCGGGCTTGCTAGACGGACCTTCTGCCCGACGACCTTCCTCCCTCATGCGCCGCCAACGGTCGAGAGGCTTCTGCGCTACGACATTGCGCTTACCAAGCGAAGGAACGATTTTTCCTGCCTCAACGCTCTACTTGATGATTCGGTCGTTGTGCTGCGTTGATCACAGACGCCCAGCTGCCTACTCGGTGTTCGACGCGACCCCTAATCGTGAACCGGGGTGAACCTTGTCTCAGAGCTGTCATTGAGCCTTCCCGGTTAGGCGAGAGACCCTGCCAAACGGTGGCATCTCAAGACGGTCATCCCGTATCGGTTGACACCTTACAGCCGATGCGTGTGATGGAACGCTTTGACCGGAATTCGGATGACGTGCCTTGACGAAAAGTTGACCGCGCGATCGGGAAATAGCCTTGAGACGCCGAGCTTGTTCGAATAAACATGCTTGTGCGTGATTGCAGACCTTATGCGTGCTCGCCAGGGCGCTCATGGTCATACTGAGCGTGCGAGAAAGCAGATTAAGATGTCACATTGGTACCTACTGCGAACGAAAACCGGTAGCGAGCGGGTGGCTGAGCAGCAATTGGCCAAGTTAGTAGAAGGCACGCTTCTTCCACTCGGGAAGATGCGAATCCGGCAGCAAGGCCGCATGGTCGAACGCATCGCGCCTATCTTTCCATGCTATTTGTTCGCTTTCTTCTGTTTGGCAACCTCGGCGAGGAAGATCCGATATACGCCGGGGGTGCGCGAGATCGTCCGGTTCGGTGATCAGGCTGCGGTCGTACCGGACTGGGTCATCAATCACCTGATGCTCAGATGCGGCGGAGGGCCAGTCGAGCTTCCAAGGAACAGCCTGTGCCAAGGCGCGGCTGTGAGGTTAGTTGGTGGGCCGTTTCGCGAATTCGATGCGATCTTCGACGGGTACTTAGGTGGGGCCGAGCGTGTTGCCGTTCTGCTGTCTGTCATGAATGGCGTGCATCGCGTTGTGATGCCTGCAGCTATGGTCGTGCCGGCGTAGCAACGTGCGTTTGCGGTGCTAGCGACTTGACCGTGCCTGCGAGCGGGTGCGGACCGAAGGGTGAGAAGAGAATGCTCCAACTCCTCCTGCACAGCATGGAGGGTAAGTGCGGAAGCGTAGATAGCGGAAGGGAAGCTGTCAGCGCGAACAGGCTTAGGTGCATCACCCACAAGCCGATACTGATCTAGGAGCCTGTCTGAGTAATCGAATGACTCTCGACGGAAGGCGAGAGGCGTGATTCAAACGGCGACATGAGCAAGAGCTTTCGTGCGTGGGACGTTGACCAGATTTGGCTGTTGCCGCCGTCGGTGCAGGATATGGTGCCGGCGGGACACATGGCGCACTTTGTGCGCGATACGGTGCGGGCGGGTCTGGATTTGTCGGAGATCATGGGCGCCTACGAGGAAGAGCGGGGCGACCCGCCGTATCACCCGGCGATGATGGTGGCGCTGCTGCTGTATGGCTACGTCCAGGGGGTCTACTCCTCGCGCAAGATCGCACGGGCCTGCGAGGAGCGGCTGGATTTTGCGGCGGTGGCGGGCCTGCAATATCCCGACTTCCGTATGGTGAGCGAGTTCCGCAAACGGCACCTCGAGGCGCTGTCGCGACTGTTGGTCCAGGTGCTCAAGCTGTGCCGGCAGGCGGGGCTGGTGAAGCTCGGCCACGTGGCGCTGGACGGCACCAGGATCAAGGCCAATGCCGGCCTGAACAAGGCGATGAGCGATGGGCGGATGCAACAGGCCGAACAGCAGCTGGCCGCGGAAGTGTGGGGGTGGCTGGCGCAGGCCGCCCGGATCGATTAGGCGGAAGACCGCGCGTCGGGCGAGGATCGGCGCGGCGATGAGATGCCGGACTGGGTGGCCGACAAGCAGCAGCGGCTGGCGAAGATCCGCGCCGCCAAAGCGGCCCTGGAAACCGAAGCCCGCGCCAAGGCGGCGGCCCAGTCCGACGGCGATCAAACCGGTGGCGGCACCGCCAAGCCTGGACGCAAGCCGAAGCCGGCTGAAAGCGAACCGGACGAGAAGGCACAACGCAACTTCACCGACCCCGACATCCGAGCCTTTTTCGAGAAGCTTGACCGGCAGTGGCTGGTCCGGTTCCTCGAACACCGGATCGGCGATCGCAGGATCATCCGCCTGATCCAGAAATGGCTGCGGGCGGGTGTGATGGAGGAGGACCGCTGGGTCGAGACGACGGAGGGTACACCGCAGGGGGCCGTTGTTAGCCCCACGCTTGCAAACGTATATCTCCATCACGTCTACGACCTCTGGGTCCAGCAATGGCGGCAACGTCATGCGACTGGCGATATGATCGTGGTGCGCTACGCAGACGACACGATCGTCGGCTTCCAACACCAGCAGGACGCCCACCGCTTCCAGGCTGACCTGCAGGATCGCCTGCGGCAATTTGCACGGGAGCTCCACCCAGAGAAGACGCGTCTGATCGAGTTCGGCCGAACGGCAGAACGGGATCGTGCACGTCGGGGGGAGGGGCGGCCGATGACGTTCGACTTCCTGGGCCTGACGCATATCTGTGGGACCAAGAAGGACGGCCAGAGCTTCCAACTCTGGCGCCGGACGCAGCGCAAGCGCCTCAAGGCGAAACTGCGGGATGTGAAGGAAGGGTTGCGGTGGCGCGCCCATCTGCCGATCGCAGATCAGGGCCGGTGGCTCGGGATCGTGGTGCGCGGCTACTTCGCCTACCACGCCGTCCCCACCAACTTCAAAGCCCTGTGTGACTTTCGCAAGTACGCTGGGTGGCACTGGCTACGCACGGTCCGCCGACGGAGCCAACGCTGGCGCGCGACGTGGAAGCACATGCGCATCCAGATAGACAGGCATCTTCCGCAACCAAAGATCCTCCACCCGTGGCCAGAGCAGCGGTTCCGCGTCACGCACTCGAGATAGGAGCCGTGTGCGTTAGTTGCGCATGCACGGATCTGCCCGGGGGGCGCGAGAAAACTCGCGTTCCTACCGGAACTCATAAATTTCTTGACCGATTCGACTCGTATCTGTCAGGCGTGGAGATTCTGACTCGTGGGGGCGGGGTGTGGGTCTCGGAGCTGACAGACGGAGTAGCGAATCACGGTTCTCGGCGTATGTCGAGGCCTTGGCGGCGGCGCTTGGGCATGCCGACCGGGTAGGGCCATTCCGTGCTTATTGTACGGGGCTGTTGTTGCCTGGCCCGCGCAAGAGCGTGGAACCGATGGCGGCGCGGGTTGAGCCTGCGCGGGTGCGGGCGGCGCACCAGTCACTGCATCACTTTGTTGCCAACGCTGAATGGCCGGACCAAGCGCTGCTCGGCGCGGTCCGCGAGCGGGTGTTGCCAATGATCGAACAGCGCGGAGCGGTCCGGGCCTGGATCGTCGACGACACGGGGTTTCCGAAGAAGGGAACGCATTCGGTCGGAGTGGCGCGCCAGTATTGCGGCCAGCTCGGCAAGCAGGACAATTGCCAGGTCGCGGTGAGCCTTTCGCTGGCCAACGATCATGCGAGCTTGCCGGTGGCGTACCGGCTGTATCTGCCGGAGGCCTGGGCGGAGGATCCGCTCCGGCGCGGCAAGGTTGGGGTTCCCGAAGAGGTCAGATTCCAGACCAAGCCGGAGATCGCGCTCGGGCAGATCGGCGACGCCAAGGACGCCGGGCTGCCGCCTGCCACCGTGTTGGCCGACGCCGGCTACGGTGTCGACACGAGCTTCCGCGATGGCATCACGGCGCTCGGTCTCCTTTATGTCGTCGGCATCCACCCCACGACCAGCCTCTGGCCGCCGGGCACGGGGCCATTGCCGCCCAAGCGCTGGGGCGGCCAGGGACGTCCGCCTTCTCTGATCCGGCGCGATCCCGGACATCAGCCAGTCTCGGCCAGGGAACTCGCGTTCGCATTGCCCAAGTCCTCCTGGCGCCGGGTCACCTGGCGGGAAGGCACGAACACCAAGCTCGCCTCCCGTTTCGCTGCCGCGCGCGTACGACCGGCGCATCGCGACTACAACCGTACCAGTCCGAGACCCGAAGAGTGGTGCCTGATGGAGTGGCCGAAGGGCGAGTCGGAACCGAGCAAGTATTGGTTCTCGACGCTGCCCGCAGAGACCCGCCTCGGTGCGCTCGTCAATCTTTGCAAACTGCGTTGGCGGATCGAACGCGACGATCAGGAACTGAAGCAGGAACTTGGGCTCGGCCACTATGAGGGACGCGGCTGGCGCGGCTTTCATCATCATGCCAGCCTGACCATCGCCGCTTACGGATTCCTGATCGCCGAACAGGCGGCGATTCCCCCCTCAGCCCC
>JASHOA010000043.1 GCA_030041375.1 Acetobacteraceae bacterium
GCCGAACTCGAAACCGGGGACCACGTCGTGCGCTTCTGCACACGCGACATCGGCATTCTCAACCGCAAAAGCCGGTTCCGTCGGTTCGCTCCGCCTCGCGATACGCCGCCCGAGCCAACGGAACCGGCTCACCCAACCGATCTGTCGGGTATCATCCCGGTCCAAAATGTCGACCATCAACCCGGTTGAACAGAGGAGATGCAGGTCGCTCACGCTTGCTTCGCCCTGAGCAGGCCGATATTGCCACTGACGCGTGAGCAGATCATGATCTGACCAATCTGGTCAGACAAAGGTCGACGCCATGCCCCATCACAGTTCTCGCCGTGGCAAGGTGAGCCATCGCCGCCCATCCGGCGCCGCCCTGCCGGTGTGGAAGTTGGAGGAGGCCAAGGCGAGGTTCAGTGAGTTGGTGCGGCGGGCACGAGAGCGTGGGCCGCAACGCGTTACGGTGCGCGGTCAGGACGCGGTCGTCGTATTGTCCGCGACGGACTATGCCCGGCTTGCCCCGGCGGCCGCGAAACCGACACTGGCGGCGCTGTTCGCCGAAGGTCCCTTTGCTCGACTGAAGCACTTCGAAGACCTCGTGGTTCGCGAGCATGCGCCAGTTCGCGACGCGCCCGAATTCGGCCCGTGAGTGCCGCCACACCTCGAGGCTGGCTGCTCGATACCAACGTCGTCTCCGAGTTGCGAAAGGGAGCGCTCGCTGATCCTGGCGTGCTGGCCTGGGCCGAGGATGTGCCGCCCACCGCCTGCTTCCTCAGTCGGGTCACTGTTGCGGAGTTGCGCTTCGGCATCGAGCGAGTGACTGACGCAGGGTTCCGGGCAGAACTCGAGGCCTGGCTGCAGGATGGGGTACGTCCCTGGTTCGGCGAGCGGATCCTCGAGGTCGACGAGTCCGTGCTGATTGCATGGCGCCGGCTTGTCTGGGAGGGTCGGAAGGCGAACTACACCTACGCCCAGCCCGACGCGTTGATCGCTGCAACCGCACTGGTGCACGAACTCGGCGTCGTCACTCGCAACATTGCCGATTTCGTGCGTGCGGGTGTCCGTCTCCTCGATCCCCGGAGCGGAACGGCTTAGTACTGCGCGCGTGCCTCCGTCATTCTCGTCCGAAATAGCGGAATCACGAGGCGTGACAGGCTGCACAAGATCCCGCCGATGCAAATTGAAGCTTCGCCGCGGCAGGGATTCTGGTGGACCGCTGCTTCATTGCTCCGCGCGCGAAGCGCGCCGCGCGTCACGCGATGCCATAAAAAGAGGGGGGCCAGAGCGTGTTCAGCTTAACTGAACACGCCCGGCTTTGTCCGGCTGAGGGGCTTCACGCGCTCCCCATGGATCCCTGGGAATCGCTCCGCGATTCCAGTCAAGCGCGATCCGCTCTACGGGTGCCGTTGGCTGTTCCATGCGCTTGCGGAGCAGACATTTCATTGCTGCGAATCGACCTTGGCTGATGCAAACTGTCGAAAAGGCCGGCGCTCGTGAAAGATCGGAAATCCTGATGGCCCGGCGCCATTGGGGGAATGCTCTTCGCCGTGCCGCACTACGGCCGAGCTCGGGATATCTGACCGAATTTGGTCCGGCCAACGCGCGTGAAGTTGCTTTGCAAATCTCGCCGCAGGTGTCCATGTGGGCCGCGGCGATGTGGCGGTCCCGAGTCGCCGGGGCGGCGTGCGCGCGCGAGGAGCGATCGTAGAAGGCGTGAACACGCAACGGCGAATGTTGTGCCTGGAAGCGGCGGCGTTCTTTCTCGCGGCAACGCTCGGCTGCGGTGGTAACGTCCTTGCTCAGACGACGAAACCGGAATCGCCGAAACTCGAAAAGGTGCAGAAAACACATGCCGAAAGCCTGCTCGGTCAACCGGTGCTGGATGCGAAGCGGCAGACGATCGGCCACGTCGTCGATGTGCTGATCGACACGGAGGGCAAGCCTCACGCGGCAGTGATCGAGTTCGCAGGCTTCCTCGGAGTCGGGGATCGCAAGGTCGCGGTCGCGTGGAAAGCACTGCATTTCGGGCTCGAGGACGACCGGATCGTCATCAGCGTGGCACTCGACGTGGCGGCTTTGCGGGCGATGCCGGAATACGACACCAGCGCGAAATCGGTGCCCGTCGCGGCCCCTGCCCATGCCGCGCCCGGACCCGCCAAGAGTCCACCTGCCAAGAGCCCATAGGACGGCATGGTTTCGCAGCGCAGCCTCCGGGGCCTCGATTGGCTCAACTTCTTCGTCGCCAACGTGCAGACCGGGTTCGGCCCGTTCGTCGCCGTCTACCTCACTCTGCACCACTGGACCGGGCTTGCCATCGGCGGAATGCTCACGCTCGGTACGATCGTTGCGATGGCGAGCCAACTTCCTGCAGGCGCCCTGGTCGACTGGATGGGCGGCAAGCGGCTGGCGGCAGCGCTCGGCATCGGCGCGGTCGCGGCAGCGGCACTCTTGTTCGTGTTCCTGCCTTCGGAATTCGGCGTCGGGCTCGCGGAGATCCTGCACGGGTTCGCGAGCTGCATGTTGAACCAGGCGATCGCGGCGATCAGCCTGGTCCTGGTCGCCCGGCACGTGCTCGGCGAGCGGCTTGGGCGCAACGCACGCTTTGCCTCGCTCGGAAACGGGCTGTCGGCGATGGTGATGGGAATTGCCGGCTTCTATTTTGCCGGTGCCTCGGTCTTTGTGCTCACCGCCGTGCTTGCCATCCCGGCGCTGGTGGCGCTCTCGGCGATCGCGCCGACACCAGCGGCGCCGAACCGGCCGCCGGTTCGACGCCGGCGGAGCCTCGGAGAACTTGGCCGGTTGTTCCTCGATCGGCGGCTGATCGCCTTCATGATCTGCATGACTTTGTTCCAGCTTGCAGATGCGGCGATGCTGCCGTTCATCGGCAACCGGATTGCCGCCCATGGCGGGCATCTTGCCAACCTGGTGATCGGCGGGGCGATCGTCTGGCCGCAGCTTGTGGTGGCGGCGCTGTCGCCGACGATCGGATGGGCGGCGGAGCGATACGGCCGGCGTGTCGTGCTGCTGGCCGGCTTTGCCGCTTTGCCCGTGCGGGGGTTCCTGTTCGCGGTGGTGAACGGCCCGTTGGCCCTGATGGCGATCCAGGGCCTGGATGGCATCGGGGCCGCGGTCATCGGGGTCATGTTGCCGCTGATCGCCGCCGACATCGCGGCGGAGCGCGGCCATTTCAACCTGACGATGGGTGCGATCGGGCTGGCGGGGGGAGGCGGGGCGGCGGTGAGCACGACGCTGGCGGGAGGGGTGGAGGAGCTGCTCGGCAACCACGCGGCTTTCGGTGCACTTGCGCTCGCCGGCCTGATTGCCACGTTGCTGGTGTGGCTGATCATGCCGGAGAGCGGACCGGGCGCGCCCGGGGCCGCCGCGCCGGCCGGAGCGCAGCCGATCAGCCAGTCATCGTAGCGCGGATATCGCCGCGGCGCGCGGTGACGGCCATCGCCACCGCGGCGCCCCCGGCACGATGCAGCATGATGTCGATTGCACCGTTGCCGAGGGTGAGGTTCTTGAGGTGCAACCGGGTGAGGAAGTCGGGCAGCACCGGATGATCAAAGGTGACGGCGCGTTCGGCCGGATCGAAGCCGAGGCCGAGGCAGGCGGCCAGCGCCCCGGGCAACGCGGCGGCGGCCCAGGCTTGCGGCGAGCAGGCCAGAGGATAGCCGGTCGGACCCTGGTTGCGCATGCGCGGAAAGCCGCAGAAGAGCTCGGGCAGGCGGTGCAGATCGGCATGGCGGCCGACCGCGAAGAGGCCGGAGAGCACGCGAGCGGCGGCATCGCGGAGGCCATAGCGGGCGAAGCCGAGGGCGATCAGGGCGTTGTCGTGCGGCCAGACCGAACCGTTGTGATAGGACATCGGGTTGTAGCGCGGCTCGCCGGCGGCGAGCGTGCGGATGCCCCAGCGCGAGAAGAACGAACGGCCGAGCAGCCTCGCCGCGATGGCGGCGGCGCGCTCGGGAGCGGGAAGCCCGGCGAGCAGGGTGTAGCCTGCGTTGGAGGCGCGGACGCGGCAGGGATTTTTCTTCCCGTCCAGGGCCAGCACGTAAAGACCGAGCGCCTCGTCCCAGAACGTGTTCTCGAACGCCTGCCTGAGGCGCTGGGCGGCCGCGGCGAGGTCGTGCGCGCGGGCGGTTTTGCCGAGGGCGGCGGCGATGCGCTCAGCCGCCATGCGAGCGGCAAAAACATAGGCCTGCACCTCGCAGAGCGCGATCGGGCCACGGGCGAGGCGGCCGTCGGCGTGGAAGATCGCATCGAAGCTGTCCTTCCAGCCCTGATTGACGAGACCCTGGCGGCTCTGGCGGCCGTATTCGACGAAACCATCATCGTCCTCGTCGCCATAGCGGTCGATCCAGGCCAGCGCCGCTTCAATGTGCGGCCAGAGAGCGGCGATCGTCGTGAGATCCCCGGTGCGATCGAGATAGGCGCCCGCCAGCATGACGAAGAGGGGCGTGGAATCGACGGCGCCGTAGTAGCGACGGAACGGCACTTCGCCGAGCCGCGCCATCTCGCCATGGCGGACCTCGTGCAGGATCTTGCCGGGTTCGGCGTCGGCCGCCCGGTCCACGGCGGTCGCCTGATTGGCGGCGAGATAGGCGAGCACGCCACGCGCGAGCGCGGGCCTGAGCCAAAGCGTCAGCAACCCGGTGATGATGGCATCGCGGCCGAAGGCGGTGCTGAACCAGGGAATGCCGGCGTACGGATAGGGGCCCTGGTCGGTGTCCGTGACCAGCATGGTGAGATCGGCGGTGGCGCGGCGCATCACCTCGTTGAAGACGGCATTGTCGCTCTCGATCGCGGCGTAATCCTGGTGCGCGGTGCGGAGATCACGGCGGGCGGCGCGCATGGCACCAAAAAAGCCCGGAGAAGGCGCGCTATCGGACTCGCCCTCGATGCAGGTGATTTCGAGCGTGACGACGATTTCGGCGCCAGGGGCAAGCGTGAACACATAGCGGGCATGCTCCGGCTCGAGCCGGTCGGGCACCGGGTCGAAGCGAATGCGCGTGGATCGACAGAGCGCATCGAGCCCGTCATAGCCAAGGACGACGAGTCCGGTCTCGAGATGCGGCGGGCGGAGAGTGCCGCGCCGGCTGCGGGCCATGCCGCGGACCTCGAACAGATCGACGAAATCGGCGCCGAAGGCGATCCCGAGCGAGATGGAGAGGCGACGGAGCGAGAAATTGCGGACCACGAAACGCTCATGGCAGGTCGCGTGCCAGAGGAATTTCGCGCGGCGGATATGGAGCCGCCCACGATCGAGTTGTTCGGACGCGCTCGCGCGCAAATCCGGATTGGTGAGATCGCAGGTCAGCATCGCATTGTCGTCGGAGACCGCAGAGCTGAGCAGCAGCGGCCGGGCGCCATCGATGTCGAGAGTGATGCGCGAAAGATAGCGCGTGTCGCGATGGTAGATGCCTTCGGCGCTGCCGGGGCCAGGTGTGGCGTCGCCCGCATGACCAAAGACGGCGAAGGTGTCGCCCGCCTTCAGCGTGCGCGGCCGCTGCTCCGCGAGCGAGGCGGTGGCGGAAATGTAGAACGGACCCGTTGTGCCATCGGGTCGGGGTTGCGTCGTTTCGTCCACACCTCTTCTCCCGTCGATGGTCGCGCCCCCGGCATGACACGCCGTTACGGCGCCGGCGGCAACTCCGGCGCGCGACACCGGGAGACAGCCAGAGGATGGGGAGGAGCAGCCTCATCGTGAAGATCCTGTATATCGATATCGACAGTCTCAGGCCCGACCATCTCGGCTGCTACGGTTATTCGCGAAGCACCTCGCCCACGATCGACGCGCTGGCGAGGGAAGGTGTGCGTTTCGATAGTGTTATGGCATCGGACAGCCCCTGCCTTCCTTCACGGACGGCGCTGTGGTCCGGGCAATTCGGGTTCCGGACCGGCGTCGTGGGCCATGGCGGCAGCGCGGCAGAGCCCTTTCGTGAAGGCAGGCGGCGCGGTTTCCGCGATTCTTTTTACAAGAATGGCTGGATGACGGCGCTGCGCGAAGCCGGCCATCACACGGCAACGATTTCTTCGTTCGCAGAACGCCATAGTGCCTGGCACTGGTACGCGGGATTCAACGAGATCATCAATCCCGGCGGCCTCGGCATCGAGCGGGCGGACGAGGTGGTGCCGATTGCGATCGAGTGGATCGCGCGGTACGCATGGCGCACGCCGGACTGGTTTCTGCATCTCAACTTGTGGGACGTTCACACGCCGTACCGGACTCCCGAGGATTTTCGACCGCCTTTCCTCAAAGATGCCCCGCGCTTCTGGATCGATGCAGCGATACTGGAACGATTCCGGGCCGGGTTCGGACCGCACTCGGCGCAGGAAGCGTGCGGCTACGACGGTGGCTCGGATCCGCACTATCCGCGCGCGCCAGGCCCGGTTGCCGATATGCGAGACGTGCGCGCCTGGATTGACGGCTACGACGTGAGCGTGCGGTTTGCCGACGAATGGATCGGGCGGTTGATCGGCGCGCTCGAGCGCGAAGGCGTGCTCCAAGAGACCATGATCGTCGTCTCGGCCGATCACGGGGAAAATCTCGGCGAGCTGAATATCTGGGGCGACCATCAGACCGCGGACCGGATCACCTGCCGCGTGCCGCTGGTCGTGCGGCTGCCGGGGGGCGGAGGCGGGCGGGTCGATCGGGCGTGGCATTACCAGTTCGACTGGGCGGCAACACTGATCGAGCTGGCGGGGGGGAAGGTGCCGGAGGCGTGGGACGGGACCTCGTTTGCCACGGCGTTTGTCGCCGGGCGCGAAGCGGGCCGGCCGTGCCTGGTGACGACGCATGGCGCATGGTCCTGCCAGCGCGGCGTCCATTTCACGGCCGCAGGGCGGGCGTATCAGGCGCTCGTCACCTACCATGACGGGCACAAGGATTTGCCGCCGCTGATGCTCTTCGATGCTGAGGTCGATCCGCACGAGGTGCACGATATTGCTGCCGGCGAGCCTAGTCTTGTCGGAGGTGCTTGCGCCCTCCTCATCGACTGGCAGCGGCAGATGATGGAGCGGAGCGCGGGCGATGTGGATCCGCTGATGACGGTGCTTCGCGAGGGTGGGCCATTTCATTGTCGCGGCATGCTTCCCGCCTATCTCGAGCGGTTGCGGCGGACCGGACGGGAGGAACAGGCGCGCGTGCTCGAACGAAGGCACCCGAGCGAAGCGCGGCGGCGCGTGTCATGCAGTGATGTGGAGGCGGCGGGCGGAGAGGGTGACGCGCCGGGATGATGGGAGGAGGGGTCGCGTGCCGTGGCCTCGGACGCCGGCATCCGATTTTCCCGAAGTGGATGGAGCCCTATCGAAAATCATCCCGCTTTCGTGTGCGGCAATCTGTCGGCACTCGAAGGCGTCTGCCGTGAAGAGCCGGCAGCGGAATGAGCGCTGTGCGGATACCGTACGGGGTGCGAAGGCCCGGTGGAAGTCGAAAGGATCGCCGTTGCGATACGCCGCGGCGGCATGGCCCGGGAAGCCGCAATTTCCTTCAGAGACCCACCCGGCGCCGCAACGTGTTCGCCGATACGATCGGCACCGGAGCAACGTCGCAGAGCGCCCTGAGGTCATTATCTCCCGACACCAGGCAATCGACCTTGGCTGACAGTGCCAGTTGGATGAAGACGGTATCGAAGCGATCCCGGCATGCGAGGGGAAGCGCCGGAAGCGGCTGCGACAGCCGTGCAGCCTCGGCGAAGGGCAGATATTCGGCGAGCAGGAGCTCCCGTTCGCTCGGAGTCAGCTTGAACTTCGGATAAGCGATGGCACGCAAGAGCTCGGCGGCGGTTTCCCGGCAGACAACCGGAATCACGGCGCCCTGCGCCCAAGCTCCGCGCAACCACGCAAGC
Source organism: Acetobacteraceae bacterium (assembly GCA_030041375.1). Classification (GTDB taxonomy): domain Bacteria; phylum Pseudomonadota; class Alphaproteobacteria; order Acetobacterales; family Acetobacteraceae; genus JAKAWQ01. Next base: position 7,836 of record JASHOA010000043.1, read on the forward strand.
CCGCCGCCGAAGACAAGCGCGGAGAGCACGATGTTGGTGTCAAAGACAGCGCGCACGGGCGGCAGTCGGGAGCTGGCTCAGCGTCCCTTGCGCGCCCAGACAACCGCGGCCGCCACGTCGCTCTCCGTCACGCCGAGCTCCGTGAGCTTGCGCCGCACCTCGGCAGCGGCACCGATGCGCACCGGCCGCAGCACGAGATGATCGCTTTCTACCTCCACCTCGAAATACGTCACCGCGCCAAGTGCCTCGATAGCCTTCTTCGGCAAGGTGAGCTGGTTTTTCGATGTGAGCTTCGCGAGCATGCGGGCAATGTAGGAACCTGAGCGTAAGGTAGCAAGAATTCCTTACCTATGTAGGCCCGACCATGGGCTGCCCCAACGAGCTTAGACTCGTGTCGGGCTGACTGTGCAGCCCGACACGGGTCTCGCGCTTTATTCGAGCCCGCGATTCACGCCCTCCGACGATTCCGCCTCGGGCGATCGCGGGCTAGCAGCGTGTCGGATTGGCGCTGGCGCGGCGTTGTGAACGTCAACGAAGAAGGGGGGAGGTTAGGCGACCTGCAGGCGGTGAAGCCGCCTGCAGTTGTAAGCGAGGGTCACCAGCGTCCATTCACCGGC
>JASHOA010000044.1 GCA_030041375.1 Acetobacteraceae bacterium
AGATGCACCAGCTTGCGCGCTACACACGGCTTCTGCGGCCGCGGTGTCACTGCCCCGGTGAGGGCCAGCCGCCGCCGGGCCTTGACCACATACGAGGCGCTGACCCCGAACCGCTCCGCCGCTTGGCGCGCCGTCAGGGTGCCCGCCGCGAGCACGCGATCTCGCAAGTCCTGCGAGTAGGTTTGACCCCGGCGCCAGGTCATCGCCGCCTCCCACATCAGCCGGCCGGCTACGAATCACACGTCTCCGCGTCGCGTCAAGCCAAAACCGGCGATTCCACCCTCAGCGGAACCGCTCTAGTATGGGAATACTGAATACGGCGCCTACGAGTGTCGTAAGGAAGCGAATGCCGAAAGCGATCGCGCAACTCGCAATGGCCGATAGGAGTACAAAGATGGCGAAGCTGGTAACACTGCCGGATGGACAGGCCGTAAACCCAGAGGATGTTACTGCCGTGAAAATAGAAGAATTCTTTGGCGGACATTGGTATGTTTATCTTGAACTCAGAAACCATCCGAGAATTACAATCTCTGCCGCTGGAAAGGAGAATGCGCAAGAAATTGCTTCGCAGGTTACAAGTGCTATAAACGAGACTTCTTAACCACATGCGCGCTAGATTGGTCTGTCACTACTGGTCATTTCTGAGCGCCGTCGAGCAGCTTCGCGAGCAAACTTACGAACGCAATGAACTCTAATGCGCGTTCCGGATCATCCTTTATGAGTTTATGTGCGCGGGGATTTCGTAGTCCGGCTACTGCTCCACTGAACATCATCATGAATCCTTTTTGTTCGTCGCGATCCGATTGGTCAACCAATGGATTGAATTTCAATATCGGCCTGTTAGGCGAAAACACAGTCTCCATGAGAGACGTGCCGTCTGCGCTGTGCCCGCTACGCAGCCGCACAAGATCATTGAGAGCCTTAACCGCGTCCTCGACTGCATTGGCGTAGTGGCCTCCGCGATACAAATCGCCTGCGGCGCTGGCGATCTCTGGGTGCAAGTCTAATCCGTCGTAAGCGCGCAACGCGCGGCCGGTTGCGGTCTCTCCTAAGTCTTCCAAGCTCTCTGTGAGCGTACGAGCTGCTTGGTCGAGCAAAGCGATAGCGCGGTTGCGGCCATCGGTTAGCCCCCTTTGTATCGCCCCGGCAGGGATACCGCCGGAATCGGCAAACGGCTCGAAAATGGCGCCGTAGGGGGTCATATCCAGATGTGATGCGAGGATATATCGATCGCGGTCGGTTGTGGGGCCGAATACAGAGTCGAGTGTGCTTTCAATACTAGCCTGCAGGGCAACGATTTTCGGGTCATCGCCTGAGCTCAATTGCCGGATGTCGAGGGCCTCCAGCTCCCCAATCCGTCTGCGAATCTTGCTAATGCCTTGCCTCATCTCATCCGGAGTCAAATGGGCTGGTTGCTTGGGTGCGGAAGGATGTCGGGACGAAGGTTTTGCCATTACGTGTGCTCTTTCGTTGGATCGTTATGCCCCGAGCCTTGACATCAGCTGTGGCGGAGATTGTTGGTGTGCGCGAGGTCAGTGAACGTTTCCTGGCCGATGTCGCGGCGGATCGCGTCGCACCGCTCATGCGGGGTGAGTTTCGCGCGGTGGCCAAGCTTCACGCTGCGCGCCTTAGCGCGCTCGCGACCCGCTGCTGTGCGTGTGCCAATCAGGTTGCGTTTCACGTCCGCTAGCCCGTTCAGAGCGGCAAGCAGCCGTCGCGAGGTGCTGGTCAACTCGTTGGTCCGGAGCTCGGCTAGCGAGCGGAATTCTATGCCCTTGTCCACGATCCGCTTTAAGCACGATCTGCTTGGAGACGGCAATTCGGTCGGGACTTAGGCGGGCGGTGTGGCCGATCCGGCCAATCGTCCGCGCGTCGCCAGGAGCGAAGGCCCCCGGTTGCTTCAGCAGTCAGCCGTGGTCGGGGCGCGGGGCGCGCATGAATCGAACAGGCGAGCGTGTCCAAGGTTAGCAGCGGGAGCAGGTCAGTCAGCGCCGCGGTTCGGGAGCGGCTGGCTGATTTTCCGCTATCACCCGCCAAGGCGGCGGGACAGGCTGGCCACACATGAATGTCCGGAATTGGTTCCGCGTCGATCAAGGAACGCTGCTGGTTGCCGACTCAAAGCGCTCTTTGAACCACTTCCACTTAGCGGAGGGGCCGAAAGCATCGGCTTTCTGCAATGCACCGATTTCGTGGTCAATTCGATCAAGATGTCCGCGCTTCCACCGAGAAACCTCCTTGATATGCTGCTCCGTCTGCACGATCGCGGCTGGCGACAAACGATCGCTTGCGTCGCCACAATCGGCGCTATGCCAACTTGCCGCGTTTCGCATCATACGAGTGAAATAATTGAGATGCCAATGGCCATCCGCATCGTGTAGGAGGGATTCGCATTCTTCCGGCCGCATCGGCTTCAAGCGCTCGAGAACACTACCGGCGACGATGACTCGTGGATTCTTGGCGATGCACCTTTCGAGATCATAGGCAGTGACCATGGCTTCGCCGAATGCGACTGCCCCGCCATGGAACAACTGGCCAACCGATAATCCACCACGCAGCAGCAAGCCAATCCGTAGGGCAACTTCGGCGGCCCCGGACGTGATGCGGACCGCGTCTTTCAAGACGATATCAGGCCACAAATACTTGTATGCCTCAGGGATACCGTCATGATCTCGGTGCAGCCAGCTAACAACGACATGGTCTGAGAAGGTCGTGATCTCCGGAGTAATCTGGATGCGGTAGCTGCCGTCCGCATTCGCGCTACCCACGACTTCTTCGTGCGCCTGAATTTTCGAGATGGAGATCAGCAGCTTGACGAATTGGTCCAGCCTATCTGGTGGCCAATTCGTCGCCGCCGCTCTCGTGCCAAGGAAATCGAAGTACAAGGTGTAGCGATCCACAAACCTGAGGCTTTGGCCAGATCGCACAGACGGGCCGAGCGTTAGCGCGGGAAACCCGGTCACGTCGAAGGATATCTTTCAAGCCAATCGAGAACTCGTCGCACGACCTGCTCTGCGACGGTTTTGGCCTCGCGGGCTTCCTCGGGCCGAAGGTCCGGAACGCCCGCCGGGAACTCAGACAGCATTCGGCCAGCATGGATTCGTTGGCGAGTGCAGACCAACCCATCCGCCCGGTTCTTCGTCTGGAGGTCCAAAATAGCCGCGCCGCCACCTCGCGCGGCACCGGCCACCAGATCGTCGATTCGCCACGTCCGAGGGTCCCTGGTGAAATCGGTCGAACCAAACACTCCCAACCCGAGGCTCTGGGCGTGCCTGACCACAAAAGTCAGGGCGCCTTCGACGAGGGCAGCCGCGAGAACCAGCGCAGAGAGAGGTGATGAGGCCGAATCAGTACGCCCTAGCTCGGCTACTGTCTGGCTCCACCAGAGACGAAAGTGACCGTAACCGAGTTTTTCGAGCCGCTCAGCGAACGCTCCGAACGGTTCGGCGCTCTTCGGTCGGCCATCTGTGCGTCGCTCAATCACGTCCTTGACGTGAGACATCACGCGGGTTCTGGCCGGTTTGGGTTGGCGCATATGTCCTACGCGGGCTTGGTTCCTGCTCGCGCTCGGAAGTGGCCGCTCCCCACCTTGCGCAGCCCTAAAGCGCAAGGCTCCGTCGTCTTCAGTTAACTGCCCAGAGAGCAGCATTAAAGTGATGGCGATCTCAAGGTCATGTCGCGAAATCGATTGTGCCTGTGCACGATCGAGCATGACGCTTCGATCTATCTTGGCTCTTCCTGCCCCGACCTCTCTCACCAGTTCGTTTAGCTGCGCGACCACAAAATCGAATGCAGCAACGTTTCGTAAATCCGGTTCCTCTGCAAAGATAAGATTTCCGGCAAAGTGCCACATCTGCTCTGGTAGCAGCAGACGCTGATTCGGCCTGCCAAAGTACAATGTCGCCACCTGGGGTAGCGCGTCGCCAATCTCTCCTTCTTTCAAGCCGATCCTTTTTCCGACTTCATAAAGCTCAGGAACAGTCAGGCCAGGTTCAGTTGGCGCAACGTAAACGCTGGCTTCGATCGCAGCTTGTAGGATCTGCACAACCTCACCGAGTGGCATCGCGGATTCCATCACTCCGAAATTACCCCATTTCTTAATACTCCTGGTTGGCGCTAGCTAGGTCCTCATCGGCATCACATCCGGCTGAGAGCGGTGATCCAGGCCATATCACGGAAGCATTCCAGCCGCGACGAGCTACTTTGCCGATGGCAAAATGAGTAATTTCAGCATCATAGCTTCGTAGCACATTCTTTCGTCGACACCTGAAGCTTACCCCATTGCGCTGTCCGCCAATTGGAAGCGACGACGGCGCATGGCGTGCAGGCGATTGCCGGCAAGGCGAGGGTCTTGCGGCGGCACCTGCGCGACATTCTCGCCGGCCGGAAAATGCCGCCCGATACGATGGCGGCGAGGCTGGCCAGGGTCGCCTATGGGCTCGCGGCCGCACAGCCAAAGGCCGAGGACGTGCGTCCAGCCATCGAACAACGTTGCCAGGGACTCGGCCGCCGCCGCTTCGCCCGCCTCGCAGGCTTCAATGACGGCCACCTCGGCCGCATCATCTCCGGTGTCCACGGGCCTTCGGGTGCCACTCTGGCCAAACTTGCCTAGGCCTTGGGGCACGGCGCAGCCCACTCCGCTTTGGCAGAAGCCGACGCGGCCGATCACGCCAAGGCTCGGACGGCCTCCGACTAGCCAGCCGCACCGATAGCCGGCTGAAATATCAGCGCCGGCACCCGAGACCCATTCTGTTTCTTGTTCGTAATGCTGCCAGAGTGTCAGCTCCCCCGGATATCGCTATACCCCCTCCCTCTGGGAGAGGGCGGCGCGGAGCGCCGGGTGAGGGAGCCTGTGTTACCCATGTGTGATTCCGGGTACTAGCCCGCGATCGCCCGAGGCGGAATCGTCGGAGGGCGTGAATCGCGGGCTCGAATAAACCGCGAGACCGGTGTCGGGCTGCACAGTCAGCCCGACACCGGTCTAAGGACAAACGCTAAGGACACAAGGATGAAGATTTCTGCAGCCGGCCTTGGGTTTCCTGAAGGCCCCGTGTGGGTTGCCGACGGTTCGGTGCTGCTGGTCGAGATCGCCCGCGGCACGATCGTGCGGGTTGCCCCGGATGGGACCGTTTCCGTCGTGGCGCGGCCGGGCGGTGGCCCGAACGGGCTTGCGATCGGTCCCGACGGGGCGCTCTATTGCTGCAACAATGGCGGCTTCACGTGGATCGAGAGCGGAACGTCGCTGCGGCCCGGGCTGCAGCCCGCCGATTACAGCGGTGGGAGGATCGAGCGCATCGACACGACGAGTGGTGCGGTGCGCGTACTGTACGAGCACTGCGGGGAGCATCGCCTGCGCGGCCCGAACGATATCGTCTTCGATGCGCATGGCGGCTTCTACTTCACCGACCTCGGCAAGAACCGCGCCCGCGATCGCGATCACGGCGGCGTCTACTATGCGCGCGCAGACGGCTCGCACATCGAAGAGCTGGTCCATCCGATGCTCACTCCGAACGGAATCGGCCTCGCGCCCGATGGATCGGTGCTCTACGTCGCGGAGACGGAGACCGCCCGTCTCTGGTCGTTCGAGATCGAGGCGCCGGGGCGGATCCGCAAGCGCCCCTCCCCTGCCCCGCACGGCGGGCGCCTGGTGATTGGCCTCGCGGGCTATCAGCGTTTCGACAGCCTTGCGGTCGAGGCCTCCGGCAACATCGCGGTGGCGACGCTCGTCAGCGGTGCAATCAGCGTGATTTCCCCTGACGGGCGGCTTGTGCGCCAGGTGTCGTTCCCGGATCCGCACGTCACCAACATCTGCTTCGGGGGCGCGGATCTTCGGACCGCCTATGTCACGCTTTCCGGCACTGGCCAGCTCGCGGCCATGGACTGGCCGGAGCCGGGGCTTCAGCTTGCCTGGTCGCGTTGAGCGCCCCGGGTGGATCTGGCCGCGGGCGCCCAAGCTTCCCCCCGCACGGGCTGGCGGCTATGCTCGATGGGACAAACGCAGAAATGATGCACCGGCAATGGCCTCGAGCGGGGGGAGGGCGAGATGCGAACGGCTCGGACGAGACGCGGCTTTCTGATTTCGGCAGCTTCGTCGGCAGGTGCGGCTCTGCTTCGGCCGCGAGAAGCCGATGCTGCGTCAGCCCGTGACATCGCGCAAAGCGCTGCGAACGCGCTCGCGAGGCTGTACTCGGAGCAGCCCCACATGCGCACCCTTGGCCAACAGGCCAAGGCGATTCTGGTCTTTCCGCAAATCGTCAAGGCCGGCTTTCTGATTGGCGGACAGACCGGCAACGGGGCGCTGCTGGTGAACGGAACCGCGATCGAATATTACAACATTTCCGCGGTTTCGTTCGGCCTGCAGGCAGGAGCGCAGGCTTTCAGCTATGCCCTCTTCTTCATGACCGATTCAGCACTGCAATATCTGAAGAGCAGCGACGGCTGGTCGATCGGATCGGGACCCTCCGTCGTGGTGCTCGACAAGGGTGCCGCCGCGAGCATCACGAGCACGACCCTGACCCAGGATGTGTACGCGGTGCCGTTCGGCCAGCAGGGGCTGATGGCGGGCCTCGGCCTCGAAGGCTCGAAGATCACCCGCATCCACCCGGGGAACTGAGGAGCAAGGATGGCAACCATGCACGCGCGCGCGACGCCGGTGGCACTGGCGGTTGCCCTTGGCATGATGTTGCTTTCCCCCGGGCTTTCCCCCTGGTTCTGCCCAGGCGCGATGGCCCAGGTGCCTCCGGCGCCGCAGCAGAACGAGCCCGCCGCTTTCAACACCGAACAGCTCGATGCGCTGCTGGCGCCAATCGCGCTCTATCCGGATTCCCTGCTCACTCAGGTGCTGATGGCGGCGACGTATCCGTTGCAGGTCGTCGAAGCCTCGCGTTGGCTGGAACAGGATGGCAACGCGCAACTGCACGGTGACGCACTGGCAACGGCGCTGGAAAGCCAGAACTGGGACCCGAGCGTGAAATCGTTGGTCCCGTTCCCCGAGGTGCTGGCGATGATGAACGGCAAGCTGGATTGGACGCAGCAGGTGGGATACGCGTTCGCAACCCAGCAGGCGGACGTCATGAACTCGATCCAGCGCCTGCGCGCCCAGGCCCAGCAGGCCGGATCGCTGAAGAGCACGCAGCAGCAGACGGTCACTTCGGAGCAAGGTGCGATCGTGATCCAGCCGGCCGACCCGCAGACGGTATACGTGCCGGTTTACAATCCGACCGTGGTCTATGGCACCTGGCCCTATCCGGCCGTGCCGCCGGTCTATTTTCCGCCGCCCGGCTATCTTGCCGCGAATGCGTTCGTTTCGGGTCTTGCGTTCGCCACCGGCGTTGCCGTGGTCGGCTCCTTGTGGGGCTGGGCACGGCCGGCCTGGGGCGCCGGCAACGTGAACGTCAACGTCAACCACTGGAACAATATCAACGTCAATCGGACGGCCATCCAGTCCAATGTCTGGCGGCCCCCGGCAGCAGGAGTGGGCGGAAGGCCGATCCGTCCGCCCGGCGGGCCGGTGGGCGCTCCGGCGCGCCTGAATGGCCTCCCGGCAAACGCGATCGGGCGGCAGTCGGTGCAGGTTCCTTCGTCGCTGGTCAGTCGCCCGGCTCCGGGCGGTAACCTGAGCCACGGCGTCAACCGGCCCGGGCCGGTGGGCGGGCAAGGAAATCTGGCGCAACGCACGCCGCCCCAGCCGGCCGGCGGCGGGGTCCCCGCGCAACATCCCGCCTCGCCGCCGCGGGCGCCGACCGTCACGCGGCCGGCCACAATCGGGACCGGGGGCACGTTCGCCGGCCTGAACGATGGCTCGCGGGCCACGCAATACGGTGCTCGCGGGGCACAAAGCCGCAGCTTCCAGCAAGCGGGACGTAGCGGCGGCGGGTTCCGGCCGGCCGCCGCCGGTCGCGGAGGACGCCGATGACGCCGCATCGCATTGCTGTCGCTCAAGCGCTCCGCGGCGGGTCGTGGCGCGCCTTCGCCCTTCGCTCCCTCCTCGTGCTGAGCCTGCTCGCGGCGCCGATCGCGGCTGCGGCGGCGACAGCGCAACAGAGCTTTGCCACCGCCGAACAGGCGGTGGCGGCGCTGGTTGCGGCCTTGCGGGCGAACGATACCACGGCGCTTTCCACAATCCTCGGCCCCGGCAGTGCGAAGCTCATTTCCTCCGGTGATGCGGTCGCAGACGTCACGGCCAGGCAGCACTTCCTTGCGTCGTACGACGAGCAGCACAAGCTGGTATCGGGCGGGACCGACCAGATGCTGCTCGAAGTCGGCAGCGACGACTGGCAACTGCCGATCCCGATTGTCGAGGCGGCCGGCACGTGGCGCTTCGATTCAGCCGCCGGTGCGCAGGAACTGGTTAATCGGCGGATCGGGCGAAACGAAATTCTTGCCATCCGGACGCTGCTCGCCGTGGTCGATGCGGAGAAGCAATTTTTCGCGCTGGCCGCACAGCAGGGCCGCGGCGAATTTGCCCAACGGCTGGTCAGCACGCCCGGCAATCGAGACGGGCTCTACTGGCCGGCAACGGGCAAGGAAGACGAGAGTCCGCTCGGGCCCCTTGTCGAAACCGCGGAAGCCGAAGGCTACCCGGGCCAACTCGTGGCAGGCAAACCAACGCCCTATCAGGGATACTACTTCCGGATCCTGAAGGCGCAGGGACCCTCCGCCGTCGGCGGAGCAAAATCCTACGTGGAGAACGGCCACATGACAGGGGGCTTCGCCGTGATCGCCTGGCCTGCCTCCTTTGGCGCGTCCGGTATCATGACGTTCATCGTCGACCAGGGCGGCACCGTCTTCCAGAAGGATCTCGGACCTGACACCGCTCAGGCTCAGGCCGCCATCACGACGTTCGATCCCGACCTGACCTGGACGCGCATCGAAGTGGTGAACCGATAACCACGAAGGGAGCGCGGACGCACGCGCGGATATTGTCGAAAAACCTTCAAGTCCCGGCGCCTTTCGCCGCTTCACACGGAAGCGTATGATTTCACGGTAACCCCGAGCGATTGCCGATCGATGCGGGTTCGTGGGTGGTCCCGTCCGACTGGCCGTGCCGGCACCCTCTCGCGCCCACGCACCGGGGGTTGTGGGTGCCGCATTGCAGGCTCGCGCGCATGAGCGCTGAGACCGCACGCGCGCCTCGGCAGGCTGGCTCCTCCTGCCACCATGAGTTTTTCAGCACCGGGGGATTTCAGCCTGCTGAGCGGTTCGCCATCTGGCGCGATCTCTACCTCAAGCGGTGCGAGCCGTTCCCGGTCGTGGGCGCCGCCGGCGAAACGTTTACGGCCAGTTCCCGATACCTTGTCGTCCCGGAGGGAGAATTTACCGATTTGCGAACCACCTCGACGGGCCTCACGCGCCCGCCCAGGCTATGTCGCGCCGATGAGATCGACAACGTTGCGCTCGCCATGACGCTCAGCGGCGGTGGCGCTGGCTGGTTCAGCGATCCCGATCTGACCGGCACCTTCTTTAGCGGATACGTACGGGTTCGCGATCAGGCGCGCCCCTACGTCGTGCAGTTGACGGCGGCCGAAAACCGTACCCTGCATCTGGAGCTTCCGCGCGCGAGCTTCGATTCACGGACGCTCTCCCGCATTCTGGCCGCGGCGGGCAGGCGGCTGCCGACGCGGGGCCTTGTTCCGATGCTGGCAGCGCAGATGAAATCGTTTGCCGAGATCGCCGCCGGACTCGATCCGGCCGCACGCGCGGCCGGGCTGCGCTCGATCCTGGATTTGGCTGCCACCGTGTTGCGGCTCGAATACGGAACGGTACCGGCCGAAAGCGAGGTCTGCGAGGATGGAATGCTGGTCGCAGCCCAGGCGCTGATCCGCCGGCGATTCGGAGAGACCGATCTCTCGCCCGATGCTATTGCGCACCGGCTTGGCTGCTCGCGCGCCCATCTCTATCGCGTGTTCGCCCGCCATGGGCTCAGCGTGGCCGGGTACCTGCGGGAAACCCGGCTGCAGCGCTCACATGTCGCCCTTGCCGCCGCGGAACCGCGCGACACTGTGGGAAACATCGCCTTTCGTTGCGGCTTCGACAATCCGGTCTATTTCGCACATCTCTTTTACCAGCGGTTCGGGATGCGCCCGAGCGAGGTGCTTCGGCGCGACCGCGATTCGAGCGAGGCTTCCCGCGGCGGCCGACCGCTTGCCGATGATCGATCGCGGGCCGGTCCGCCTGGTGGCCAAGGCAGCCGGCCGGCGATGTGAGACGGAAACTGCATCCATCCGAGACGCAATCGCTAACGCTCTACGCACGCTTTCGGATAGTGAGCTGTTGGGGTGGACGGCCCGACGGCATCGGATGTGCCATCATTGGGTTGTGAGATGAACCAATGGAAGGGCCGCCCGGATGGAAGTTAAGCGCGTTGCGATCGATACGTCCAAACACGTCTTCACGCTGCACGGAGTAGACGAGCGGGAGCGACCGGTGCTGAGGCGCGAGCTCAGACGGGCGCAGGTGGCAGGGTTCTTCGCGAAACTGGCGCCGACCGAAGTCGTGTTCGAGGCGTGCGCGGGCTCGCATTACTGGGGCCGGGTGCTGGGCGGACTGGGCCACCGGGTGCGGCTGATCCCGCCGCAGTACGTGAAGCCGTTCGTCAAGCGAGCGAAGAACGATCGCAACGACGCCGAGGCGATCAATGAAGCAGCGTCGCGACCGACGATGCGCTCGGTGCCGGTGAAGACGGCTGAGGAGCAGGCGGCGGTGCTCGTGGTCAAGCACCGCGAGATGCTGGTCCGGCAGCGAACGCAGGCGATCAACGCGCTGCGTGGTCACGCCATGGAATTCGGCGTCGTGGTGGCGAAGGGCGAGCAGAACGTAGGGATGTTGCTTGCCATGCTTGGTGAGGATGCCACGATCCCTGCGGCCGCGCGGGAGATGGTTGCCGAGATGGGCCGGCACATCGCCGATCTCGAGGGCAAGGTCGAGGCGTTGGACCGGCAGCTGCTCGAGCAGCACCAGACCAATCCGATCAGCCGGCTGCTGGTGGAGATTCCCGGCGTCGGGCCGATCACGGCGATTACCATGGCGTTGACGGTCGACCCGGCCAACTTCGAGTCGGGACGACACTTCGCCGCCTGGCTCGGCCTGACGCCGAAGGAGCACTCTACGGGAGGCAAGCGGCGGCTTGGCGGGATCAGCAAGGCCGGCAATGAGCGTCTGCGCCAACTGCTGGTGGTCGGCGCCATGGCAGTAGTCCGCTTCGCCAAGCCGGGCAAGAAGTCTGCCTCGGCCTGGCTTCTGAGATTGCTGGAGCGCAAGCCACGCAAGCTCGTGGCCGTGGCTCTGGCCAACAAGATGGCCCGGATCGTCTGGGCCATGATGGCGAGCGGGGAAGCGTATCGGCGCCAGCCGGTAGCTTCCTGACCCGCGCGCCGGTGCCGAGGGTTCAAGGGCGTCAGCAGAAGATGGCGATCGGTCGAGCCGACGAACGATGAAATCCAGTGGGGTCCAGAGGCAGACGCATGCCGCTGAAGTGTTTGGATGTCGTTCGCGGAACCCATCTGGGCCAGCGGTCATTGGGCCGCGCCAACAGGCCGGACACATGACCGCACTCCAACCGTCGCTAATTTCTGCAGATCAGGCCTTGAACCCAACGGGCCGTCCACACATGGGCCTGATCGAGGTCGGCGGGAATGGAAGCCGGGAAGTAGCCCTGGATGAATCTGACATTCTGCTCGCCGACGAACTCGCGGACGGCGGCAAGAGAAATGTCCGTAAATTCCGGCTGTCGGCACCCATCGGCAGCGACGAGATCGCGCCGATCAAAACCCTCGAAGGTGTCGAACAGGTAGAGGTGCCGCCCGGCCGCACGTGCATAGTGGGCGAGCACGGCCGCCGAATTTCCACGATAAACCCCAAGCTCAGCGAAATCGCCTGCGATTTCTTGTTCGAGTGCCTGCCGGATATTGAGCACAAGGCTATAGAGGCGCGGCAGGTCGGTCGCATTGGACGCCTCGTTCCGGTGTACCCAGGCGGTGCTCAATGCGCCGAGTTCGGGATATCTCTTGTGATTGCGGTCAGAGTCGGGGCGGAGCGCGATGTAGAACGGCAAATCCGAGTGGACTGCGGCCGGCGCCGCCCATGGGTGCCGAGCCAGGACCGCATCCGCTCCCGGCTGACGTCCAACTTTGAATGTGCGGTTGAGATTGATCCTGATCGCAGCGATCTGCTCGCGTGGCGATTTCGCGAGAAACCGCAATAGTTTTCCGCTGGGCAGCGGGCTTCTCAGTGCGGCCATTGGTCACCATCCTCAGTTTCGAAGTGTCGGCCAGCCTTGAGTTTTCGGGAGCGGTTGCTCCCGGGAGTGCAGATTTCATGTCAGCGAAGATAGGGGTGTTCCTGCGACGAGGCGATGGCGCAATTGGCGCCGCTCGCTGGCGGCAGCTCCGCGAGGAAATCTGCACGCGCAACGCCGGGTCGTCCGCGGCAGAAGCCACCCGGCCATGGCTCGCGCCTGCCGGATGGCGGCAGGGTGCGGGAAGGATGCCTTCGAGCCATTACGTTTGGACATTCTGGCCATCGCGCGCGCTCAGGGCGGTGGGGCGATCACGGGGGAACGCCAGGACGACGAGGCCGTTTCGGCGCGGCGGAAGGCGCGCCAGGCGCCATGGGGATCGGGCTCGAGATTGACACAAGGCCGCGAGGGCGCCTCCGGTCCAGCCGGCGGCTGGCTCAGCGCCGGGCGATGACGTCCAGGTAGTCCTCATCGGAATCCAGCGCCGAGCGCAGCTTGTCCCGCAGCAACATAACCGCCTCGCTCGGCGTTCTATATCGCGGCATTTCAGCCTTCCCCCCGCGCGTAACCGCAACGGACGAAAAACCGGATATCAGCGCGATCGATGCCTCCGGATCGCCACCGAGCTGCCGCATAAGGTACGGGCAGAATTCCATCGCTACCAGCTTGGCTTCAGCGAGCACCTGCTGCCCTCCGGCGATGATGAACGGCTCTGCGCCCTGGGTGTCGATCTTCACCGCAAGCGGCCCTGCCACGCGGTCGAAAAAGTCGTCCAGAGGAGCCGCGGGCACCTCCACAGTCCGGCGATCCGACGCACCACGAATCGTCAACCGATGGTCGCCGATATTCCCCTCCGCAATCGCCAGAGGCAGCGTCGCGCGCGAATGGAACAGCGCTAGCGGGTGGAGTTCGGGGGCGGATCCCGGTGCGTTGCGGGCCACGTTGCGCTGCAGGAAACCGAAGTTGGTGGGCTCCGGCTCGAAAGCGAGGCAGCGAACGCGGGGATCGCGCGCAAACGGTACCGTCATCAGACCGATATTGGCTCCGATGTCCAAATACGTTCCGCCCGCAGGTGCAAAAAAGTCCTTCAGCGCCGCGGTCACGTTCGGCGCGAAGGTGCCCGTCTGCGCGTATTCCGCGATCACCACGTTGTCGGCGGCAGAGCTCGAGATAATTCCGCGGTCACCGGTCGCAGAGACCTCCGAAATTTTTAGTCTCGGCAAGAGATGCGCGTACATCTCGGACATCCGCATGCTGTCCAGGCATCCGGCCAGCATAGCGTAGCGCGCACCCCAAGGAGCTCGCGATGCTGCAAACCGGATAAACGCCTTCATAGCTTGCTTCACGCTTAGCCTCCCCTTGACGTCCCGAGCGAGCAACGGCTTTGGTGCTTGAAACCGCATTATTGCGCCGAGGGATTGTCACTCCAACGGCAAACCGCGGCGCCCGGGCGCATCGTACAACGCTCCCGAACGCACCGCAGGCAGTTGGCGCGTACGCCCGCGGCCGCCGAGCGCGGTTGGTCTGCTTAAGTGCGCCCTCCGTTGGGCCAAGCGGGGGAGCTGCCGGGCGATGGATCGCGTCATCGTGAAGCCGGCAGGAGGGAGAAAGTGTGCACTCGGCCCTCCACGTGATCGGACCCTCAAGGCGTCGGCGGGGCGATCGCGGGGGAAAGCCAGGCGGATCAGGGGGTTTCGGCGCGGCGGAAGGCGCACCAGGAGGCGCGGAGCTCGGCCTCGACCTCGGCGCCGCCAAAAGCCTTGTTGAAACGGAGGCCGGAACGCCGCTTTATCCGAGCCCGCGATTGACGCCCTCCGACGATGCCGGACGGGCTCGGTACGGGCCGGGCGTTCAATGGTGCGTGAGCGCGATGACGATCTCGATGGCGATCAGCACAACGATGATCGCCTCCATCAGCGCGCCGCGGGCCGCGGAGGACTCCTGGTAGAGCGCGGCGTAGGTATCGCGGATGATGGCGAGCTTGCGATCGACGGCGGCGCCGAAGGCGGGCACGCGAAAAAGCTCGAGCGCCGCGGCATAGACGCGTGCGAGATAGACATCCTCGGTGACCTGAAGCGCGTTGTCCACCCGCTCGGTCAGTTCCGTCACCTCGGCCACGAGCGCCGAGAGCCGGCGCGCAAGATTGGCGAAGCGGCGCGAGGCGAGGAGCGGCGCTGCGCGCTGCGCGCGCTCGATGAGGTCGTACATGCGGGGAAGTTCGGCATCCAGGAGCTCGTCGTAATAGCGCATCTCCAATAGCTGCGCGTTGGCGACTTCCAGCACGTCGGCAACGTCCGAGTCCTGGCGCGGCTCGTAGATGAAGGCCCGGTCCCATGTCAGCACCACGAGATCGTCGGTGTAATAGGAGAAACTCTGGCGCAGCAGGTCGCCCCGCGCGGAGTCCGCGAGCGGGCGCATTTCGCCGGAGAGCAGCGGGACGAGATCGAGGCGCGCCTGAAGGGCCTCGGCGGTGAGCGGCTCGTCGAAGGCGTGCACGACCCCGATCAGGTAATCCTCCTCGATGGCCGAGGTGACGGGACGGATCAGAGCGGTTGCGAAGGTGGTGCGGATCTCGTTGAGCAGCCTGGCCCACAAACCGTTGCCGCCTTCCTCGTCGCGCAGGCGACGGTCCGCCTCGTTCATCAACCCGCTGTAGGCCGACCATGCCAGCCGGCCGGCCGGCAGGCGCACGGCGAACGTCACGACACCGAAATCATAGAGCCGCGCCGTGACCGTGGCGGTCACCGCTCCGGCGCCGAGCGAGAGCGAGACCGGAGCGAGGGCGATTTCGACAGGAGCGACACCAAAGGTGACAGCCTTTGCCGGCGTGGTGGTCAGGCGCGCGCGCAGGCTGGAGGCACGGGAGCGCTCGGTCCAGAGTGCCTCGGCAGCCGACAGATCGATCGCGTAAGCGATGTCGAACAGGCGGTAGGCGACGATGCCGCCCGAGACCACCTGCGGTTCGCCGGAAGCCATGCGGCGCAGCTCCTTGGATCGGGGTGCGTTCGCTTCCGCTTGCGCATTCCGCTCCAGCTCTTTGTTCTCCCGCGTGATTGGCGCCTCCGGTCGTTTCACCTTCGGCGATCACGCTCCAGCTTCTCAGTTCACCCGGAAGTTCCCGAACTGCCAAGGGCAGGTGGTGTCGATCGCCTCCGGAAAGAGCGCGCCGCGGCCGGCAAGGGGCGTCCAGTCACTGTATACGCCGGCCATTTCGCCGAGATAGGGACCTGCGACCTCCAGCACGCGCGCATGATCGATGTGATCGGCTTCGACGATTCCGGCCCGCGGATTCTCGATCGTCCAGACCATCCCGCCCAGCACCGCCGCCGTGACCTGGAGGCTGGTCGCGTTGTTGTGCGGAACGAGCTGCCGTGCCTCCCCGATCGTCAGGCGCGAGCCGTACCAGTAAGCGGTGCGTTCGTGACCCATCAGCAGCACGCCGAGCTCATCCATCCCGCGGGCGATTTCCTGCATCATCAGCCGGCGCGTGGTTTGCAGGTTCCAGTTCTTGCCGGCCAGTTCGTAGAGCGAGAGCACGGCGTCGTCACAGGGATGGTAGGCATAATGCACGGTTGGCCGATAGCGCACGCCGGCGCCGTTGCGCATCGTGTAGTAGTCGGCGATGGAGATCGATTCATTATGCGTGACGAGGAAGCCGTGGAACGGTCCCTCGAGCGGAGTCCAGGTCCTGACGCGGGTGGCGGCGCCGGGACGCAGGAGGTAGATCGCCGCATCGCAACCGAAGCTGTGGTGCCGCGCGTCGGAGGGAAGCGTCCGCTCGTGCGTGCCCCAGCCGAGTTCGGCCGGCTGCGAGCCTTCGCCGGCGAAACCCTCGATCGACCAGGTATTGACGAACTCGCCCGGCGTCTTGGCGAGGTCGGCGGATTGCGTGTCCCGCTCGGCGATGTGGATCACTTTGATGCCGAGTTGCTCGGCAAGCTGAGCCCAGCCCTCGCGCGTGCGCGGGCTCTCCCTCTCGCGGCCGGTGTCGCGGGCGATGTTCAGCAGCGCGGCTTTGACAAAGTGCGATACGAGGCCGGGATTGGCGCCGTGAGTGAGGAGCGCGGTGGGCGCGCCGGGCACGGAGGTGGCGAGTGCGAGCGCGCTTTCGCGGAGCGCATAATTGGAGCGCTCCGAAGGCGTCAGAGACGGATCGGTGTAGCCGCCGGCCCAGGGCTCGATGCAAGTGTCGAGATAGAGCGCGCCGAGTTCGCGGCAGAGCGCGATCAGCGCGACCGAGGAGACATCGACCGAAAGGTTGAGCAGGAAATCGCCCGGGCCGAGCAGCGGCGTGAGCAGCGTGCGATAGTTCGCGCGCGTGAGCGGGCTCACGGTGATATCGATGCCGTACTCTGCCGCGACTTCATGGCCGCGCTCATCGGCGGTCACGATGTGAATGTGCGCGCGCGGCATGTCGATATGGCGCAGGATCAGCGGCAGGACGCCCTGTCCGATGCTGCCGCAACCGAGCATCACGAGGCGGCCGTTGAACGAGGCGTGTTTCATCGCGCAGTTTTCCTCCAGTCGGGCGGGTCACGCCGCGAGGCGGGCGGCGGCGGGGCGTCGTTCACTGAGCGGCGCATCGCCTACTTCGACGAGATGCGCGCGGTCGAAACCGTTGAAGCCGGTGCGCAGCGCGGAGCCGTAGGCGCCGAGTTGGCCGATCTCGACCCAGTCGCCTTCAGCCGCGTCCGCCGGCAGGAAGAACGGGCCGGCCATGGTATCCGCGCTGTCGCAGGTCGGGCCGAAGAAAGTGAAGCCGATCTCCTCCGCCGAGGGCGGCGCGCCTTGCGGGCGGATCAGGCGGACAGGATAGCGGAAGCCGAGCGAGCCGGCGTCCGCGAGGCTGCCGAACGTGCCGTCATTGATGTAGAGCGCGCCGCCGCGGCGATGCTGGATTTGCACGACGACGGAGCCGCCGGCGGCGACGAGCGCGCGGCCGGGCTCGGCCCAGAGGCATGCGCCGGGAAGGCCAAGCCGCTCGAAGCCGGTTTCGATCTCGGCGAAATAGGCGCCGAGCGGGGGCGGCTCCATTCCCGGATAGGAGACGGGAAAGCCGCCGCCGACGTCGATGATCTCGACCGCAACGGAGGCAGTGGCAATGACGGCGGCAGCCACGGCGAGCGCGCTCCGCCAGGCCATAGGGTCGAGACACTGCGAGCCGACATGGAAGGAGATGCCGAGGCGGGCTGCATGGGGGCGGGCCGCACGCAGCAGGGCGGAGGCCTCGGCGGGTGGAGCGCCGAATTTGCCGGAAAGATCGAGCGCTGCACGGCCCTTCGGCAGGGCGATGCGCAGGATCAGACCAAGCGGGGCCGAGACGCCGGTGGCGGCCGTTTCGGCGCGGATCTTCGCCAGCTCTGCCGCGCTGTCGAAAGCGAAGTCGCGTACGCCGTGCCGCGCCCAGGCCTCGCGGATGGCGCCGCGCGCCTTCACCGGATGCATGAAATGAATCTCGGCGGAGGGAAACATCTGCCGCGCCAGCGCGATCTCGCTCTTCGATGCGCAGTCGAAATGGGAAATGCCGCCGGCGGCGAGGGCGCGCAGCATGGGAGGCTCCGGATTGCATTTCACCGCGTAGAGCACCGCGCCGGGGAATCCCTCGATGAAGGTCCGGGCGGCGGTGGTGACGGCAGCCGGGCGGAGGCAGTGCATGGGCTCCTCGGGCCGCTCGCGGGCAACGAGATCGGCGACGGCCGGCAGCGGACGCTCCGCCGGCAGCGGCGCCGGGATCGCGGGGAAGCGACGGCGGAGCGGGGAGACAGCGGAACGGGCACGCAGCAGGTTCATCGGACGAATCCTCGCCGGCAGAGGGCCGCACGCGCACGAGGCACGCATGGCCGCGGAATGAACGGAAAAAGCTGGCGCCAGGCGCAACCGCGCCGTGGCGGGCTTCAGACGATGCTGCGAGGACTTCGCATCGCAGCGAACCGATCAGCCAACATAGGCGGCTCCCTCACGACCCCGGCCCACGATGGCCGGCTCGACCGAAAAGGACGCGTTACGTCGTTGCTGTGCCCCGGGTGATCCGGCCTGGGGCTCGCGGCACGTGCGATGCGTCAAGACTCCCGCCCGGATCAGCGGGCGGGACGGGGGCGCGCTTATACGCACCCACGCGATCCTGAGCTATGCAATTTCGGACTTGATGCCAGACCTTAGACCGGTGTCGGGCTGACTGTGCAGCCCGACACGGGTCTCGCGCTTTATTCGAGCCCGCGATTCACGCCCTCCGACGATTCCGCCTCGGGCGATCGCGGGCTAGCGCTTTATTTGAGCCCGCGATTCACGCCCTCCGACGATTCCGCCTCGGGCGATCGCGGGCTAGCGCTTTATTTGAGCCCGCGATTCACGCCCTCCGACGATTCCGCCTCGGGCGATCGCGGGCTAGAGGCATCCGGGGCGAAATTATTGGCGCCGCGCGGCGGCGCCGACGAGAGCGAGATAATCCCAGGCCATTGTCGCCGCAGCGAGCGCGGTTATTTCCGCAGTATCGTACGCCGGCGCGACCTCGACGACATCCGCGCCGACGAACGCAAGATTCTCGAGCCGGCGAAGAATCGCCTGAGCCTGCCATGATGCGAGGCCGCCGATCTCCGGGGTGCCGGTTCCGGGCGCAAAGGCCGGATCGAGGGCGTCGACATCGAAACTGAAATAACAGGGCGCCTCGCCAACGACCTCGCGAATCCGCATCGCCACGCGCTCGGGCCCGGCCAGGTGCGCCTCGGCCGCGGTGAGCACGGTGACACCGCGGTCCATTGTCCAGTCCCACACGTCGCGCTGCACCGGCGAGCGGATACCGATCTGCACCATGCGCTCCGGCGCGACCAGGCCTTCCTCGATCGCGTGAAAGAAGACCGAGCCGTGGGCAAAGCGCTGGCCAAAGCTCTCGGGCCAGGTGTCGAGATGGGCATCGAAGTGCACGAGGGCGAGTGGTTTACCGAGGCGCAAGGCGAGGGCGCGGAGGAGCGGCAGCGTGATCCCGTGCTCGCCGCCGAGTGCGACGAGATGACCGATGCCGCGTGCCTGCTCCTCGATCGCTCGCAGGCTCGCCGGGAGATCGCCGAGTGCCAGCCCGAAATCGCCGATATCGGCGAGCGGAAGCGCTGCCGGCTCGATATGGAATTGCGGATGCGCGCCATCGAGGAGCATGCGGCTGGCGCGACGGATGGCCGCCGGGCCGTCGCGCGCCCCGGCGCGGTTGGTGGTGCCGAGGTCGAGCGGCACGCCGGCGATCACGAAATCGGCGCTGCGGTCATTGCGTGCGAGGCCGAGAAAACTCGGCGGAACGGCAAAGGTCGGCGGGCCAGCCATGCATGCTCTCCGGCAGACGCTGCAGCGTGGTCGGGCGGGTCAGCGCTGGCAAGCCGGCGCGACGGGGCCGCCGAGGTCAGGGAGGGGGTGGGAGCTTCCAGTCCTGCCAGGGCGGCGGCGCATGACGGAAGGCACGCACGGCGGCGCCTAACTCGGTCTCGAGATGGGCGAGCCCGTGGGCCTGCCAACCGAGCACGGCGCCGAGGGCCTGGTGGCCGTCCGGCGAGAGCGCGTGGGCGGCGAGCGCGGCGGCGAGATGGCCGGTCACGGCCATGTCGTTGTAGACGCCGAGCAGATCCTGGAGCGCGGCAAGGCGGCGCACATAGCGGCGGCTCGATTTCCCCTCCGGCCCGAGCGGCAGAAGGAAGTCGACGCTGTAGCGGAGCCTTTTCACGGCGAGCCGAACCTTGTGACGCTGCTCGGGCGTGAGTGCGGCGAAATGGCGGCTCCGCTTCATGACCTTGCGATGCTGGACCGCGAGCACCTGGCTCGCGAAGACGAGCGCGGGCTCGGAGAGCGCGGCGAGGCCCTCGGGCGTTGCGTTTGCACGCCAGGCGCGGGCTTCGATCCAGGCGCCGAGGGCGATCTGGAACCGGCCGACGCGGGGCGTTGCGAGCGCCGCGCGCGCGGTGGCGTAGCCGGCATCCCGATGCCCGGAGGCAAGCTCGCGCAGCTCGGCAAAGCCGCTCAGCATCGGACAGGTGCCGGCAACCGAAGGCAGCAGTTCGGCGACGAACACGTCCCAGCCGCGCGCATCGCCGAGGCAGGAGCCGAGCCATTTCGCTTCCGTGCGAAACGCCGTGACCGCATCCGAGGGGCCGAGCAGGCCGACCATCGCGAGGATCGCGCGCAGGCGGCGCAGCGCGACGCGGGTCTGGTGCACGCCTTCGACGTCCCGGCCATCCTCGGCCGCGGGCTGATTGACGAGAAGGCAGCCATAGATCGCGCGAAGGATGGCGAGCAGCGCCTCGTCGAGGGACGCGCCGGCGGGAACGGTGACGCGTGGGCTTTTCTGCACTGTTGGCGGGCGATCGAAGGCGAGCGAGAAGCCACTCTCGGCCTTGCTCTGGAGCGACGGTCGGAGTGGCGCCACATCGGCGAGGCGGAGCGCAAGATCGTAGAGCGCCGTGACCGGGCCGTTCTTGAGTTCGAGCTCGATCTCGCCGATGGGGGCCACGCGCTCGCCCGCCTGAAGCGTGCCCTGGTCGAAGGCGATCTCGATCTCCGCGGTCGGCAGAGCGAGGCGCCGCGCATGGCGGCGCACCTTCGTCGTGAAGACCGGTTGCAAGGGGGCCCCGGTCAGCACCGCCTGCACGTCGGAAGGGAGGAGCGGAAGCAGCGCGGGAAGATCGGGCTCCGGGCCGGCGACGGGCACTTCCCATTCGGCGCGGCTCAGCGGCCCATCGTCGGGCGCCGGCGCGCACTTGACGGTCTGCACGACGCGGCGGCCGATCTTCCGCAAGCGGAACGTCATGCCGGCCCGTTCGAGGGCGCCGTCCGCAGTGTCGCAATAGACGCTGGTGAGATGGCGCACGCGCCCCCTGCTTCGGGCGTGCGCGGCGATCACCGGTGCCTCGGCGAAGCGCGCGAACTCGGCCGGATCGGCGAGGAGCTTGAGTTCGACTTCCGTGTTGGCCGCCAAAGGCGGAGAGGCATCGGCGTTCTTCTGCCGCCACGAAGGTGGCTTCGCCACGACCACATCGGCACGCGCCGCGGCGGCTCCGTCTCGGGGGCCGGTATCGCTGGCGGGGCCGGTCTCGATCATCGCGATGCGACCGGGCTGCTGATCTGCTCTTACGACCTCTCGTGCGGCGTCTCGGGAAGGGATCGGTCCCATGCGCTCACGCCCGCTGATCTGCGGCGGGGGGCGACGTTTCGATCTCGACGCGTCTGCCCGGCGTGGCGCCTTCGCCGGCTGCTGTCTGGGCCGCTCGTTTGCATGCTGCAACGAACTGGGGTCGTTCGCCGGGCGGCGATGGGATCCTGCATGCATTCGCTGGCAAGAGATGCGGGCTCGGGCGCAGTTTGCGGCCAATCATACCGGCTGTCGCCGGAATTTCCTACTGTTGCCGCGCCCATTGCGCCGAATTCGACGCCCGCGGCGAGGGATTCCAAACCATTGGTTGTGGAAAAAGGAAGAAGATCAACTATTGATCCGGAGGCTGCCTGACCAGCCAGCCCGGCTATCCTTGCGGAAGGGCAGGAGCGATCGCCGGGGAGAGGAGAACCGACATGGCCGCAGGGGCAGAAGAGCGCCCGCTCACCGGCAAGGTGGCACTGGTGACGGGTGGGGGGAAGAACATCGGGCGCGCGATCGCCGAGACGCTGGCGGCGGAGGGGGCGGCGATCATCGTCAACGGTCGGCGCGAGCGGGCGGCGGTCGAGAGCGTGGTCGAAGCCATCGTTGCGGCGGGCGGGGTGGCGGTGGCGGCAATGGGGGATGTGTCGGACCCGGAAGTGGTGCCGCGCATGGTCGAGGAGGCGGCAGAGGCCATGGGAGGGATCGACATCCTGGTGAGCAATGCCGGGCTCCGCCGGCAGACCTCGTTTCTCGAGATGTCGTTCGCGGAATGGCGCGAGATTCTCTCGGTCGCGCTCGACGGAGCGTTTCTCATGGCCAAGGCGGTCGTGCCGCATATGATCGCTCGTGGCGGGGGAGCGATCGTGGCCCTTTCCGGCATTTCGACGCATGTGGGGACGCCGAAGCGGGCGCATGTGTCCGCATCGAAAGCCGGGCTCGAAGGGCTGATGCGGGCGCTTGCGATCGAGCTTGCGCCGCACCGGATCACCTGCAATGCGATCGCCCCGGGCGCGATCGATACGGTACGCGGGGCCTCGTCCGGCCCACACTCCCCGCAATGGACGGATGAACGGATTCCGCTCCGGCGCAAGGGAACGGTGGCGGAAATCGCGGCCATGGTGCGGCTCCTGGTGGGGCCGGAAGGCGGCTACGTGACCGGGCAGACGATCCACGTGAACGGCGGCGCATTCCTGACTTGAGGCAGGCTTGTCATTCGAGGGCGGCGCGAAGCCGCGCGGGATCGACGGCGATCGAAACACCGGAGCGTTCCTGCTCCAGAACCATCGCGACGCGGGAATCCCGATCTGCCCAGCCGCGGTTCATCGCCTCCGTCATTTCTTCCAGGGCGAGGTTGGCAAGCCGCATCGGCACGCCAAGTTCGCGGCCGAGGGCGACAGCAAGCCCGACGTCCTTGTGCGCGAGGCGAAGGGAAAAGGCGGCGGGATCGTATTTGTTGGGCAGGAACTGGTCGATCAGCGCATCGAGCGTGCGACGGCGGCCGAGCACGCCCTGGCGCACGGCCTGGAACAGTGAAAGCGGCTCGACGCCGGCCTTGACGCCGAGGCAGAACACCTCGGCCAGCACGGCAAGGACGCCATAGTTGGCGCAATTGTGGACGAGCTTGGCCACGCTCGCCGAGCCGATCGGGCCGACATAGCGTGGCTCATCGCCCATGGCATCGAGAACGGGCCGGAAGCGGGCGAAGATGTCCTTCGCCCCGCCGACCCAGATGGCCATTTTGCGGGATTCGGCGCCGCGCGGCCCGCCGCTGACGGGACTGTCCAGCATGGCCAGGCCGCGCTCCGCGAAGGCGGCGTGCAGGCGGCGCGCGAGCGAGGGCGAGATGGTGGAGAGATCGAACCAGGCCGCACCTCGAGCGAGGCCGGAGATGATCCCGCTTGCGCCGAGGGCGACTGCCTCGACCTCGGGCGGGCCGGGGAGAGAGGTGAACACGACTTCCGCATCGGTGGCGGCCGCGGCGGGCGAGACCGCCCAGTTGGCGCCATTGGCGAGGTGCGGGGCGGCGTGCGCGGGGTCGCGATCGTGCACGGTGAGCAAGTGGCCGGCGGATTGCAGGTTGGCGGCCATGTGCCGGCCCATGGTGCCGAGCCCGATGAAGCCGATGCGCATGGCGGTTCCTCCCCGATTGGTTGATAGCGGGGAAAATGAGTATCAGGGCGGGCTCGCGGGGACCATTGCGGGGGCGCTCTTCCGTCGCGGCGAACAAGGGCCGGGAGTCCAGGCATGACGGTGCGGATCATCGATGTGCGCGAACAGACGAGGCCGATCGGCTCGGCGATCCGCAACGCCTATATCGATTTCACGAAGATGACGACGAGCCTGGTTGCTGTCGTGACCGACGTCGTGCGCGACGGGCGGCGCGTGATCGGTTACGGCTTCAATTCGAACGGCCGCTACGGGCAGGGCGGATTGATCCGGGAGCGGTTCGCGCCGCGTCTTCTCGAAGCCGATTCAGGCGCGCTCGTTGACGAGACGGGCGGCAATCTCGACCCGGACCGGGTGTGGGCGGCGATGATGCGGAACGAGAAGCCGGGCGGGCACGGAGAGCGTTCGGTCGCGGTCGGCACGATCGACATGGCGCTGTGGGATGCGGTGGCGAAGATCGCGGGCATGCCGCTGTTCCGCCTGCTCGCAGAGCGGCACGGAGGAGAGGCCGAGCCACGCGTCTTCGTGTATGCGGCGGGCGGCTATTACTATCCCGGCAAGGATCTCGCGGCGCTCGCGGCCGAAATGCGGGGCTATGTCGAACGCGGCTACACGGTCGTGAAAATGAAGATCGGCGGTGCGCCGATCGAGGAAGACCGGCGACGAATCGAGGTGGTGCTGAAGGAAATCGGCGGCCAGGCACGGCTGGCGGTGGATGCAAACGGGCGTTTCGATCTCGAGACGGCGATTGCGTACGCGAAGATGCTCGGCGGGTATCCGCTCTTTTGGTACGAGGAGCCGGGCGATCCGCTGGACTACGCGCTGCAAGCTGCGCTCGGCGAGTACTACCCGGGGCCGATGGCAACCGGGGAAAATCTGTTCAGCCACCAGGATGCCAGAAACCTTCTGCGCTATGGCGGGATGCGGCCGGATCGGGACTGGCTGCAATTCGACTGCGCGCTTTCGTACGGGCTTTGCGAATACCAGCGCATGCTCAAGGTGGTGCGGGCGGCCGGCTGGTCGCCGAAGCGGATGATTCCGCACGGCGGGCACCAGATGTCGCTCAACATCGCGGCCGGTCTCGGGCTTGGTGGCAACGAGAACTATCCGGATCTGTTTCAGCCCTTTGGCGGATTTCCTGACGGGGTCGCGGTCGAGGGCGGGCATATCGTCATGCCCGAACTGCCGGGCATCGGCTTCGAGGGCAAGGCCGAGCTGATCCGGGCGATGCGAGCGGTGGCGGAGTAGCCGGATCCGATCGCATCGGATAGCGTCCGCCATGTTCCGAAAGGAGGGGCGGAAATGGCCGGGAAAGTGGCGGTGGTGACGGGCGCGGGCAGTGGCATCGGGCGGGCGGTGGCGCTGGCGCTGGTGCGCGAAGGCTATGCAACGGTGATTGCCGGGCGAAGGAAAGACGCGCTCGAGGAGACGGCCAGGATGGCGGGAGCGGGTGCGGAATTGCTGGCCGTGCCAACCGATGTCACCGATCCGGCTTCGGTCGATGCGTTGTTTTCGGCAGCCAAGGGGAAATACGGACGGGTCGATCTCCTGTTCAACAATGCCGGCACGGGCGCACCGGCAATCGGCTTCGACGAGCTCTCCTTCGAGCAATGGTCGCGGGTGGTGGCGACCAACCTGACGGGATCGTTTCTCTGCGCGCAGGCGGCGTTCCGGATCATGAAAGAACAAAGCCCGATGGGCGGGCGGATCATCAACAACGGCTCGATCTCGGCGCACGCGCCGCGGCCGAATTCGGCGCCCTATACCTCGACCAAGCACGGCGTGACGGGGCTGACGAAATCGATCAGCCTGGACGGGCGCAAATACGACATCGCCTGCGGGCAGATCGACATCGGCAACGCGCTGACGCCGCTCGCAGCCAGGATGGAAAAAGGTGTGCCGCAGGCCGACGGCAGCGTGCGGCCCGAGCCCTTGATGGATGTCGAGAACGTGGCGCGCTCGGTCGTGTTCATGGCCGGGCTGCCCAAGGACGCGAACGCGCTCTTTCTCACGGTCATGGCGGCCAAGATGCCGTTCGTCGGACGGGGATGAACGTCGATCAGCTCAACGGAATATCGGTCGCGACGCCGGGCGTGAGCAGCAGCAACTGAGCCCCGAAGCCAAGGGCGTCAAAAGACTTCCTCAGATCGTCAGCGTTCTGCATGAAGTGCCGCCATCCGTCACAATGGAGAGGCACGATGCGCGCTTCGGGGAATGCACGGGCGGTTTCGATCACGTCGTTGACATCCATCGTCAGATGGAACGGCCCGCGTGTCTGTGCGGCGCCGGCGAAGGGCATCACAACGCCTGGCTTGAAGCGCCGGGCGACTTCGGCCACGCCGTCGTACCAGACTGTGTCGCCCGTGATGTAAATCGGGCGGGTGCCCGGATCGTCGGAGTGCAGTACGAACCCGATCACTTCTCCCGAGAGGGGTTCGATTCCTGCCGGGCCGTGACGGGCCGGCGTGGCGGTGATCACGAGTCTCTGCCCGCCCTGTCCGGTCAGTGTGGCACTGTCCCAGGGCCGAAGTCCTTCCGCATGCGCGCCGAGCCGTTCGGCGCCGGCGATCGTCGTGAACATACGCTCCGCTTGGGCGAGAAAGGTCCTGCCGGAACGGTCGAGATTGTCGGCATGCTGATCGTGACTGAGCAGCACGGCATCGACCCGGCCGATCTCGGCGGCACTCCGTGCAGGGCCGGCTGTCTTCACGAGCGTCACATGCGGGAGGGGGTATTCTCCGGGTGCGTCGAAGGTTGGGTCCGTGAGCAGCCGGAAGCCGCCCATCTCGATGAGAGCGGTCGGGCCGCCGATCAGGGTGAGCTTGAGTGATGTCATCGGGCTCAGGCGCGGGCGAGGCGGGTGGTGCGGTAGAGGGCGGCGAGGGGAACGCGGAAATCGATGCTGGAGAGGGAAAGTTCCCCGGTTTCGATATGTTTGGGCTGCCTGGGCCAGGTGCCGTCGGGGGCGCGGCGGAGAAGCTCGGCGCCGATGGCGGAAGTGTGCACGACGAGGATTTCCTGCACGCTTGGGATGGTGGTGGTGGCCCAGACATTCGACCAGGTCTCTGCCTGGTTGCTGGGCGAAAGGATCTCGATCAGCAGGACAGGATCGGTGAGCGCGGCCTCTTCGGCGGCATAAGGGGAGCAGGTGACGGCGAGATCGGGGACGCGGATGTTGGTGTCCGACTGGACGCGCGGGATCACGCCGGGTGCGACGACGAGGGTGCAGGGACTCCCGCGATCGGAGAGGTGATTGCGGATGAGGCTGCCAAGCTCGCCCTGGATGGCGCCGTGCGTGCGGCTGGCGGGAGCCATGGCCTGCGGCTCGCCATCGACGAGCTGCCAGATCTGGCCATCGGGCGGGTTCCAGGCCAGGAACTCGGCCAGCGGCATCCGGACGGGGATCTTGAGCGCGGCGGTCATGCGGACAGAGTAGCACGGGCGTGATGCGTCTCAACGGAAGCTGCGCGCGGGGATGCGAAGGTGACAGCGCGGGCGCCGCCGGGGCGCTGGCGCATCAGCCGCGGGCGAGGCGGGTGGTGCGGTAGAGGGCGGCGAGGGGAACGCGGAAATCGATGCTGGAGAGGGAAAGTTCTCCGGTTTCGATGGGCTTGGGCTGCCTCGGCCAGGTGCCGTCGGGGGCGCGGCGGAGAAGCTCGGCGCCGATGGCGGAAGTGTGCACGACGAGGATTTCCTGCACGCTCGGGATGGTGGTGTAGGCCCAGACATTCGACCAGGTCTCTGCCTGGTTGCTGGGCGAAAGAATCTCGATCAGCAGGACAGGATCGGTGAGCGCGGCCTCTTCGGCGGCATAAGGGGAGCAGGTGACGGCGAGATCGGGGACACGGATGTTGGTGTCCGACTGGACGTGCGGGATCACGCCGGGTGCGGCGATGAGCGTACAGGGGCTTCCGCGATCGTGGAGGTGGTTGCCGATGAGGCGCGCAAGCTCGCCCTGGATGGCGCCGTGCGTGCGGCTGGCCGGGGCCATGGCCTGCGGCTCGCCATCGACGAGCTGCCAGGTCTGGCCATCGGGCGGGTTCCAGGCCAGGAACTCGGCCAGCGTCATCCGGACCGGAATCTTGAGCGCGGCGGTCATGCGGACAGAGTAGCACGGGCGCTGTGCCCCTCAACGGAAACTCCGGGCGGGGATCCGGAGTGGGGCCAAGGTCGCTTCCGTTTCCAGGGACTGAAGCAGGGAGGAGAGATCGGAGAGGTATCTGGCGATGAGGTGGATCACGATGCCCTCGCGCTCGATCTTGCCGGTGCAGGCGATGAGGGAGGCGGCGAGGACGAGAGGGCGTGAGCGGGTGAAGAGATCAGGCCAGAGGATGAGATTGGCCTCGCCGGTTTCGTCCTCGATCGTCATGAAGGTGACGCCGCGGGCACTGCCAGGGCGCTGGCGCATCAGGACCAGGCCGCCGATGGTGAGCGTGCTGCCGGGACGGGCCGTGGCGAGGGTGGCGCAGGGGGCGATGTTGCGGCGGGAAAATTCGCCGCGGAGGAAGGAAAGCGGGTGGCGGCGGAGGCTGAGCCCGGTGGTGCGGTAATCCTCGGTGACCTCGGGCGCTTCGGCCATCGGGGCGAGGGCGGCGGCGGGTTCCTCCGTTCGCTCGCCGCCGGCGGCGGCGAAGAGCGGCAGGGGTGTCGCGGGAAGGCCGCGCACGGCCCAGAGTGCCTCGCGGCGATCGAGGCCGAGGGCGGCGAAGCCGTCGGCCTCGGCGAGGCGCTCGAGTTGGGCTGAAGGAATGAAGGTGCGGTTGGCGCAATCCGCGACGGAGGCGAAGGGGCGGGTGCCGCGCGCGGCGACGAGACGGGCAGAAGCGGCCTCGGAAAATCCTTTCACCATGCGAAGGCCGAGACGGACGGCGAGATGGCGGCTATCGGTTGGTTCGAGCGTGCAGTCAAAGCGGGAAGAATTGACGGAGACCGGGCGGATCTCGATGCCATGCGCTTTAGCGTCGCGCACGATCTCAGCCGGCGCATAGAAGCCCATCGGCTGGCTGTTCAAGAGAGCGGCGCAGAAAACGTCCGGGTGATGGCATTTCAGCCAACTGCTGGCATAGGCGAGCAGGGCGAAAGAAGCGGCATGGCTTTCCGGAAAGCCGTAGGAGCCGAAGCCTTCGATCTGGCGGAAAATGCGCCCGGCGAATTCCTCCGCATAACCCTTCCGCACCATGCCCCGGATCAGCTTCTCGCGGAAATGCGAGACCTGGCCTGGGAGACGGAAGGTTGCCATCGAGCGGCGCAGGCCATCCGCTTCCTCGGCGGTGAAGCCGGCGGCGACGATCGCGATACGCATCGCCTGCTCCTGGAAGAGCGGCACGCCGAGCGTGCGGCCGAGCACGGATTCCAGTTCCGGGGTGGGAAAACGGACGGGCTCCAGCCCCTGGCGGCGGCGGAGATAGGGATGGACCATGTCGCCCTGGATCGGGCCGGGGCGGACGATCGCGACCTCGATCACGAGATCATAGAAGCTGCGGGGGGCCAGGCGCGGCAGCATCGCGCGCTGGGCGCGGCTTTCGATCTGGAAGACGCCGAGCGTGTCCGCCGCCCGGATCATCTCGAAGGTGGCCGGATCGTCGGGCGGAATGCTGTCGAGATCGAGATGGATCTCGCGATGTCCGGCGAGGAGATCGAAGCTCCGACGCAGGCAGCCCAGCATGCCGAGGCCGAGCACATCCACCTTCATGAAGTTGAGCGCGTCGATATCGTCCTTGTCCCACTCGATCACCTGGCGGTCAGGCATGGCGGCGGGCTCGATCGGGACCAGTTCGTCGAGCCGGTCCTCTGTCAGGACGAAGCCGCCGGGATGCTGGGAGAGATGGCGGGGAAAACCGATCAGGCGGCGGGCGAGATCGAGCGTGAGGCGGAGCCGGCGATCGGCCGTGGCGGGTGACAGTGCGGCGAAATCCTCCTCGTCGGTGCCCCAGATCCCGGCGGAGAGAGCAGCGACCTGCTCCTCGCCGAGCCCCATCGCCTTGCCCACCTCGCGGAGTGCGCTCTTCGGGCGGTAGCGGATGACGATGGCGGTGAGCGCGGCGCGGTCACGGCCATAGGTGTCGTACACCCACTGGATCACCTCTTCGCGCCGCTCGTGCTCGAAATCGACATCGATGTCGGGCGGCTCTTTGCGGGCGGCGGAGACGAAGCGCTCGAAGAGAAGGCCGGAGCGCGTGGGATCGATCCTGGTGATGCCGAGCACGTAGCAGACTGCCGAATTGGCGGCGGAGCCGCGCCCCTGGCAGAGAATGCCGCGAGCGCGGGCATGGCGGACGATGTTGTGGACGGTGAGAAAATAAGGCGCGTAGGCCAACTCGGCGATCAGGGAAAGCTCGTGATGAAGCTGGCTGGTGACACTTTCCGGAACGCCGTCGGGATAACGTCGGGGGGCAGCTTCCCAGGTCAGACGCTCGAGCATCTGCTGCGATGTAACGCCGGGGGGTGTTTCTTTCGGGTACTGGTAGCGGAGTTCGGAGAGGGAGAAGCGGCAGCGCGCGAGAAGATCGGCGGTGTTGGCGACCGCCGCTTGATGGCGGGTGAAGAGCCGCGCCATCTCGGCGGGTGGTTTCAGATGCCGATCGGCAGAGCGCTCGCGGCGGAAGCCTGCTTCGTCGATCGTGCATTTCTCGCGGATGCAGGTGAGGACGTCGGCAAGGATGCGGCGCTCCGGGACGTGATGCAGGATATCGTTGGTAGCGAGAGGGGGAATCCGCACCCGGCGTGCGGCTTCGGCCAGCGCCTCGAGGCGCTCGGCGTCGTTCGGGCGGCGGCGGAGGGTGAGAGCGAGCCAGGCGCGGGCGGGAAAGTCGGCGGCCAGCCGGGCCAGAGCGGAATCGAGGGCGGCGCCCGGCCAATCGGGAATGAGCACGACCTCGAGGCCGGCGCCTTCGCGGGCAAGATCGTCCCACGAAAGGCGGCAGCCGCCTTTGCCGGCGCGGCTCTTGCCGAGCGTCAGCAGGCGGCAAAGCCGCGCGTAGGCGGGGCGGTCGGTCGGGTAGACGAGGACGGATTTTTTCCCGTCCGGATCGGCGAGATCGAGGCGGCAGCCGACGACGAGGCGCACGCCGCTTGCGGCGGCGGCCTGGTGCGCGCGCACCTGGCCTGCGAGGGTGGCACGGTCGGTGATGCCGAGGGCGGGGATTTCGAGCCGGGCAGCCTCGGCGAACAGCTCTTCGGGGTGAGAGGCGCCGCGGAGGAAGCTGTAATTGGTGGTGACCTGAAGCTCGGCGTAGCGGGAGGTCATGGAGCATCGTCGCGGGGGAAGAGCGTGTCCTGCGGCACGACAAAATCCGGGTTCAGAAAAAACCGTGCAGGAACCAGCTTCCGTCCCCGGTTGCCGGATCCGCGCCGTCGCCGCGGCGGTAGAGCCAGAAGCGACGGCCTTGTTCGTCCTCGACGCGGAAATAGTCGCGCACGGCGAAAGTTTCGGAATCGCTTTTCCACCATTCGCCGAAGATGCGCTCGGGGCCGTCACCGGTAGTGAGGCGGTGGCGCTTGCCGCGCCAGACGAACTGGACGGGCGGATGGTCGGGCAGGAGGGCGAGCGCGCTGACCGGCTCGGGTGGAGAGAGCAGGCGGGACGGGCGCGGCAGGCGGGGCGGCCAGGTTCTGCCTGCGGATGGAGCGAGCGGCGGCAGGTGGCAGCGGACCGTCCGCCGGCGGACCGAGCATTCCGGCACATCGCTTTCGAGCGGCAGGGCGCGATAGAGGCGGGCCGGGCCGAAGCGGTTCGCCAGCCGATCCAGCAGCATCGAAAGGTCGGGCTTTTCCGCATCGCTCAAGAAAACGGCGGGTGTCTCGCCGGCAGCGATGGGCTCGGCAAGGCGCGCTTGCAGCCGCATTGCCTCGATGCCGGGGCCAGGATCGACATCTTCGAGATGCTGGAGCAGGAGTTTCGAGAGATGCAGGGCGTTTCGGCTCGGCCGTACCGTGCCGATGCGCACGGCCATCACCGCGCGGTCGATTCGTTCGAAGAAGAGATCGAGCTGGCGCGCGCCCAGGCCTTTGCGCTCAAGCATCTGGCAGAGGGCGGAGGAGAGTTTGCCGATCGCGGCGCCGATCGCCTCGGCGGAGAGAAGCGGCTCGCTGAAGGCACGGTGCACGGCGAGCGGGACGGGCGGGGCGAGGGGCGAGATCGGCTCCGCGGCGCGGCCGAGCGCCTGATCCAGGCGAGTGAGGGTTGCTGCGCCAAAACGGCGGGCGAGCGGGCCGCGCGGGAGGGCCGAGAGTGCGGCGATCGAGGTGATGCCGAGGCGGGCGGCGAGGGTGGCGGCTTCTTCCGGCAGGCGCAGTGCCGCCGGCGGGAGGGGCGCGAGGGCGACGGCGAGACCGTCCGCCGGCACGATGATTTCGCGCGCGGCCCCGAAACGGGCCAGCGCGCGCGCGGCCCCCGGCGTTCCGGCAATGGCGGCGCGGGCGGCGAGACCGGTGGCTTCGAGGCGGGCCAGGAGATCGGCGAGCAGCGCCGCCTCGCTTCCGAAAAAATGTGCGCAACCGGTGATGTCGATCCAGAGCCCGTCCGGCGGATCGAGGGAGACGAGCGGGGCATAGCGAAGGCACCAGGTGGCAGTGGCGCGGAGGGAAGCATCAGGCGCGGGCACGCTGTTCCCGGAGCGGCGTTTGAGATCGACCTGAAAAGAGGCCAGCCATACCGAGACGACCCGTCGCATCACACGCCTCCACCACCCAGGATGCCGCCGCCCGGCCGCGGCAGCGGATGAGATCGAGCCGCCAGAGCGCCCGCCCGAGGCCGGACCAGGGCGGACGAGGCGAGGGGATAGGGGAAACGCGCCAGCGCGTTGCGGCCGCGTTGGGCGCGATTTTTCCTTCTTCTTCCTCTGATCGGAGGGCGAGGGCGAGAGCGCCGGAGGCTTCCGCGGCGAGCGCCAGGCGGCGGGAGGCGAGCATCGGAAGGTGGGGCAATTCGCCGACGACGCCGGCGAGGCCGGGCTGGCCGAGCCCTTCTTCCATGGCCAGCAGCACCGTCTTCCCGGTGCCGGCTTCGAGATGGATCACCCGGTTCGGAACGAGCCCGGCGCCGGCGAGGCCCGGAGGGAAGATGGGCGGGAAAAGGCCGCGCGCACCGTGACACCAGAGCACGGGCCCCGAAAGGCGCGCGAGCAGGCCGGCTGCGAACAAAGTGGCCGCACCATCTGCCGCGCTGCCCGCGATCTCATGCACCGCACCGAGCGCCAAGCCGCCGCCGGGCAAGTGCGCATCGATTGCGGCGAGGCCGAATGCGAGCACCTCGCGGCGGCGCTCTGCTGGCCGTTCGAGCCGTTGGATGCGGGCGCGGAGGTGGTCGAGAGTGAGGCGCAAGTTCTTATTTTGTTCTTACCAAGCGGGGCCGTCAAGCGTGGCGGCAGAAAGATCAGAGCGGCCGGGGCCGGCCCTTTTCGTCCACCGCGACCATGGTGAACTCCGCCTCCGTCACCTTCTGCCGTTCGCCTCTTTGCCCCTGCGGCAATCGCCAGGCCTCGATCTCGAACACCATCGAGGTGCGGCCGGTGCGCGCCAGGCTGGTATAGCAGCAGACGGCGTCACCCACTTTCACCGGGGCGAGGAAACTCAGGTGTGAGACTGCTGCGGTGACCACCCGGCCGTCCGCGTGCTCGCGCGCGGCAAGGCCAGCCGCCAGATCCATGAGCGACATGACCCAGCCGCCGAAGATGTCTCCGGCCGGGTTGGTGTTTGCCGGCATGGCGAGCGTGCGCAGCGCAAGCTCACCCTTCGGGCCTGCCGGCGGGCTCTTTTCCTGCATGCCGGGCCTCTCGATTTGCCTTTACCGGTGAGCCAGGCTCGCCGCGCTGTGCGGCGGGGAGGTGGCCGGCAGCCTGGTCCCGGAGATCATCCATGCCCCGAGAAGGGCGAGCAGGAGAAGGAGGGGTAGCGCCCGCCAGGGCGGGGCGGCGCGGGCGTCGGCGAGTGCCGGAGAGCGGACCCGCTTACGGCCGGTGATCATCGCGCCGACGAGGTTGTCGCGGAGCAGCAGGCTTTCGAGCAGCACGCCTGCCAGGTGGAAGGCGGCAAGCCAGATGATGGCGAAGCCGAGCGTGCCG
Organism: Acetobacteraceae bacterium; assembly: GCA_030041375.1. GTDB lineage: Bacteria > Pseudomonadota > Alphaproteobacteria > Acetobacterales > Acetobacteraceae > JAKAWQ01. The sequence goes on from JASHOA010000044.1 coordinate 33,572, forward strand.
TGGATCCAGCCGATCGGACCGATCAGCGTTGGCGGAAGGAGCGTGCTCAGGATCCCGGCCCCGCCGGTAGCGCCTTCGGTGAGAAGGCCGGTTGCCACGACCAGGCCGAGTATCGCCAGCATCAACAGGATCATCCATCCGCCGAGCGGGTTGTGGCCGGCGGTTTCTTCCGGCGCGAGCCGGAGCAGCGCCCGGGCATGCTCTTTGACCGCGGCAGGGCCGCGGATGAAGGCCGAGAAACGTGCCTCGCTGCCGCCGATGAAGCCCCAGGCGAGGCGGAACAGCAGCAGCAGCGCGACCGCGTAGCCCGCGGCGACATGCACCACGAAGAGCAGCCCGTGCGGATGCATCGAGCTGGCGAGGAACGCGGTGGCGACGAAAAAGACGAGCAGCCATTTGAAGATGCGGGTTGGCAGATCCCAGACCACGATGCTGCGGCGGACTCGCGCGCGCGGCGCGCTGACTTCCAGCCACGCGGCCTGGCCGGCGCGTGCGGCGCGCGCGAGAAGGCGCAGCAGATGCGACGCAGGTTTTCTTGCGGCGCTCACTCGGAATCCGTGCCGTCGTCGCGATGCCGGCCCAGAATGGAGGCGAGCCGCTCCGTCACCTGGCGCATCAGGTCGGGCGTGGCACGATCGAAGCCATAGACGAAGCCCGGGAAATCGAGTGGCCGCTGCGTGGCCCAGATCGCCTCGTGCTCGGAAGGCGGATGGAGTTCGGCCGGGTCCCCGACCGCGACCCAGCCGATCGGGACAACGGCGCCGGGGGCAAGCCGCGTGCGGAGATGGACGGTTGCGTGCACGCGCACCTCGGCGCCGTTGCCCAACTCGGCGCCATGGAAGATGGCGGCACCTGTGGCGATGAAGACCTGATCGCCGATGCGGGCACCGACCACGTGTGCGCCCGGGCCGATCAGGCAGAAATCGCCGATCGTGCAGGAATGCCGGGGCGTGGCGCGGACGACCGCGTTTTCCATGACGATGGCGTTACGGCCGATGATGATCCGCCCGCCGCCTTCGCCGATGAGGCGGGCGCCCCAGAGCACACGGCAATCGGCGCCGATCGTGACATCGCCGACGATCGTTGCGTCCGGGGCAAGCCAGGCAGTGGGATCGATGCGGGGGGCGATGGTGGCGTGCGCGATCAGCACTGCGAGCACTCGCGGCTGAACTCGAGAGCGGCGTTCAGCTCGGCTCCGAAGAGAACGACGTAGGCGCTGACATAGAACCACATCATGACACCGACCACGGCGGCGAGGGGCCCATAGGTGACGTCATACTGGGCGACCCGCGTCACGTAGAGCGAGAAGAGCGTGGAGGCGGCGATCCAGAGAATGGTGGCGGTGAACGCGCCCGCCAGCACGACGTGGTGCGCGCCGGGTTGGCGCGAGGGGCCAAAGCGATAGAGCAGCGCGAGGGTGGCGAGGACGAAGGCGAGCAGCGCCGCCACACCGGCGAGCTTGAGGAGGGCGCCCTGGTAGGCGGTGAGGCCGAGGAAACCGATCGCCGCCGGCAGCCCGACCAGGATGGCGAGCCCGAGCACGGCGGCGAGAATCCCCGACAAGGTCATGCCGAGGCCGACAAGCTGGAAGCCGAGGATGCCGCGACGCTCCTCCTCGCCATAGGCGAGATTGAGGGCGGAGAGCAGGGATTTCGTTCCGGTGGAGGCGCTCCAGTACGTGACGGCGATGCTGACGATAAGGCCGAGCCGCAGCGTCGCGCCTTGGCGGGTGACGAGAGCGTGCACGCGATCGGCGATCAGGGCATAGGCGGGAGGCGGCAGCAGGGCGTGCAGGTTCCTGAGCTGCGGCTCGACGGTCGCCGGATTGAAGACGAGCCCGTAGATGAAGACGAGCATGGTGATCGCCGGGAACAGAGCGAGAGTGGCATAGAAGGCACAGCCGGCGGCCGAGAGAGACATCCGGTCGGAGACCATCACGCGCATGGTCCGGCGCAGCACGAAGCGGAGCCGGCGGCGGCCGGGGTGCTGGCGGGTCTCTGTTTTCTCTCGTGATTTGGCGAGTTCCTGCCGGAGCGACATCAACTTCACTTGGCGTGATCCGGCCGAATCTGCAACCTAGCCCGCGATCGCCCGAGGCGGAAACGTCGGAGGGCGTGAATCGCGGGCTCGAATAAAGAGCGAGACCGGTGTCGGGCTGCCCAGTCAGCCCGACACGGGTCTCGCCCGCGATCGCCCGAGGCGGAAACGTCGGAGGGCGTGAATCGCGGGCTCGAATAAAGAGCGAGACCGGTGTCGGGCTGCCCAGTCAGCCCGACACGGGTCTCGCAATTTTTGCTTGCAACCATGGCGCTTGGGTCCTATTTGCGGCCCTTACGCAGCAACGCACGTGCCTCTGGCCCTCGCGGTTACGCAACGACGTCAAGCGTTCTGGCAACTGTACTTCGTCGCTGGTTCGTTCGACCGTTTCGTCAACTCCGCCCGCTGCCTTGAACAGGCGGGCGTCCGTCGAGGCAGCCCCGTTGAGGGGCTTGGCAAGGGAGGCCGGTGCGATGACACCGAAGATCGCCCGTTTTCTGGTTGAGCAACACCCGGCAGCGCCGTGCCTGGTGTTCGATCTGGAGCGTCTGGAGGGGAATTTCCGAACCCTCAGGAGTGCGCTGCCGCTCGCGGAAATCTATTATGCGGTCAAGGCTAATCCGGCACCGCCGGTGCTCGAGCGGCTGGTTTCGCTCGGCTCGTCGTTCGACGCCGCGAGCTTTGAAGAGATCGAGGCCTGCCTTGCTGCCGGCGCTCAGCCCCGGGCAATCAGCTACGGCAACACCGTGAAGAAGGCGGCCGCCATTCGTGCGGCGCATGCGGCGGGGGTCGATCTTTTCGCCTTCGACAGCGCCGAAGAGCTTCGGAAGCTGGCCGAAAACGCGCCGGGCGCGCGGGTCTATTGCCGCGTCAGTGTCGCGAACGAAGGTGCGGAGTGGCCGCTGGCGAGAAAGTTCGGCGCCGACTTGGCGCTCGCGCGCGAGCTGATGCTGAGCGCGGCCTCATTCGGGCTCGACCCGTGCGGCCTTTCCTTCCATGTCGGCAGCCAGCAGACCCGGACCGACACCTACGAGGCGGCGATCGGGCGGGTGGCGATGCTGTTCACCGATCTGATGGAGGCCGGGCTCGATCTCCGCCTCTTCAATCTCGGCGGCGGCTTTCCCGTGCGCTATCGCGATGCGGTGCCGGAGATCGACGCCTTCGCCGCCGCGATCATGCTGGCGATGACACGGCATTTCGGCAACGCACTACCGGGGATGCTGATCGAGCCGGGCCGGTTTCTCTCGGCAGATGCCGGCGTTGTCGCCTCGGAGGTGGTGCTGGTCAGCCGGCGCCTGCGAAACGATCCGCTGCGGTGGGTTTATCTCGATGTCGGACGTTTCGGCGGCCTCGCGGAGACGGAGAACGAGGCGATCCGGTATCGGATCACGACCGAGCACGACGGCGGGCCGGAGGGGCCGGTGGCGATTGCCGGACCGACCTGCGACGGGGCGGATGTACTTTATCAGCGCACGCCGTATCGGCTGCCGCTCGCGCTTTCCGCCGGCGACCGGGTGCTGTTGCATGCCGCCGGGGCGTACGTGACAACATACGCGAGCCAGTGCTTCAACGGCTTCGCTCCGCTGGCCGAGTACTATCTCTGATCCTGACAGGGCTGCCGGGACCTTCATGCGCTTCACGATCGACCGGATCGACCATCTTGTTGTCACCTGCGCCGATCTGGAACGGTCGGCCTCCTGGTATCAGCGGGTGCTCGGCATGGAGCGTGAGAGTTTCGGGCCGGACCGGCGGACGGCGCTGCGATTCGGCAGCCAGAAGCTCAACCTGCACCAGGAGGGGGCGGAGTTTTTGCCCAATGCCGCTCGGGCGCGGCCCGGCAGCATCGATATCTGCTTCGTCACCGCGATCGCGGCGACGGATGTGGTGCAGCATCTCGGTGCCTGCGGTGTGGCGATCGAGGTCGGGCCGGTCGAGCAGACCGGTGCGCTGGGCCCGATGACCTCGGTCTATTGCCGCGATCCCGACGGCAACCTGATCGAGATCGCGACCTACCTTCCCGAGTGAGCCGATGGAGAACGGGTGGGCGCGGCGGCTCGGATTTGTCGCCTTCGCCGGGTTCCTGAGCCTCATTCCGCTTGCCAACTGGATGGTGCTGCATGTCGGCACCGCCTGCCCGCCGGGCGAGCCCTGCGTGGTGCCGGTTGCGCCCGGGCTCCTGGCCCCTTCGGGGGTGCTGACGGTGGGGGTGGCGCTGGTGCTCCGGGATGTCGTGCAGCGCTGCCTCGGCCCGTGGCCGAGCCTGGTTGCGATCGCGCTCGGCTCGGTGCTTTCGGCGGCGCTGGCTCCGGCCGCGCTGGTGGTGGCTTCGGCCGCCGCTTTCTTCCTGAGCGAGCTGGTCGATTTCGCGGTCTATTCGCCGCTGCAGCGACGCCGCCTGATGCTGGCCGTGCTGTTGTCTGCTTTGCTGGGACTCACTGTCGATTCCTTCGTTTTTCTCTGGCTCGCATTCGGGAGCCTGGCCTTCCTGCCGGGCCAGATCGTCGGCAAGGCCTGGGCGGTGCTGTTCAGCATTCCCTTCATCCGTCTGCTGCGCCGGTTGGTGCCGACGCCCGCATGATCGGTTCCCCGTGCGACTGGCCGACTTCTCCTTCGAGCTGCCGGCGGAACTGATCGCGCAGGTGCCGGTCAGTCCGCGCAGCGCCGCGCGGCTGCTCGTGATCGGGCGGGAGGGGCTTGTCGATTCTGCCATCGCCCGGCTGCCGGAGCTGTTGAGAGCCGGCGACATCCTGGTCGTGAACGACACGCGCGTCTTTGCTGCGGAACTCGAAGGGCGGCGGGGTCAAGCGCGGATCGGCATCACGCTCGATCGGAAGCTTGCGGACGGCACATGGTCGGCGCTGGCGCGGAATGCGCGGCGACTTCATGTCAACGATCACATCGCATTCGCGGGCGGGCTCAGCGCGAGGGTGCTGTCCCGTGCCGCCGATGGCAGTGTGAAGCTCCGTTTCACCGGGCCGGAGCCGACAGAAGCGGCGCGGCTCAAGCTTCCGCCCTATATCGCCCGTCCGCACGGCCCGACGGCGGCGGACGAGGAGAGTTATCAGACGATCTTTGCGACCCGGCCGGGTGCGGTAGCGGCGCCGACGGCGGGATTGCATTTCACGGCGGAGCTGCTGGCGGCGCTGGCGGCGCGCGGCGTTCGCATGGCGAGGATCACGCTGCACGTGGGGGCGGGGACGTTCCTGCCGCTGCGCCAAGAGACGCTCGAGGACGTGCGGCTGCATGCCGAGCGCGGCCTGGTTTCCGAGCAGGCGGCGCGGGCGATCAACGAGGCGCGGGCGGCAGGCGGGCGGATTGTCGCCGTCGGCACCACGGCGCTCCGGCTGCTCGAAGCGGCGGCGGGGCCGTCTGGCGAGGTCAATCCGTTCGACGGCGAGACGAGCCTGTTTCTGAAGCCGGGACACCGTTTTCTCACGGCGGAGCGGCTGCTCACCAATTTCCACCTGCCGCGCTCGAGCCTGTTCGTGCTGGTTGCGGCGTTCGCCGGGAGGGAACGGATGCACGCGGCTTATCGGCATGCGATCGCGGCGCGCTACCGGTTCTACTCCTACGGCGATGCCTGCCTCATCGAGCGCCGCCCGGAAGTCTGATCAGCGCCGGCGGAGGAGTGCGGGCGTCAGCTTCGGGTCGGCGTCGGATCGATCGCGTCGGCGCAGGTGTCGGTCGGTGCCGCGGCAACGGGCCCGGCGATGGGGACCATTTTCAACCCCGCAGAAGCGACACGGCATGGGGCCGCGACGACACCGCAGCCGGCGAGGGCGGCGAGTGCCAGCAGCGCCATGACGCCGAAGAACGCTCGCATGGTGGTTCTCATGGACCCAGAGTTCGGCGGGCAATGCGGCACGAGTTTGGCCCGAGAGGGGAAAAGACGTGACTATTGTGGGCCGTTCGCTTCATCGCCCGCGGATGGCGACGGCCCGCGCGAGGCTCGCCTCCGGCCAGAGCTTCCGTGAATCATAGTAGGCTTCGAAAGCCACAACACCGTCGGGCAGGCGTACCCACGGCAGCTTCGAGCGGACATAGATATGCACGTCCGGCGAAAGAAGCGACGGTTCGTCGAGGGTGCCGACGCGCACGAAGCGAAGTTCATTGCGGCCGCCATATTCGCTCCAGAGCGCCACCCCACAACCCGTGCAGCGGAAGATGCGGTGCGGCCGGCCGCTATCGGTTGGCACCGTGACCGGTTCGGGCGCGGCGCCGAGCACGGCGATCCGGTCGGTCTCGATCAGCGCGTTGATGACGAAGGCGCTGCCGGTCTGGCGCTGGCAATCGCGGCAATGGCAGCAATGCACGAACATCGGTGCCGAGGTCAGCCGGTAGCGTACGGCACCGCACGCGCAGCCGCCCTCGATCCCCTCTGCCATCCTGTTTTCCCTCCCCGTGAGACCCGGTTGGGATTATGCTCCTGTTCGCAGGCGCGGCTCCACGAGAGAGGTTCCATGCAGGCAATTCTCGATTGCCACGTGATCGCCGAGAGCGAGGACGTGATCGAATGCGGAGGCTATTTTTATTTCGCGTCCGCTTCCGTTCAGAGGGGTTGGCTGGAACGGACCGAGAAGACCGAGGACGATCTCGCCTGCCCGCACGGCGTGCAGTTCTATGACGTGGTGATCGCAGGCCAGCGGCATCTACGCGCCGCCTGGTCGTACGAAAGCCCGTGCCCGGAGATGCAACAGGTGGGCGGGCGGTTCGGTTTCTGGCAGGAGGTCGAGGTCCGCTGAGGGCGGACCGTAGCCGGCGAATATGACGGCCCTCGGCTGCCTTCTGCCGTTCGGGCTGATGATCGCGGGCGCGGTCGTGGGCGCCGCGGTCGGCGGCACGCATGGCGGGGTGATCGGGCTCATTGCCGGATTCGCGCTCGGTGTCGTCATCGGGGCCGGCCTGTTCTGGGGCCTGGCCCGGATCGAGCGGGGCTGAAGGTCAGCGCAGAAAAGACCAGTTCTTGTAGAACATCCGCTGGAACGAGCCGGATACGAGACGCACGGTGCGGACGGTGGCGTTGAACAGCGCGTTGCAGCGGTTGGGGCGCAGGATGTCCATGAAGAGGCAGTAGCGCACGTGATCCACGTCGTTGATCGAGCGGTGGAAGAACGTGTCGTCGAAAATAAAAAGCGGTTCGTCCATCCAGTAATGGGTCTTGTCGTCCACTTCGATGAAGACCTCGCGGCTGGCGATCGGATCGAGATTGAAGAGCACGCGGAAAGTGAGGCGGAGCGGGCCGAAATGCCAATGCGTCCGCTCGCGCGTGTTGAAGACGGAAAGCGCGATCGTCTTGATGTAGCGGTAGTTCTGCTCGAAGGCGGGGATGCGGAGTGCCGGCGATTGCGGCTCCCCATACCATTGGAAGGTGAACATGCCGCGGCGGTTGCCGGCCAGCGTCTTCGCCACGTGCGCCTTCACCTCGGCCGCGTGCTCGGTCAGCGCCCGGGTGCAGGCTGCGATCTCGGCCTGATGGGCGGCAGGAAGGTCAGTGAGGCGGAATACGCCGCGGTTGCGGTGCGAGAAGAGATCGGCCAGCAGGTTGAGCGGCGAGAGCAGCCAGGTGAGGATGCCGTTGCCCGTGAAATACTGCTCGACGAGGCGCAGCGTGATGCGGCGGTGGCGCAGCAGATCGGCGCCGCCGCAGGCAACGAGGATCGCGGTTGGCACCGGCACGAACCAAGCCGCGGGAACGAGGATCACCAGTACGACGGCGAGGCGGCGCAGGCGCTTGACCGCCGGGTTGCGGCGCCTCGGCACGGTGATTCGTTCGGCCTCTGCTGCCATCCGTCTCCCTCGGGTTCCTGCGGCGCGGAAGGGGCTCCGTCGCACAAAAGGCCCGGCGGGGCAATCGACCCGCGCCGGGCCGCCCGCCCGTATCGGGCCGGCCGGATCAGCGGGCGGTGGCACCCCTCCGCCGCACCACCACATCGACGGTGATCGAAGCGAGCAGGACGAGGGCGGTCGCCATCAGTTGCACGGCGGCGCTCAGACCCAGGAGCGCCATGCCGTTGACGATTCCGGCGATCACGATGCCGCCGATCACCGCGTGCAGCGGTTGGCCCCGTCCGCCGAACAGGCTGGTGCCGCCGATCACGGCGGTGGCCACCACGTAGAGCACGATCGTGCCGCCGTCGAAGCTGGTCGAGATCGAGCGCAGGCGGGAAGCATAGATGATGCCGCCGATGCCCGCCGTGAAGCCGGCAAGCGTGAAGGCCATCGTCCTGATCCAGGCGAGGTTGATGCCGGCGCGGCGCGCCGCTTCGGCGTTGCCGCCGATCGCATAGATGTAGCGCCCGAAACGGGTACGGCCGAGCAGAAACGTCCAGGCGATCAGAACGGCGAACACGATCGGGATCACCCAGGGCATGCCGTTGAAGGGAAACGCCGGCACGCCCCGATTGGTGTTGCAGATGAGAACGATCACGATGCCGGCCACCGCGGCGACGACGATCTTCAGGACGACGATGGCCCGGGGCGGCGCGGAAAGGCCGCTCGAGCGGCGCTGGCGGTCGCGGACGATGGTGATCAGCGCGAACAGGATCACCACGATCGCCATCAGGATCCAGCCGCCGGCGCTGCTCAGCGTGCCATTGGCGAGGCCGTTGATGACTTCGTTGCGGATCGGGATCGTGCCGCCGGTGCCGAGCAGGGCGATCATGATTCCCTGGAAGCCGAGCAGCCCCGCCAGCGTGACCACGAAGGAAGGCAACCTGAGCCGCGTGATCAGCGATCCCTGCACCAGGCCGAGGAACGACGTGATGATGAGGGCGACGATGATCGCCGCTCCCCATCCCCAGTCCTGGCCGGGGGCGACCAGTTCGGTCACGATGACCCCGCCGATACCGGCAACGTAGCCGAGGGAGAGGTCGATCTCGCCGAGCAGCAGGATGAACACTTCGCCCATGCCGATCAGCATGAAGACCGCGCCCTGCACCATCAGGTTCACGAGGTTGCCGGCGGAGAGGAACTTCGCGTTCTGGGTCTGGAAGATGATGGCGATCAGGATGGCGCCGAGCAGTACCGGCAAAACGCCGCTCTGCCCGGCGGCGATGCGCGACCAGAGCGCCTGCCCGTAGCTCATCGTCGGGGCGCGGGAGACCTCGGGCGGGGCCTCCGGCAGGTCGCTCACCATTTCGGAGGTGCTCTGCGGGGCTGGCCGCTCGGGGGCGGCGAGCGTGAGCGCCGATTCGCCTGCCAGTTCTGGCGGTGCCGAATCGGCGGCCCGGCTGGCAGGCTCGACGTGGCGGGCGGTGTGGCCGAGCGTCATCAACTCGACGGCCATGCGCGGGTCGAACTCGCTGGCCTCGCCCGCACGGACCATCCGGCCGAGTCTGAGAATGGCGATGCGATCGGACACCGCGAAGACGTCGTTCATGTTGTGCGAGACCATGACGACGGCGAGGCCATTGTCGGCCAGGCGGCGCACCAGTTCGAGCACCTGCCTGGTCTGCGCGACGCCGAGGGCTGCGGTCGGCTCGTCGAGGATGACGAGCTTTGAGTTCCACATCACGGCCTTCGCCACGGCGACCGACTGGCGCTGGCCGCCGGAGAGCGATTCCACCAGCATCCGGACCGAGCGGACGGTTGTGACGTGCAGCTCGGCAAGGGTCCGGGCAGCGGCCTGCTCCATGCTATCCTCGTCGAGCAGGCCCCACTTCACCCGCTCCCGGCCGAGGAACATGTTCTGAACGACGTCGAGATTGTCGCAGAGCGCAAGGTCCTGATAGACGACCTCGATGCCGAGCGCCGAAGAATCGCCCGGGGCGTGGATCTGGACCGGCTTGCCTTCCCAGATGATGTCGCCGGCATCGGCGGCGTGGATGCCGGCGATGGTCTTGATCAGCACGGATTTGCCGGCGCCGTTGTCTCCGAGCAGGGCGGTCACCTTGCCGGGCGGCACCTCGAGGTCGACGCCGTAGAGCGCCTGGACGGCGCCAAAACGCTTCTGAACCCCATGCAGCGTGAGCCGGCTCTCAGCAGCGGTTGTCGTTCCGGCTTCGTTCATCGCCGTTGCCCTCCCGTGGGCGCCGGTCAGGGTGTGATGCCGGCCGCCTTGCAGTCGCTGGCGAGGCCGCCGGCGCACAGCTTGGCGGCGGGAACGAACCCGTCCTTCACCACGGTCGCGGCCATGTTCTTCGGCGTCACCCAGATCGGCGTGAGCAGCACCGAAGGAACCGCCTGGTTTGCGGTGGTATCCATCGTCGTGCCGTTGACCAGCGCCTTCGGCGGCTCCGCCCCGGCGCGCAGATAGATGGCGAGCGCTGCCGTCGCCTGCGCCTCCAGATAGATCGGCTTATAGACCGAGCCGCACTGGAAGCCTGACAGTACGTTCTGCATGCCGGTCAGCGTCGCGTCCTGCCCTGTGGTCGGGAACCGCCGCGGCGGGACCCTGAGCGTGCGCAGATAGGAGATCACGGCGTTCGCCGTGTCGTCGTTCGGCATCACGACGGCGTTGATGTTGGGATGAGCGGTGAACTGCTCCTGGAATGTCGTCAGCGCAACCGACGGGTCCCAGGTGCCGGCGGGCTCGCCGACCTTCACGAACCGCCCGGAAGCGAAATATGGCTGCAAGACGCCGTTGTAGCCTTCGGCGAACAGCGTTGCATTGTTGTCGGTCGGCGCGCCGCGCATCACCAGGAGTTGCGGCTTCGCGACGTTCCAGTCCTTGAGGCAGGCCACCATGCCTTCGCCGATCAGCCGACCGACGGTTACGTTGTTGAAGCTGACATAGAAGCCTCGGCTGCCCCCGAGGGTCAGGCGGTCGTAGTCGATCACCTTGGCGCCGTGCGACTTCCCGTAGGTTTCGATCGAGGCGCCGACGCCGGAGGAGATGGGATCCATGACCAGCACGGTCGCGCCCTGCGAGATGGCCGCCTGCGCTTGGGTCAGCTCGGTTGCCTCACTGCCCTGGGCGTTGGTGATGAGCACCTGGTCGGCTGACATCCCGGCCATCGCAAACGCTTTCTTCAGGTAGGGCGTATCGAAGGAGGTGTAGCGCGCGGAGGTCGTCGTTTCCGGCAGCAGGACGCCGATTTTCCCTTTGCCCTGGGCAACGAGCGGCTTGAGCGCCGCCATCGCCGAGAAGTCGGCCGAGAAGGAATCGACCGACAGAGCGGGGGCCTGGGCGAACGCCGGCGCCTCCGCGACGCCGAGGGCAAACGCAAGGCACATCAGCACACTGAGGCCCTTCAGGAGGCTGCGCTCGATGGTGAAGCCGGACATCCTGGCCCTCCCCTCCGTTGATCCCGCTTGTTGATCGTTGCTGTCCCGCCGCTCGACCCGCGGGAGACAGCCGACGGCTGATCTGGCCGATTCGGCGGGAATATTTGATATCATACCGATTTCGGGCTTGGCTGGCCAGGGGTTCGATGGCAGGAGCATGCCAGGGGCAGCTTTCTCAGGCGCAGATCCGGTCGGGAGGGGGTGGAGAGCCGGCGAAGACGCTTTCGCCGCGATCCATCCGCTTTTCGAGTCGCCGCGGACTTGAAAGCGCCGCGCCCGGGCCAGCCACGGTCGCCGGGCGCAACGCACCATTTGCACCGGTCTTGCCGGGACCGCATTCTGGCGCCTCCATTCCGGCAGGGGACGATGGACGAGCAGACGGACAAGCAGCACGCGGAGGCAGGGCGGTTCGCGGCGGCGGTGCTGGCCAAGCTCGGCACCGACGTCGGCAAGACGGAGGCGAATGCGAGCCGGCGCGACTGGTACCTCGCGGTCGCGCTGGCCGTGCGTGATCGCGTCGTGGCGCGCTGGCTCGAGGCCAACGCCAAGGTGTACGAGGCCGGCAGCAAACGCGTTCATTATCTCTCGCTCGAATTCCTGGTCGGGCGGCTGCTGGCGGCATCGCTGACGAGCCTCGGGCTTCTCGAGGCAGCGCGGGAAGCGCTTGCGGGGCTTGGGATCGATCTCGAGAGCCTGCGCGCCATGGAGCCCGATCCGGCGCTTGGTAACGGGGGTCTCGGCCGGCTCGCCGCCTGCTACATGGAGAGCATGGCGAGCCTCGGCGTGCCCGCGTACGGCTATGGAATCCGCTACGAGAACGGATTGTTCCGCCAGGCGCTCAGAGACGGCTGGCAGCAGGAATATCCCGAGGACTGGCTGATGTTCGGCGATCCCTGGGAATTTTCCCGCCCGGAACGAAGCTACCCGATCGGGTTCGGCGGTTACGTCGAGAGGCTCTCGGGCGTTGGAGAGACGGCGCGCCAAGCGTGGCACCCGGCCGAGGAGGTCGAGGCCGTTGCCTACGACACGCCGATTCCGGGCTGGCGCGGCACGCATGTCAACACGCTGCGCCTGTGGTCGGCCCGGGCAGCCGATCCGCTCAGGCTGGAGGCGTTCAATCGCGGCGATTTCGTCGGCGCCCTGGCCGGACAGATGCGGGCGGAATCGATTTCCAAGGTGCTCTATCCGAGCGATGCCACGCCGGCCGGGAAGGAGTTGCGTCTCAGGCAGGAGTATTTCTTCACTTCGGCCTCGCTTCAGGATCTGCTGCGCCGGCATCTCTCGGCCGGCTATGCTTTGCGCAATCTGCCCGACAAGGTGGCAATCCAGCTCAACGACACGCATCCGGCGCTGGCGGTTGCCGAATTGATGCGGCTCCTGGTCGACATCCACGACGTGCCATGGACCGAGGCGTGGGACCTGACAGAGCGGTGCATCTCCTACACCAATCACACGCTGCTGCCGGAGGCGCTGGAGAGCTGGCCGGTGCCGCTGCTGGAGCGGCTGCTGCCGCGCCCGATGCAGATCATCTATGTGCTCAATGCGCTGCATCTGGCCGCGCTGCGCAAGATGGGGCGGGACGATGCGGCACTTTCTGCGGTTTCCCTGATCGATGAACAGGACGGGCGGCGCGTGCGCATGGGCCACCTCGCGTTCCTTGGCTCGCACAAGGTCAACGGCGTCTCGAAGTTGCACACCGAGTTGATGCGCGAGACCGTGTTCCGCGATCTCAACGCGCTCTATCCCTCGCGGATCGTCAACAAGACCAACGGGATCGCGTTCCGCCGCTGGCTCTCGGAAGCGAACCCCGGCCTGACGAGGCTGATCGTCGATGCCGTGGGCGAGCGGGCGCTCGATAATTCCGACGCCTTGCGCGGGCTGGCAAAGCTGGCTGCCGACGCGGCCTTCTGCGAGCAATTTGCCAAAATGCGGCGTGCCAACAAGGTGGCGCTGGCGCGCTTGATTCGTGAACGGTCGGATGTGGCGGTCGATCCCGAGGCGCTGTTCGACGTGCAGATCAAGCGCATCCATGAATACAAGCGGCAGCTCCTGAACATTCTGGAAACGATCGCGTTCTACGAGGCGATCCGCGCGCGCCCGGCAGGCAATTGGGTGCCGCGGGTCAAGCTGTTCGCCGGCAAGGCCGCGCCGAGCTACGAGCAGGCGAAGCTGATCATCAAGCTCGCCAACGACGTGGCGAAGGTGGTGAACCATGATCCCGCGGTGCGCGGCCTGCTGAAGGTGGTGTTCCTGGCGAATTACAATGTGAGCCTCGCCGAGGCGATGATTCCGGCCTCCGACCTTTCGGAACAGATCTCCACCGCGGGCATGGAGGCCTCCGGCACCGGCAACATGAAGCTCGCGTTGAACGGGGCGCTGACCATCGGCACGCTGGACGGGGCGAACATCGAAATCCGCGACCATGTCGGCGAGGAAAACCTGTTCATCTTCGGATTGACCGCCGAAGAAGTCGCGGCGCGGCGGGGCGAGGGACTGGACGCAACGACGACGATTGCCGATTCTGCCATTCTCGGCGAGGTCCTGGAGGCGATCGGCTCGGGCGTGTTCTCGCCCGATGATCCGGGGCGGTACCGCGGCCTTGTCGAGGCGATCACCCACCATGACTACTTCATGGTGGCGGCCGACTTCGATGCCTACTACGCGACCCAGCGGCTGATCGCGGAGCGCTGGCGGAAGCCCGGGCAATGGTGGCGGATGGCGGTCGCGAATACCGCGCGCATGGGATGGTTCAACGCCGATCGCGCGATCAGGGAATATTGCGAGGAGATCTGGGGAATCGAGGTCGGCGCGGCAGCGGATCCGAAAGCATGACGAAGGATGGCTGGCGGGCAGACGAGGCGGATGTCGAGGCGATCCTCGGTGCGAGGCATGGCGATCCGTTCGCCGTGCTCGGCCCGCACGCGACGGCCGAGGGCCTCGCAGTGCGTGCCTTCGTGCCGGACGCGGAAGAGGTTTCGGTTCTCGGCGCGGATGGCCGGGCGCTTGCGAAGCTCGAGCGGCGCCGCCCCGAGGGTTTTTTCGAGGGGCTCCTGCGCGGCCGGCAGGCCCCCTTCGCTTACACGCTGGAAGCGGCCAAGGGTGCGGCGGTCTGGCGGTTGCGGGATCCTTACGCGTTCAGTCCGGTGCTGGGGGCGCTCGACGATCATCTCCTGGTGGAGGGTACGCACCGCGAACTCTATGCGCGGCTCGGCGCGCACCCGATGCTGCATGAAGGCGTGGGCGGCGTCTCTTTCGCGGTCTGGGCGCCTGAGGCGCGGCGGGTTTCCGTGGTCGGTGACTTCAATTTCTGGGACGGCCGGCGGCACCAGATGCGCAAGCGGATCGACAGCGGCTTGTGGGAGATTTTCGCCCCCGATATCGGCGAAGGCGCAGTCTATAAATACGAGATCACCGGCCCGGACGGAAGCCTGCAGCCGCTGAAGGCCGACCCGTTCGGATTCGGAGCCGAGTTGCGCCCTTCCACCGCTTCGGTGGTGGTGCGCACGGACAATTTCGCCTGGGGCGACGGGGCATTTATGGCCGCGCGCGGGATGGGGGATCCGCGGCGATTGCCGATGTCGATCTACGAAGTGCATCTGGGCTCGTGGCGCAGGGCCGAGGCAAACCGATTCCTGACCTACGACGAATTCGCCGATGCGCTGGTGGATTATGCCGCGGAGATGGGATTCACGCATCTCGAGCTGATGCCGGTCTCTGAGCACCCGCTCGACGCCTCCTGGGGATACCAGCCGATCGGGCTTTTCGCGCCGACACGGCGCTTCGGTGAGCCGGCCGGCTTTGCGCGCTTGGTCGATCGTGCGCATCGAGCGGGTCTCGCGGTCATTCTCGACTGGGTGCCGGCGCATTTCCCGACCGACCAGCATGGTCTGGTGCGTTTCGACGGGGCCCCGCTCTACGAGCATCCGGATCCGCGCCGCGGCTTCCATCCGGACTGGAACACGGCAATCTACGATTACGGGCGCCGCGAGGTGGCGAACGTGCTGGCTGCCAATGCCCTCTACTGGCTCGATCGCTACCATGTGGACGGGCTCAGGGTCGATGCCGTGGCCTCCATGCTTTATCTCGATTATTCGCGCCGCCCGGGCGAATGGGCGCCGAATCCCGACGGCAGCAACGACAACCGCGACGCCATTGGCTTCCTGCGCCGGTTCAACGAACTGGCGTACGGGTTGCATCCGGGTGCGATCACGATTGCCGAGGAATCGACCGCCTGGAGCGGAGTTTCGCGCCCGGTCGATGCCGGGGGGCTGGGCTTCGGCTTCAAGTGGAACATGGGCTGGATGCATGACACGCTGGCCTATCTCGGCCGCGAGGCGGTGCATCGGCGCTGGCATCATCACGAGATGACGTTCGGGCTTCTGTACGCATTCGCGGAGAATTTCGTGCTGCCGATCTCGCACGACGAGGTGGTGCACGGGAAGGGAACGGTGATCGGGCGCGTCAAAGGCGACGAATGGCAGCGCTTCGCGACGGTGCGCGCCTATTACGGCTTCATGTGGGGCCACCCCGGGAAGAAGCTTCTGTTCATGGGGCAGGATTTCGGCCAGACCGAGGAGTGGAATTTCGATCGCAGCCTGGACTGGCACCTGCTGCAATACGATTTCCATCGCGGAGTTCGGAACCTGGTGCGTGATCTCAACCGGCTCTACCGCAGCGAGGGCGCGCTCCATCGGCGCGATTGCGAGGGCGAAGGATTCCGCTGGATCGTCGCCGATGACGAGGCGCAGTCGGTTTATGCCTGGCTCCGCTTTGGAGAGGCGGACGAACCGCCGGTGGCGGTGGTGTGCAATTTCACGCCGGTGCCGCGCGCCTTCTATCGCATCGGCCTGCCGCGCGGGGGAGTATGGCGGGAAATCCTGAACTCCGATGCGAGAAGCTATGGCGGTTCGGGAATGGGCAACCTGGGCGCGGTGGTGGCGTCGGAGACGCCGGCGCACGGTCTCGGAGCATCGGCCGAAATCACCATCCCGCCGCTCGCCACTCTCTACCTCCGCGCGGATTCCGGTTAGAGTGGTGGATCGGTCCGGAAAGCCCCGGCCGCCGGTCGCCAGGAGCCGTCCTGCAGCCGAGGCGGAGGAGGAACGCGATGACGCCGATCTCGTCCCCGAATGCGCCGCTCGCCCGCCAGACGATGGCCTATGTCCTGGCCGGAGGGCGCGGCAGCCGGCTGATGGAGCTGACCGCCAAGCGTGCCAAGCCGGCGGTGTTTTTCGGCGGCAAATCGCGCATCATCGATTTCTGCCTGTCCAACGCGCTCAATTCCGGCATCCGCCGGATCGCGGTGGCAACGCAATACAAGGCCCATAGCCTGATCCGGCACCTCAATCGCGGCTGGACCTTTCTGCGCAGCGAGCGCAACGAAAGCCTCGACATCCTGCCGGCAAGCCAGCGCGTCGCCGAGGACAGATGGTATCTCGGGACTGCCGATGCGGTGACCCAGAACATCGACATCATCGAGAGCTACGATCCGAAATACCTCGTCGTGCTGGCCGGAGACCATGTCTACAAGATGGACTACGAGGCGATGCTCTATCAGCACGTCGATCAGCAGGCCGACGTGACGGTCGGCTGCATCGAAGTGCCGAGGCTCGAGGCGTCCGGCTTCGGTGTCATGCATGTGGACGAGAACGACCGGATCGTGGCCTTCGTCGAGAAACCGAAGGACCCGCCGGCGATGCCGGGAAAGCCGGACCATGCGCTGGCCAGCATGGGAATTTATGTATTCGAGACGCGGTTCCTGATCGATCAACTGCGGCGGGATGCAGTCGATCCCCATTCCGGTCACGATTTCGGCAAGGATCTCATTCCTTATCTCGTCAAGCACGGCAAGGCGGTGGCGCATCCCTTCTCCCGCTCCTGCGTGCGGTCCGCCGATGAGCAGGCGCCCTATTGGCGCGATGTCGGCACGGTCGATTCCTATTGGGCGGCGAACATCGATCTGACCGAGGTCATCCCCGACCTCAA
This sequence comes from Acetobacteraceae bacterium, assembly GCA_030041375.1. Taxonomy (GTDB): domain Bacteria; phylum Pseudomonadota; class Alphaproteobacteria; order Acetobacterales; family Acetobacteraceae; genus JAKAWQ01. The sequence goes on from JASHOA010000044.1 coordinate 50,819, forward strand.
CCTTTATGACCGCCAATGGCCGATCTGGACCTATGCCGAGATCACGCCGCCGGCCAAGTTCGTGCACGACGTGGACGAGCGGCGCGGGCAGGCGCTGGCGTCCCTGGTATCCGGCGGCTGTATCATTTCCGGAGCGATGCTCAGGCGAAGCCTGCTGTTCACCGGGGTGCATGTGCATTCCTGGGCCCATGTCGAGAACGCGGTCGTGCTTCCCTATGTGGAGATCGGGCGCAAGGTGCGGCTCTCCAACGTAGTGATCGATCGCGGCGTGCAGATTCCCGAAGGACTGGTGGTCGGCGAGGATCCGGAACTGGACGCGCAGCGCTTCCGCCGCACCGAAGGCGGCGTCACACTGATCACGCAGCCGATGATCGACCAGCTTGCGGTTGCCGGCTCGCCGCTCGACCTTGTCTCCTAAGCGAGCGCTTCCGGGCGACGGCCCTTGCCGATGACGAGCGTTTCCGTTCTGTCCGTCGCTTCCGAGATCTATCCGCTGATCAAGACCGGCGGACTCGCCGACGTGGCAGGCGCCCTGCCGGCGGCGCTGGCGGCGGAAGATGTCGCGGTCCGCTCGCTGGTGCCCGGCTATCCGGCGGTGCTCGCGGGACTTCCATCGGGCGAGACGGTGCACGAATTCGCGGACCTGTTCGGCGGCGCGGCGCGACTGATCGCGGGAACGGCGCAAGACCTTGCACTTCTGGTTCTCGACGCACCGCATCTCTACGCGCGCCCGGGCGACCCGTATCGCGGCCCGCAGGGCCTCGATTGGCCGGACAACGCCGTTCGCTTCGCCGCGCTCGCCCGGGTCGCTGCGGATCTCGGGCACGGTCTGGTCCCCTCGATCGCCCCGGACGTCATCCATGCACACGATTGGCAGGCCGGGCTGGTTCCCGCCTATCTGCAATATGACGGCCTGCCGCGCCCGAAGACCGTGATGACCGTGCATAATATGGCCTTCCAGGGCCAGTTTCCGGCTGCCCTTCTCGCCCCTCTCGGGTTGCCGGCGGTGGCGTTCGCGATCGACGGCGTGGAGTACTACGGCAGCATCGGGTTCCTGAAGGCGGGGTTGCAGCTTGCCGACCGCCTGACGACGGTTTCGCCGACCTACGCTGTCGAGATCCAGAGCCCGGCGGCGGGCATGGGGCTGGATGGCCTGCTGCGCGCGCGTGCCGATCGGCTGAGCGGCATTCTGAACGGTATCGACGTCGAGGTGTGGAATCCCGGGAACGATCCGATGATCGCAGCGCGTTTCGGGCCGCGCCGGCTCGGGGAGAGGGCGCAGAACAAGGCGGCATTGCAGGAGCGATACGATCTGGCGGCGAGCCCGGAGGCGCCTCTGTTCGGGGTGGTGAGCCGGCTTTCCTGGCAGAAGGGGCTCGATCTCCTGCTGGCAGCGCTGCCGGTGCTGCTGGCCGCCGGCGCCCAACTCGCGGTGCTGGGTGCGGGCGAAGCAGCGTTGGAGAACGCGATCGCCGCGGCTGCGCAGGCGCATCCCGGGCGCGTCGGTGCCATCTTCGAGTTCGACGAAGAACTCGCGCATCAAATTCAGGCGGGTGCCGACGCCATCCTGGTGCCATCGCGGTTCGAGCCGTGCGGGCTGACCCAGCTTTGCGCGCTGCGCTATGGCGCGGTGCCGGTGGTGGCACGGGCGGGCGGGCTCACGGACACCGTCATCGACGCCAACGAAATGGCACTCGCCGCCGGGGTCGCGACGGGAATCCAGTTCGCACCCGGAAGTGCGGAGATGCTCGCAAATGGCATCAGACGCGCCGCTTCCCTGTTCCGAACGGTGGGCGCCTGGCGCAGGATGCAACAGATGGGAATGGCAACGGACGTTTCCTGGCGCCGGCCCGCGAACCGCTACGCCACCCTTTATCGCGAGCTTGTTCGCCCGGCCGACCCGGCGAGCGAGGAGGCTCCTCGATGATCAGAACGGTCCCGACCGGCCCGATCGCCGGCCAGCGTCCGGGCACCTCGGGGCTGCGCAAGAAGGTGCCGATCTTCCAGGCATCGCATTATGTCGAGAACTTCGTGCAGTCGATCTTCGATGCCGTGAAGCTGCCGGCAGGAGCGACGTTGGTCGTGGGCGGCGATGGGCGCTTCTTCAACCGCGAGTGCGTGCAGACGGTGTTGAAGATGGCGGCGGCGAACGGAATCGGCCGCGTGATACTCGGCCAGGGCGGGATCATGTCCACGCCTGCGGTCAGCAACATGATCCGGAGCCGCCGTGCCGCGGGCGGCATCATCCTTTCCGCGAGCCACAATCCGGGCGGACCGGAAGGGGATTTCGGCATCAAATACAATGTCGGCAATGGTGGCCCGGCGCCCGAGAAAGTGACCGAGGCGATTTTCGAGCGAAGCGAAGCGATCACCGCCTTCCGCATTTGGGATGGGGCCGACCTGGATATCGACAGCGTGGGAGAAACCCGGCTCGGCGGGATGGTGGTGGAGATCGTCGATCCGGTTGCCGATTATGCGGCGCTGATGCAGACGCTGTTCGACTTCGACCGCATTCGCGCGCTGTTCGCGAGCGGCTTTTCGATGCGCTATGACGCCATGTCGGCGGTCACCGGGCCATACGCAAAGGCGATCCTGGAAGGCACACTGGGAGCGGCCAGGGGAACCGTGGTCAACGGCATGCCGCTTCCTGATTTCGGAGGGAATCACCCCGATCCGAACCTCAAATATGCCAGGTCGCTGTTCGAGCTTGCGATGTCGCGCGAGGCGCCGGATTTGTGCGCCGCTTCGGACGGGGACGGCGATCGCAACCTGATCATCGGGCGTGGCCTCTTCGTGACCCCTTCCGACAGCCTCGCACTTCTGGCCGCGAATGCGCATCTCGCACCCGGCTATGCGCAGGGGCTGGCGGGGATCGCGCGTTCGATGCCGACCAGCGGGGCTGCCGATCGCGTGGCCGCCAGGCACGGCATCCGCCTGTACGAGACGCCGACCGGCTGGAAATTCTTCGGCAATCTGCTGGACGCGGGGCTGGCCACATTGTGCGGGGAGGAAAGTGCCGGAACCGGTTCGAACCATGTGCGCGAGAAGGACGGGCTCTGGGCCGTGCTGCTATGGCTGAACATTCTTGCCGTCCGGCGACAGGGCGTGGCGGAAATCGTGCGCGCGCACTGGGCGGAATACGGGCGTACCTTCTATGCACGGCACGACTACGAAGAGATCGACGCGGACGGAGCGGCGGCGATGATCGGAGCTTTGCGCGCGCGCCTTCCCGACCTCAAGGGACAACGATTCGGTGTATCGGAGGTCGAAGCGGCGGATGACTTCGCTTATCACGACCCGGTCGATGGATCCTATTCGGAGCACCAGGGGCTGCGCCTGATTTTCTCGGGCGGTTCGCGTCTCGTCTACCGGCTGTCCGGTACCGGAACTGCCGGAGCGACGCTGCGCGTCTATCTCGAGCGCTTCGAGCCGGATCCGGCCCGCCACGATGAGGAGACCGGGGCGGTACTGGGCGAACTGGCGGCGCTTTCGCGTTCGCTTGCCGAGATCGAGCGTTTCACCGGCCGGAAACAACCGAGCGTCGTCACGTAAAAGTGCGTACGTCGACGGAGGGCGCGCCGGAGCCGCTCGGCCTGACGCTCGACGAGGGCGGCGCCAACATCGCCGTGGCGGCGGCGCGCGCGACGAGCGTGATGCTGTGCCTGTTCGACGCGCGGGGAGGACGTGAACTGGAGCGCATCGCGCTTCCGGGCCGCACGGGCGATGTCTTCCATGGCCATGTCGCAGGCGTGCGGGAGGGCGCGTGCTACGGGCTGCGCGCGAGCGGTCCATACGATCCCGCGACAGGGGATCGCTTCGATCCGGCGAAGCTGCTGCTCGATCCGTACGCGACGGCGATCGACCGGCCGTTTCGTCTCGATCCAACCATGATGACGCGCGGCGCCGAGACTGCTTCGGTGATGCCGAAGGCGATCGCCACCGTCGCTGGGCCTCGGCCTTCAGCCGGACGGCCGCGTATCGCGTGGGCCGAGAGCGTCATTTACGAACTGCATGTGCGCGGCTTCACGCGTTGTCATCCTGCAATCCCCGAAGCGATCCGCGGCACCTTTGCCGCGCTCGGGCATCCGGCGGCGATCGCACATCTTGGCGGGCTCGGCATCACGGCAGTGGAGGTGATGCCGTCGGCCGCCTGGATCGATGAACGCCATCTCGGCCCACTCGGCCTCAGCAATTACTGGGGCTACAACCCGGTGGCGCCGATGGCGCCCGATCCGCGCCTGGCACCCGGCGGATTCGCCGAAATCCGCGAGGCGGTTGCCGCACTCCACGCGGCGGGGATCGAAATGATCCTGGACGTGGTGCTGAACCACACCGGCGAGGGCGATGAGTCCGGTCCCACGCTCTCGCTGCGCGGCCTCGACAATCGCGGCTATTATCGGCTTCTTCCCGAAGATCCGGCGCGCTATGTCAACGACACGGGGTGCGGCAATACGCTCGCGCTCGATCGGCCAGGCCCGCTCCGGCTGGCGATGGATGCGCTGAGATGGTGGGCGAGCGAGACCGGGCTCGACGGTTTCCGGTTCGACCTGGCAACGACACTCGGCCGGCGGGACGCGGGCTTCGACGCTGCCGCGCCGCTGCTTTCGGCGATCGCCCAGGACCCGGTGCTGCGCGATCTGAAACTGATTGCCGAGCCATGGGATGTCGGGCCGGGCGGTTATCAGCTCGGCCGGTTTCCGCCGCCCTGGGGAGAATGGAACGACCGTTTTCGCGACACGGTGCGGGGCTTCTGGCGCGGTGACGGCGGCCAGGTGGCCGAGTTGGCGACGCGGCTTGCCGGATCGGCGGATTTGTTTCGCGCGCATGGGCGGCCTTCGCGCAGCGTCAACGCGGTGACGACGCATGACGGGTTCACGCTCGCCGATCTCGTGAGTTACGCCGAAAAGCACAACCTCGCGAACGGAGAAGAGAATCGCGACGGGCGGGCAGACAATCGTTCCTGGAATAACGGGGTCGAGGGCGAGACTGCGGGTCCCGCCATTCGCGCGGCGCGGAAGCAGGATCAGCGCAGCCTCTTGCTGACGCTCGTCGCCGCGCGCGGGACGCCGATGCTGGGAATGGGCTCGGAACTCGGCCATTCGCAGCGCGGGAACAACAACGCCTATGCCCAGGACAATGTGCTGTCGTGGCTCGACTGGCAGAGCGCGGATGCGGAGCTGATCGATTTCGCCCGCCGCGCGATTGCCACGCGACGGGCGCATCCGGCGTTGCGCGAGGATCGCTTTCTCGATGGCGTGATTCGTCCCGATAGCGAACTGGCCGATGTTGCCTGGCTGAAGGCGAACGGGGCGAAGATGGAGGCGGCGGACTGGCAGAACGCGGGAAACCGTACCCTGATCGCGGTTTTCACCGCCGCCGAAGCGGGCGGGTTCGATCGCGCGGTCGTGGCGCTGCACGCGGGCGGGAACGCGATGCGGGTTTTGCTTCCGGAGGCGCGGGACGGATTCGCGTGGCGGCTGGAACTCGACAGCGCGGCGCCGGAACGGGTGCCACACGATCTTGAAGAGATCGTGCTGGCACCGCGCTCGGCCGTGCTGGTGGCGGAAGTGCGTGAGCCGGCCAAAGAGCGGCGGCAGGAGGTGCCTCTGGGGCTGCTGGAGCGGCTGGTGCAGGCGGCCGGAATTGCCTCGGCGTGGCGGGACTTGCAGGGCGAGCGACATCTCGTCGGCATCGAAACGAAACGCGCGTTGCTGGCTGCGATGGGGCTCCCGGCGGGTAGCCGGAGCGAGGCCGGGGAGTCGCTCTCGAGGTTGGCAGAGCGGGCACGGCGCGGCCTGCCGGAGACGAAGGTGGTGCGGCTTGGCGAGCCCATTGCGCTGCCGCTGGGCCGGGAGGGTGATCGGTGTGGCGGCGCGGTCAGGATCACGGTGCGACGCGAGGACGGCGGAGAGGAACACCTCGAGGTCGAAGGGGGCGAAGCGCTGCTCGGGCCGTTGCCGGCCGGGCGGCATGTCGTGGTGCGCGACGATCAGCCCGATTCGCCCTGTCTGCTGACGATCGCGCCCGCGCGCTGCTTTCTGCCGGCGGAGCTTGCCCACGGAGCAAGGCGCTTTGGCGTGGCCGCGCATCTCTACACGTTGCGCCGGAAGGGCGATCGGGGAATCGGCGATTTCACCACACTCGGCGAGTTCGCCGAGCGGGCAGGCGCGATCGGCGGCGCGATTCTCGGCATCAACCCGCTGCACGCCCTCTTTGCCTGTGAGCGGGACCGCGCGAGCCCCTATCATCCCTCGGACCGGCGATTTCTCGACCCGATCTATCTCGACGTGACCGCGCTCGGGCCATTCGGCGAGGCGGCCGGCGCCAAGGCGCTGCTGGCCGAGCATGCGAATGAGATTGCCTCGCTTTCCGCCGCTCCGCTGGTGGACTATGCGCGTGTCTGGGCGTTGAAGCGGAAGGTGCTGGAAGCGGCCTTTGCCGCCTTCGAGCAACGCGCGCCCGATCGCGGGCCGCGGCGCGATTTCGTGCGTTTCGTTGCGGCGGGTGGGGAATCACTCCGCCGATTCGCGTGTTTCGAGGCGATCGCGGAGGCGCAACGCGGACCCTGGCAAGACTGGCCGAGCGAGCTTTCCGGCCCGCATGCCAGTGGGGTGGCGCGCTTCGCGGAGAGGGAAGCGAGGCGCGTCGGCTTTCATCTGTTCCTGCAATTCCTGGGCGACGCCCAATTGGCGCGCGCGGCCGAGCGGGGGCGTGATGGGGGACTTTCTCTCGGGCTCTATCGCGATCTCGCGGTGGGGGCGGCGGCAGACGGCGCAGAAGCCTGGGCGAGCGACGGCGGCCTGGTGCGAGGTGTGGCGATCGGCGCTCCGCCCGATCGCTTTGCTCCGGACGGGCAGAACTGGCATCTCGCTCCGCCCGATCCCTTGAAACCGGCAGCGCAATCATCATTCGCCGGATTGCTGGCGGCCAACATGCGCCATGCCGGAGCCTTGCGAATCGATCACGTGATGGGGCTTGCGCGCCTCTTTTGGATTCCTGCCGGCGCCGGGGCAAAGGACGGCACCTACGTGAGCTATCCGCTCGATGACCTGCTCGGACATCTGGCGCTGGAGAGCATGCGGGCGCGCTCACTGGTGGTGGGCGAAGATCTCGGGACCGTGCCCGAGGGGCTTCGCGCGCGCCTGAACGAAAACGCCGTGCTGAGCTATCGCGTTTTGTGGTTCGAACGTGACGGTGCCGGATTCCGCGGCCCGCGGGATTATCCCGTGCAGGCGGTGGCCTCCGTCTCCACGCACGATCTGCCGACCCTGGCCGGCTGGTGGCTGGGCCTGGATTGGCAGGAGCGCGTCGCACTCGGCATTTCGTCAGCGGACGGAAGCGCTTTGCGGGCGGCGGAGAAGCGCGCCCTTGTGGAGGCGCTGGCGCGGGAGGGGCTGCTCGGCGGGCCGGTCGATCTGGAGGCCGAACCGCCGCCGGCGCTGCTCGGGGCCATTCATGCGTATCTTGCCCGGACGCCGGCGATGCTGGCGCTGGTGCAGGCGGATGACCTGGCTGGTGCGACGATGGCAGTGAATCTTCCGGGGACCGACCGCGAGCGGCCGAACTGGCGGCGCAAGCTCGCGCCCGAGATCGATCGGATTTTCGCGAGCGAAACGGCCAGGGCGATCCTGGCGCCGCTGATCAGTGAGCGGGGGGCTCAGGGACCTCCGAGCACGGTTTCTGCGAGGTAGAGGAGAAGAGCGATGCCGAGGGCCAGCATCAGCGCTGCCAGGGCAAGATCGATGCGTGATCCTTCCGGTTGCGATTCAGGACTCTCGATCGCGCGGTCGGTACGGACGAAGCGCAGGGCGGCGAGCGCCACCATGAGCGTGCCGGCCAGGATGAGGATGATGCCGGCCGCTCCCCCGAAGCCATTGCCACGCACCGTGACGGCGGAGCGGGGGGCGCCGAGGGAGACAGCGGCAAGCCTGAGGAAGAGGTCGAATTTCGCGACCAGGAAGCCGAAAGCCATCACGGCGATGGCGGTGCGGATCCAGGCGAGGAAGGTGCGCTCGTTGGCGGCGTGATCGGAGAAATTGCGGATCATCGGTGTTCCCTCGAGGCCAGCATGCCTGCTGGAGGGGTGGGGTTTCCAGTCATCCGCGCGGGGCTGCGACGCAAGAAGGGACCCTGCGCAACCTTGAGCACGAGAACCGCGGCGCGTAGTGTCGGCGGCGCTGGATGCCCGTTGCAGCCTTCGCGGCGGCAGGCGAAACGATCCGCAGGAGGAAGCTGATGCGATTCCTCGACACCAACCAGATCGGCTTCGACCCGCAGACTCTTGGATTTCCGAGCGTGGGAAGCTGCCAGGCGATCGTCTACCAGACGGACATCGGCCTGTTCGGCTTTCATGCGTCATCGTCTCCGCTCGCTTCGCATACCAGCAAGGCGCAGGCATTTGCCCAATATGTGCAAAGCCGTAGCATCGTTCACGCGCCGCCCACCGGAACAACGCACGGCATCTGCGTGATCGGCGTCATTACCCGCTTCGAACGGTTCGGCGACAAGCAGGGCACAGCCGACAACTGGGGCGACGAGCTTGACGCGATTGCCACCGGCCTTGCTTTCATGGGGCCGGTCTATGGTGCGCAGGTCATGAGCCATGTCGACAAGAATGAATCGATATATGTCCGGTTCGATTGGCAGGCCAATGCCCGCTGCGAGGTTCGTTTCAAGCGCTGGAGCAAGATGGAATATTACCAGAATGGCGCCGCTGTGACGGACCCGGAGCGGAGGAATCTGGCGGTCGATCCGACATTCGCTGCCACCCCTCTGAACCCCACACCGACCTTCGTGAACGTTCAACCAGGCACGCAGGAGCAGAACGTGCATCGGTTGGGACGAACGGATGAAGGCAGCCTGCACAAGATCACCAGCTTCAAAAAGTTCCAGTGAGAGCGTGATGTCGCCGGGGCGATCTGTGGTGGGTCGCACTATGACAGGTGGCACACTCGCGAGGTCTGGAAACGCATGATCCTGGTCGGCCAGTACGATTCGCCGTTCGTGCGCCGCGTCGCGGTTTCGCTCTGCGTGCTCGGGTTTGCCTACGAGCATGATACGCGCTCGGTGTTCGGGGATTTCGACGCCATGCGGAAGGTCAACCCGCTGGGGCGGATTCCCTCGCTCGCGCTCGATGACGGGGCGGTGCTGATCGATTCGGCGGCGATCCTGGATTGGCTCGACCAGGAGGTGGGACCGGAGCGGGCGCTGGTGCCACCCGCTGGCGCGGCGCGACGGCGCGCGCTCGGACGGATGGCATTGGCGACGGGGGCGATCGACAAGGTGGGTGCGGCGACCTACGAGCGGGTGATCCGGCCTTCGGCACTGCGCTGGCCGGAATGGATTGCACGCTGTCGCATGCAGGCGGAGGGGGCGATTGCGGCGCTGGCGGCGGAAGCCTGGCCGGCGGACGCGCGGATCGGGCAGGATCAGATCACGACGGCCTGCATGATCCGCTATGTGCGGATGGTCGATGATGAACTTCTGGCGGAGGAAAAATACCCGGCGCTCGACGCGCTGTCCGAACGCTGCGAGGCGCGGGAGGAGTTCCGGGCGACTTTTCCCGCCGAGTACGTGGTGCCCCGGAACGGCTGAGGCGGGTCAAGCGGGGCCGCGGCGGGCGGCTTCAACCGCGGCATGGTACTCGCGGCGGATGCGGGCGAGATCGACGCGCGGCGGCGGATAGCGGAGATCGAGTGCCTCGAGCGCTTGCACGACGATCGCCGAGACGGCGAGGTTGCGGAACCATTTGTGGTTCGCCGGGATGACGAACCAGGGTGCAGCTTGGCTGCTGGTTTCAGGCAGCACTTCCTCGTAGACCGCCTGGTACTGTTCCCAGAACGCGCGCTCGGCGTAGTCCGACTCGGCGATCTTCCAGTTGTGCGCCGGATCTTCGAGGCGCTCGGCGAAGCGGGCAAGCTGCTCCTTCCTGCTGATGTGCAGGAAGAATTTCAGCACCGCGGTCCCGCTCGCGGAAAGCAGAGCTTCGAAGGCGACGATCTCTTCGAGGCGCCATTTCCAGGTTGCCTTGTCGATCTGCTCATGCACCAGCGGCACGAGGACGTCTTCGTAAGGCGAGCGGTTGAAGATCGCGACCTCTCCCTTGGCCGGGACATGCGGGTGCACACGCCAGAGGAAATCGTGGGCCAGCTCCGCCTCGCTCGGCTGCCTGAAGGAAACGACGCGGGCCGCGCGCGGATTGAGGGCGGAGAAAACCTGGCTGATCGTTCCGTCCTTGCCGGCCGCATCCATTCCCTGCAGCACGATGAGCAAGGAGTGACGCTGGTCCGCGTAGAGGAGCGATTGCTGGCGGGTCAGCCGCTGGTGCCACTGCTCGGTCTCGGCCTTTGCCGCCTTGGCGGTCGTGTGGCGGGCTTTGAAATCGGGATCGGCGGGACTGAGGCGAAGGCGCTGGCCGGAGGCGACGCGGAACCTGTCGTAGAAGTCCATGCCCCTATCTTAGGGGTGGAGGCTCCGGGCCGGGGGATGAAAGCGGGGCTACTGCAGGCGATGCGCCGGCGCGTCGAGGCGAAGCTGGCCGGTGAGCAGGGCCGAGCCTGGCGAGAAGCGGGGCGCTTCGGCGACTTCGACGGCCGCCGCACCGACAGTGCCGGTGCTGCCCACGGCCGCCATGCGGAGGTCGGCGGGGCTCATCGGCGGAAGCGGAAGGGATTGGGCGACCTCGGTCGGGACCTCGCCAGGCTGGGTGCGATAGACGAAGCCATAGACCGGGTACTCGGAGCCGAAGTGGCCACCGCCGATGCCGACCCGGACCTCCGACCAGTCATTGTCGGGCGAGACGTCGACCACCGGCACGCCGAGGCGAATCTGGCCGGCGGGTATCCAGTTTGCCTGATCCACCAGGACCTCGCGGGCGTTGACGACGCGGCTCACCACGGCGACGTGGCCGAGCGGCATGCGCGAGATCGGGCGGAACACTATCACCGCGCCGTAGGCCGGGTTGTGCCCGCGCGCGTAGTGGCCGGCGGCGTTGCCCCACCATTGCCAGGCATTGCCGGGGAGCGAGATGCCGCTGCGCTGTCGCGCATAGGGCACGCAGGAGACGAAGTAGTAGCGGACGCTATGGAGGTTCACGCGAGGCCTCACTCTCGGGGCCCTGGCACTTGGTGGCGCGGCGAGGGCGGCCGGAGCGATCAGAAGGAGGGGGAGAGAAAGGAGGGCGGCGAGGAGGTGAGTCAAACGAAAGCCCGCTCGCCGGCCCATGCCTCACCTCCCCGTTACGGAACCCTACGAGTCTATGGGGGCAGCAATGCACGGTGCGCAAGTCACAAGCTTCCGGAATCCGGGCGCCTGGCGCAATTTTACTATCGAGGGTTGTGGATAAGCGTCAGTTTTGTGACTGAAATCCGAAGTAACGGATCGTGAACTCACTTGCAGGCAGTGACCATAATCTCCACCAGATGACGGGGATCGGCCATGTTGGCCTGCACGCAGGCGCGCACGGGGGCCTCTCCCGGCGGGAGCCAAGCGCTCCAGATCTCGTTCATGGCGTCCCGGTCGCGAATGTCCTTGACCCAGATCTGGGCCTGCAAAAGACGGGTCTTGTCGGTGCCGTTGACCTCGAGGAGGCGGTCGATCTCGGCCAGGACTTCGCGGGTCTGACCTTTGATATCCTTGGAAAGATCGGCGGCGGTGGTGCCGGCGAGGAAGACGAAGCCGTGATATTCGACGGCCTTGGAGAGGATTTTTCCGGCATCGGTGCGGCTGATCTTAGGCATGGCGCCCCTTCCCAAGATTTATGGACCCAGCATGGCTTGTACGGCCCTGCCCGGAACCCGGCAAGCTGCCCGCGGCCAGGGCGGATCTCGCGCTTTATTCGAGCCCGCGATTCACGCCCTCCGACGATTCCGCCTCGGGCGATCGCGGGCTCGGTCAAGGATTCGGGGGTGCGACGGGGGCGGGGCCGGTCGCACCGCGCATACAGTCCTGGACCATCTGGCGGTGGGCGAACTGGTTGGCCAAGCTCTGAGTGGGGGCGATATAGGCGCTCTGGCCGGTGTAGGGCGTCAAGCTGGTGTCGGTCTGGTACAGGCTCGCGCGGTTCTGGATAGTGAATTGCTGCTCGGCCTGAGCGCGGCAGGCGTCATAGGCGGCACGCTGCTGCGGGGTCTCCTGGGAGGCGGCGCATCCGGCGAAGAGAAGGCCGAGGGCGCCGAGCAGGAAGGGAGAGCAGCCGGGACGACGGTGGCGCGGTTGCAGCGCGGGAGCAATCATCGCGCAATGATGGACCCGGCTTGGCGTGGGCGCCAGTGCCGGTTGAGAGAATGTGCGGCGGGGGCGACGATATCAGCGATGGCGTCAGGCGCGGTCCTGCTTCAGGACTTCGCCGGCAAGGTAGAGGCTGCCGCAGATGAGAACCCGACCGCGCGGCTGGCTATGGCCGATGGCGGCCAGCGCGGAAGCAACCGTCGGGCCCGGCCGGGCGATGGCGCCGGAAGCGGCGATGATGTCGGAGACCGGCATGGCGAGATGCTGGCCTTCTTCGGCAACCGCGTAGAGCGAGGCGGCTAGAGGGAGCAGGGGCGCCAGAAAGCCCGCGCTGTCCTTGCCGCTCTTCATGCCGACGACGAGATGGATGGGCTGGTCGCGCCAAGTGGCGAGGTGGGTGGCGAGGGCGGCGCCCGCGCCCGGATTGTGACCGCCATCGAGCCAGAGGGAAAAGCCGGCGGGCAGGCGCCGGGCGAGCCGCCCGGTGAGGCGCTCAAGCCGGGCTGGCCAATCGACGGCAAGGAGGCCGGCCGCGTACGCGGATTCGGGGATGCCGAGACCGGAGGCGACGAGCGCGGTGAGCGCGATCCCGGCATTGTCGAGCTGGTGCGGGCCGGGCAGGGCGGGGAAAGGAAGATCGAGCGTGCCCGTACGGTCCTGGTAGCGAAAGCCCGCTTCGAGACGGGTGACGTCCCAGGCTTGGCCGCGGGCGAGGAGAGGGGCGTTACTCTGCTCCGCGGTGGCGGCGAGCACCGACAGCGCCGCGGGCGGTTGGGCGCCGGTTACGAGCGGGACGTGAGGCTTGATGATGCCGGCCTTCTCGCGGGCGACCTCTCCGAGCGACTCGCCGAGAAATTCCTGATGATCGAGCGAGATCGAGGTAATGGCGGCGGCGGCGGGCGGGGGAATGACGTTGGTGGCATCGAAGCGGCCGCCGAGGCCGACTTCGAGGACGGCGAGATCGGCGGGGTAAGCGGCGAAGAGGAAGAAGGCGGCGGCGGTGATCATCTCGAAGACGGAAATCGGCGCCCCGGCGTTGATCCGTTCGAGATGCTCGAGCGCCTCCGCGAGCTCGAGGTCGGAGACCAGCCGGCCCGAGAGGCGGATCCGTTCGTTGAAGCGGACCAGATGCGGCGAGGTATAGACATGCACCTGGCGGCCGGCGGCTTCGGCGATGGCGCGCAGGAAGGCGCAGGTGCTGCCCTTGCCGTTGGTGCCGGCGACATGAATGACGGGCGGCAGGCGCTTTTCAGGATGGCCGAGACGGGCGAGCAGGCGTTCCAGCCGGTCGAGGCTGAGATCGATCAGAACCGGATGCAGCGCATGCAGCCGGGCGATCGCGGCTTCCGCGCGAAAGGTGGCGGCGGTCTCGCTCATGCAGCTTCCCTGACTGTGAGGAGCCCGATCACCTGCGCCAGCGTGGCGGTGAGCTGGCCGCGCGGCACCACGCGATCGACGACGCCATGTGCGAAAAGGTATTCGGCGCGCTGGAAACCCTCGGGCAGCTTTTCGCGCACCGTCTGCTCAATGACCCGGGGCCCGGCGAAGCCGATCAGCGCACCGGGCTCGGCGATGAGGATGTCGCCGAGCATGGCGAAGCTCGCAGTGACGCCACCGGCCGTGGGATCGGTCAGCACGACGATGAAGGGAAGGCCGGCGTCCTTGACGAGGCCGCAGCCGAGCACAGTGCGTGGCATCTGCATCAGGCTGATGGCGCCTTCCTGCATGCGCGCACCGCCGGAGGCGGTGAAGACAACCAGTGCCGCCTGCTGCAGAACGGCGAGCCGGGCGGCGGCGAGGATGCCTTCGCCGACGGCGGCCCCCATCGAGCCGCCGAGGAAGGCGAATTCCATCGCCGCGACGACGGCCTTATGGCCGCCGATGGTGCCGTGCGCCACCCGGAGCGCGTCCTCGAGCCCGGTTTTCTCGCGGGCCTCGCGCAACCGCTCGGCGTAGCGCTTGGTGTCGCGGAAGCGGAGCGGGTCGTGCGCGACCTTGGGCAGCTCGATGGAGACCGACGTTTCGGGATCGAAGGTCCAGGCCAGCCGTTCGGCGGCGGTGGCGCGCATGTGGTGGCTGCAATGCGGGCAGACCTTGAGGCTTTTTTCGAGATCGCGATGGAAGATCATCTGCTGGCAGGCGGGGCATTGATGCCAGAGATTCTCGGGCACCTCGCGCCGGCCGAGCAGGGTGCGGATTTTCGGCCGCACATATTGCGAAAGCCAGCTCATGGCTTCACGCCGCGGCCCTCGCACCGCGCACGGAGTGGGCAAGCGCCGCCACGTCGGCGAGCACGCGGGCGACGGTGCCGGGCAACGGGTGCCCCTTTTCGTCGAGCGAGGCGGCGAGGGTTGCGATCAGCGAGGAGGCGACCACGGCGGCATCGGCGATCGAGACGACTTCGGCGGCCTGCGCCGGTGTTTTCACACCGAAGCCGACCGCGATCGGGAGTTGGGTGAATCTCCGGAGGCGCGGGATGTTGGCCGAAAGCTCGGCCACGGTCGCGCTTTTCGTGCCGGTGATGCCGGTGATGCTGACGTAATAGACGAAGCCCGAACTCCCTTCGAGAACCTTGGGCAGGCGCTGATCATCGGTGGTCGGCGCGACGAGGCGGATGATGTCGAGGCCGAACCGGGTGGCAAACGGGGCCAGCAGATCCGATTCCTCGGCCGGAAGATCGACGACGATCAGACCGTCAACGCCAGAGGCCGCGGCGTCGCGGGCGAACGGTTCGGGGCCGTAGGAGAGGATGGGGTTGAGATAGCCCATCAGGATGACAGGCGTTTCGGGGTCGGCGGTGCGGAACTGGCGCACCATGGCGAGCGCGCCGCGCAAGCTCGCGCCGGCGCGGAGGGCGCGACGGCCGGCGGCCTGGATGATCGGCCCGTCCGCCATGGGATCGGTGAAGGGAACGCCGATCTCGATCAGATCCGCGCCGGCCGCGGGCAGGCCGGCCAGCAATGCCGCGCTGGTCTCGCGGTCCGGGTCGAACGCTTCGAGGAAGGGGATGAGGGCGCCGCGTCCGGCCCGGCGGAGTGCTGCGAAGCGCGCGGCAATGCGGCTCAAAGCGTGACCCCGAGATGTTCGGCGACGGTGAAGATGTCCTTGTCGCCGCGACCGCAGAGATTCATCAGGATGATCCGATCCTTCTGCATGGCCGGGGCGATCTTCGCGACATGCGCGAGCGCATGCGCGGGCTCGAGCGCGGGAATGATGCCCTCCGTCCGCGTGCAAAGCTGGAAGGCGGCGAGTGCCTCCTCGTCGGTCGCGGCGACGTATTCGACGCGGCCGAGATCGTGCAGCCAGGAATGCTCGGGCCCGATGCCGGGATAATCGAGGCCGGCGGAGATCGAGTGCGCCTCCTGGATTTGCCCCTCGTCGTCCTGCAACAGGTAGGTGCGGTTGCCGTGCAGCACGCCGGGCCGGCCGCGCGAGAGGCTGGCAGCCGTGAGCCCGCTGTCCAGCCCCTTGCCCGCCGCTTCGACGCCGATAAGGCGGACCGAGGGATCGTCGAGGAACGGATGGAAGAGGCCCATGGCGTTCGAGCCGCCGCCAATGCAGGCAACGGCGACGTCGGGCAGCCGGCCTTCGGCCTGGCGGAGCTGGGCCTTGGCTTCTTCGCCGATCACGCTCTGGAAGTCGCGCACCAGCATCGGATAGGGATGCGGGCCGGCGACGGTGCCGATGAGGTAGTACGTGTTGCGCACGTTGGCGACCCAGTCGCGCAGCGCCTCGTTCATGGCGTCCTTCAGAGTGCCGGCGCCGGCGCTGACCGGGGAGACCTCGGCGCCGAGGAGCTTCATGCGGAAGACGTTCGGCTTCTGCCGCTCGATATCGGTGGTGCCCATGTAAACGGTGCAGGGCAGGCCGAACAGCGCACAGACCGTTGCGGTGGCGACGCCGTGCTGGCCGGCGCCGGTTTCGGCGATGATGCGGGTCTTGCCCATGCGGCGGGCGAGCAGAATCTGGCCGAGGCAATTGTTGATCTTGTGCGCGCCGGTATGGTTGAGCTCGTCGCGCTTGAAATAGATGCGGGCGCCGCCGAGCGCGGCCGAGAGCCGGGATGCGTGCCAGAGCGGGCTCGGCCGGCCCACGTAATGGGTGAGAAGATCGTCGAGTTCGGTGCGGAAGGCGGGGTCGCGCCGGGCGTTTTCGTAGGCGGCTTCGAGATCGAGCACGAGCGGCATCAGCGTTTCGGCAACGAATCTTCCGCCGAAGGCGCCGAAGCGCCCGCGCTGGTCAGGCCCGTTGCGCAGGCTGTTGGGCGGCGCGGGTTGCGGGCGGGGGATTTCGTTCACCGGAGACTCTCCCTGGTGCCGCGATGCTCATACCCGAACGGGGAGCGCGGGTCATCATGCGGCGGGCGGCAACGAGCAGGGCAAGCGCGAGCCCGGCGAGGCCGACCCAATGGGCGGGACGGAGCCCGGCGATGAGGGAAAAATTGGCGGCGAAAACGCGGTCGGCGGGAATGCCGGTGGCGATCGCATACCAGCCGGCCTCGAGGCCGGCGGTGAGCACGGCCGCGGCAAGGGCGAGCAGCAGGAGGACCGGCGGCCGGCGCCGCCAGGAAGGCGGCAGGAGCCGCCAGCCGAGGAGCCAGAGATAGAAGCCGCTGAATGTCGCAGCACGGTCGACCGAGGTCGGGGCCTCCATGAAGGTGTGGAGCAGCGCCAGCACGGTTGCCGGATGGACGAGCAGATGAAGCTGTTTCCAGGCGCGGCCGAGACGGCGGACCCAGCCGTCGGTGGAGGTGAACGCCAACGCCGCCATGGCGAGGATGGAGAGGGTGCCGGCGGTGAGCACGGGATGGCTCAGCATCTGCACGGCGATGAAGCCCCAGGCGAAATCCTGCTGGAGGGCATAGACGCCGAGGTGGGCAAGCGCGTAGGCGCCGGCGGCGAGACCCAGCATGCGGCGCACGAGGACGAGCCGCGGCAGGGCGAAGAGGGCCGAAAAAGGGGTGACCGCGAGCGTGAGTACCAGCAGACGGTCGGACCCGTAGCCGCTCACCAGCAGCATGGTCTGGTCTGGGTGGCCGGCCAGGGTGCCGGTCGCCCAAAGTGCGGCGGGCAGCAGGGCAGGCAGCGGCAAGAGAGCCAGCACGATCGCCTTGAGCGGCGAGAAACGGCCGCTACGGTCTCGCCACGGTGCGACGCTCTTGTTCATCCGTTCACGCCTCGCCCGGCTGCCGGTGTGCCGACCCGCCGCTCATTGCCGCCTGGACGACCGGCCGCGTCGGCCCACCAGCCCTTCGTTTTCAGTGGCCTGCCAATCCCCTCACGGTTGCTGCCGAGGGCAGCAACCGACGGGGGCAGGACATTGGCGCGGCCACGTTCCCCCGGCGGCGGCGCTCAGGTTCCTATTACGGGATGCAAGGCGGCCTGGGTCACTGGTTGGAGGGGGCCGGTGGCGAGGGCGGCTGAGGCGGGGCTCCCTGCACTCCGGGCGGCGCGGCGCCGGGTGGGCCGGGCGGCATCGTCGGCTGGATGCGTCGGAAGCCGGCCGGCGGGACGAAGAGCGACTCCGGTTGCGGCCCATAGACGATCGAAGTCGCCTCGAGACGCGGCTCGGCACTGCCGCCGCCGACCGGTTCGGCTTTCAGCACCACGCCGTCAGCGGTGATGCAGGCCTGGAGATCGGGGCTGTTCGGCCCGGTCGGGACCGACCAGAGGGTGCAGGATGTCCCCGCCACGGTGGCGGTTGCGCCCCTCTTCATGAGCATGTTGGGGCTGCGGTCCATCAGGTTGCCGACCTGCGGCGGGAGCGGGCGCTCGAGGTAGATTTTTTCGGTGTAAAGGACCGAGAGCAAAACGTTGGCCTTGCGGTCGATCACCTGGAAGCCGGGCTGGCCCACGACGTCGATGTGCAGGCGCCGGCCGGCGGCGTCGAAGTTCATATGGACCACGTGGACCGCTCCTTTCGGGTCCGTGGCCTGGTAAGTGACGGCAACATCGCGGGTGGGGGTGAGGGGCGGCTGGTCGGCCGCGCTAGCCGACGCGGCGGCGAGCACAAGCGCCAGCGCGCCGAGACCGGAGATGACGCTTGTCCGCATGGGACCTTTCCTTGAGGCAGGAGGGCAAGCTGGAACGGCGGACGCTTCGGGTCAAGCCGTTTGGCCTGAGGGGCGCCTGGTGCGCGCGGCCAGGGCGCGGATGGCGGCGGCGAGCAGGGCGGGATCGGGAGCGGCAAGCCAGCGGGCGGGCGCCTCTACGGCGGCCAGCAGTTCGGCGCGATAGGAATCGCGCGGAATTTCGATGGCGCCGAACTGGGCGAGATGGCTGGTGACGAACTGGGTATCGAGGAGGCGGAATCCGCCGATCCTGAGGCGGGCGACGAGGTGCACCAGCGCCACCTTCGAGGCGTCGGTCTCGAGGCTGAACATGCTCTCGCCGAAAAAGGCGCCGCCGAGCGCAACCCCGTAAAGACCGCCGACGAGCAGGCCCTCGCGCCAGGATTCCACGGAGTGGGCGTGTCCGCGGCAGGCGAGTTCGTTGAAGAGGCTTTCGATCTCGGTGTTGATCCAGGTGTCTTCCCGGCCGGGACGGCGGCGGGCGCAGGCAGCGATCACCGCCGGGAAATTGGCATTCGCGGTAACCGTGAAGCGGCCGTGCAGGACGGTGCGGGCGAGACGGCGCGGCAAGTGGAAGCGGTCGAGTGGAAGGATGCCCCGGAACTCGGGATCGAGCCAGTAAAGGCGCTCGCCGCGGCGCGTCTCGGCCATCGGGAAGAGGCCGGCCCGATAGGCCCTCAGCATCAGCTCGGGTGTGACCTGCAGGCTGCGGCGCGACATCTCTCCATTGTGGTGAAGGCGGGATTGTTCCGCCAGTGGCGAGGAGCCGGGCCCGATCAGCCGGACTTGGAGGGAGGGGTCAGTGCGTCGTCGATTTCGCGGGCGCGGATGGCGGCCGGGCGGGCGCTGAGCCGTGCCCAGTAGGCTTCGAAGGCGGGCCGTTTCTCCATCATTCCGAACTGCATGGAAAAGCCGACCTGGGAGCCGAGATAGACATCGGCCGCGCTGAACTGCTCACCGAGCAGATAGCCGGGCTGGTCCAGGGCGCGCTCGAGCGCATTCATCACGTCGGCATAGGTGCCATAGCCCATCATCCGCTCGCGCCCATCCGGGACGACGAATCCGAGCGCCTTGTTGCTCATCGCCGCCTCGATGGGACCGGCGGCGAAGAAGAGCCAGCGGTAATAAGGCCCGCGCAGCCGGTCGCCCGGTGGCGGCGCAAGAGCGCTTTCCGGGAAGGCGTCGGCAAGGTAGGCGCAGATGGCGGCCGTTTCGGTGATCACCGTCTCACCATGGCGGAGCGCGGGCACCTTGCCCATCGGATTGATCGCGCGATAGGCCGCTCCTTTCATCGCGGGCCCGAAATCGATGATCTCGGTGCGGTAGGGTTTGCCGACTTCCTCCAGCATCCAGCGGACGATCCGACCGCGGGATTGCGGGTGCGTATAGAAGACCAGATCGTCCGCCATTGGCTTGCTCCGTTGATGAGAGGCGAAAAACGATCAGGCCAGGTGGTGCTCGATGCCGGCGGCGATCGAGAAGAGGCGCTGGTCGGCCATGGTTTCGCCGACCAGCATGAGCCCGACCGGCGGCTCGCCGGGGCGCGAAATGGGCAGGCTCAGGGCGCAGCGATCGAGAAGGTTCGCCGGCATGGTGTTGCGCAGCACCAGGAGATTGATGCGGTTGTAATCGTCGTCGGCTTCGACCTCGGCGAGGCGCGGCGGCAGGATGGCAACGCTTGGCATCAAGAGGGCGTCGATCCCGGCGGTCGCCGCGTTCATCTCGCGGATCAACCTGGCACGGTCTTCGACAATGGCGATGTAGTCGGCGGCGCTCTGGCGGGAGCCCTGCTCGAGGCGGCGGCGAACCCGCTGATCGTATTCGGCGCCGCGTTCGGCCAGATGCGGGCGGTGCCAGGCATAGGCCTCGGCAGCGACAATGCCGCCGCGTTCGAGGAAGCGAGGGATGCCGGAAAGCGGGGCGAAGTTCCGTTCCTCGATGTGGGCGCCGGCGGCGGAGAGGCGCGTGCAGGCGGCGCTGAAGGCGGCGGCGACGGTTCCGTCCATCCCTTCGAGGCCGAAGGGTGCGGGAATCGCGAGGCGGAGTGCCGCAAGCGGGGCGGGCTCGGGCGGGGCCGGGGAAACGCCGGCGATGATGGCGTCGATGATGGCGGCGGAGGCGACGTTCGAGGCGAGCGGGCCGACCGAGTCGAGGGTCGTTGCGAGAGGCAGCACGCCGTCGATCGGCACGCGGCGGGCGGTGGGCTTGTAACCGACCACGCCGCAGAAGGCGGCAGGGATGCGGCAGGAACCGCCGGTGTCGGTGCCGAGGGCGGCGAGGGCCATGCCGTCGGCGACGGAGACCCCGGCTCCAGAGGAACTGCCGCCCGGGACGCGGCCGGATACTCGGTCCCAGGGGGAGAGCGGGGTGCCGAAATGCGGGTTGATGCCGAGGCCGGAATAGGCGAACTCGGTCATGTTGGTGCGGCCGAGCGGAATCAGCCCGGCGGCGAGGAGGCGGGTTACGACCGGCGCGTGGCGCGCGGCGGGCGGCGCTGCGGCGAGCACGCGGGAGCCGGCCGGAGTGGGCTCACCTTGAATGTCGAACAGGTCCTTGAGGCTGACCGGGATGCCGGCATAAGGACCCGGCGCGCGGCCGGCGCGGCGGAGGCGGCCGATCGCATCGGCCATGGCGCGCGCCTGAGCGGAATGGAGCTTCAGGAAAGTGCGGGAGCCCTGGCCCGCGGGATCGGTGATACGGGAGAGGCATTCCTCGACCAGGGCCGCCGAGGAGAGCGTGCCGGCCTCGAGCAGGGCGGCGGTTTCGGGTAGCGAGCGCATCGGCGGACGTTGCCCGGCGGCGCCAGAGAGGGCAAGGGTGCCCACGCATGGGCAGAGAGTGGGAGAGAGAGATGGCGGAGATTCCGGCCCGGCCCGTGTTGCTGACGGGGGCATCGGGTGCACTCGGACGGATGCTGGTGAAGGGGCTCGGGGAGGCGGGCTGGACGCTCAGGCTCACCGATATCGTGCCTTTTCCCGACCCGCTGCCGCGGGGTGCGAGCTTCACGCGGGCGGACCTGGTGGACGGAATGGCGATCCTCAGGCTTGCCGAAGGCTGCGGGACGATCCTGCATTTCGGCGGGGTTTCGGTGGAGCGGCCGTTTTCGGAAGTGCTCGGGCCGAATATCCAGGGGCTTTATCACGTCTATGAGGCGGCGCGACGGGAGCGGGCGCGGGTGGTGTTCGCGTCCTCCAACCATACGATCGGCTTTCACGAGCGGAGCGAGAAGCTGGACCAGGACTGCCAGTTCCGCCCCGACGGCTATTACGGGCTTTCGAAAGCCTACGGAGAACTGATGGGCCGGCTCTACTGGGACAAGCACGGGGTCGAGAACATCAATCTCAGGATCGGCGGCTCGCGGCCGAAAGTGGACAACGCGCGCACGCTTGCGATCTGGCTGAGCTACGCGGATCTGCTTCGCCTCGTCATCCGGGCAACGCTTGCACCTTCGGTCGGGACCCTGGTGATCTGGGGAGCATCGAACAATTCGCGCGGCTTCTGGGGGCGGGACGGGCGGGCGGTGATCGGCTGGCAGCCGCAGGACTCCGCCGATCCTTTCATTTCCGAACAGGCTCGGAACGTGAGCGGCAATCCGGTCGAGGAGCGCTACCAGGGCGGGCCCTACGCAGCGATCGAATACAGCCGCCGTGAGCCGTCGCCCAAGGCGCTGTTCCCGGCGGGGTAAAGGCAAGCGGCGTTGTCGCCGGCGCGGCCCTGGCTTCTTCGGCGGGGGAACCTTTCGGCCCCGTGGTGCATCCAAAGGCGCGGAGGACGCGATGCACCAGCCAATGTGCGGGTGCTCGGCGGGCTCAGGGCACTCGACGATCCGGCGAGCCTTGGAGCGTGACTCGCCGGCATAACGGTGGACGAGGCACTGGGCAGTTTATTCGAGCCCGCGATTCACGCCCTCCGACGATTCCGCCTCGGGCGATCGCGGACTGATGCTTCGTGCAACGGCACGAGATTGGCCAGGAAGACTTCCGAGGCGCGGCGCCAGGTGAACTGTTCGGCGTAGGCACGGCAGGTCGCGCGGTTCAATGTCAGCGCGGCGAGCGCGGCGTGGCCGAGATCGACATCGAGGATGCCGACCTCTCCGGCGGCACCGCCCAGCACGTCGGAAGGGCCGGAGACCGGGAAGGCGGCGACCGGCGTGCCGGAGGCGAGGGCTTCGAGCAGAACGAGGCCGAAGGTGTCGGTGCGGCTCGGGAATACCATGACGTCGGCGCTGGCATAGGCGGCGGCGAGTGCGGCGCCATAACGCGCACCGACGAAATGCACGTCGGGATAGGTGCGGCGGAGCGAGGCAAGCTGGGGCCCGTCTCCCACCACCAGCTTCGAACCGGGAAGGGAGAGATCGAGGAAGGCGGCAATGTTCTTTTCGATGGCAATGCGCCCGACATAGAGGAAGACGGGGCGCGGCAGCGCCCAGTCGGTGCGAGCGCCGGGATGGAAAAGGGCGAGATCGACGCCGCGCGTCCAAGGCCGGATATGGGCGAAGCCGCGGCGGCAAAGTTCGTTGCGGAGACTCTCGGCAGCGACCAGCATGCCAGCGCCGGCGGCGTGGAAGCGACGCAGCCAGGCGTAGATGGGAGCCGGAGGAAGCCCTGTACGGGCGGCGATGTATTCGGGGAAGCGGGTATGGAAGGAGGTCGTGAAGCGGAGGCCTCTCTTGAGGGCCCAGCGGCGCGCTGCCATGCCGAGCGGGCCTTCCGTTGCGATGTGCAGAGTGTCGGGGGCGAAGTCCACGATGCGGTGGGCCAGCGCGCGGCGCGGGAAGAGCGAGAGCCGGATCTCCGGGTAGGTCGGGCAAGGGATGGTGCGGAATGTTTCGGGCCCGATGACGGCGGCCCGGTGTCCGAGTGCCGCCAGCTCGTCGGTGACCGCGGCGAGGGTGCGCACGACGCCGTTCACCTGTGGCGCCCAGGCGTCGGAAACGATGAGAACGCGGTGCGGGACCGGTGGGCCCGCCGGTCGCGTCTCAGCGGACGGCGAGGCGATCGCCATCTGCCGCCGAGAGCCGCGTCGCGGCGGACCAGTCGATCAGCTCGAGACGACCATCGTCATGTTCGACGAGGGCGGTGCAGCTTTCCATCCAGTCGCCGTCATTGGCGTAGAGGATGCCGCCCAGGTTGCGCATTTCGGCGTGATGGATGTGCCCGCAAACGACACCGTCGAAACCACGCCGGCGGGCCTCCGCTGCAAGGGCGACCTCGAAACGGTCGATGGCCTTGACCGCTCCTTTGACCTGCCGCTTGAGCCAGGCGGAGAGCGACCAGTATGGATAGCCGAGCCGTACGCGCGCCCAGTTGAACAGGCGGTTGAGGGTGATGACGGCGTGATAGGCATGATCGCCGAGCAGGGCGACGAAACGCGCATAGCGCACGACGCTGTCGAATGCGTCGCCGTGCAGCACGAGGAGGCGCCGGCCGTCCGCCGTGATGTGCTCGGCCTCCGCCTGCAAGCGGATTCCGGCGATCTCGAGGCCGAGCGGAAGCCAGGCCCGCAGCATGGAGTCGTGATTGCCGGGGATGTAGATGACGGTGGTGCCTGCCTGGGCGTGGGAGAGAATGAGCCGCAGCACCTCGTCGTGATGGCGGTCCCAGTACCACGAGCGGCGGAGCCGCCAGCCATCGATCATGTCGCCGACGAGAAAAAGGTGGCGGCAGCGGATCACGCGCAGGAAGGATGCCAGCGGGCGGGCCTGGCAGCCGCGCGCGCCAAGATGCGCATCCGAAATGAACACGCTACGGTAGAGCACGGGGCGATGTTCGAAGTGCATGCGCAGCTACTGGCATAGACGAGGCGGGCCGCGCCGGTAGAGTGAAGTTTCAATGAATTGGCGGATCGTCCTGATAACGCACCAAGATCATCGATTTGTCCTCGTCATGTCATGCGCGTGCAACAGTCGGGCCGGAAGATGACGTTTTCCGAGGCGAGTCGCCGCTTCCTGAACTGCAATTCAATGGTGATCGTATTCAATCCCACGGCAGGCAAGCGGCAGGTGCACCGGCTCTGGCGGGTGCTCGATCTCCTGTTGCAAAACGGCATCAGGGTCGATCTGGCGGAGACCGGCCATCGCGGCCATGCGGTGCTTCTGGCCCGGGAGGCGGCGGAGCGCGGTGCCCGGCTCGTGGTTGCCGCCGGCGGAGACGGCACGATTGCCGAGGTTGCGAATGGCCTTTGCCGCACCCGGGTGCAGCTTGGCGTGATTCCGCTGGGTACAGCGAACGTGCTGGCGCACGAGCTTGGCCTTCCCTTCGCGCCGCGCGCCGTGGCGCAGGGGCTGGCTTTCGGGCGCACGCAGAGGGTTTGGCCAGGCGTTGCCCGCGGGGCATCGGGCGAGCGGCTATTCGTGCAGATGCTGGGCGTGGGGTTCGATGCGGCGGTGGTGCACCATCTGCCCGAGGCGCTGAAGCGCGTGCTCGGCCGCGGCGCCTATGTCATGCAGTGCCTTCGCGAGGTGCCGCGCTATCGGTTTCCGCGGCTCAGGGTCCGGCTCGATGGGCAGTCGTTGGAGGCATCGAGCGTGATCGTGACCAAGGGCCGCTATTATGCGGGACGATATCTGTTGGCGCCCGGGGCGAGGCCGGATGAGCCGGGCTTCAGCGTGGCGTTGTTCCGAGGCCCTGGCCGGCTTTCCGCGTTGCTGGGCGGCGCGCTGTTGCCGCTGGATCTTCTGCCGCGCGTGCCGGGGCTTTCGCTGATCCGCGCCGGGCGGATCGAGATCGAGGATCGCGTTCCGGCACAGGCGGATGGAGATGCCGCCGGGCATGCGCCGCTCAGCATCAGCGATGCGGCGGCGCCGCTCGCGATCGTGAGCGGGTGAGGTTCCGGCGGCGAGATGAACCTCGCGGCGCGCATGCTGCGTGCGCGGCGCTTTTCGGGAACGTATGGAGCGGCGGATTGGGGGCTCAAGCCGCCGGCGCGATTTCGCCGCCTGCGCGGCCGCCGGCAACCGCGCTTCTTCCGGCGCCGTCCAATGCTGCCGCCACCCACTCTGCGGCAGCCAGCGCCGTGCGATCCTCGCTGCGCCGGCCGACGATCTGGATGCCGAGGGGCAGGCCGGCCGGCCCCGTGCCGGCGGGCACCGTGACGCAGGGAAGGTGCAGGCTGGTCCAGATGAAATTGAAGGCCGGATCACCGGTCGAGGCGAGGCCTGCGGGCGCTTCGCCGGGTGCGGCTGGCGTGAGCAGCACGTCCAGCCCTTCCATCGCCGGAAGAAAAGCGCGCCCGGCCTCGGCGAATGCCGCCAGCGCTTCCGCCAGTGTCGCCGCGGTTTGCCCGAGGCCGAAATCCAGGCGCTCGAGCAGGAGTTCGCTGATCTCGGCGCGCCGATGTGCGAGTTCCCAGCCCAAGGCGCGCGCACTTTCCGCGTTCATGACGACCGGATGCGCGGCGACGAGGCGGCGGACGGGCTCCGGCATTTCGCGATCGATAAGGCTGGCGCCGGCACGGCCGAGCGCCGCGATGATGCGCGACCAGAGCGCCGAGGTTTCGGGCCCCGCGCCCTCCCAGGAAGGCGAACGGCAGAGCCCGATTTTCGGCGCCCGGTCAAGACGCTTCCCGGGATCGCCGAGGTCCGCGCCCGAGACTGCCCCGGCGAGCAGCGCACAGTCGGCGACGCTCCGCGCGATCACGCCGATCGTATCGAGGCTCTCGGACATGATCTTCAGGCCCGCCCGGTGGATTAGGCCAAAGCTCGGCTTGTAGCCGACCACCCCGCAGAATGCGGCCGGGCGGATGACGCTGCCGGCGGTCTGGGTTCCGAATGCAAACGGGAAGAAAAAGTCGGCCACTCCGGCGGCCGAGCCGCTGGAAGAGCCGCCCGGGGTGTGGGTGAGGCGGTGCGGGTTTGCCGTCGGTCCCGGTTTGCGGGTGGCGAATTCGGTGGTGACGGTTTTGCCGATCACGATCGCCCCGGCTGCGCGCGCCCATGCCACCGCCGCGGCATCCGCGCGCGGGCGCCAGCCGTGCCAGATCGGGGAGCCGTATCCGGTCGGCATGTCGGCGGTGTCGAGCACGTCCTTCACCCCGACGGGCAGCCCGGAGAGCGGCCCGGGCGGCGCCGTGGCAGCCGCGCGCCGTGCTGCGTCGGCGTCGAACCAGGTGAACGCGCGGACCTCCCCCTCGCGCTCGGCGATCCGCGCGAGGCATGCCTCCATCAGCGCCTCCGGCCGGAGCTTGCCCTCGCGGATCAGCCGGGCAGCGGCGGTTGCTGTCAGCCGGGACGGGTCCTGCATCTCAAGCCCTCCTTGTTCCTGCGGCCGCGCCAGGGCCCCTGGCGAGGAGTGCGTGCGCTATTTCCTGAGGCCGCACGCTGCGACGAAGTTATCGTAGATGCGCCGTGTCATCGCCGCCATCTCAGGCATTAGCGGATACGATTCGGCAAGGAGCCGGCGATAGGCGCCCGGTCCGAGATGTTGCTCGAGATAAGCGAGAATGCCGGGCATTGACGACCAGCCGGCCAGAGTCTGGGGCGAGCACTCGCAATGGAACTGCGTGCCGACGGCGTGCGAATCGATGGCGACGCCCTGGACCGCGGTAAGCCCGGACGAAGCGAGGACGATCGCCTGTTGCGGCGCCCGCTTCACTTCGGCGAGATGGAACTGCAAAACCTTGTGCGAGGTGCCGAGCCCGGCAAGGAGGCCATGACTCCGGCCCTGTTCGGTCAGTTCCAGATCGCACACGCCGACCTCGCCCGCTGGCGCGGGTGCCACTTCCCCGCCCAGCGCATCGCACAGCAACTGATGACCGAGGCAGACGCCGAAATAGGGTTTGGCGCGGTCCCACACCCATTCGCGGATCGCCAGCTTTTCCATGGCCATCCAGGGATATTCCCGCTCCTGCCAGGTGTCCTGCGGGCCGCCGAGAACGAACATGAGGTCATAGGGCGCAAGGCCTGGGATGCCCTGGCCTTCCCACAGCCGCAGGGGTTCGGGAATGATGCCGTCTTCGGCGAAGAAATCGAGGAAGCGGCCGGGATGGTCGTGGTCCGTGTGCTGGAGGACAAGCGCTCGCTTCATGTCTCAAGCCTCGCACGGGCAACGGCCGGCAATGGGCTGCCGCCGCTGGTCAGCGCCGGTGTATCGCGCCCGGATTTGCGGTCGCAAGACGCGGCCGGCGTGATCCTTGCGCGACCCGTTCGGGCGGCGCTGCGGCAGGATGCAGCGCCTCAGCCCCTGAAGCCGTCGAGGAAAAGCTCGACCGAGCGCTCGGCCCAGGAGACGAGGCCGGCATGGTCGAGCGGGCGGCCAAGGCCGAGGGCGCGGCGGCGCGGCCCGCTCACCACCAGGAGGAGGAACTGCTCGGCGGCGAATATCCGCTGCGCAGGGGAAAGCCGCGCGCCCCCGGGAAAGCGTGCGAGGAGGGTCGCCAGCCACTCGATCCCGGCGGTGCTGGTGGCGGCCAGCGTGCGAGCGAGTTCGGGGAAGCGCTCGGCTTCGGCGACCACGATCCGATGCAAGGCAAGCGCCTCGGGCTCCAGTGCCACATGAAGAATACCGTGAGCGGCCTCGAGCAGCGCGGCCGGGAGAGATTCCGGCGGTTTTGCCCCGGCCTCGAAAGATCCGCGCCAGTTGCTGACCTGCCGATCGACGACGCCGCGGAAGAGGGCCGCCTTGTCGCGGAAGCGGGCATAGAGCGTGCGCTTGGAAATATGCGCGACGGCCGCCACCTGCTCCATGCTGGTGGCGGCAAATCCCTGGCGGAAAAAAAGGCTTCTGGCGACGTCGAGGATCCGCCCTTCGGTGCGACCGGATTCTTCCCGCGAAGGGCGGCCGCCATGGCGCGGCTTAAGGGCGGTGGCCGCTTCAGCCACGGCTGGCCACACGGCGAGGAACTCGCCGGGCCTCAGAAAACCGCATAGGCATAAGGACGGACCGGCACGGGGCGATAATAGACCGGACGCGCCGGCACCACCACGCAGCCGGCCAATGCCGTAGCGGCAGCCATGGCGGCGAGCGCGGTCAGGATCCGCCGGCGGCGGGTGCTGGGAAGCCGGGTGGCCGACTGGCAGCTGTTCTGCTTCCGCATGGTCATGGCTGGATCTCCCCTGGTTGGCCGACGCCCGGATGTTGGCGCCGGGGTGAGACTATAACCGGGCTTACGAAACGCAACAGGTGCGTTTTGATTCCAATTGTAACGTGACTCGGAGACTACCTGCGCGTTGCGCATCCGCCCGGCGGGCTATGCATGGCTTACTATATGGCAGGAGATCATAAGCAGGCTTATTATTGCGCCTGTGTTCGATGGTGGCGGCTCCATGGCGATACCGACCGATGATCTGATGTTCCTGCTGCACGACGTGGCGCGGCTGGTGCGCATCGAGGCCGACAAGCGGGCGCGGGGCAACGGCATGACCCGCGCGCAATGGGTGATGCTGATCTGGCTCGATCGGCGGCCGGGGCTTTCGCAGAAGGAGCTTGCCGAACTGCTCGAGGTCGAGCCGATCACGGTGGCCCGCCTGGTCGATCGGCTGGAGGCGCGTGGCATGGTGGAGCGGCGGGCGGACCCGCAGGACCGGCGGATCTGGCGGTTGCACCTTCTCCCCGCTGCGCGGGCGGTTCTTTCGGAGATCGAGCAGCACCGGGGCGAGATGGTGGCGCTGATCTCTGCCGGCCTGGACGCGCAACAGATTGCCCTGATGACCGATGGGCTGGCGCACATGAAGAAGACGCTGTGCGCCGAGGTGCGCGCGCGGGCGCGCGAGGCGAAGGAGGTTGCGTGATGTCGCAGGCGGCGGTCGCTGAATCGAGCCCCGCGACAACGAACCCGCGGGTCACCGGCGATGCCCAGACCGTCGTGGCGCGCTGGCGGCGCAGGAACGCGCTCAGGCCGATCCTGATGGCGGGCGGGGTTCTGGTCGTCGGCGTTGCGGCACTGGCGCTCTGGCTCGCCGGCGGCGGGGCGGTGACGAGCGATGATGCCTATGTCGAGGCGGACAAGATTGCGCTTTCGACGGATGTCTCGGGCATCGTCTCGGAGATCGCGGTGCACGAGGGCGAGGCGGTGGCGAAAGACCAGGTGCTGTTTCGTCTCGACCCGAGGCGCCTGGAGATCGCGCTCAATGCGGCGCGGGCGGATCTCCACAATACCGAGCTGACGATCGAATCGATGAAGCGGGATTACCGGCGCCTCTTGAGCGATGTCACCAGCACGAGGGCAACGATGGCCTCCGACCAGCAGACGGTGCTGCGCGACGCCTGGCTTCGCCAGCAGGGCGGCGTGCCGGAAGCGCAGTATGACGATGCGCACTTCCGCCTGACTGCCGACAAGGCCAGGGTGCAATCACTCCAGGATCAGGCGAGCGTGGAGCTGGCCAAGCTCGGCGGCGACCTTTCCCTGCCCTTGACCGCGCTTCCGCAATACCAGGCGGCAGCGGCGAAAGTGGCGGAAGTGGAACGCGAACTCGACCACAGTATCGTGCGAGCGCCGTTCGCCGGTGTCGTCACCGACGTGAGCAAGCTGCAACCGGGGACGTATCTTGCCGCCGGCACGGCGGCGTTCGGCCTGGTGTCGGATCAGCATTTCTGGGTCACCGCCAACCCCAAGGAGACGGAGCTCACCTGGGTCAAGCCCGGCGATCGGGCGAACGTGAGTGTGGACGCCTATCCCGGGCGTGTCTGGCACGGTGTCGTCGAGAGTGTCAGCCCGGCGGTCGGCTCCGAATTCTCCCTGTTGCCGGCAGAGAATTCCTCGGGCAACTGGGTCAAGGTGGTGCAGCGGATTCCGCTGCGTGTCAGGCTCGACCTCGAGCCCGGTGATCCGCCGCTGCGCGCGGGGATGAGCGTCGAGGTCTCGATCGATACCGGGCACCGGCGCACGCTCGCCGATCTCTGGTAGGTCTGCCGATGGCCGTCTCCGGCCCGCCCGCCACACCGCACCCGGCGGTCGCGCATCGCGGCGTCATCACGCTCTGCTGCATGGTCGGCACGCTGATGCAGGCGTTGGATTCCACCATCGCCAACGTGGCGCTGCCATACATGCAAGGCAGCCTTTCTGCGACCTACGACCAGATCACCTGGGTTCTGACCTCCTATATCATCGCCGCCGCGATCATGACGGCTCCCGTGGGCTGGCTTGCGGCGCGATTCGGCCGGCGCAACCTTTTCGTAGTGTCGCTGGCCGGCTTCACCGTCACCTCGATGCTGTGCGGCCTCGCCCAGTCGCTCGGCCAGATCGTGATCTTCCGCATCGCCCAGGGAATGTTCGGTGCCGCCCTGGTGCCGCTCTCGCAGTCGATCATGCTCGACATCTATCCGGTCGAGCGGCGCGGCGAGGCGATGGCGATCTGGGGCATGGGCGTGATGGTGGGGCCGATCATGGGGCCGACGCTCGGTGGCTATCTCACCGAGTTTTATAGCTGGCGGTGGGTATTCTACGTGAACCTGCCGTTCGGCATCGTGGCGATGCTCGGACTGATGATCTTCATGCGCCGGCTGCGCGGCAATATGAGCCTCAAATTCGACTGGCTCGGCTTCGCGGTGCTGGCACTCGGCATCGGCGCGTTCCAGATGATGCTCGACCGGGGCGAGCTGAAGGACTGGTTCAGCTCGAGAGAGATCATCATCGAAGCGGTGCTGGCCGGGCTCGGGCTTTATCTCTTCGCCGTGCATCTCTTTACTGCCGAGCGGCCTTTCATTCCGCCGGCAATCTTCCGGGACTTCAACTTTTCCGCCTCGATGCTGGTGATGTTCTCGGCGGGGCTGGTGCTGGTGGCGAGTTCTGCCCTGCTTGCCCCCTATCTCCAGGAGCTGGCGGGCTATCCGGTGGAGACCGCGGGCCTGGTGCTGGCGCCGCGTGGCATCGGCACGATGGCGGCGATGGTGGTGGCGGGAAAGCTTTCCGACCGTTTCGATCCGCGTGTCCTGATGCTGATCGGTGTCGCGGCTCTGGAATACTCGATCTGGCTGATGCTCGGCTGGACGCCGGATGTGGCGCCGCGCGCGGTGGCGTGGGTGATCGTCGTGCAGGGAGTGGGGCTCGGCCTTGTTTTCACCCCGCTGCAGGTGCTGGCGTTTGCCACTCTGCCGGTGGCGATGCGCACGGACGCCACGAGCCTGCTCAGCCTGTTCCGCAATTTCGGCAGCGCGATCGGCGTTTCCGTCACGTCGGCAATGCTGGATCGTGTCGGGCAGGTCGAGCATTCGGTGCTGGCCGGTCTCGTCACGCCATTCCGCCAGCTGCTTCACAACAGCCCGCCGATACATCACTTCCTCGATCCGGCGCAGGCGGCGGGCGCGGCGCAACTCAACCAGATCCTCGACCAGCAGGCGCAGGCGATCGCCTATCTCGCGGACTTCAAGCTGATGATGCTCGCGACCTTGCCGATCATCCCGCTGATCCTGATCATGCGCCGGCACGCCAACGTGGCGGCACAACCGGCGGGACATGCGGCGGTGTTCGAATAGATCCATCCGGCTTTGGCGGATCAGCCCCGGATTCTCAAAGCGGCTTTGTTGATCTATAGGCCCGCGGAGGTCGCCGCCCCGGGGTGGCGGGAACAGGAGAATCGCTAGCCCGCGATCGCCCGCGGCGGAATCGTCGGAGGGCGTGAATCGCGGGCTCGAATAAAGCGCGAGACCCGTGTCGGGCTGCCCCGTCAGCCCGACACGGGTCTGGAAAAATCCGGAGTTGAGACATGCCGCTGGTACGTGTTTCCCTGAGAAAGGGCAAGCCTGCCGCCTATCGTGAGGCGATCCTCGACGCCCTCTACCGGGCCATGCGCGAGACTTTCGACGTTCCGGAAGGCGATCGCTTCATGACGATCACCGAGCATGACGAGGCCGATTTCAGCTATGATGCGGCCTATCTCGGCATCGCGCGCAGCGACGATCTGGTGATCATCCAGATTACCGCCAACAACACACGCACGGTCGAGCAGAAGAAGGCGCTCTATCGGCGAATCGTCGAACGACTGGCCGAGAACTCCGGGCTGAGGCCGGAGGACGTGCTGATCAACCTGGTCGAAGTTGCTCGTGAGAACTGGTCGTTCGGCCACGGCATTGCCCAGTACGCGACATGATGGTACGCGACATGGTGCGCGCCTTCAGGCGGGGCGGCCGTAATAGAGGACGACCGTGTGGGTCGCCTCGGCGAAGAAGAGCCAGCGCTCGATGAAGATGCCGATGAGGGCCAGCATTGCCGCGACGAGGGCGATGATGAGGGCAGGCGCCGGGGAACATGCGAGCCCGGCCGCGGTGAGGACAATCGGCAGCGCGAAGCCGACGAGAACGGCAAGGAAGCGGAGCCGGTTGGCGTGTTTGCGGGCGATGCGGAAGCCCATCTCGCGCAGAAGATAGTTCTCTTCGGTGTGCGGCGTCTCGAGGGAGCGCACGCGGCCGAGCCGGCCGAGGCCGGTTGCGGTTTCGATCGTGCTTTCGCCCTTGCTGCGGTCGATCGCCCGCCAGTAGGCGAGCTTCACGGCGAGCGCGGAAAGCCCGAAGAAAAGGGCGAGGGCGGAGGGAAGGACGGAGGCCGCGTGGAAAGTGCGGGAAAGAAATGCGAGCCAGAGCGCACCGCTGAACCCGGCGAGCAGAAAAAAATTCGGTGCGACGAGCACATGGCGCCACTGCCGCACGGGGCGGAGGCTTGCGTAGATCATCGCCGTGCAGAAAACCGTAACAGCGGCGAGTGCGGCGGCCAGCACGCCGCAGGCGGCCATCGGCGCGGAGGGGCCGCGGGCGAGGAACCAGGCAGCCAGGAAGCCGAATGCGGGAGGATAGGTGAGGAGTGCGGCGAGCCCTTCACGCGACAGCCAGGAGGAGCGCCATTGCGAGACGGCGCGCCATGCGCGCTCGGGATGGCCGAGATGGAGGGTGGAGGCGACGAGGCCGGCGGAGGCGAGGAAGAGCGCGAGCAGCACGGCGGCGAGCCCGAACCAGCGATTCGCCGGCGTGAGGCCGAACGGAGCCAACAGCCCGGCCAGGATCAAGAGCCCGTAGCCGGCGCCGGAGGCGGTGGTGAAGAAGATGACGGAAAGGGCGGGCGTCACAGGCGGAGTTCAGAGCGAGAGCGCGCGATCGAGCCAGGAGAGCAGGCGCTCGGCCACGCTCCCGGGCAGAGCGGGGCGCTCGGCGAGGGGTGCCGCGGTGCAGGCGTTGCGGCGGGGCGGGAGATATTTGTTGACCGGCCGATATCCCATTTCCGGCATCAGGTCGAAGCCGCCGCGGCTTTGCACGAGCTTCGAGACCGCGCTCGTCGGGTCGCCGAGATCGCCGAAATGGCGGGCGTGCGCCGGGCAGGTCGCGACACAGGCGGGCACGCGCTCGGATTCGGGGATCGTTTCGTTGTAGATGCGGTCGATGCAGAGGGTGCACTTTTTCATCACCCGCTCGTCCTCGTCGAACTCGCGGGCACCGTACGGGCAGGCCCAGGAACAGAGCTTGCAGCCGATGCAGAGATCGGCGTTGACCAGCACGATGCCGTCCTCGGCGCGCTTGTAGGAGGCGCCCGTAGGGCAGACCGTGACGCAGGCGGGCTCATCGCAATGCAGGCACGAGCGCGGGAAATGCACCGTGCGGCCGGCCGCGCCATCGCCGGCCGCGCCCCCGCTCGTCTCATAAGTGTGGATGCGGTTGAACCAGACCCCGTCCGGGCGGGCGCCGTAGGGGTCGTAATCCGGAAGCGGCGCGGAATGGCCGCCGTCGTTCCATTGCTTGCAACTGACGGCACAGGCATGGCAGCCGACGCAGGTATCGAGATCGATGACGAGGCCGAGCTTTTTCGCCCCGGGCTCGCGGGCCGGAAGGCTGGTCATGCGCCCAACCTTCGCGCCGGGATGGAAAGGCCGGGCGGCGGCCGGAGCGGGGCGGCGCGGGGCTCGGATTCGCGCATGGCGGCAGCGGCTTTTTCAATTCGGACAACGACATCGAACCAGGCGGCCTGACCGGTGACAGGATCGCTGCTCGGAAGCCGCCGGCTCTGGTTTTCGGGCAGGAAGGTTGCGATCACGTGGTTGAGCAGGAAGCCCTGGCGCGATTCCGGAGCGTCCGGGGCGAGCATCCAGGCACCTGCGCGCTTGCCGATCGCGTTCCAGGTCCAGACGGTCTTCGGATTGACGCCTTCCATGATGCGCAACCGGCCGCTGACGCGCCCGCTGCGGCTGATTACGTTCACCCAGTCGCCGTCTGCAAGGCCGAGCGAGGCGGCCGTTTCACGCGCCATGTAGAGGTAATTGTCGGCGAGAATCTGCCTGAGCCAGGCGTTCTGCGAACCCCAGGAATGGTACATCGGCATCGGCCGCTGGGTGATCGCGGAGAGCGGAAATTCTTCCGCTCCTGCAACTTCCTGCTCGAGCGGCGGATGCCAGAAAGGCAGCGGATCATGGAAGCGGACGACGCGTTCGCGAAGTGCGGGCGGCGGAAGAACGGTGCCGTGGCCGAGGCCAGCGAGGCGGAAGCGCTGCAACGGCTCGGCGTAAAGCTGGAGCGTGATCGGATCCGGGCGGTCGAGCAGGCCGAGTGCAGTCGCCGCTTCGAGATAGTCGCGGTTGGCATACTTGAAGTAGCGCGCGGCGGGCGGCAGTTCGTGGTGCCAGAAACAGCCGTTCTCGATATAGCGCTCGAGCTGGTGCGGGTTGGGCGCACCGCGGCCGCAATCCGTTCCGTCGCCGCGCCAGCCAGCCAGCGGACCGATGCCCGGTTTGCGTTGGTGGTGAACAATATAGTCGGCGTAGCCGGTGAAGGCGGGGCTGCCGTCATCCCTGGTGAAGGCCGGAAGGCCGAGCCGGGCGCCGAGATCGATCAGCACGTCCTGGAAGGGGCGGACATCGCGGTCGGGCGCCAGCACCGGCTGGCGGATGGCGTCTGCCGGGCCATCGGCGCTGCCGATCGGGCGGTCGAGCAGGGAGATGCAGTCGAAGCGCTCGAGATAGGTGGTGTCCGGGAGGACGAGATCGGCGTAGGCAACCGTTTCGGAGAAGAACGCATCCACGTAGATGAGATGCGGGATGCGGTATTCGCCGGTTGCGGGATTTTTTTCGGTGAGCAGGCGGGAGGTCTCGGCAGGCTCCGGGGAGGAGTTCCATGCCATGTTCGCCATGTAGAGAAAGAGCGTGTCGATCGGGTAGGGATCGGCAGCAACCGCGTTGGCGATCACGGTGTGCAGCATCCCGTGCAGCGCGAGCGGCGCCTCCCAGGAAAAGGCATGGTCGATGCGGAGCGGTGTTCCCGATTCATCGACCATCAGGTCTGCGGGGCCCGCCGGCGTGCCGAGCGGCATGGCGGCGAGGGCATGGCCGGGCCTCGCGTCCTTGCCGCCGGGCGGGGCGTGCGGCGGGGTGGGGCGGGGATAGGGCGCCTTGTAGCGCCAGGAGCCGGGGGTATCGATGGCGCCGAGCAGCATCTGCAGGATGTGCAGGGCGCGGCAGGTGTGAAAGCCGTTGCTGTGCGCGGAGATGCCGCGCATCGCGTGCATCGCGACCGGGCGGCCGGGCATCGTCGCATGGCGGCGGCCGGTGGTATCGGTCCAGGGTTCGGCGAGCAGGACGGGCTCGGCGGCTGCGGCGGCGATCTCGGCGGCGAGGCGGCGGATGCGTTCGGGCGCCACGCCGCAGCGCTCGGCTACGGCCTCGGGCGTGTAGGCGGGGTCGAGGCAGCGCTCGGCCAGAAGCTGGAAAGCGGGGACGGCGCGGCTTCCGTCCGCAAGCCGGACCTCGCCTGCGAGGCGCGGCGCGGCCTCGGGGTGCGAGGCTGCGAGCGGTGCATCGGTACGGTGGTCCCAGACCAGCGGCTGGCCCGCTTCGTCGCGGGCGAAGAGGCCGTCAGAGGGGCCGGCGGGATCGCGGAGCACGAGCCAGCCGGCGTTGGTATAGCGGGCGAGGAACGCGAGATCGGCCACTTCGGCGGCGAGCAGAAGATGGATCAGGGAGAGGATGAAGAGCCCGTCCGTGCCCGGGCGGAGCCCGATCCATTCGTCGGCAATGGCGGAATAACCGGTGCGCACGGGGTTGATCGAGATAATGCGGACGCCGCGTTCCTTGAGCTTGGAAAGCCCGATCTTGATCGGGTTCGAATCGTGGTCCTCGGCGACGCCGAAGAGCAGGAAGAGCTTCGTGTGCTCCCAGTCGGGCTCGCCGAATTCCCAGAAGCTGCCGCCGACCGAGTAGAGACCGGCGGCGGCCATGTTGACGGAGCAGAAGCCGCCATGGGCGGCAAAGTTCGGCGTGCCGAACTCCTTGGCCCAGAGCCCCGTGAGCGCCTGACTCTGGTCGCGCCCGGTGAAGAAGGCGAGCTTGCGCGGATCGGTGCGGCGAATTTCACCGAGCCAGCCACCGGCGAGCGCCAGCGCCTCGTCCCAGCCGATCTCCTTGAATTCGCCGGCGCCACGTTCGCCGACGCGGAGGAGGGGGGCGCGGAGGCGGGCCGGCGAATAATGCTGCATGATGCCGGCGGAGCCCTTGCCGCACAGCACGCCGCGGTTGATCGGGTGGTCGGGGTTGCCCTCGATGTAGCGGAGCCGGCCCTCCTTGAGATGCACGCGGATGCCGCAACGGCAGGCGCACATGTAGCAGGTGGTGGTCTTGACGGTATCGCCGATCGGGCTGGAGAGAGCGATGGTCTCGCTCGGCATGGTTTTTCCTTTGGGCCTTGAGCGGCGAAGGGAGATGGTGGGCGCTGCGGAAACATAAATCAAACAAATCGGTTTGCTGGCATCGTTCGATTTGTCAGAACAGTTGGGACACGTCCGACCGGCTCACGGGCTCGCGTCGTCACGCGCTTTCGAATGCCCGGCGGGCGATGCTCTCTAGCCCGCGATCGCCCGAGGCGGAATCGTCGGAGGGCGTGAATCGCGGGCTCAAATAAACCGCTAAACCCGTGTCGAGCTGCACAGTCAGCCCGACACGGGTCTAGCGGGGGCGGGGCCGCAAGTGATAGGCGTGGGGTCGATGCTGCGACGCCGCAAAAGGGATCCGCGATGGCCGAGTTCGCCCGCCTTTCTGACCGCCGCCTCGTCCCGGCGCGGAGCGCCGCCTGAATGCCGGACGAGCGGGCAGTCGGCTGGCCGGAGTCGCAGGGGCAGGTCCTGCAATCCGGGGCTGACGGCCGTGCGCGGCGGCGGGCGGCGCTCAGCCCGCATCTCAAGCGGCTGCAGGACGAGAGCATCTTCATCTTCCGCGAGGTGGTGGCCGAGCTTCGGAATCCGGTGCTGCTCTATTCGATCGGCAAGGATTCCTCGGTGCTGCTGCATCTGGCGATGAAGGCCTTCCATCCTGCGCGGCCGCCATTCCCGGTGCTGCACATCGATACGACGTGGAAGTTCCGCGAGATGATCGCCTTCCGCGACGAAACGGCGCGGCGGCTCGGGTTCGAGCTGATCGTGCACACCAACGAGGACGGCATTCGCCGCGGCGTCAATCCTTTCGATCACGGCTCGTCCTACTACACGCAGGTGATGAAGACGGAGGCGCTGAAGCAGGCGCTGGCCAAGGGCGGTTATGACGCGGCCTTCGGCGGAGCACGGCGCGACGAGGAACGCTCGCGCGCCAAGGAGCGAATCTTCTCCTTCCGCAGCACAGCGCAGGAGTGGGATCCGAAGAAGCAGCGGCCGGAGCTCTGGAGTCTTTACAACGGGCGGATCCGGGACGGCGAATCGATCCGGGTCTTTCCGCTCTCGAACTGGACGGAGCTCGACGTCTGGCAGTACATCCTGGCCGAGGACATTCCGGTGGTGCCGCTTTATTTTGCCGCGCCGCAGCCGATCGTGGAGCGTGACGGACAGTTGATCGTGGTGCACGACGAGCGGATGCGCCTTAAGCCGGGCGAGCGGCCCGAGATGCGCATGGTGCGGTTCCGTTCGCTCGGTTGTTATCCGCTGACCGGGGCGATCGAGTCACGAGCCGATTCACTGCCCGCGATCATTGCCGAGATGCTCGGCTTCCAGACCTCGGAACGGATGGGGCGGCTGATCGATCGCGACGAGGCGACCTCGATGGAAAGGAAGAAGCGCGAGGGATATTTCTGATGGCGGACGGTGCGGCCGCGGCCGTCGAAGCGGGCGGCGGACAGCGCACGGGAAATGTGTTCAGGCTGCCGGCGGAGGCGGGGATGCTGCGCTTCCTCACCTGCGGCAGCGTGGATGACGGCAAATCGACGCTCATCGGCCGGCTTCTCTTCGAGACCCGCGCTTTGTTCGAGGATCAGCTTGCCGCGCTCGAACACGACAGCCGCAAATACGGCACCGTCGGCGAGCATATCGATTTCGCGCTGCTGATGGACGGGCTGGAAGCGGAGCGCGAGCAGGGCATCACGATCGACGTCTCGTATCGCTTCTTTGCGACCGACCGGCGGCGCTTCATCGTCGCGGATACTCCGGGGCATCAGCAGTACACGCGCAACATGGCGACCGGCGCCTCGACCGCGGATCTGGCGGTGCTGCTGGTCGATGCGCGCAAGGGCGTGGTGAACCAGACGCGGCGGCATTCCTTCATCGTTTCGCTGCTCGGCATCCGCCATGTGGTGCTGGTCGTCAACAAGATGGACCTGATCGAGTTCGATGCAGAGCGGTTCAGGGAGATCCGGGAGACTTACGAGAATTTCGCAACCGGCCTCGGCTTCGAGAGCCTGCTCGCCATCCCGACTTCGGCCCGCTATGGCGACAACGTGACGAGCGCCTCGGAGCGGACTCCCTGGTACGAAGGCCCGACTCTGCTCGCGTATCTCGAGACCGTCAGGATCGAAGCGGATCCGGCCGGGCAGCCTTTCCGCATGCCGGTGCAATGGGTGAACCGCCCGCATCTCGATTTCCGTGGCTATGCGGGGACGGTTGCATCGGGGCGGGTGCGGCCGGACGACGCCATCCGCGTGCTGCCGGCGGGGAAGGCCGCGGTGGTTTCGCGAATCGTCACGCTGGACGGCGAGCTTGCCGAGGCGCGTGCGGGCGATGCGGTGACGCTCGTGCTGGCCGAGGAGATGGACGTTTCGCGCGGGGACGTGCTGGCGGCGGCGGGTGATGCGGCGCCGGTTGCGGACCAGTTTGCGGCGCATCTGGTGTGGATGAGCGAGACGCCGCTGATTGCCGGGCGGTCCTATCTGATCAAGGCGGGGACGAAAACGGTCGGCGGCAGCGTCACCGCGATCAAGTACCGGATCAATGTCGATACGCACGAGCACCTGGCGGCGAAGGAGTTGCATCTCAACGATGTGGGGGTGGTGAATCTCTCGCTTGCCTCGCCGATCGCGTTCGAGCCCTATGCAAAAAGCCGCGACCTGGGCAGCTTCATCGTCATCGACCGCCTGACGAACGAGACGGCCGGGGCGGGGACGATCGATTTTGCGCTCAGGCGGGGGACCAATCTCACTTGGCAGCATCTCGATATCGACCGCTCCGCGCGCGCGGCGCTGAACGGGCAGAAGCCGGCGATTCTCTGGTTCACCGGGCTGTCGGGGGCGGGCAAATCGACGATCGCCAACCTCGTCGAGCGCAAGCTCTTCGCGATGGGGCGGCACACCTATGTGCTGGATGGAGACAATGTCCGTCACGGCCTCAATCGCGATCTCGGCTTCACGGAAGCGGACCGGGTGGAGAACATCCGGCGCGTTGCCGAGGTGGCGAAACTCTTTGCCGATGCGGGGCTGATCGTGATCGCCTCGTTCATTTCGCCCTATCGGGCGGACCGGGCGATGGCGAGAAACGGCCTCGAGGAGGGGGTATTCCTCGAAGTGTTCGTGGATACGCCGATCGAGGAATGCCAGAGGCGCGATCCGAAGGGGCTTTATGCGAAGGTCGCGGCCGGGAAGATCAGCAATTTCACCGGAGTCGATGCGCCGTATGAACCGCCGGAGAATCCGGAGATCAGGCTGAGCACAATTGCGAATTCGGCCGAAGCGCTGGCGGATGAGGTGCTGGCGGAGCTCAGGCGGCGGGGAATCGTGGGGTAACGGGGCGGACAGGCGAGCCGGCCCGCGTCGTTTTCACATTCCTTGCGCTTAGCCCGCGATCGCCCGAGGCGGAATCGTCGGAGGGCGTGAATCGCGGGCTCGAATAAACCGCGAGATCCGTGTCGGGCTGCACAGTCAGCCCGACACGGGTCTAGAGCAGATCGTGATCAGACGGAATCGGCTGATCGCGTGAAGATGCTCGCCAAAACAAAGAGCTAGAGCGGTTACCGTGAGCCATGGCGAACGGACATTGCTCTAGGGGGCGCCATCGATGGAGGGTGCGCAACCCGATTTTAATTCCTCTTTAAGACAGCTCGTCACACCATGCGGTGTATCGAGCGGCCAAGGAGTCCATCCATGCCCATTTTCGCTGGCGATATCATGGTCAAGTACAGCGACGGCAGCACGGTCAACAACGTCATCCAGTTCGGGCAATGGTTCTCGAAGGGATCCTCGGAATATACGCATGCCGGGCTCGCCGTATCGGGTACCGCGATCATCGAGATGGATGGCCACGGGCTGCAGGAGCACGATCTGACGTCGCAGAACGCAGGCATCTTCTATGACGTGTTCCACTGCCGCATCTCTGGCGTCGGCCA
Organism: Acetobacteraceae bacterium; assembly: GCA_030041375.1. Lineage (GTDB taxonomy): Bacteria > Pseudomonadota > Alphaproteobacteria > Acetobacterales > Acetobacteraceae > JAKAWQ01. The sequence goes on from JASHOA010000044.1 coordinate 91,594, forward strand.
GGGCGCCGCGGAGACGGCCAGGATGATGCGCGGATTCACCGATCAGATCGAGTATTCGAAATCGGGGGCCTTCACTTCCATCTCTCGTTCCACCGGGCTCGCCACGACCGACAAGGTCAACACACTGCTCGACAATCTTCTGCAAGGCGGATCCGAATACTATTTCTGCTCGGGTCACGTGGTGCTGTGCTACATCATTGCCATGCAGCAGATGGACGCCATGCGGGAGGGTGCTTTTCCGACCAGCAAGATCCAGGCCGTCTTCGGGCTGGAGGACGTTTGCTACAATCCCTCCTTTCTCCACCAGCATCTCATGAAGAGCACCTATTTCGACTATATGGGCAAATTCAAGGGTGCGCAGTGCGTGCAGCCGCACGACGTCGAGATGCAGGCGCTGTAGCAGCGCGCGGTTTCCCGATCGATGCCGATTTGTGCTGCGTGCCCGGGGCAGAGCGCGATCAGACGAGTTGGACCGGGGCGGAGTATTGGGCGACGTCGGGATCGGATGTGAGGAGGACGTCTCCTTCGGTCAGGGCCTGGGCGAGCAAAATCCGATCGAACGGATCCGTGTGCAGTGGCGGCAGAGCGTCGAGCGCGACCGCGTGAGCGCTGGTGATCGGGATCTCGCGATAGCCGTTATCCAGCAGTCCGCGCCGGAATACTCTGGGCTCGACCCGGAAATCCGGCCGACCGAGCCCGCGCTTGATCGCGACCTCCCACAGGCTCGCGGCGCTGAAAAGCAACTCGTTCAGCGGGTCATCGAGCAGGGTGCGGGGGCGGGCCGGCCAGCGGTCAGCGGTGGCTCCCACTGCCGCTCGTGTGCCCCCCGCGCGATGGAATGGACGGAATGACATGGGGTGCCGGCGCGCCACGGCCACCATGCTGCTCGTAACCCACTCCGCCGCGCACCGGCCCGACATTGTAGCCGCCACCCCAGCCGCCATAGCGCACGCCGACGGGCTCGTAGTAGCCTAGGCCGTAGCCGACATTCTCATTGTAGCCGTATCCGCCACCCGGGACGACGCAGCCGGAGGTGAGCAGCGAAAAGAGGCCGACGACGAGCACCGTCGCCGACCAACGCAGGGCCCGGGCTTTCATGGCGACGTCTCCCTGGCCGCGGTGCCGGGCCATTCGAGCAGCCCGAACACGGCACCAAGCGGGTCCGCGACCAGCGCGATCGTGCCGCCATTGCGCTCGGCCCGTGGTGCGACCAGGACGCGGCCGCCGAGCGCCGCAACCCGTGCCGCCGTTGCGGTGGCATTTTCGACGCGGACATAATTGAGCCAGTGTGGATGCGCGTCGGGCCGGCTCGCCGGCAGCGAATTCACGCTCGCACGCGCGTAGCCACCGGAGGCCAGTATGAAATGCTGGCCGTGCTGTCCGGGGGGCAGCGCGAAGACGCTGTAGTTGAAAAGCTTCTGGTAGAACGCCGCATCCGTGGCGGGATCACGGGTGATCAGCGAACTCCAGATCCATTGGCCCGGATCGACCAAGAGGTCGGGCGGATCGCCGCTCGCGGAAGCGAGCAGCGCGAAGACGGCGCCTTGCGGATCCGCGAGCACTGCCTCCCGGCCGCGATCGGGGAAGCTGTGCGGAGAGAACAAGAGCTTCGCTCCGTTGTGCAGCGCCGTCTCCGTCGCCGCATCCACATCCTGCACGGAGAAGTAGGTCAGCCACGCCGACTGCCGATGCTCGCCCGCCGGTACAGTCCTCTGAAACAGGCCGGCGATAGGCTGGCCGGCGAGCATCACTTCCGCATAAGCTGTTCCGCCCGCATTGATGTCGCGGAACGTCCAGCCGAACAGGCCGCCATAGAATCGCTTGGCGGCGGCGAGATCCGGCGTTACCAGCTCGACGAAGACGACCTTCCCGACATGATGCTCGTGGCTCGCCGGTTCGACGATGGCGGGAAGTTGCAGTTGTGCGGCAGCGGCCTGGACCGCCGCCGCACCGAGGATGACGAGGGCCAGCAACACCGGCCGCAGAAGGTTCCAGCTCCGATCGAGCTCGCGCATGCTCGCCTCCGATTGCCGCAAGATGTTACTCGATGCCCTGCTTGATCAGCGGCACGAGCTTCTTGATCAGCGTGCCGTTCACCGTTCCCGAAGCGGTATTGGTGTTGAGCCCCGGCATGTAATAGCGCTTGCTCATCACGCACTGCACGACAGGAAGGAATCCCTGCAGATAGAGCTGCTGGTTGAGGACGGTGGTGATGTAGCCGCTGGCCAGGCCGGAGACAGTGGCAGGGGCGAGATCGATGCCGCCGACGACGATGTCGCCCGGCTTCTTGCCGGCTTCTTTCAGCGCCTGCGGAATGAAGGAGGTGACGAGCCCGTGCTGGGTGCCGATTGCCTTGAGGTTCGGATGGCGCTCGATATAGGCGACGAGGATCGGCACGGCGAGAGCGGAATCGGCGTCCACCTGCGGTGAGATCGTGAGTTCGGTCACCTTGAGGCCGGCCTTCTTGAGCCCGGCAGCCAGCCCGCGGTCGGACTCGCCGCGTGGGCCTTCGGAAAAGAGGCCATATTCGAGCGCCTCGTCGCCCGGCTTGAGGTGGCCCTCGGCGATCATGGCGGCGGCGGTTTCCTCGCCGCCCTCGAAAAGGAAGGTCCCGGCATAGCCGAAGCCGTTCTGGCGGAATTTTGCCTCGATATCCTCCAGCGGCACGTTGCCGGCGGTGACCATGATGCCGGCGCTCTCGGCCTGAGTGACGAGCGGCATGAAGGCGGCGTTGCCGGGATGGCCCATGATCTCGATGCAGTCGGGGCTGGCGGCCACTGCCTGGCGGAATTCGTTGATCATTTTCTCGGGCGCCCAGCTCGAGAACTGCTCGACCAGCTTGACCCCGAACATCTCCGCGGCTGCCTTGGCGCCGATCTCGCGCGGCAGGGTCGCGCCGTCACCGGGGTTGCCGCCCATCTGGAAATACATGGTGAGGCCTTGGCCGATCTTGGGCGCCGCTTGCGCGAAGGCGGGTGTCGCCGGCACGGCAAGAGAGATGGTGGCGAAGGCTGCGGTTGCAACGAGGATGGAGCGCAGGTTTTTCATGGGATTTCCTCCTTGGTGGCATGATCCGGCCGTGGCCCGCGAACGGCGAGGCGCCGGCGGAGCTGATCGAGGCTGGCCGGGCTCTCGATCGCGATATGCAGCACGACGGCGACGATGAAGACAAGGCCGACGATGACCTCGACCCAGAAACCGGCGACGCCGGTGGCGACGATCCCGGCCTCCAGCATGCCGATGATGAGGGCGCCGAACACGCTGCCGACCATGGTGGCCGAACCGCCGAAGACCGAGGAGCCGCCGATGAAGACGCCGGCCAGGGCAGAGAGCAGCGTGCCCTGGCCCTGGGTTGCGAAGTAGTTGAGGTTCTGGACCGTCAGCATGAAGCTCGCGAAGCCGGTGATCACGCCCATCAGGGTGAAGAGCTTGATACGCTCGCGCCGGACATTGATGCCGAGCACCTCGGCGACGCTGCGTGAATCGCCGATGAAGAGCAGGTGTTCGCCGAAGCGGTGGCGATTGAGGACGAACCAGCCGAGGATGGCCACGCCGAGCGCCCAGAAGGCTTCGGCGGGAACGCCGAGCAGCTTGCCCGCGAAGATGTTGGCGATCGGCGTGTTCTCGAGGCCGGGCAGCGCGTAGGAGAGGCCGCCGCAGAGCACGGTCGCGACGCCCGACCAGAAGAACGAGGTGCCGATGGTGATGATGATCGAGGGCACGCCGACCACGGCGACGAGGATGCCGTTGACGAATCCGACCAGCGCGCCGCCGGCCAGGGCTGCGATCAGGCCGAGCCAGGGGAGACCGAGCTGGAGCGAGCAGAAGGCGAACAGGAAGCCCGAGAATTGGATGATCGCGGGAAAGGAAAGATCGATCTCGCCGGCGGCGATGACCAGCGTGAGGCCGAGCGAAATGATGAGGAGCGGCGGAATGGTGACGAGGAAGGAATCGTAGATCGGCCAGCGGAGAAAGACGTGCGGGGCGAGCGCGGTGAAGACCGCGATCAGCGCGATGAAGACGACGATGATCGGCAGCCCCTCGAGCTTCCTGCCGGCGAAGAGCGGCGAAAGCGAACGCGGCGCCGGTTGGGCGCGGTGCAAGCGTGCGCCGCTCACGCCGCGATTCCTGCTTTCGGTTGCTGAAGATCGATCAGGAAGCGGGTGAGCGCGTCGAGAGACAGTTCGGCCGGGCGAACCGAAGCGGCGATGCGGCCGCGATCGAGCACGACGAGGCGATCTGCCAGCGCGTGGACGTGGGCCAGATTATGTTCAATATAGATCGCCGCGCGGCCGGATTCCTTGATCCAGCGCACGAAGTCGAGAACCTTCTGCACTTCCTTGATGGCGAGTGCGGTGGTCGGCTCGTCGAGGATGATCAGGTCGGCGTCGAAATGCATCGCGCGTCCGATGGCGATGCCCTGGCGCTCCCCGCCGGAGAGGTTGGAGACGGTGGAATCGGCATCAATGCCGACGCCGCGGAAGCCAAGGTGGCTTTGCAGGATTTCGTTGGCGATCCGCCGTTGCTCGCGGACATTGATGAAGCCGAAGCGGTTGACGATCTGCCGGCCGGCGAAGAAGTTCCGCCAGAGCGGCTGTTTCTCGCCGAGCGATTTCTCCTGATAGACGGTCTCGAAGCGGAGCGCGTGCGCCTTGCGCACGGAGTAGCGGCCGAGATCGACCGGCTGGTCACGGATATAGAGCCGCCCGGAACTCGGACGGACGACGCCGGTGAGGGCCTTGATCAGGGTCGATTTGCCGGCGCCGTTGTCGCCGATCAGGCCGACGATGTCGTTGCGGCCGATCGCGAGGTCGATATCGGTGAGAGCCTGGACGGGGCCGAAGGAGACGCAGAGCTTCTCGGCCCTGACGATGTTCGTGTAGGCCGGCTGCGGCAGAGCTTGGCCGCTCGTCATCTCCGGAATCCCCCTTCGGGCGCTGCAGTTTACATTCGGACCGCGCGCCCGCAACCCGGCCATTCCGGACGCTGCGCGCGGCCCGGAGTATGGGGGGTCCAGGGCCCCTCAGGCCCCGGCGGGGGAAAGGGGGCGGAGCCCCCTTTTGCCCTTCCTTTGCCTGTTTTGCCTGCCCTCAGGCGGCGCCGGCGACGTAGGCCGTGAGGCTCTCCACTTCGTGGTCCTGCTGCATGATGCGGTGCTTCACCACATCGCCGATGCTGATCATGCCGAGCAGCACGTTGTGATCGACGACCGGCAGGTGGCGGATGCGCCCCGCGGTCATCGTGGTCATGGCCTCGATCACCCTGGTGCGCGGCGTGACCGTGCGGACCACCCTGGTCATGAGTTGGCCGGCGGTCATCTCGAGGGTGCGGGCGCCATTGGCGGCCAGGCTGTGGACGATGTCGCGCTCGCTGACGATGCCGAGGATCTGTTGTTCGGAGTCGAGCACGAGAACGGCGCCGATGCGCCTGTCGGTCAGCACCCGGGCAAGCTCGGCGACACTTGCCGTCGGGCCGACGGAGATGACTTCGTGACCCTTGTGCTTGAGGATGGCGGCGACTGTCATGGACGTACTCCTTGGGTTGGGCTCGCGGGCAGTTCCGCGCCACGGCAAGCGCGCCGGGCGGAGGCTGCCTTGCGCCGGACCGAACCAGAAAGTAGCAGGTCCGGCGCGCTCTCGCGTCATCATGCGCCCGGGCGGGGCGGCTCTGCAAAAAACAGACGTGCGGCGCACAAAGCCTTGCAGCCGCAGGCGGTTGACCGTTCCGGGAGTGAGACGTGGGGTTGCATCGGGCCGGCGGAACGGCCTATCTCGCTCCCCTTGGCGTAAAGGTGGGGCCGGCAGCCGGTCATGATGTTTTTCAGCCGCGCGAAGATGGCGCTGATCCTCGGCATCTGCGCCCTCGGCGTGCTGCTCTCGCTCCCCAACCTGATGTCGGCGCCGGCAGCGTGGCTGCCGTGGCGGCATGTGCGGCTTGGCCTCGACCTCAAGGGCGGAAGCTATCTGCTGCTGCAGGTTGATATGGCCTCCGTCATTCACGAGCAGCTCACCAACACGCTGGACGGGATCAGGACGACACTGATCAAGGACGGGGTCGGCTATCACAGCCTGGCGGTGGACCGGGTGCACCAGAGAGTGCTGGTGACGCCGCGTGAGCCTGGCGATGAGGCAGCGCTTCTCGCGGCGCTGAGAAAGATGGTGGCGGGGCAAGTCGCCCCGGGCGGGACGCCGGAGCTTGCCGTGGCGCCGCTGCCGGACGGGCAGGTGGCGGTTGCGCTTTCCACCGAGGCGCTGACGGCGCGCGCCAATTCTGCAATGCAGCAATCGATTGAAATCGTGCGCCGGCGGATCGACGGGACGGGCGTGGTCGATCCCGAGATCGCGCGCCAGGGTACCAACCAGATCATGGTGCAGCTTCCGGGCATCAGCGATCCGAACCGGATCAAGAGCCTGCTCGGGCGCACGGCGCATCTCACATTTCACCTGATCGACCAGACCGCCAATCCGGCCGCGGGCGGGCCTCCACCGCCGGGTGACGAGTTCCTGCCGATGCAGGATCAGCCGACCGCCAAACTGGCGGTTCGGCAGTTCGTTGCGGTGGACGGAGGGAATCTGACCGACGCCGAAGCTGGACAGGATCCGCAGACCGGGCAATGGGTGGTGAACTTCACCTTCGATTCGGTCGGCGCGCGCGAGTTCGGCGACGTGACCAGGCAGAATGTCGGCCGGCCGTTCGCGATCGTGCTCGACAACCAGGTGATCAGCGCGCCGGTGATCCGCGAGCCAATCCTGGGCGGGCGCGGGCAGATCAGCGGCAATTTCAGCGCACAAAGTGCGACCGATCTCGCCCTCCTGCTGCGCGCAGGCGCGCTGCCGGCGCCGCTCAACGTGGTGGAGCAGCAGAGCGTCGGGCCGGAGCTGGGGGCGGATGCAATCCGCGCCGGCACGATCTCGCTCGCGGTCGGCTTCGTGCTGGTGATCCTGTTCATGGGTCTGTTCTACGGGCTGTTCGGCTGGCTCGCGGATATTGCGCTGATTCTGAACCTGATCATCCTGATGGCGATTCTCTCGCTGTTGCAGGCGACGTTGACGCTTCCCGGAATGGCCGGGATCCTGCTCACGCTCGGGATGGCGGTGGATGCGAACATCCTGATCAACGAGCGCATCCGCGAGGAGACCAGGCTCGGCCAGCGGCCGCTCGCGGCGATGGAGGCGGGGTTCCGGCGCGCCTACGGGACGATCATCGACAGCAACGCGACGACGCTTCTCGCGCACGTCATGCTGTTCATCTTCGGCAGTGGGCCGGTGCGCGGCTTCGCGATCACGATCACGCTCGGTATCATCTCGACGCTGTTCACGGCGACGCTGGTGGCGCGGCTTCTCATGGCGCGCTGGTACGTTGCCATCCGCCCGGCGGCATTGCCGGTCTGACCGCGATGTTCCTGCACCCGACTCTCCGGCTGGTTCCCGACAACACGAAGATCCGCTTCATGCGCGGGCGGTTCCTCGGCATCCTGGTCTCGGCGGTGCTGTCGACTGCCTCGGTCGTGCTGTTCTTCTATCCGGGCCTCAATCTCGGGATCGACTTCAAGGGCGGCATCGTGATCCAGGCCCGCACTCCGAAGCCGGTCGATTTCGCCACTCTCAGGGCGTCGTTCGCGGCTGCCGGGCTGGCGGAGGTGGGTCTGCAACGGGTGGGAGCGGCGAACGAGGTGATGATCAGCCTGGAAAGCCAGGCGACGGACAAGGCGACGGATGCGGCGGTGCAGAGAATTGGCGCGGCACTGGAGAAGGCAGCGCCTGGGAGCAAGATTCTTGGCACAAGCGCGGTCGGGCCGACCGTTTCCGCCGAGCTGTTGCGCAAGGGCCTGCTCGCCGTCGGGCTCAGCCTTGCGATGATCCTTGTCTATATCTGGTTCCGCTTCGAGTGGGAGTTCGCGATCGGCGCGGTGGTGACGCTGCTGCTCGACATGACGAAGACGATCGGCTTCCTGGTGGTCACGCGGCTGCCGTTCGATCTCGTGATGGTGGCGGCGATTCTTACGATCCTCGGCTATTCCACCAACGACAAGGTGGTGGTGTACGACCGGATGCGCGAAAATTTGCGCAAGTACAAGTCGATGCCGCTGCGCGAACTGATCGACCTCTCGATCAACGAGACGCTGAGCCGGACGGTCGGCACGTCCTCGACCGTGTTCCTGGCCGCTTTGCCGCTTGCCTTGTTCGGGGGTGCGACGCTCTCCGCCTTTGCCTGGACGATGATGTTCGGCATCATCGTCGGCACCTCCTCTTCGATTTTCATCGCTGCGCCGATCCTCTTGTTCCTGGGCGAGCAGCGGCTACGCCAGGATGCGCGGGTGGTGCGCCCGACGAAGGCCCGGAAGAAGCCGACCTGACGCTCCCATCGCGCGGCGAGAGCGTGGCACGGACCAGGAAGAGGGCGTTCTGTCTGAAAGCCAGCCCGCGATCGCCCGAGGCGGAAACGTCGGAGGGCGTGAATCGCGGGCTCGAATGAAGCGCGAGACCGGCGTCGGGCTGCACCGTCAGCCCGACACGGGTCTAGCAGCGTGTCGGATTGGGGGGTACCCAAATTCTCGATAGCTGGATAGCATCCAGCTATGTCGAACTTCGTACCGTTCAACCGTGACCAGTCTTTTCTGCTGCCGCCGGACCTCAAGGACTGGCTGCCAGCGAATGATGTTGCCCACTTCATCGTCGCAGCGGTGGATCGGGTGCCATTGGCCT
>JASHOA010000045.1 GCA_030041375.1 Acetobacteraceae bacterium
TACCACACCCGGGACAAACAGGTTCGCCTATCCATTCGGCCGTGATCACCCATTTGCCATGCTCTCGACTGGCGCTGTGAACCCGCCCCTCGCTTACGAAAGCCCACACTCTTTCCGGCTCCATCCGTCACCCACCATCTCATCCACCTCCAACATCGTATCCGCATGTCACCGTGCACCAAAGTTGAGGAAGACCCCGATTTTGCGAGAGTTCATCCTTGCTTGAGATCCTCAGAGTATCATTCTGTGTAGGGTCTAACCAGAAGACGAGCCGGTACAGTAGGACCAGGTGTCCCGGGTCATTCGGACTTGATCCTTCGTATTGCCTCACAAAGAAGTGCTCCCGAACTTTCATCCTGATTGTCACGACACATGCCGCATAAAACTGCACACTCTACGGCGCGCTGCGGATTTGCCGGCACGAGCTCAACTGCACCCGGCAAGGTCAGCGGTGTGGCCGTCGAATGGACTTGAGACGCAATGGACAATCGGTTTTTCACGAAGTGAGGATCGTCGGCATCGCGTTCGAGGGCATCCTCTCGGCCGATGGTCCCTACCTCTCCTGCCGGATGCACGGCGGCGTGACGCTCGGACCTGGTGGCCTGCGATATTTCCAGCCGGTGGCCTGCGGAATCCGGCGCGTCACGCCGCTGGGCTGGTGAGTCGTGAAGTACCGCGACGAAGAACGCATTTTCCTGCCCGGCTTCGACAGCGCCGCGACGCGCGAATTGTCCCACGAATTCGGCGTACCCATGCTCGCAGAACCCCACCTCGCTTTTTCTGACCACGTGCGCCGGGAGTATTTCTTCACCTCGCTCGCCTGGGACGCGCTACGCCGCTGGGTAGCGAGGCATCCGCGCATCGCCAAGACCTTCGCTGCGTGTGACCCTTACTTGCCGCACTGGTATGATCGGGCGATCGTCGAAGGCAAGGCGCTGGCTCTCTGATCGCCTTCCAACACCCGAGATGCTCCGAATGACCCTGACCAAACAACAGCTTTGGATCGCGGCGAAGATCGACACCAGGATGCAAAAGCTCATGCGCGCCGGCAAGGATAACCTGACCATCATGGGGGCGATGGCCGATCACATGCCGGCATTCCACCAACTGCTGACCACCACTGAACCAGACGATCTCGACCAACTGACCCGGAAATTCTCCGGCTTCCACCGATACGCAAAGATTCTCGAAATGCTCGCTCTTGGCATCCAGTCAGGCGCAATCCCGGTGCCTGGACAGAAGGAGGCGCCTCGGCAGGTGAATCCGGTGAGTGACCACGATCAACTCGCAGCGGCGATCGACCTCCGTATGCGCCAACTGGCAGAGGAAGGGGTACCTCATGGAGCGATCATCGAGCGCATGGTGGGGTATGTCGCCGACCTCGGCAAAATCTGGAACATGACTACTGGCGATGAGCTCGCCGCCCTCTGCCGCGAGTATCCTGGTTTTCACACCTATGCCGCTTTGATGGAACAAGCTGCCGAGACCGAACGGCAGAAGCCGGCCAGAGCCTATGATGGTCTCCCGGAACTGCCTGATCCCCTCAAAGAGCAGCTGTCATCGCTGCTCAGCACCGCCACCAAACTGGAACGCGACTACCAGTCCGTACTCGATGCCACCGGCCCAACGGCGCCCGCATCGTGGCTTCGGCCCATCGACACACTTCACGCCCAATGGCAAGCCGACCTGACACGCTTCCGAGCAGCAATCCAGTGCGCCGGCGTTCCGCAGGCGTCGTGCGAGGTGATGCTGCCCGTCCTCGAGGGTATGGCGCAACGGATTGCAGAACTTGAGGCCCGCATCCACACGTCGTGACGGCTGGTGATGCGACGGCCATACGCTCGTGCACGCGCCGTCGCCGTCAAGTGCGCCGCAACGATGCCTTCACCGGAGCTGTGCGGGCCTCGTGCTCTTTTCCCTTCCCGCAATTAAGGCAAGGGTGCGGGAGCCTTGCGGCTTCCGCACGGTCCTCTCAGCCGAAGGCCTCCATCTCGGCAGCCGTGGCCTGGCGCTCGCTGCCGGGGCGACGGGGGCTTCGTAGGGAAGCATCGGAAAGCGTGGGGTGGCCGGGACAGGCGGCGATGTAAGCGGCGGCCTGGAAGGATGAAACGACGGCCGGGACGGCCCCGGGGCGAACGCAAGCAGCGGGGCGATCGCACACTTTCCGATGCTTCCAGACGAGAGGAGCGAGACGTCCGAGAAACTGCACGCTATTTCAGCGGCTTTCGGGAAAACGCCCGCCTGAACCGGTGTCGCCTCGCTGCCGTCGATGCCGGACACTGCACGGCTATCCCGGCAAATCCCGTAGCACACGAGGCAGGTCGCGCTTCATATGCACGACCCGCAGGATCCGCGCCGGCCCAGTGGCATCGTAGACCAGCAGATAGTGGTATTCCCGCAGCGGCCAGAACCGGTAGCGAGCCGGTGCATGCGGCCGCACGCTGCCAAGGCCAGGTTGCGCGGCGAGGCGCCGTGCTGCCGCGACTGCGGCTTGGAGAAAGGCCTCGGCCGCATCGGGGTTATCCTCGGCGATCCGCGCCGCTGCCCGCTCAAGTTCCCGAGAAGCTCGTGGCGCAAAGAGACCCGGGCTCACGCCCGGCGCGCTGCGGTCTCTGCGATGGCTGCGCGGGCCCGGCGCTGGACCTCTTCAGCAGTCAGAAAACCATCACGCTCGCCCTCGGCGCGCGCGTCTTCCAGCGTGGCCACGAATTCGGCGGCTTCCGCCTCGGCCTGCTGCAGCAGCGAAAGCCCCGCCCGGACTACTTCCGAGACATCCCGGTAGCGCCCGGAGGCGACCGCTTCGTCTGCAAAGCGCTGCAAATCCAGGGGCAGGGTCAGGTCGTTCATGACGAGAGAATAGTGCGTCCGCGAGCGCTCGGAAAGGCTCGCGTGGGTGAGTAACCAGAAGAGACCGGCCGGTGCGGGCTCGGTTGTCGAACAGCCGCCCGGCAAATCGTCGCTCCCGGAGACCCTTCCCAGAGCGCAGGCTGGGACGATACGGCGCGCGCGGTGGCCTTGGTCCGGCGCCTGGCGTGGGACGAGCCGCTGTTGTGGGAGCTCGAACCCTTTCTCGAGCGGCCGATGCAAGGGGTCGTTGCCTCCGCGGCCGAGCACACCCCCGCTGCGATCGCCGAGGTGATGCGCACGGTGTATCGGCGCGACTGGCAGGACTTTCGCCGGTGGTGTCGCGCGAACGACGCCGACCCCAACGGGTTGCCGGTCGTCAACTCGGTGATCGTCGCGGCCTGCCTCGCCCTGCTCGCGCCCAAGCAGAGCAGGAGCGCGTTGCGCCGCCGGACGGCGGCGATCGCCTGGCATCACCACCAGTGCGGCGTGTCGTTCTCGGCCTCGCATCCGGTGATCCGCGAAACGCTGCACGGCATCCGCCGCCGGCACGCCGAGCTGGTGCGCCCAGTGGCACCGCTCACCTCTCGCGATGCGCGGCAGCTGATTGCGACCTGCCATGAGGATTTCTCCGATCTCCGCGACCGGACTCTGTTCCTGGTCGGCTTCGCCAGTGCGTTCCGCCGTTCCGAACTGATCGCGATCGACTACCACGATCTGCACCTCGCGGCGGACTGCCTCGTCGTCCACCTGGCGCGCCGCAAGGGCAGGGCAGGAGAGGGGACCGAGATGACGTTGCCGCGCACGCGCGGTGAAGAGAACTGCCCGGTGCGGTCACTGGAGGCACGGCTCCAGCGAGCCCGGATCAGGCGCGGAGCGGTGTCCCGCAGCGTCAGAGTGCACGGCACGCTCGAGGAGCGACTTACCGCTGTCGGCGTCCGGCACATCCTGCTGCGCCGTACAGCGCTGACCAAACTTTCCGTGCATCCGGGTGGACGCTTGTCGCTGCGCGGTCTGCGCGCGGGCCGGACTGCGGAGTCCGTTCTTTCGGGCGCACCGAACGAGCCGGCGGCAGCGCACCCGCGAGACAGCGATGCCTCGACCCTGCGCGGCGATTTCCAGTGCGCCCGCCCGAGGTTCGAGCCGCGATGATCGGGAACAGCACGCCCTCCGCGGCGCGTTCCGCATTCGGGCCCTCGGGGAGGCGGATACGAGCATGGTCATGGCCTGGGCATGACCGACTAGTTGCGCAACCTGCTCTCGATCAGCGGGCTGGGCAGCGCGGTGGCGGAATTCCGGCAGGTGATACGAGGAACCGGTGCGATCCCGTCGGAACTCGCGAAGGGGCGATCGGGCTCGAGCAAATGGATAGGGGCGCGCCCATCGAGGTTTCGCGCCGTGAGGTTACCGCGTCGTGAATGTTGGGGAAGGCGCCGGCATGCGCAGGATTGCCGAACCGGGCCGTTCTCCGTGCGGCCGGAATGGCGCGTCGGACAAGCGGGGCTGTCACTGGTGGACAGAAAATTTCTGTGGATGGCGCAAGATCCGCTCGGCACGCCGAGTGCACTATCGCCGGCGGCAATAGCGGCGCTGCGGCGGCCGCATCGAACCCGGCTGATCGATTTCGCGGTGCTTTGCCCCGATAACTTGGATGCGCTCGGACTCGGGGATCACCTTCCCGATTACGATCAGAAGTGACGCACTGGTTGCATTCCAGGGTCGCGATCGATGGTTTGGTCCGGCGCGCTTCCCCTGGATGCTTCCGTTGGGCGGCAGAAGGCTTGGGATGATAGGGCGGATCACAGGGGAAACCAGCGTTTCCCAATGAGCCGCGGCGGAGACGAAAGCTGCGTATGAAAGCCACGCCGTGGAATCGTCTTCCCATCGGTTCATTTCGGCCTGGCAGCGCTGTGATGATCGACCATGCTTATGGTGAGGGGTGAGCGAGCGCCTGCACAAACGTCGTCGAACGGAGGCAAAGGCTGACGGCGCTCCGGCCGGGAGTCCAATCGACGATGGTTGAGAAGGGTTGTTGCGCATGCGGAGAAGAAAGTTCCGACGAGCAGTTGTTCCGATGCATGATTGGGAGATGCCGGTACTACGCTCGTCACCATGTTCGGTTTCGGAAGGCGGCGGCAGATTGTTCCAGATGCGGATTTCTCTCGTTGCGGTGCAAAAAAGTGGTTGACATTCTCCGCTTCGGCCACATGCTGCCAGCTCTAAGCTGTCAGTTGAAAGGGAACAGCAGGTCAATCCGGTCGTGGTTGCAGGATCGTCAAGTTCATCTCGAGTTGCCGAAATTGCTGTGCCGGAGGCACAGAATCATTATTTAGACACATGGCTTTTCGTCGTGGTTGAGTTTTCCGGATTGACCGTTGGTGGTGGGAAGCCGGCTCTGGGTGCGATGACTGGTTGAGGAGGATCGGAACGGCCGGTCCGCCGGCCAGGAGCGCGCGACATGGGAGCTACTGAAGAAACGGGTGCGGTGGAACAGCGTTGGCAGCAGCCGGTTTTCATGCTGGGCGATTTTGCCGGTGAGGACCGGGATGCCGAGGCTATGGCTTTGGGCCGAGAATTCCTGGAATTGCGCGACTCCTGCGTAGCGTTGAATCCTGAAGCGGGTACGGGAAGCGGTGGGTGTTCGGAAGCATGCAGCGAACAGTATGAAGCGCTTAACCTCAAACGAACTGCGGTCCTCCAACGCCTTATGGAGAGCACTGCGTTGGGCGTGAATGGACTCAATGCGAAGTCCGAGGTCTTGTCGGCAATGGTCGATTGGCTCGATTTCGGCGATAGCCGACTTGCGCGGTTCGCGGTTCAGTTAGCCGGTGAGTATCGACAGTTTGTGAACAATCATGTTTCAGCAACGTCGCGGCCTTCTTCGGGATTGTCATTGCCGTCGCTACGGAGCCTTGTGCGCGTTGCCGGTGCCGTCGGGCATTTCCGTTTTTCTCGTAGGTTTGGGCCGCCCGTTCGCAAATGAGTCGGCGACTGTGGGTACCTCCTTAAGGGAGGGTCCCGATGCGCTGCACTTGGCCTGTCATTATTGTTCTCTTCGCTTCCCCCGCCTTTGCGGCGGCCCCGCCGCTTTGTGCTCTGCCGGCGCCGACTGCGGCCGCGCCAGCTGGTGGCGTTGATGGTGGGACTCCGGTATCGGCGCCAACTGCCACTCCGGCTGCGAAGGCTGCTGCCCCGGCGGCGGTGCTTCCGCAAGCCCTGGCCCGGATTCCGTTTGCGGAACATGTGGCCGCCGCCGGAGCGACCCTGACCGACCTCGGGACATCGCACGGACTGCATGGGCTGGCAGCGCGCAGCGGCGATCAGTTCATGCTGTTCGAGGTGACACCCGATGGTGAGGCGGCGGTATCGGGAGCGCCGATCGATCTTTCGGTCGCGGAGCTTCAGTCGATCGCGGCCGGTAATATTACCGAGCTTGGCAGAGTCCACGGCCTGGATGGCTTCTTCGTGCGCTCCGGTCCGCATTTCCAGGTGTTCTACGCCTCTCCGGATGGGCAGCGGGTCGTTCCGGGCGTGCTCTGGGACGCAACGGGCAAGGATCTGACCCGTCAGCAGGTCGCAAGTGTTCCCGGCGCCATTCCGACGGTGCAGGTTGGTGCCGCAGCATCGTCGGGCAGCGCTGCCTCTGCATTGCCGTTGGTCGAGAGGGCGACGTTTGGAACGATCGGACCGGCCTCCGCGCCGCATCTCTTCATGCTGATCGATCCGCAGTGCGTCTATTCGATGCGGGCGTTCCAGATGCTGCGGCCGTATGCGGAGGCAGGCCGGATCCAGATTTCGGTGATTCCGCTCGCGGTCCTTGATTACGAGGATCACGGGCAGAGCACGAGGAGCGCGTTGGCCCTGCTGAGCGATCCGGGCGATCGGATCGTGGCGGCATGGCAGTCCGGCAGTGTGACCAATCCAGTGAGTGCCGGGGCTCCGAGCCTCTTGCGTCGGAACATGGCGATCGCGGAAGCAATCGGGCTCAAGGGCACGCCGACGTTCATCTGGCGCAAGCCTGACGGGACGGAGGGACGCCTGGACGGCGTGCCTGTGAACGCATCGGCGTTCATCGCCTCGATCGGGGGCTGAGGCGATGCCGATTCCGCTGCGACCTCCTCCCGAATGCCCGCCATCTGGCTTCGAGCCGCCAGAGGCGGGCGAGAGGTGTCGTGCACCACCTGCGCCGGAGCGGCGTTCGTGGTTCGGGCGCGCGTTCGGCGGGGTGCGGTGGCTGGCGGCGGCGCCGGGTGAGTGGCTCGGTGTAAGAGTACTTTCGCGCGGCGGCTCGTTCATCAGTGGGCTGGCGGGGCTGGCGCGCGCCGGCGCGGCGCGTGACCGGCGGTTCAAGGTCGATGCGGATGGGGGGTTCGACCTGCGGGCCTCGGCTTTTTCTTATGGCATGAGCGTTCACGCGTTGGATGCACGTCTCAGGGTGCGACGCCGGCAGACGGCGCTGCTTGCCTATGCGCTGTTTGCTCTGGCTCTGCTGTTCCTGCTCGCCTGGGCGCGCGCAACGCTGAGCGCGCCGCTCAGCGCCTCGCGGGTGATGTTGGCGTTCGAGTTCCTGCCGTTTGGCCTGCTGTTCTTCTTGATGGCGTTCTACCAGGCACTGGTCAATTTCCAGATCCGGGTGCGGCGGACGGCGGGCTGGCGCGAGTATCTGACCACGGACGAGAAGTTCCTGCCGCGATGATCTCGAGGACAGGTCTCCTTGGTCGGCTCGCGTGCACAGGGATGGTGGCGCTGCTGCTCGGCGGCTGCGCGGTGCATTACCAGGGCCTGACCATGACGGGATCGCCGCAGACGGCCCAGTGGAAGTACTGGGAGGCCCCGGCAAGCGGGGCATTTCTATGTCTTGCGGCTCCATCTGGCACGCCTGTCTACGCGCATCCCGGCAACAATCAACCCATCATGGGCTACGCCCGTGATGTCGTGGCTTTCGCGGGGATTCAGGAAGGCAAGTGGATCAGCATCGTTTATTACGATGCCCGCATGGGCTGGATCGACGGGTTGCTGATCCGGCCTTATGGCGACGTGCACCCGGGGCATAAATGTGTGGCTGATCGGGATTGGCAACAGCGCCCGGTATTCTACAGAAACTGAGCTCGGTGGTAGATGCCGGCGTGCGTCCCGGCTTCCGATGACGGTCTGTTTCTTGTCGACGTTGGAAGCGATGCGGTCCGCTGGCCGCGGCTTCCTCCGATGGCCCCTGGCTGTGGCGACGGCGCGACTCCTGGAAATGGCTGATTTGCTCGGGCGTTCAGAAGGTGCCGGGTGGCGCGTTTTGGCTGCCGCCAGCGGCGCCCGTCGCCCAGGGCGCGAATTCGTAGGGCGGCCGGTCGGCCTGGGTGGATGGCTCCGCCGGTTTGACGATGGTGCCGTCACGGCTGAAGACCGGCGGCTGCCAGGTGGCGTTGGCTTCGCCGTACGCCGCGTAGGGATTGTAGAAGGGATTGCGGACCGGCGGGGCGGCGGGGGCGGAGTACTCGGAGACGGGCTGGACGTTGCCACTGCTGCAGGCGGCGAGCCCAGTCAGGATCAGGGGAAGGAGAACGAGACGGCGCATTGCGAGGCTCCGCTGTTGCGGAGCTCACCTTGGTGCCGGGGTTTGCGAATATGGGTGAAGACGGGTGGCTATTCTTTGCCGCTCATAATGCGGCGAATTCTTTCTCGAGCGTAGTTTTGCACTTTCTGGTCGCTTTCGGCTTTTGAGGCGCGGACCTCAGCCAGCTCCCGCTCGAGCTCGGTGATCTTGCGGTCGCGCTCGAAAAGGAGAGATTTCATCTCTTCGTCGTAGCGTTCTACGTCGCTGAGCAGGTTGTTGAATTTTTGAACGACACCGTTGTAGGCGGCGATCATCTGCTGGTTGAAGAGATCGGCCTCGGCATTGGCGCGGTGGATTTCGCGCATCTGCTGATAGTGATCACCCCAGCGGTAGATCTCGAGCTGGGTGCTGAGAGCTGCGAGTGCGCCGTATTCAAACATCGCTGTTGCCTTCTCCACCGGGGTCTGTGACCGCGCGGAGCGTTGAGTCCATACCACCTCCTCGGTCGGTTGCATATCCAATTTGAGGCTGGCGGACTCCGGAGGTTTGGGCGGCTCCTTTCCGAAGTTGCCGGACGCCTTCGGTGAGGGCGCGCTGGGTGCCCGTGCCGACGCCGAGCCCCGGGATCCACGCGGCCTGCTGGTAGAACGCCTCGGCATCGACACGGTTGGCTGCGGTCCAGCCGAGCAGGCGGGGCAGGTGGTGGGGGAGAAGAGTGACCATGCGGAACGACATCAGGGCGGCAACGACCTGGAGCATGGCGAAGATGTTGAGGAGCACCACGGCGCCGATCCAGTTGGCGACGATCCAGCCGCCGGCGAGGGTGAAGCCGGCGGCGATGCCGAAGCTCTCGCGGATCAGCCAGGACATGCAGTCGAACACGAAGTAGCCGAGGAACAGGCCGAGCACCATCAGGACGGGGCGGAACATCACGTTGAAGAGCAGGCCCCAGCCTTCGATGGCCCGGCCGTGCAGGCCGTCGCCGCCGACGGTCATGTGGGCGAGCATCCAGAGCGGGACGGCGACCATCGCCTCGCAGACGAGGATGACCCACCCACAGACCCCGGCCATCCAGAGGACGTATGGGATCATCGGCAGGACGTAGGTGATGATGATGCCCGGTAGGAGGAGCGCGAGGAGGAAAGAGTAGATCGGGATCGCGAAGGTGCTGATGAACATGTGGCCGGCGACGGACGCGGCGGCGGCTCCCCAATTCAGCGTGAGGAAGTTCCAGATCGCGGTTCCTGCGGTTGCGGTGGTCGAGGAGAGCACCGCGCAGATGCCGAAGGCGATCAGGGCGGTGTTGACGAGCGTTTGGCCGAGGGCGACTAGCCCGCCGAATGGATCGGTCCAGATCTGGGCGCTCGGCAGCAGGTAATTGATGGTCGTGTTGAGGGCCGGCTGGGAGAGGTCGAGAGCCTTGAACAGCCGGTCGAGGATCGAGGAGCCTTTCGCCGTATTCTCGGCAGAGGCGAGGGTTGTCGGCACGCCGGTCGGCGGCTGCGTGCCGTCGGAGGTGGCGACGACGGTCTGCAGCGTGCTCATGAAGGAGGTCAAAGCGGTCTCGAGTGGAGCGAGATCGTACGAGAGCGACTTGCTCAGGCCCTGATAGGTGGGGGACGTGACGACGGGGGTATCGCTCAGCAGCGAGAGCGTGTCGGCATTGAGCCTGGCGATTTCGAGGTAGTAGGCGCCGGCGGCGGTCCAGCCGAGGGTGGATTGCTGGATCTCGCTGGCAAGCAGGTCGAGGCCGCCGCTGCGGGCCTGGGCAGCGTTGGTCTGGATGGCGGTGTTGACCGCCTTTTGCACGGTGGTGGCGGCGGTCGTGAGCTGGCTCGTGTAGTCGTTGACAGCGTTCTGGAAGATGCCTTGCAGCGGTGTCATCGCCGAGGCGTCCTTGGTAGCCCAGAGCTTGGCCGCGACCCCGGCGACCTGGCTGCGGATGTCGCCTTGCAGCACATCAGTCAGTACGGCCTGCTGGACCGACGCCATATCGACGTTCTGGCCTGCGATTGTGGTCTCGTTGGTTCCGGCCTCCCGGATCGTCACTGTGCCGCAGGCCGGGTCGCCGGACTCGTTGCCGGTAGAGAGACTGTAACGCCAGGTGATGTATCCGGTGCCGTCTCCGGCGTTGATGACGTTGGGCTGGGGAGTTGGCACGAGCGGCTGACCGCCGTTGTTGTTGATGCCGCCGGCGAGGTTGACGAGGTCCATACAGAGTTCGCTGTCGATCAGACCCGAGATGATGTTCTCGGTACCTGGGATCATCGGCTGGGCGATGACGACGGCGTCGGGACCGACCGCCTGGATGGCGTTCGCGTAGAGGACCTTGGCCATGCCGACGCCCCACATTGCCCCCTGAATGACGAGTTGCTGGCCGGCGGAGAACCCGCCGCCGAGCGGAAACATCATGATGGCGGCGAAGGCGACACGGACGACGAACATCCAGCTTTGCCCCTGACCGAGAATCTGCGAGGTCTCGGCCGCGCGATGGATGTTCATGGCGGTCGTGTAGCAGACGAAGGCGCAGGCGATCGCCGCGATGAAGCCCGTGAACTGACCGAGGATCATTCCGATGACGGTGGCTTCGCTTCCGGTTGATGTGCCCGGAGTGTTGCCGGGGATCGGGAAGAGGGAGCGCAACACTTGTGCCGCCCAGTCGTTGCCCGGGTTCAGTGCGGCCCAGCTGATGTCGTAGGGACTGCTCTGGGCGAATGCCGGGTGGGCGACGGCGAGGACGACCAGGGTAAGGGTGGCGAGGCGTAGGGTGCGCATGGAGACCTCGGAGTTGATGCCGAGGCTTCCATGGCGAGTTGCGAATGGCGCTCGTTATGGGCTCATGGATGGTCCCGCGGCGGTCCGGCTGCCGGCATCCGGTGAGGAACGGCCGAACAGGGATTTGAGGGCTTCGACGGCGCGCTGAATCATCTCGGCGGTTTGCTGGGCGAGATCGTCGAGCATGGTCTTGCTGTCGCGCCGGGAAGGGACGTTGCCGGCGGCTTCGCCGATCTCGGCGTCGAGTTGCTGGAACTTGGCGGTCAGGTTGGCGGCGTCGGGGCGGCGGCTGATGATCTGTTCGATGCCGGGCCGGCTGGTTCCGTACTGGGCAAGCGCACTCGCGGCCTGGTCGAAGGCATCGGCAAAGCCTTTTTCTTTGGCAAGGGCGCTGTTGAATTGCTGGCGCAGGTCGCCGAAGCGCCCCCCGGGGCGCATTTCCGCGAGGACTTCCGCGATGCCTCCCGGTTCGGAACGGGCCGCGGACTGGATGCGGTTCAGGATCGTTGCTCCTTCGCCGGTGCGAAAGCCTTCGAGGGCGTCGAGTGCGGTCCGCCCGGCTTTCTCGGCCTTCTGCAAGACTGCCTCGTCGTTGCGGCTGCGCCGTGCTTCCTGGAATGACTTGAGCCGGTCGGCGAAAGGTGTGGGCGGCGATTCCGACGGCGCGCCGGAGCTCGGTCCGCCACCGCGCAACAGCGAAAGAACCGCGTCAAGCTTGCCTGGCTGCACGAATCCCTGGACGACCGGCGGGCCCTGTTGGGCTGGGGTTCGGGCCATTCCATCGTTACGTCGGGCGGTTCCGTTGGCGGGAGCGTAATCGGCGGAGCGGTGGCTTTCGCGTGGGTCAGCCGGGGAGGTGGCTGAACGTTGCGTCGGATCCCCGTTGGGCTGCTCGGGAGCGGGTTCATGAGACCGCTGCGTGAGACGGAGCCGGTTTTCGAGAACCTCGATGCGGCTGATGGTGATGGGATTGTTCTGGTCGGCTTGCTGTCCGATCTCGCCGCCTGCGCGGCGGATATCGCGGACGAGGGCTCGGTCCTCGATGGTCGCGGTTGAGTGCATCAAATTGAGCATGCGTGCGTTCTCGAGGCCGGGTGCGGAGCCGGCCAAACCGATGACCGTGGCGCGGGCTTGCGGGCTGATCGCGATGGCCCCCGCTTTTCGTTCCAGATCTTGGAATGCGTATGCCACTTCATGCCGGAAATGTCGTTGGTTCATGCGTAGGTCATCGCTTGCTTGCCGGATAATGCTCTCGACTGTTTGTGCGAGAGATTTGTCTAATTCTTTGATGTCGCTTTCAGCATGTTGGAGGTGATCGACGATCTCTTTGATGGGATCGTGTGGATTGGCGGTTGTGCCACCTGCCGTGTTTGTCGGTTGCTCGCGCTTGGTATCGCTGATCGCGGTAGGTGTGTTCTGCGTTTCCGACACTGTTGGTCTCCGGTCTATCAGTTGTTGGCGAGGGAAGGGGTGGGCATCCGCACGATCGGCATGAAGTTCTGCTCGGCGGTGACGGCGAGCTGGGTGGCGCCGATCGTGGTGCGCTTGAGGTCGAGCTCGAGTATCTGGAATTCGATGTAATTGCTGAGCGCGAGCTCGAGCGCGATCTCGCGTTCGACCGAGGCCGGCGGCATGGCCTGCAGTTCGGCGTTCCAGTTGATGCTGGAGAAGCGGCGCTCGGCTTCGATTTGCAGCACCTGCAGCATGGACCCGTATTGCTGCGAGGGTAGGCCGACTTCGGTGAGGTATTGCTGCTGGAGTGGGGTGAGTGGCACGGCGGGTGTCTGCATGCCGATCGCGTCGTTGACGACGCCTTGGGCGAGGGACATGCGGGCGTTGAAGCTGCGCCGATCGACGCCGGCTTCCTGCCCCTGGATCGAGCTGAGCTGATCGCCGCGGAGGGCGGCCGGAGCGACCGGCTCGATCAGGTTGACGGCGTAGTCCTTCGTCGTGTTGACCGCCTGCTGATTGCTGTAGGTGCCGGAGCCGAACAGGCTGGAGAACCGCTGGTCGGCATCCGGTTGCGCACTCAGCGTGGTGCAGAGTCCCGCGACGATGTCGTTGGGGTCACAGTAGGAGCCGAGATGATCGGCGGCCATCGACGCGAAGCCCTGCGCCTGGCCGTAATAGGAGGGCATGTTGGGTTGGGCTTCATTGCGCGCGTCGGTGATCTGGCCAATTTCCCAGGCGACATCGTACGCCTGGACGGCGGCGGCCTGGGTGCTGACGCCGCCGTCGAGAGCGGCGCAGGCGGCAGGGCTGGCAGTTTGCTCGTCGCGGATCTCGGCATCGCGCAGCTGCAGGTCGAACTGCGCCATCGCCTCGTTGGAGGCGTCGGTGATCTGCTCCTGCGCACCGACCTCAGCCTTGGAGTAGTTCGCCTCTTGGGTGAACCCTTCCTGCAGCAGCTGCTGGACGGTGCCGTAGGCGTTGTTGCCGAGCACGCTGGCGATCGGACCGCTGGGGCCGAGCAGACTGCTGATCGCAGAGTTGATGGTGCCCAGGATGTTGATCTCCTGAATTGCCTTGCCGATCGCGGTCCAATCGATGACCGGCATGTCGGCATAGGCGGGGATGCTGTTGCCCGCGATCGCGCCAAGGATGATGCCGCCCGCCACGGCTGCGTAAATTTTCATGGGGCGCATCGCGGCTTTCCTAGAAGCTGCCGAGCGCGGTGGACGGCAGGGTGTAGCCGGTGGGCGGCAACCCGTTGCCGTTGATGTAGAGGCCGCTGCCGGAACCGTTCGTTCCGGCGCCGAGCCCGATATTGGCGATGCTGGGGCCGCCGCCCCCGAAGTTGAGCGACGGGCAGGAGAGGCCTCCGCCGAGGCCTCCGAAGCCGAAGTTGAAGCCGGTGATGGTCAGCCCGCACTGGACCTCGCCGAGCCAGGAGTTCCAGGTTTGCTGAACGGCGTTACAGATCTGGCCTTCCACCGATGCCAGGAGGGTGGTTGGGTTCAGGAGGTTGGTGACCAGGTTGAGGCCGACGCCGTTGAAGAAGTTGCTGAGGCAGGAGAGGTTGGTGACGCTGGTCGGCTGCCTGATGGTCTGGTTATCGGCGGCCATGCGGGCGGTCATGGCGTTGGCGGCGGATTGCGCGAGGATCGCGCAGCCGGCGCTACCGGCGGAGGTCGTGGTGCTTTGTGCCTGAGCGGAGAGGCCGCCGAGCAGGATGGGATTGATGAGGACGAGAGCGGCGAGCGGACGCATCAGGTTGATTCCTTCAGTGCGGCTTCGGCGGCGGACTTGAGCGCCGCCACCCGGTCCGGTGCGAAAACGCGGCGGAGCGTGGCTCGCCGGGTGACGGCGGCGACGGCGGCGCGCAGTGCGCGGGCCGCGGGGATGTCGCCTCCGGTGAGTGCGACCGCGAGGGCACGGGAGTTCGGAAGATTGTCCTCGGCGAGCCAGTGGAGCAGCCGCATCGTCCGGGCCGCGCCCGTTTGGGCGAGGATCGCCTGGAGGTCGCCTCGGAGCGGATCGGACCGTATCGCGCTCGCGAGGGAACCGGCATCGAGTTGCCGGACATGGTCGAGTTGCGTACCGAGCTCTTCCAGAAGCAGGGCGGCTTCCGCGGCGGTCTCGAGCGGCCTCACTGCGGGTGGCCAAGTGTTCTTTGTGGCGGGCGGACGAAGCTCGGCCAGCCATTCTGTCACGGCGTTCTGTTCCAGGCTGAGCATGGGGCGGGCTCCACAGGTCGCGGGGAGAGCTTCGCCGGACAAAATGCGAATGGGGCTATTCGCGAATCTCGACCGTTGTCGGGGTCAACACGAGGTGCAGGCCGAGCGGGGCAACCGCATTGCGCAGCGTGTGGTCCCAGGTTTTCCCGCCTTCCCAGCTGACGATAGTGCTAGGGTTGACGCCTGGGCCGTAGATGACCTTGACGTTTTGCGGGACGATCTGCCGGCAGGCGAAGGAGAGGGGAACTTGGTTGCCGAACCCGAAGGCGATCTCCCCGCTCATCGCCGGCGGGGGTAGAGGCGGAAGGGGAAGGTGCAGCTGGACCGGTCCAGGTTCGGGTCGAGAAACGGGAGCGGTCGGGCGGGAGGGCTTGGCTCCGGGAAGAAGAACGAAGTCAGCACGGGCGGTGGATGTCGCGACCAGGGCGATCATGAGCGCGAAGCGGATTGGGCGCATCGGTTGATCCCCTCTCGAATCCGGTTCGACTGATTCGCAGGGGTCGGTGCGAACGGGGATTGCGAAACGAGTCAAATATTGGGTAGGCCCTGCGGGCCAGAGGGGCGGTTGGGGACTCGTCCGATCGAGGTGTGTGCATCGCCGGATGGGATCACGGGAGGGGCGGCTGGGATGGCGAAACAGTCCAGAACGGACGGGGAGTTTCAGGAAGAGATCGACAAGTACTTGAAGGGCATCGCAAGAAGGTTGTTCGACGCCCGCAAAAATTCAGGGCTGACGCAGACTCAGCTCGGTGAGCGGGCTGGGGTCAAGCAATCATATATTTTCGAGCTTGAGCAAGGCACCACAAATATTACGGTCGGAACATTGGTGAAAATGGCGAACGTTCTGGATTTAGACCCGCGCGAACTCCTCCCGGGAAAGCCGGTTCAGGCGCTGGCACGGACTGATGTTCGAGATCTCAAAAGTCTGCTTGATCGGCTGTCGACAGCGATTGAAGAGAGGATCGAGCAAGAGAAGCGGCGCAGCAGGAAGGAGGCTGAGTTCTTGACTGAGCTTGGGATTCTTGATTCTCTGCGACAACTGCTCGGTTAGAGAAAGGGGGAATTGTACTTCTTCCTCTTGGCCGTGTCAGCTTTGGGCGCCGATCTTGCCGAGCGGAGTAGCTCTTCAGGATGCGAATCTACTGTGACTTTTTTTTGTTGACTTACATGTAGAAGGTGATTTAGCGTCCTCTGGTCGCAAGGCCGGAGGAGGATGGTGTCGGCGGCGGTAGGAGCAGGATCGTCTCCACGGAAGGCCCGGTTTTCTGGGCTTCTCAAGCCGTTGCACGCGCTCGCCCCGGCGGGCGTTCACTCCTTCGACCGATTGCTCTCGGGAATGGTGGCCGCAGGGCAAGGCATCGACGCACTCTGCGGTTATTTGCGGCTGACGCGGGCGGCTCTCCACGATCACTTGGTGCGTCTTGGCCTGCCGACGCCGCATGACCGGCCGTTGCGCAAGGCCGGGCACCACCGGTGGTCGGTCGCCGAGACGACGCTGCTGATTATCTGGCGGCTGGCCGGAGTTCATTGCAAGGTCATCGGCCGGGTGCTCGGCCGGACCGTTGGTGCCGTGCGTGGGAAGGCGTGGCGTACGGGTGTTCCGGCACCGGAACGGTGGCTTTTGCACAAGCCGGATCCGGAGAGTTTGCGAGATCCGGAACCGGGTCTCGGGTTGAATCGCGAGCCTTGGAGATTGCTGCTCAGCCGGGAGGCCTCATGTGGCCGCGCGGCAGGGCCGTCTCGTGTTCGCACTGGCAGCGATTCCGATGCGGTTCGCGCGACCACTGCTGTTGTAGCGTTACCGGGCGCGCCGTCGCCGGCCCCGGAGTCCGTGCCAACGGGTACCATGGCGACCCGAGCCATTCCGCCGGCGGCGCTGCCAGTCCCGCTCTCACCGCCGGCTGGGTTGCCGGTCGTGGGCCGTGCATCAGCCGGCGGTGCAGCCATTCCCGGCGAGGCGGACTGGCCGGGCGTTGCGAGTACTCCCGCGGAGACTGCGCAAGCGCCAGCACCGATAATGGCCAGCCGGTGTCGTCGGGGGCCCTTCGCCCAAATTGCCCGTGCCGCGGGCCAGCGCGAGTTGCCTCTGCTGGATGTGGTGGGCGGAAGAGCGCCGGGTCCGAAAAGAGATGTTGCTACTTCACCGCCGATTGCGCCGCCCTCGCCGCAGCTTCCGCCGATCCCCAGGACGGTGGAGGAGGTTGATCTGAGCGGGGATCTCACGTGGTTCCGTCGTTTGAAGCGGCGGCAGACCTATGAGGTCGCGGTTTATGCCTGCGGAATGCTTTTCTTCGCCGGCGTGCACTGGAAGGAAGTGGCGAGGCGTTTTGGGGTGAGCCCCGCGACGCTGCGCACGTTCCGCTCCAATGTGAGGGTTCCTGTGGACCCGGATCGGAGCAAGTTGAGGCTGGAGTTCAACGAGAAGGTGGCGCGGGCGACACGGGAGGAATCGGGCTACGTACTGCGCGAGTCGATGGGCCCGGGTGACAAGGGTTCGGGACTCCGTAAGTGGTTCTGGGTTCACAAGAGAGATCTTCGTTCGACGCACTTTGCCTCGGTTCGGCGTCGGCGCGAGTCCTACGAACCGCGCAGCAACCTCATGAGGATTGTGATCGAGGCGGCGTCCGGGAGGGCGCCGCCTCGAAGCTCCGGGCGCCCGCGGTTTCTGCATGGGGGCATGACGGCCTCTCCCTGAACAAGCGGAAAGGCAACATCGAAGGGCAAGCTTCGCTCGCGCCGATTTGCTTGCAGCCATAGCCGGTGAGGCTCGAATGAGACGTGCCGCCGCATCATCGCAGTTCTGGCTGAGACCGTGTCTCGAACAGGGTCGAGGCTGCGCTGCGGAAGACGCCGTAACGGTCGTGATGTTGTTCACCGTTCGCGGGCGGAGGCGCGACCGTCTCAGCCTGACGAGGCTTCGAGGCAATGCGCATGCGCAACCAGGCCGCTGCCGTGACACGCCGTCTGTCGGATCCCGATTTCCAGGGCGCGCTGGTCAGCCGCTGCCTCGCCCTGACGCTCGGTATGGGAGTGCTGCTGGCGATTTCTCTCGCGCATGATGCGTGGGTTTGGACGCACCCCGTACCGCCGCGCTACTTCTTCACCGATGGGAAGGACATGCCGCGGCCGGTGGTGGCGCTCGACAGTCCGATCGTCGATGACACCGAACTGCTGGAATGGACCGTCAAGGCGATCCTTGCACCTTACAATATCGATTATTACAATTATCCAGCCGAGCTCAACACGGCGAGCCGGCACTTCACCGTGCATGGCTGGAACACCTTCGCGCGCTCGTTCATCGCCTCGGGCAATTTCGAGGAGCTGAAGCGGGCGCGCCTGCTCTGTCATGCGCAGACGGAGCGCGCGGCGCTGATCCGTCAGACGAGCTATGTACGAGGGGCGCTGGCCTACCAGGTGCAAGTGCCGATCGCCGAGACCTGCGAGAACGTCAATCAGACGAGCACCAACCGGCTGATGGTCACCGCACTCGTCATTCGCATCAACAGCGATGACCATCCCGATGGGCTGGCGATCGACCAGCTCGTCGCGGCGCCGCAGTGAGGGACGGCGGGGGTATCGCAATGAACGTGCGTGGCGGGCTCGGCGGTGCGAAGTGTGCCTTCGGAGCAATGGTGGGCCTGACCGCACTGTTGGCCGGTTCACCGTCATGGGCGCAGACCGCGGGCGTCGGCGCGGCCGGCGCACCCTCCGCGCAGCGGGCAGGACAGAATGTGATTCCGCTGACGCCGCAGATGATCGAGGAGCTGGCGCATCGGTACAAAGCCACAAAGCGGGCGGAGGAGCAGGGGGCGACTGAAACGGCCGTACCGCTGAGCCGGCAGGTCAACGTCTCGTTTGCGCCTGGTGGGGCGATCAGCATCATCAGCACGGTCAAGGGCTATCCGACTGCGGTGAGCTTCTTCGATGCGACCGGCGCGCCCTGGCCGGTCGCATGGGATACCAACTCCGATCCTGCGGCAGCTTCCGGTGGTGCGAGCTGCAATGCGCCGACCAGCCGGGGCGGGCCGTCCGCGGTGGCGGTCGGCTTCTTCGTCTGCACCCCGACCAAGGGCTCGAACGTGCTCGAGATCACACCGATGTCGCTGGCGCCGCGCGGCGGCCTGGTGGTCAGCCTCGAAGGTGCGCCGAAGCCGCTGACGTTCCTGCTGGTATCGGGTGGCGGGCGATATGATGCGGATCTCTCGATCCACGTCGCCGAACGTGGCCCGAACGCGAAGGTCGCGGTGGTGACGGAACCGGGCGCGCCGGACACCGGGGCTCCGTTCCTCACCGGCATGCTGGAAGGAGTGCCGCCGGCGGACGCCGTTCCGCTTGCCGTCGAAGGGGTCCCGCCGGACGGCCTGCACGCGTGGCGGCTCGGATCGCACCTCTATCTGCGCACGCAATACACGCTGCTTTCGCCGGAATGGACGGCCTCGGAATCGGAGGCGGGGATGACCGTCTACGCCGTTCCGGACACGCCCGTCGTTCTGCTGTCTGTCAATGGCCGCACCGTCTCGGCCGAACTGAAGGAGCAGCCCTGATGTCCGGCGCAGCATGGTTAGGGAAGCTCCGGTGCGGTCTGCCGAAGCGAGGCTTGGGGGCGTTGTCCGGCGGTGCCGGCCGCGCGGGCCCACGCCGGCTGGCGGTGATCGCCGGTGTCGCGGCGATCGTCGCGGCTTTCATTGTGACGGTTGCAATGAGCGGGCCGCGAGCCGTGTCCTTGAGTTCCGATACCCGCATGAAGGCCGTCGATCCGCTTCCGGGCGGCTTGCACAGCACGCCGGAGCAGAATGCGCTGGCGCATCAGGCAGAGACACACGGCGCGGCGCAGGCGATGGTTGCCGGCGTTTCCTACACGCCGCCGATCGCGCCGAGCGTGCCGGTGGTGGCGGCCTTGCCGGTTCCTCAACAGGCGTCGCCGCATCCGGCACCGCCGCCGCGGCCGCGTTTCGTGACGCGGCCCGCGCCGCAAGTGGTGCGGGTTGCGACCCCGGTTTTCCCGGCAGAGGTACAGCCGGCACGGGTGCCCGCTCCCGATCCGTCGCCGCTCAGAATGACGCGGGTGAGCGATCCGCAGACGACGCTCGAAGGGAGCGAGATCGGCAACATCTTCGATGCCTACAGCGTTCGCCCACCTGATACCGAGGTCGTGCTGCCGGACAGCAATCAAGGCAACGGAAATGGGGCTGTCGGGAATGGTGGAGCGGGGTTTGCAACACCGGCAGCGCGCGCCGGGAGGCCTCTGCCGATTCCGGCGCCGGCGCCTGTGGCCTTGGCAGAGCGGGTGCTGATTCCGGCCGGACGAGGCGTCTACGCGCATCCCGTGCTGGCGCTTTCTTCCGACCAGGCAAGCCCGGTGATCCTGCAGGCTGACAGCGGGCCGATCGCGGGTGACCGGATGATCGGCAGCTTCGACCGCCAGGGAGACCGGCTGGTGATCCACATCAGCACGATCGTGCATGACGGGCAGTCGGTCGGCTGCGATGGCGTGGTGATCGCGCCGGACACCATGGAAGCGGCGGTCGCGTCCGGTGTCGATGAGCACTATCTGGCGCGCTTCATTCTTCCTGCGGCGGCGGCGTTCGTCGAGGGTCTCGGCCAGGCACTGGCGGCGACATCGAACACCGTCTCGGTGCTGAGCCCGTTCGGCGGTGCGACGGCAGCGACGCATCTCAATCTGGACCAGCAGCTCGGGGTTGCTGCGGGTGTCGCGGCGGGGCAGGTGGCCAACACACTCAACCAGGCTGCGCCGAAGGGACCGACGGTGACGCTCGCGGCCAATGTCGGTGTTGGCGTGATGTTCCTCTCCGCCGTGAAGGTGCCGGCCAGGTGAATCTTGCGCGCGTTGCAGACACCGCGTGCCATTCGCAGGCCGCGGGGAGATGGTCTCTCTTGACGCGAGATTTGGATGAGGCGGCCATGGATACGCACATCATTCCGGATGGCACGTTTACGGACGGGGAGGCTCTGCCCAGTGCGGCCTTGCACAGTGCGGCAATGCGCGGCGAGCCGGGCGGGGAAAGAGTGTCGGTCCCCGAGACGGCATCGCTGCGAGCGGAAAGCCAAGCACGGCTCGGTTTGACCACGGAGGGAAAGTCTCTGCCGACCGCGCGCCTGCCCGGAGAGCCCGACCCCGAAACGATCGCTGCCACCGGCGCGGAGGCACTGCGCACGGTACGCCGCCTGGTGGAGCCGGGCGCGCCCGCGCGCCTGCGGCGCCGGCAGCGGCTGCTCATGAGTGTCGCCGTGCTGGTCCTCGTGGTAGCGGCAACAGGCGCGTTCGTCGTTTCGCCTTACAACCACGTGGTCCCTGTGCCCTCCGGGATGGTGTCGGCTGTCCGCAACCTCGAGGTGCGGGCTGGTCTGGTGAAGTATCCGCCGTTCTCTCCGGCCGCATCGTTGGCGAACGTGAATTTGCCGCCTCAGCCGGCATCGGTGGTGCAGCCCGCGTTTCATCCGCAACCGGCGAGCGAGCAGTTGGCGCAGTTGATGCTGCTCGGCCGGCAGGCTGGCGCTTTCGGCGGGGCTTCGCCCGCCATACCGAACCGGGGCAGCACGCTCCGCTCGGCCGGCGCGGCGCCCATCAGGCACCCCACCGTCGGACAACTCGCCGGCGCGCAAGGGGGTGGACCGTCACCTTCCGGCGGCCATCCCGCGGCCGCTCCGGTGGCACCACAGGCGGCCTCCGGGCCGCCGCCGGGCTATGTGCCGCACGAGCCCGGCGCGGCCCTTACGGCGTCCCTCGCGCCACCGCAGGGGTCTCCACCGGCTGCCGCTCCCCCGCGTGCCAGCGGGCAAGTGACGGCGGCGAAAGCGGTTGAGCCCAGTTCCGGATCAGGATCCGCTGCAGCCGGCAGCACCCGCCTGGCGGCGCTGGGCCATCCGATGACTGTGGCGAGCGTGGCGCCGCTTGCCGCATCGGCATTGCCGCAACATCCGCATCCTCTACTTGCCCATCCGCCCATCGCCGGTGCTCTCGATCCGGTTGCGGTCGCCGCAAAGTTGCAGGCGGCGCCGATGACGCCGGTGGAACAGGTGAAGGTGCTCGAGGTCGTGACAGAGATCGCGGCGATGGTGCGCGCCGAACGGACCGCCGTGGCGGATCTCCGAGCGCAGGTTGGCAAGCTCTCCACCGGCACGAATGCGAAGCTCGTGGATTTCGAGCGGCGGCTGGCGTTGGTGGAGGCCGAGAGCGGCATCGCCGCTGCCGCCGCGGCGGGCCGGCCGCCGTCGCCTCCCGCTTCGGACGTTGCAGCTGTGACGGCATCGCCGTCTCCGCCACACGCCGCGCAAGGGGGTGCGCCGCCGGCGGGCAACTCTTCTGCAGCCCGGGTTCGCTATCGGTTGCAGGCGGCTTCGCCCGGCCTCGCCATGCTGGCCGAGATCGACAAGAGCGGTGGTGAGGGGGCGCAGCTCGAGGTCCAGGTCGGTGACACGATCCCGGGCTATGGGCGCGTCGTTTCCGTCTCACAGCAGGGCACGGCCTGGGTGGTGACGACGGAGCACGGCACGATCCGCTAGCGCCGGGAGCCCGTCATGCAGGGACTGGTCGATCTGGCGACGGCGATTGCCGACGGCATCGCCGTGCTGCTGCCGACGTTCTGCTATCTCGCCGCGTGCATGTGTTTCTTCTTTTTCGTCTGGACCCTGTGGACGTGGTCCGAGCCGCACTCCCGCTATCATCACCACCACCTTCACCGGCCCTGGGTGCCGTGGGTGTCGCTGATCCTGAGCGGGGTTTTCGCGAGCTTCCCGAAGTTCCTGACGATGGCGGATGTCAGCGCCGGCACCGCTCTGGTGGTCGGGCTGACCAGCTACGCGCCGACGACCCCGCCGAACGCAGGCAATTTGCTGGGGACCACCCCGGAAGCCACGGTCGTCAATGTCGTGACGCTGTTCCAGTATTTCTTCGAGGCCTTCGGGGCTGCCTCTGTGTTCTGGGCGATCATACGCTGGCGGGGCATCATCATCGGGCGCATCAACGGCTCACCGACCTCGTGCGGCATCCAGTTCGTGTTCGGGGTGCTCTGCATCAACATCGTGACGATCGCCAACGGTATTGCCGCATTCTTCCAGACGGGCGGGTAAGCCGGATTATTCCCGCCTCCGTTCGCAACTTCCCCGATCAGGTTTGTTCGCGAGGGGCTGTTCCCTCGGAACAGGAGTGACACGCGTGAAGCTTTTGCACAGCAATCCGCCGGGAGGCGCGTGCATGCGTTGCCGGGCGGTTCTTCGTAGCAGGCTCTGGGCCGCGGATCTGCGGGGAAGGGGGCTCGCGGTCGTCTCGCTAAGCCTGGCCATGATGTGCGTCTTCGTTGACCATGCGTTGGCGCAGGCGACGTCCCCAAGCGGAAGCATCGGTGCGCAGCTCAACACGATGTCGAGCGAAGCACTCAACTCCGGCAGCACCGCGTTCGGCATGGCCTGCTATCTCGCCGCCGCCGTCTGCTTCATCTTCGGGGTGTGGGCGCTATGGCAGTCCCGCCAGCCGCAGAACCGCGAGAGCGGCCATGTCGGGCGCGGCGTCGCTGGGCTGGTGCTCTGCGGGCTGCTGGCGACCGCGGGGGTGTGGATCAACAAGGCCGCGATCTCGGCCTCGGGCGGCAACGCCACGATCAGCACGACGCCGGGCATGGTGACGTTCGGCAGCGGCGGTACGGGCGGCGGCTGATCCTGACATGGCCTGCGGCTGCGGGCAGAAAACCGGCCGCAGGCTCATTTTCCTGCAGGGCAGCCTTGATGCAACTGCGCCTCAGAGCACTGCACCATTCGCTTGGTGTGCCGCAGCAGCTCTGCTCTCGTTCTCGGCCGGTTTGCTTGTGATGGCCGGTCTTCCGCGATGATGATGCTGCCTCTCATCTTCTCCGTCGCTGCGAGAGTTGCCGGCACGCATGATGGTGCGTCCGGTGCGGGAGCTGGCGAGACGGCTCATTGCCGGTTCTGCGGCGGGGTAATCGGAACCGAGCCGGCCGGTCTCTCGGGCGACCCTGACGAGGTCCCGAGCTGCGCGCTCTGTCACCTGGTGCGGCATCTCGACCGGCCGCGCATCGATGACGAGGCGCTGCTGATCTGGCTGCCCGAGATGAGCCAGCCGGTACTCAATTGTCTGGTGCGAGAGATGCACTGCCGTCTCAGGGCGCTCGGTGAGACGCTGCACGTTGAAGTGTCGCCACTCCTGGACACGGAGGATCGCCCCGTTCTCTGGCATGCGCAGCAGGCGCTGCTCGGACGTTCCGAAGTCGCCGCGACTCGGCTCGGCAGCGCGGGCCCAGGCGATCCGGCCGACGCTCTCGTGCGCCTGTCGCCATCGGCATATGGCGTGCGGTGGCGGAATCTGGGCGGGGTCAGGCTACTGCCGCGGGGGCGCTTTTTCGCCGGTGAAAGCGACATCTATCCGGAGATCGTGGACGGATGGCGGAAGGCCGCCGCGAGTGCGGTACCTCGCCTGTCGGCGTCAGACAGAGGGAACGGCTGATGTTTGCGGCGCTCGCCAGGATGTTCGCAAGCCTGTCGCTGATGCTGAAGCAGCCGTTGGAGGCCTATTGCGAGCTGGAGACCGCCCATGGTGACGCCTTCGTCACCAGGAGCGGGCACTATGTCTCCTGGCTCCGCGTCGATGGCATGCAGCGGATGGCCGAGCGCAAGGATTTCGATCAGATCACCGAGGCGATGCGGCTCGATCTCTCCGGTGCGCTGGAGTCCCCCGGGCATGCCATCGTGGGATGGTATATTTCCGACCCGGACGCGGCTCTCGTAGAAATCGAGCGCGTCAACCTCGCTTCCTGCCGGACCATCGCGCATGCGGCCGGCCTCGATCTCGGCGATATCCTCGATGAGCGGGCACGGCTGTGGCCGAAGCTGATGCGCTGGGAGGCGGCGTATTTCATCCTGTGGACGCGGACCTCCGTGCTGACCAGGGAGGAACGCAAGCAGCTCAAGGCCGAGTACGCAACGAATGCGGGCGCAACCGGTGTCCTCGGCGAGACGCAGCGCGTCTATCTCAGGAGCGAAGTCATGGCGGCACGGCACGCGGCATTCGCCTCACGCGTGCTCTCTGCGCTCCGGGCGCACCATGTCAGTGCCTCGCCGGTCGAGCCGCACGAGGCGCTCAGGGTCACACGCAAGGCGATGTATCGCGAGATGGCCGGCTCCGAATGGCTGCCGAGCCTGCCGGGCGATCGGGTAATGCCACGCTGTCCCGAGGAGGATGTGCGCAAGCCGAAGCCGGACTGTCTGCTCTGGCCGCCGATCCGCGACCAGCTCTTCTACGCGGACGCGGTGACGCATGGCGGCCAGCGGGTGGACTTCGGGGAGAACGCGTACGCACCGCTCGATCTGGACATCGGGCCGGAGGATCCGCGGCCCTTCGTCGAGCTCGCCGCCATGCTTGGCCAGGACCGCATTCCGTGGCGCGCCTCGGTCGTGCTCGAAGGCTGCGGCCCCTCGGCGATGCAGGTCAAGGACGTCGGCGCGAGCTTCCTTTCGATGTTCCCCGGCAATGCGGATCTGCGGCGTGCCTTCGCGTTCATCCGCGAGGCGCGGCAGAAGGACAACCACATCAGCGTTCGGCTCAGGGCGAGCTTCGCGACCTGGGCCCCGGTGGAGCAGGCGGCGAGGCTGCGGCGGCGAGTTTCCACGCTCTCGCAGCGGATCGAGGGCTGGGGCAATGCGAAGACGACAATGGTGATCGGCGATCCCCTGGAGGGCGTGATGAGCTCGGCACCCGGACTGGCCCTGGCCTCGACCGCCAATCCGTCGCTCGCGCTGCTCGGCGATGCACTCTGCATGTTGCCCTGGAACCGCACTGCTTCTCCCTGGGAGGCGGGGAGCGTGCTGTTCCGCCGCCCCGACGGCGGCATCTGGCCGTACGACCCTGCGGGCGGCCGGAAGCGGCCGCTGGTGGTGGATATTTTTGTAGCACCCCCCGGTGCCGGCAAATCGGTGCTGGCGAACACCATCAATATCGGCCTCTGTCTCAGCCCCGCCGTGATGGGGAGCGGTGGCGCGAGGCTGCCATTGATCGGCAAGGCGGACATCGGCCGCAGTGCCGAGGGGTTCGTGCGACTGATGCAGGAAGCGCTCGGACCTAAGCGTCGGCACGAGGCGATTTTCACCTCCCTGCAATTCGCGCCGGGACACGAGGTCAACATCTTCGACCTCCAGGTCGGCTGCGAGTACCCGTTGCCGCTCGAGCGGGCCTTCATCCAGAACTTCCTCGCGCTGGCGACGCTGCCGCCCGATGTCTCGACGCCCTTCGAGGGTATGACGCAGCTGATCGCCCTGGTCATCGATGAGGCGTATCGCCTCTGCACCGAGGCTGGCGGCGGCGCAAAGCACTACCGGCCCGGCGTGGAGCCGGAGGTCGACCGCGCGATCGAGCGCCTGGGCATCCGCCTGCACCATGAGGCACCCTACTGGCGCGATGTGGTCGATGCGCTCTGCGACGCGGGCGAGTATCTCCTGGCCGAGCGGGCGCAACGTCACGCGGTGCCAATTCTCGAAGACCTGATCGGCGCGGTCCGGAGCGATCAGGTGCGGGACATGTTCGACCGCCTCACGATCGCCGAGACGAGTGAGAAGGCGGCGCAGGTCTTCGAGCGCTACATCGCCGACCTGATCCGCCGCTTTCCGACACTGAACGCCCCGAGCAAGCTCGATTTTGGGCCGGCGCGGATCATCGTTCTCGATCTGCAGCACGTCGCGCCGACCGGATCTGCGGCCGCCAGCCGGCAGACCGAGATGATGTATCTGCTGGCGCGGCACATCCTGGCGCGCAATTTCTTCCTGCATCCGGAGTATCTCGCCTTCGTGCCGGAGCGGGTGAAGGACTATCACCGCCGGCGCTTCACCGAGGTCTACGAGACCGTCAAGCGGCTCGATTACGACGAGTGGCACCGCACCGAGGGGAGCGCGCTGGTCCGCGCACAGGCCGAGCTCGATGTGCGCGAGGGGCGCAAGCACAACGTCCAGCTCGGCTTCACCAGCCAGCGCCTCTCCGACATGGGCGATGGGGTGATCGCGCAATCGACCGGGCGGTTCGTGCTCGGCGCTGACGATCAGCGCGAGCGCGAGCTGATCATCGAGCGTTTCGGCCTGACCGATGCTTCCAGCAAGATCGTCCGCCACCGCCTGACCGGGCCGCGAGGGGACGGCGCGCCGTTTCTCGCGATCTTCCGGGCCGAGCAGGAGCACTACGAGCAGTTCCTGGTCAACTCCTTGGGCCCGGTCGAACTTTGGGCGCTTTCCACGACGCCGGCCGATACCAGCCTGCGCAATCGGCTCTATGACCGGGTCGGGTTCTCCGAGGGCCTGCGGCGTCTTGCCAAGGTGTTCCCGAACGGTTCGGCAACCGGCGAGATCGAACGGCGAACCAGGACCCGATTGAAGAAGGGCGACGCTGCGGAGCTCGTCGAGGCGGGCGTGATCGACGAGCTGGCAAGCGAGCTGATCGAGGGAAGGGGGTTGGGCCTCTTCCTCAGGCCTCACGAGGAAGCCGCGGGCGAGGCGCTGCCGCTGGCCGCGGAGTGACGCACCCCTGATGCGGTTTCCGAATACATGCAGATAGGCGGAACGATCGGACGTTGCGCGCTACCCGGCAAGACACGGGACCTGGCGGATCGTCTCCTTCCGGAGGCCCCAC
The DNA here is from genome assembly GCA_030041375.1 of Acetobacteraceae bacterium. GTDB lineage: Bacteria > Pseudomonadota > Alphaproteobacteria > Acetobacterales > Acetobacteraceae > JAKAWQ01. The sequence continues at coordinate 27,488 of JASHOA010000045.1, forward strand.
CCAGGCTCATCAGCTTGCAGAGGCGCTGCGAACTCGTGACGGGATCGTGCCGTTCCCCTCGAACCGCGATCCACACGTGCTGTCCCGATTCGGTCCGGCCCTCCCGTCGAGTCCAAAGGCGGAACGTCGCTGTGCACAGCGTCCAGGATTGTGCCTCCCGTTCGCAAATGCAGGGCACAGGCTGGCCTCCGATGGAGGAGAGCATGTGCCATTTCAAGTTGCAGCTTGGTGCATCGATCGTCGTGCCGTTCAAGATCGCGCGCACGCACGATGGTCCCCGACAGGCTTGGCGCGTGCGGGGGCTGCGCGAGATCGGGGCGCCCACTGCGGATTCTTCCCGGTTCGGCTGGGGTACTCTGCAAGTGGCGGGGCGGCGGTCGGCGGCGGTGCTCTCTCAGGCTGCGGCGCGTGAGTGCCGCGTGGAGCGGTGAGATGCGGATCCCGTTCCCTGCCGGCTTGCTCTGTGCCGGATTGCTGGCTGGTTGTGCGGCGGTTCACCCCGTTCCGACCTCCGTTGCCACGGCGGGGATGCCGAACCCAGAGGCTGCCTTGCAATGGAGCATGCAGCGGGTGGATGCGGAGATGGCGGAACTCGGCCGGATCGGGCCTGGGACCGTGACGGCCAACCCGGTGCTTCCGGCACCATTGGAACGCATCGTCTCGTTTCGATGGAACGGGCCGGTCGATAACGCAGTCGCCATACTCGCGCAAAGCATCGGCTACACCTTCTACGTCACCAGGCCGCCGCAGGCGAAGCCGATCATCGTCGCCGTCAGCATGTCTTCTGTTCCCGCCTGGCAGGTGTTCAAAGCCCTGGGCGATCGGGCGGGCAAGCAGGCGACGGTCGAAGTCGATCCGCTGCATCATGCGGTCCTGGTGATCGACCATGGATAAATTCGCGGGTCTTCTCATCACCATGCTCCTGCTGGCCCGGTTGGCAGGGGCGCTGCCGGCTTCAGCACAAGGTCTTCTGACATCGCCGCAGGTGCCGCCGGAACCGTCACCCGGGCAGATCGAGCAGAACCTGCCGGCCTTGGGCAATCCGCTGAACAATCCGATCACCGGCTCATCCGAGAATCCCGGAGTTGTTGGCACTGAGCCACCGCCCTCACTCGAAGAGCTTCAGGCGACGCGTCCCGGCAACGAGAAGGAGAACGGCCTGAAGCCCGGGCGGGCCGATCAGCTGCGTATGGCTGCGCTGACCTATGGCGCGCAAGGTGGTCTGGCTGCCGAGAGCTTCGCGATCAACGAGATGCTGCGGCGCTACCGGTCGGAACTCGACCGGACGTTCGATTTCTCGCCGCTAGTGCTGCCGGTCGGTTCCGGCCAGACCCTCCTTCGCCCGCCGGTTGTCACCGCCGCAGAGATGGCATTCGCGCTTGCCGACGGCGGCCAGGTCGCGCGCGAGACTTCGTGCATCTACCAGATCACCCGCAACGCGGAGCTTGCTTCCGCACCGCCCAACTGGCGCGCCTATCTCGTGCGGGTCTGGGCGAAGCCGATGCGGCCGACCGACGCGGGTTTGCCGCACACGGCACAGGAAGTCGCGTACTGGAACAAGTGGGTGGCCGACGGATGGGCGGCCGGCGAGAAGCAGGCGGACGAGATTTTCCTCGACGATCTCGGGCGGCTCGAGCGCGACATCATTGGCATGGCCCGCTACCGTGTGCTGTTGCGTGCCGGTCTCGTCGAAGCGCCGGTCGTGGCATTCCGGACTCGTGCCGTCGATGGTGGCGGCGACAGCCTGCATGTCAACGACCGGACGATCCGCATCACTGCGCAGCGCGGCCTCGAGAGCAATCCGCGCCGCTGGTCGCCGCGCGCCGGCTGCCCGCAATGACCCGATTTGCTCCTCGCCCGTTATACGCCGGCGACCGGCGCACGATGGGTGTGGGATATTCCCACGCCGCGTTGAGGAGCTATCCGGCAGGCACCGCTGATCACGTTGTCGCACAGGTCTCGCCGGACGCCGCGAGTTCCGCCGTCAGGTGGAGTCTGATCTCTCTCGACCCTCCTTTGGCGAGGATCAACGGCGGCTTCGCTGAAGGTGAGCAAAACCGCAACCCGGAGCGAAGCGCGGGCCAATCCGGCGGGAAGCCTGATCCCGATGCTGGATAGCCTCTCCCCCGTCGCCGTCACCTCCCTGCCGGATGCCCCCTTCTTGCCTCGGGTCGTCTGGCCTGATGCGGAGAAGCCCGGGCTTCGCTGGGTGGTCGATCCGCGCAAGAGCGCGCCGGGACTTGATTCCTTGTTGACGTGGGCCTTCCGGCAGGACGCATCCCGCATTGCCTTCCAGACCGGGCATCCGGTGTGGGTGAGCATCCACGGCCGCAACTACCGCGTGACCGCAACCCCGACCGACGAGCTCGATTTCAGTCACATCGTCAATCATCTCTATGGCGCCGACGGGATGGCCCGGCTGCAGGGCGGCAACGATTTCGACACCGCCTATGCGATCCAGATCGACCGCTCCACCCGGCTCCGGTTCCGCCTCAACGTGACACCGACGCGGACCTCCCGCCGCGATGGCGGCAACATCGTGCTGCGTCCGATCCCGGACATGCCGCCCCCGCTCGAGCAGCAGAATGTCGAGCCGGAAATCCTTAATGCCTACCGGCCGCGGCAGGGAATCGTCATCGTCAGCGGGGCAACCGGCTCGGGCAAATCGACCCTGATTGCCGGCATGACGCTCGCCAAGGTCATGGACCCCGACGGGCATTACAACATCCTCGAGGGGGCCGGCCCGGTCGAGTTCCTGCTGGAGCGGCTGCGCGGTCCCTGTTCGACGATCAACCAGACCGAGATCCCGCGCGACCTGCCAACCTTTGCGGCCTTCGTACGCGGGGCGATGCGCCGCGAGCCGACGGACGTCATCGTCGGCGAGTGCCGCGACAGCGAGACGATGGTGGCGGCGATTCAGGCAGCGATCTCCGGCCATGTCGTCACCACCACGATCCATGCCAACGGCGTGGCCCTGACGATGCAGCGGATCGCGAGCCTCTGCCCTCCAGGCGAGCGCGAGAACCTGATCTCGGCGGTCGCCCAATCGCTCCGGCTGATCATCAATCAGCGCCTGGCCCGATCGACCGGCGGCAGGCGCACTGCGCTCAGGGAGTTCCTGGTCTTCGATGCCGCCTTGCGCTCCGAGCTGTTGCGCGCGGATCCGGCCGAATGGCCGTCACTGACCCGGTCTGCCGTGGAAGAGCAGGGGCAATCCTATCGGGTGGCGATCGCGCGGGCCCTCGAGGAGGGGCGGATTTCCCAAGAGACGGCAGCCTTCGAGCTGCGGGAAGTTGGCTGAAGGGCAGGGGGGAATGATCGTGTTTCGGTTCTCCGGGCATTGGCCATGCGGCTTAACGGGCGGCCTCAACGCAGTGCAGAATCGCCTCGCGCGCGTTGTGGCCACGCGCCGGCGGTGCTGAGGGATGTGGCGCAATACCGGGCAGCCCGTGCGTCTCTTCATGCTGGACGCGCGCGCCTGCCTGCCCATCCTAAGCGCTGCGGTCTATTGGAGCTGGACGACGCTCGACATCGCGATCGTCGGCGTCGCGTTCTTCTCGGCTATTTCGTTTGCCGGCATGACTCTGCCGGCGATGCTGCGGCTGATCCGGCGCTGGCTCGTCGGTCCGGTGCGCACTGCCGTTCCCGCCTGGCGCCGGCGGAGGCTGGCATGAGCGAAGTCAGCGTCGATGCGGTGGCGCGGACGATGCGGGTGCTGCTGGAGCGCACCGGGCGGCCCCTCTGCTATCGCGATCCGGCGAATGGCGCGTGGCTTACGGTGGATGCGGAAACGGCGGCGGAAGCTTCCGGCTTTCTGCCGGCGCTCGTCGTCGCCGGCGAGGCGGTGTGGCGGGAAGCGACCGGCAAGGGGTTTGCGGTGGAGATCGTCCGCGATGCCAAAGCACTGCTCGGTTATCGCCTCGGCAGGATCGGCGCCGGAACCTTCGCGACCGTGATGCTGGCTGCGATGGAGGCGATCAACCAGGTAGCGCGGCCGGAAGCAGTCGTCGTCAGCGATTTGAATAGGCTGTGGTCAGCCGCGACCAGTCGCATCCGCCGCGAGAAGGCCATCGGACTCCACCGAGGCGAAGAGCCGCGGGCATGAGGAAGGCTCACCTGGGCCAGGCCGCGCTTGCTCTGCTTTTGATGCTCGGCCCGGCGGTGGCTGCAACCGCTGCGCCAACTGCGACAATGATCCGCGCTTGCATCCTTGCCGCAGCCAACCTCTACAGCGAACCCCCGGCCGTGCTGCTGATCCTCCTCAACGTCGAGGGCGGCTCGCTCGGAGCGGTAAGCCACAACACCAATGGCACTGTCGATATCGGTCCGATGCAGGTCAACCAGATCTGGGTTCCGGCGCTGGCGTCGCACTGGCATGCGACGGAGCGCGCGACGTCCCTGGCTCTGCGCGACAATTTCTGCGCCAACGTCGAGGCGGGCGCCTGGATCCTCCGTCAGGGACTCGACGAGGCGAATGGGGATTTCTGGGGCGGTGTCGGCTACTATCACTCGCACGATCCCGGCTACGAGCAAGCCTATCTGCATGCGGTGCTGAAGCAGGCGCTGCGTCTTGAGGCGCTGGCGCGGCGGCAATCGATGCAGAAACCCGAAACTACCGGCGCACGTGCCTCTGCGCCTGCCAGGAAGGGGAGGGGCTGAGCGTGCCGCCCTACCAGAGCCCTCGTGCCTCGTGGCCATCGGGCGACGACAATGCCGCATTCAATCTGCTGATCATCCTGGCCGGGATCGCTGTCGCAGGCTACCTGCTCTGGATCAGTTATCACGGCGCGATCTGCGCCTTCGTCATGATGGTGTTGCGCCATCAGATCAGGCTCATCAGCCGGTTCACCGAGGGCTATCCGGGGCTCGGTGATCGCCTGGCGCTGATGGATCCGAGCCGCATGACGCTTCGGGATCTCTATGACATGACGCGGGCTGTCGGGATGATCTTACGGATTCCCGCGGCGGCGTTCATCGCGCTCCTCGCCGTGCTGTGCTTTCTGCGTGCAGCACCCTCCCGCTACCGGCGCGCGTTCGACCTCGATGGGTTGATTCGCGAGCAGGCGCGATCGTTTCCCGCGATCGCCGCGTTCGTCGGGCGGCGCCTGCGTCTCCAGCCGCCGGTGGTTGCGGCACCACGTCCTGCCGACTACGCGCTGACACCCGGCGAATGGGTGCAATGTCATGCACTCGACACGCATGGCCAATTCGACGAGGCGCACGCCCGCAAGGCGCTGGTGGCGCAACTGGGACCGCACTGGACCGGGGCACAGGCGGCTCCGCCGGTCGCCCGGTACCTGTTCGTCGTCTTTGCGCTGCATCTCGCCGGACGGCAAAACGATGCGCTGGCGCTGCTCGGCCATGCGTCTGCTGCGTTCCCGGAACCCGCAGGAGATCAGCCCGCCGGTCCCGATCACGCGCTGGAACTGCCGTCCGCAGTCATTGCCGAGGCCGATCACCGGCTGAGGAGTTCCGCGGCGTTCGAGGCGGCCCAAACGGTGGCAGGCCGTCATGCCTACACGGCGACCGCGCTGATGGCATTGCTGAGCGCGGCCCGACTGCGTTCGGGCGTGTTGGCGCCCGGGCAGTTTGCGTGGCTGAAGCTGGTGGATCGCGGTCTCTGGTACGCGCTGCACTCGCTTGGTTACGGGAGCGAGGGAATCGGCCGCTATCTGCATCCCAATCCGCGGGTCGAAGCGGCGGGCGCGCGCGACCACTGGGCAGCGGAGCGGGAGGCCGGCGGCCCCCTCATCAAGCCGGATGTGGAGCGCGCGCTGGAGGCGGTACGGCGCGACGCTTCGGTTCAGGCACTGAGGCCGGTTCGCTCGTAGAGCGTGGCAACCTCTACAGTGAAGCCGATGCTGGCCAGTTCCAGCACACCAGTGGTGATTTCTTGCGGTTCCTCGGGCCACGCACCGTTGGCAGTCCGCCGCAGCAGTTCAGCGGTGATCCGATCGGCATGCAGAACAAGGATTTCCTGGACGCTCGGAATGGTGGTGTAGGTCCAGACATTTGACCAGGTTTCAGCCTGATGGTTGGCCGAGAGGATCTCTATGAGCAGCACGGGATCAGGGATGGTCAGCTGCGCGGGGAGAAAGGGCGAGCACGTCACTCCGATGTCGGCGATCCTGAGGTTGTGGGTGGCGAACAGACGAGGACGTACCGCAGGATTGGCCAAGACCTCGCAGTCGCTGCTGCGTTCCAGCAGGTGATTGCCGATCATTGCGGCGAGTTCGGCATGCAGGAAGCCGTGGATGGTCGGGGCGATCGCCATGACTCGCGGCTCGCCGTCCACGAGCTCGTACCGCCGGCCATCGCCTGGATCCCAGACGAGGAACTCCCGAAGCGTCATGCGGTCGGGGACTTTGGTGAGGGCGGACATGCCGGGCTTGTAGCACGAGCAGGTCGGCGGCGCAGGTGCTCGTCGTTGTCCTTCCTTGGTCCGTGTTGTTGGTTCACGACAATCGCCGGCGGTTTCGAGGATGCCGTTCGCATTTTGATCGGTAAGTCTCTGCCTCCGAGGTCAGGGCAGGAGTCGTCGCGATGGGTTATATGAGCTTCGAGATCCCGGAGGGAGCGAACGTCCAGGTCATCGTGGGCAACGCGCCCGTTCTGGCGCTGCCGGACGAAACGATCGGCACTGATCAGCGGCGTGCATTTCGCCGTTCCGGCGGCGCTACGCTGAAGCTGCTGATGGCGCTCCTGCTGGTAGGCAGCGGCGTTCTCCTCGGATGGGTGGCCGGAGGGCATCACGGCGAGGCGACCGCCGCGTTGCCATCCGCCGGCCTTTCCTCGCCCCCGCCGGTCGCCCAGGCCTTCCCTGCTCACCCGCCTGCGGCGGCCGCGCCCGCGCGGTCATCGTCGGCGCAAGTGCCGCCGGCGTTTACTCAGCAGTTGCAGCAGGCTCCCACGCTCGTGCCTGCACCCGGCCAGCCGCCGGCCGGTGCTCCTCAGCGGAACGCATTCGGCCTCGAGAATTAAGGGATGCCGGTTGCTCGCCAGATCGTCGGGCCGCGGGAGCAGTTCGAGCGCACGGGCGCTCTGAGTCTGCGCGATATCCGGCCGGTCACGACGCAGCTTGGGGAGGCATTGCGCAGTTCCGCTTCCGGTCTGCTGCTCATGGTCCTGGCGACGGCGACGTACTTCGAGCCGGCGCTCGTCGACCTGACCGTGCCGGTCTCCGCTCTTTATGCGCTCTGGGTTCTCACCCGCAGGGTGCGGTTGCCAATCCGCCTGCCGCGCACCGCAGGCTGTCTCGACCGAAGCAATCCGACGCCCGGCAGCCGCAAGCCGAAGCGGGCCAACGGTACCTTTTTCATCGGCTGGAGCCTCTCCGGCCACGAGCTCTGGCTGACGGCTGAGGACACCAGGCAGCACATCGCGATTCCCGGCACCACCGGGGCCGGCAAGACGACGGCGATCCTGAGCCTGCTTGCCAATACACTCGCGCAGGGCTCCGGGTTCGTGCTGGTGGACGGCAAGGCCGACCGCGACCTCTTCGGCAAGGTCCTGGCGCTCGCCCGCCGGTTCGGCCGCAATGACGACGTCCGGGTGCTCAACTTCATGGTGGCGAGCGGTGCCAAAGACAGCCACAGCTTCAATCCGTTCGCCATCGGCAATGCCGATGCGATCCGCGAGCTCCTCGCCAGCCAGCTTGGCGACCAGGGGGTGAACGATCCGAACGGCGTCTTCAGGGAGCGGGCAGTGGCCCTGGTCGGCACGATCGCTCCGGTCCTCGTTTGGCTGCGCGACCGCAAGGGTGTCGCACTCAACATCGAGGTAATCCGCTTCTCGATCGAGCTCCGCTGGATCTGGAAGCTTGCGATGGAGAAGATCGTGCTCCTGCGCGACCCGGAGACCGGCAAGGAGCGGCAGGTTGATGTCGAGGGCGAAATCCCCGAGGACATCATCTGGCCGCTCAAGTCCTATCTCGGAGAACTGCCCGGGTTCGATCCGACGCTTCCCCTGGAGAAGCAGAGGGGTGATGAGCCTTCCAAGCAGCACGGGTACGCGCAGTTCTACTTCACGCCGACCTTCACCCAGCTTGCCGTGAGCCTCGGCCACATCTTCCGGCCTGAGTGCGGCGACATCGATATGCGCGACGTGGTCCTCAACCGCCGCATCCTGGTCGTCAATCTTCCGGCCCTGGAAAACTCGGATGCCACCCTCGCGGCACTTGGCAAGCTGGTCGTCGCCTCCTTGCGCGGGATGATGGCGCAGCTCCTCGGCGCTTCTCTGGAGGGCGACGACACCGGGAAGGACAAGCCCGGAATGGGTCCCTCACCGTTTGCCGTCGTTCTCGATGAGGTTGCCTACTACGCGACCAGCGGTATGGACCGGATGCTGGCAATGGGACGGGGGCTCAACATCTGCTTCATTCTTGGCTTTCAGGAGGTCTCCGGCATCTGGGCACGTCTCGGCGAGAAGACGGCCTCTTTGCTCGGCAATGCCAACCTGACGATCGCCATGCGCCAGCAGGATTCCGGGCGTACGCGCGAGTGGATCGAGAAGACCGCCGGCCAGACCTATGTCACGCAAGCAACCTCCTATCAGGGAGCGAACGACGGCGCTTATCGCGAGGCACGGCACGCCGAGGTGCGCTCGGTTCCCCGGGTGGACTGGAAGGATCTCACGTCCCTGATCGAGGGCGAGGCGATCGTGCTGTTCGGCGGCCGGCGGATCTATGCACGCGTGTTCCACGCGGAGATCGATGACGCCGGACCGAAGCGGCTCGGCCGCACACTGATGTTGCGGGCCCCCGATGGCTCCGAGATCCGGAAACGCCACCAGCGTATCGGAGAAATCGCGGGGGTGATCGAGTCCGGCGCTCTGATAAGGGCTGATGCGAGGGCAGAAACGTCGCCGGTGCTCGGTGCCTTGGTTGACGGCTTCACCGCTGCGGCCGGGACAGGTGCGGGCGCGGCTGAGTGCGCTCGAGCCGCGCTCGACGCGGTCGGGCAGGTACCGGAAGAGAAGCTGCCGCCACGCCCGCGCCCGGTTGCGGATGGAAGGCCGGTGACGGCGGTCACGCCGATGCTGGCGGCTGCCAGTGTCGCACCGATTCCCGGGCCGGATACGGTGCGGCAGCCGGAGCAGCCGATCGACCCTGATCTTATTCGAGAGCTGATTGCGATCGAGGCATTGGCCGCTACCTCGGCGGTCGAAGCAGCGCGGCTGGCGACGTTGGCCGTGGCCGAGCGAGACGAGGCCTCTGCCCGTACCGCCAAACTCGAGCCGCCGGCGATGACCGCCGATGTCTTCGTGCGTCGGTTGGGCAGTGTGCTTGGCCAGTTGATGGCGTTGCGGGAGCGTCTGGTGGCAGCGAAGGCGGCATGAATGCCATGGAATGGGTTGCTGCAGCGAAGCGGCGGCAGGATGGCAAGAACGCGCGCCAGGTAGCGCGGCGTTGTGGTTCTCGCGCAATTCCGAGGATTGGGTTTGCTTCCATGATAACTGGACGGTTTGGCCTGGTGCCTGCATTGCTTGGCATTGCGATCGCGCCGGCGACAGCAATCGCGCAGCCTGTCAATCTGCTCGCGCCCATAGCCGGAGCACCGGCGCCGGCCTCATTGCCAATGATTCCGGTAGCGCAATCGCCACAGAGCTATCTTATGGCGGCCAGGTCGGCACTCGAGACCGGCCGTTACGCGGTTGCGAAGCAGGCGCTCGAGCAGGCTGAGACCCGTCTCTTGAATTTTCAGTCCGGTGCACGGCCGGGAACCGCACCTGGGGCGGAGCTGGCAATCCTCGACATCCAGAGGGCGCGGCAGGCACTTGCGCGGCGCGATTCACAACAGGCGACGGAGGCGATCAACGAGGCCGAGAGCGCGCTGAGTGCTGCAGTTCCAGTTGCAACGGCCCATCAGGCGGTCTCCCCCCTTCCGGAGGCCCGATCCGGCGGTCCCGCTGCACCCGGAGCGCCCTCGGTGACATACGCACTGGTGCCAGGGCATTGGCAGTTGCAGGGTGCGACGGCAGTGTGGATTCCGCCGGAGACGACGCTGCGCCGGGTGGAAAGCCGGCCGTTCATCGAGGGGCACTATGTGTGGCGCGGCGGAGCGTGGGTCTGGGTTGGGTCGCACTACGCCAGCTCGGGCGGAGAATAGGCGGATGAGAACACGCTTTGATCCCCGGCTTCGTGTTCCCGATAGCGCCATGTTTGACGTCGAGCTTGCCGCGGCCGGTCCGTTGGAACGAGTGACGGTATTCATGACCGAGCGCTACAATTTTCTGCTCGCCGCCGAGATTGTCGGAGAGGAGATCCTGATCCGTGCCGCGACCGGCGATGAGGTGAGCGAGTCCCTGGCGAGCGGCGCCGTTGAGGATGAGGAGAATCTGGACTGGCCCGGCGATCCAGCAGAGTCCACGGGACACCGGATCGAGTGGCAGGAAGCCGCGAACGGCGAGCCTGCGATCGAAGAGGCTTGCCGCCTGTGGTCGGGCGAGATTCTGTTCCCCTCGGGACGCGGTGTGGCGGGTCCGTTCTACGTTCACGAACAGGCCGCCCGTGGCTGGGCCTTCTCCGAAGCCTTGAGGCTGCCGGGGAGCGAAGTGTTCGAGGCCCAGGTTGTGCCATACGCGTGCGCCAAAAGCTTCGCCCAGGCACTCCTCCGCGGGGGCAACGGCGAGTATCGGCGCCTCAACCGGTTCTGGACGCCTCCCATTCGCCCTTGGGGCCAACCGGAGGTCATTCCGGCTCCGGGCTGACGGCCGCTTTCGGATCTTCCGGGGCGCAACCGCGAGCCGTATCTCTGCATCATGACGGGTGGGGCGCCGATGAGGGAGGAAGGGGTGAGGAAGAGGTCTTCCCGGCCATTGCGACAGACCGTGGATCTTTCGGGTTACCCGGACCTGGTCGTGATCTATCTCGGCATGCGCGCGAACTCCCTGAGGGGGCTTGGCACGGTGCTGAGATTCGGCCCCAGGATTTCCGCCTCGGTCAGGGCCAGGCCGGACGGCCTGCTTGTGCACGAAACTCTCTTTTACTCCCTGTTCCCTCTGCACGCCGGCATCCGGCAATATTGGCGGGACTTCGATGCTCTCGAGCTCTGGGCGCGAACCTTACCCCATCAGCGCTGGTGGAAGGCGTTCCTTGCCGACCGCGGCGGCACGAGCTTCTGGCACGAGACGTATTTCATGCGTGGCGGGATGGAAGCGGTATACATCGACATGTGGCAGCCCAAGGGCCTTTTGCGTGTCGGACCTGTCCAGGAGGCGCGCGGTTCCCTCTTCAGCGCCCGCCGGCGCCTGAGGCTCGAAGGAGCAGAGACAACCGGGCCAGCCGTGGACGAAGAAGCGTTGTACCTGGGGAAGTAGTTCGCCCGGCAGGGGGCAATCGGGTGCCGCGGTGGCAACCGTGTAGAGTGCCATCCGATGCAGAGGCCTCGTGGAATGCCAAGCCGATTGCGGCGGGGGCCGAATCGGAGGGTTGCGACTCATCCGGCAATCGCTATGGTGGGCGCGGTTCGAAGAGTGTATCCGGATCAGGAACGAATCATGCCAGAGGCCGTTGCGAAGGCGCGCGGGACCGGAAACAAGCCAGGCAAGCCGGTTGCCCCGGTGACCGTTACCTTGAAGCACGTCGCCGCCGAACTGGCGGAGAAGCACGAGCTCACGAAAAGGGATGCTGAAGCGATCCTCGGCGATCTGGTCGTACTGACGACGCGCCACCCCAAGAAAGGCGCCCGCCTGCGGCTGAACGGCCTCGGCATCCTGCAGGTTCGCCATCGCGCTCAGCGCAAGGGACGCAACCCTGCCACCGGAGAAGCCATCAAGATCAAGGCGAGCAAGAAGATCGCTTTCCGCCCCGCGAAGGAACTGAAAGACTCGATCTGATCGCAGGCCGACGCCGCGGACTGCTGCGGGCGCCTGGGGAATCGACCCGGGCGAATGTGCTCCTGCCGTTCGGCGGCGCCCTTCCTCTTTCAGTCCTCGCCGAGAAGATCGTCCAGGCTCACAGGGCATGTGGGGGGCAGGGGCAACGGCGCCTGACCGGCCAGGCTTTCCGGCAGAGCCCGCAGCGCCTCGGCATAAAGGCGGGCCAGGTCGATGCGCTGGCGCATCGACGGCGAGAAGTGGTCGCGGGCCCGGGCGCGGAGTAGCTGCGCATCGGCTCGCCAGCTCGGCGCCTCGCGCTCCAGCGGCCACGCTTCGGCCTTCATCATGTGAACCAGCGCCTGCCGCAGCAGCGATTTGGTGGCCGCCAGGTCGCTCCGCCCCACGCTTTCGATCTCCTCGGCAATGTTCGGCCAATCGAGGTCGGCGCTGTTTACCAGCTCGCCGGCAGCGATCCGCCGGAGCAATGCCCCCTGGCGCTCGCTCCAGATCAGGATGTCCGTGTCACACTCGCTCATACCGCGCCTCCGCAGCACGTATAGCACAGGCGCCGGGCTCGAATGTGGCGCCACCAGGCTCGATGTCCCCTCAGCGGCCGAGGGCAGTGCCTGAGCTGGAATTCCCGCTTCCGACCCGAAGCGGGCCTTCCAACCGGTCGGGACGAACGTCCGCTGTTGGCCGAGAGCGGAATGGCGACTTTGAGCGTGACGAACGAGAAAAGCGGTCATCCGCTAGACTGGCTATCCCATACCCATTCCTGTTCCTTTCGAAAACCTGAATTGCGTACGCTATGGTGCAAATTGACTCAACCCAGACCCAATAGAGATTCTACGGCAATGAGCGACTTGATTGGTATTCAACCAGCAGTCGATACGGCGCTGTCAGGGGAACACTGCAGCCAAATCCAGATGCGCCGCCGTGGCAATTTCCAGTTCACGCTCCAATTTCGAATCGCGCGACAACATCCGCTATCTCATGCGAGCAACCAGACTAATAAAGGAGGCCTCGTTTGTCCTCTCGCCTTTTTGATGCCCGTTCCAACCTCAACTCGGGTTCTCCTTGGCGGAGGGACCACTCAGATCTGGTTCGTCGGAAACAGATTCATGTGGCGTCAGTGCCTCCCGCTGAGCGGCTATAAGGTCGTCGAGCACAAGCTTCAAACACCACCACCAAGCGTAAACCACATAGTGTGACCCCATCTCGCCAGATTCTAGAAGACCGTGAACAACCGTGTTTCGCAAGTTCGGCCCAAACGGGTCGGCAAAAATCGCACGAAGATCGAAGGTGAGATCCTCGCCAAAAATCTCAGCGACCTTCTCTTTCTCAAGGAGGGCGCTAAGCCCGACCTCCGTTTCAACTCCTTCAGAGTCAAGGGTTGTGGTCTTGACGTTGTGAAGCTTCAATTGCCAGCGCACCATGTGTTCGACCTGAGGGACAAGCAAATGGATCGCGGTGATGAAGTCTAACTCGAAGCCTGCGAATAGTCCCTTCCCGACCAACAGAGCACGGCCGGGCGGCACAATCGGCGAGTTCTGGGCAATTGCGACAAATTCTGCTTCGGTAAACCGATGCTCCTGCAACAGGACCTGCAACCCAGGCAAGATACAGGCCTGGACAACAATACCGGACAGCATCCCGAGCTGCCCTATCGTCTCCGCTCGAATGGCCCGCTTTGACTCCGGGCTTTCCTCCGAGCCTGGGTCCATCCCTGGCCTTCTCGCGACCACTCTTCCATCACGGGAAATCATTGTCGCCGCGATGAGGGACTGCAAAGGGTGTCGTCGCATCGAGTCAAGCGCCTGCCGCTGAAGTTTCGCGACTTGCGTGCCCGGGAAGACATGAGCGAACAATACCAGGGCCTCAGGTCGAACCTTGCCGGTGACCGCCCTTTGGATTCGAGCTATTTCATCGGCAAGATCCACGGGAGACGTGATGAGCTTCATCTCCGTTATGGCCTTCTTGGCCGCTTCGTTCATCTGCCGATGCAATTTGGCAATACACTCGTCAACTCCAAACGGTTGGCGAAACTTGTTGGGGACGCGCCGGTATGCGTGAATGGCGCGCTCTAGAGATGCCGCGCCAGCCATATGACTTGGGTTTTCACCAGCCATCTGAGCCATGGCTTCCTTGGCCCAAGTCTCGGCACTCGCGGTCAGCATAGCCGCTGTCTTTTGTGCGTCGTGTACGGTAGTGAACCATTGGGCTGCGGCATCAAAATATGTACGCGCCTTGTCGATATCGCCTGCTTCGTTGAATGCAGATGCCAATTGTTCAAGTTTGAAAGCGATCTCTGTGGACGCGTTCCGCTTTATCCTCGTGTTATCGAGTGTTTCGGCAAACCACGCTGCCAAGAATCCGTCACATGGACGTGCTGCCCGAAGTGCCGCGAGTATCTCCGCTTCCAGCTCGTTTAGGCGGTTACCTGCTCCTTTTCCTAATTGGCGTGACAGTTGCAAGGCTCGTTGCCAACACGTCCGACCATCGCGAAGCCACGCCTTTTGGTCCAGAGGGATCTGCCTATAAGCGTCAATAGCCAGAAGAGCGAACCTCGGCGTCCGTGGTTCCTTGATGAGCCAGACAAGATCAGCTAACCTGGCTCGGAGTAAGACATCGTCAATTTCGTCAACGATCTGAGCAAAGAATTCGGCTTGATCATTAGTAAAGTCATTCGGTATTGGACTTCGACCGTTCCCGACAACGAAGTATGGTCTGTACGGCTCGTTGCTGCTCCTGGGCACGAGCCTCATTGAGCATGCGTCCGCAAGCAGCCAGAGAGATTTACCTTCTCGTGTGCGTCCGTCCTTAATCGCCCGCTGAGCATTTGCAGAGAGGGCTTGCCACATGCCTACATAGGTTCGCTGCGAATCATGCGCGATCGCCTCATTCCAGCCTGAGCGACGAAGGTCCTGAGGTCCTATGAGAATATCTTCGGGGAACCGCTCGTCTGCCATCTAGCTACCTCTACTCCGCGCAATGTCCTGACGTCAGCAGCCGGTGTTCACCGTGGTTCTTAGCGCTGTGCCGATCTCCAATGCGGCTCAGTTCGGGGACAGCTTATAGCACCGTTTGCTCATTCTGATCGAGGAAGGGCGCGGCTGTGCACCCTCCGCCACCGAAACACCCACGCAGGCACGATGTCTGCTTCTGAGGCTATAGGCTCCGGTTCGGAGGGACCGCTACGGGGCGCAGAGCGGACCTTCATGTGGCTAGCCCTTTACTTCGGCTTTCCACCCACAGCGGAAATTCAACGTATGGCCCGCCCCGTCTGCAAGTGATTTCAAAATGAGCCTTGAACAGTCTGCTGCAACGTATCCGGCATCGGAGCGGGCTCCCTGCCAAGATGGAGATCCGTGCGTTTTGGCCCTCATAAACCGAACGACCTCGAAGGCCATTGAATGTCACAGGGTTCCAAAGCGCCGATCGACTGTCAGGCCATCTTTTCACCACCACCCGCAGACATCGTCGGCCTATCAGCGGCTTATTTTCGCTGTCGGCCTGTCTCTTCCGCTACCCTGCTGTCGCGATAACCCCGGCGTGGAAGGGTTGCCGGGTGTGCAGCACCGCCCACACGATCCGCGCCAGCTTATTGGCCAGGGCGACGACGGCGACGTTCTTGTGGACCCGTGCAGCCAGGCGCCGTAACCATGAACCGAGCGGTGTGCTGCTCGCCAGCAGCATCGGTATCGCTGAGCGAGCGCCATGGATCAGCAGCTTGCGCAGGTATTTGTTGCCACGCTTGTTGATGCCGAGAAGCCGAGGCTTGCCTCCAGTCGTCGCTTGCCGTGGCACCAGTCCAAGCCACGCCGCCAGGTCGCGTGCCCGGGCGAAGCTGGCGGCGTTGCCGATCGCGGCGACCAGTGCGGTTGCGTTCAACACCCCGATGCCAGGGATCGTCACCAAGCGTCGAGCGCTGTCGTCGGCCTTCACGCGCGCCGCGAACTCCGCGTCGAAGGCATCGATCCGCCGATCGAGGTCGGCCCATTCCGTCCGCATCTCGATCACCAGCGTCCGCACACGCGTGCTCAGCAATGCCAGCGTCTCGCCCGTCTCGTCGAGCAGGAGCGCGAGCGCCCGTTCCAGCTTGCGACGCCCCTGCGGCGCAGCAAACCCGCGCTCCAGCAGGATCGCTCGGAGCTGGTTGATCAGTGCTGTACGCTCTCCGACCAGACGGTCGCGCACCCGATGCAGAGACTGTATGTCAAGCTGCTCGGCCGACTTCAGCTCGACGAAGCGCATCGTCGGACGCGTCGCCGCCTCGGCGATTGCCTCCGCATCCCGCTCGTCGTTCTTCTGCGCCTGGACATAGGGCCGCACATATTCCGGCGACATCAGCCGCACCTCGTGCCCCATGCTGCGCAACAGCCGCCCGAGATGGTGCGCACCGCAGCACGCCTCCATCGCCATCACGCAGGGGGCCAATCCGGCAGCGAGTTTCACGACGCCCTCCCGGTGCAGCCGACGGCGCAGCACCGCCCGGCCATCCGCCTCCAGCCCGACAACGCTGCAATTGTTCTTGCCTAGGTCGATCCCCAGAACCGCTACTCGCATCTCACCCTCCCATCCTCCGGTTGCCCAGCAATCTTACTTGCCGGCTAACAAGGGGCGGGCCATTCCATAAACCGAGACACGACCCGACCGAGCATTGCATCCCGGGCACGCTGAATAGCGTGGGAGCGTAGGCTCGGCTTTGGCTTCCTGCGTATTGCCCCGGGGCGCGTCTTTCAGCGCACGATCGATGGCTCTCAGCCGGGTGGACGGTGTGGTTCGGGCGGCTCGTCCTTGTAGAGCGAGTAATTGCGGTCGCCTTCGTCTGTGGCTTGGTCCGCAAGCAATTCCTCGCGAAGCCGCCCTTCGTCGTGCCGGCCGGCGTAGGGCTGGATCAACTCGATCAGCGGATCGGGGGGTCGTCCAGATGAGGTCGAATCCTCCTGTCCAGAGACGCACGCCGGCCTCGCTTTCGGGCTTCCCCGTGCGCTTTTCTTTCAGGAAGAGGTTGCGGTCTCGCACCCGTGCGAAGAACGATTGCATACCGGGATCCCAGCCGATGAGGACCTGGATCATGCGGTCCTCGTCATCGAGGATGCACCGGCTCATGATGTTCTCCTTTGGTGAGAGCCACGCTGATTGCGTCGCGTGGCCGGGATTTGAGCGGCCGCCGCCGCCTGGATTGGATCTCCAGCCCGATGGCACATGCCTACCCTCCGGGTGAGGGGCCCTTGGATGGACGTGGCAATTTGGCGCCGGCCTCTTCCAGCCGGCGTGCCGTTTCGGCGGCTTCCGCCTGCAATGCGCGGAGATGATCTCTCGCCTCACGCTCGCGTACGATGTCACGCAGCAGCGCGGCGTTCTCCTGCATGGCGTGATCGAGCGCCCGCAGGTGGCGGGCGAGATATTCATTGATCGCTGCGGCCCGCAGACGCCGGAAAGCCTTGGGGCCGGCCTCCGGATCCGCAAGCTCAGCGCTCTCTATCCTCTCCTGGCACTCGACGAAGATGTCGACTGCCTGCTCGCGGTCCCGGAGTGAGGTTGCCAAAAGATCGATGCCGAGGCCTTTGTATGGCTTCTCCGACATATCCGCGGCGGCCCGCGCCCAAAGCTCTTCCGTGCTGATCGGCGTGATGTCCCCGAGCGCCTGGCGGTGGCGCTCGGCCTCGAACAGCGCGCCCTCGGAGATCATCGTCCAAGTGGTGCCGCGGCTACGGCTTTCCGCGACGTAGCTGGTGAAGGCCGACACGCCGGCGGTTCCCCGGGGCAGCCCGTTGATATGCTCATCCGAGGTGACACCCTGCGCCGAGTACATGGTCAGGGCATGCCCGAAGCCGAGCAAAAGGCGGCCCGTTGCGGCGTCCATGAATCGGCGCCATTCGACATCGGCGCTTTCGCCTTTCCGGGTGCGGATGCGCATACCCCAGTTGCCCTGGGCCAGGACCTCGACGACATCACCGTTGTTGCCGACCTGCTGCTCCCGCCCGTTGATCGTGCCCCAGGTGCGCCGGAACAGTCGCACGCGGTCGCCGACGGCGAGCGCGAGATCGAATTCGCGGCCGTCGAGGTCGATGGCCCGGTGGATGATCTCGTCAGTCGCAATCTCCCCCCGCGCTTTCAGCCGGGTGCGGATCGCCGCGCTGATTTCGGCAACGTCATCGTTGGTTGGTGCACTGACGGTGATGCCGTACCGGCTGCCGCAGCCGAGCAGGATGTCGCGGCGGGCGATGTAGAGATCGGCAATCCGGGCCACCACCTGCCCGCGATCGCCGCCGACCAGCATGGCATGGCCATCGGCGCGCTTCCTGGCGAGCGCCTGCTCCGCTTCTCCCTCTCGGAACAGGCCGGCGATCTCGCGTCCGCGACGCGTCAACTGGCGGATGGTGGTGAGCAGCTCGGGCAGGGCTTCCGGCGGCAGGGCGCGGCGGAGGATTTCGATGCTGTCGCCGGCGTCGATCGCCTGGGCCTGCTCCCGATCGCCCAGCATCTTGATCGTCATGCCGGTCTCTGCCTGCAATTCGAGGAGCCTGAGCAGCGATCGCGGGCCGATCTGGCTTACCTCGTCGAGCACCAGGATGGTGTTCTTGGTCGGCCTGAACTGGCCGCTTTCGATCGCTGCAAGCAGCGGGGACAGTGCGTAGGTCCGGCGAATGCCGGCATCCTGCAGGGCATCCGCCTGGCGCCAGCCGATCGCCGCGCCGATCACCTCGCGGCCGCGCCGGCTGTACCGGGTGTCGGCGTGCCAGGCATTCACCAGCGGCTGCAGGAGAGTGGTCTTGCCGGCGCCGGCGACGCCGGTGAGCATGGTGAGCCGGCCTCCTTCTCCGAGCGCATGGATGGCGGCCCTTTGTTCGGCGGTGAACTCGATCCCGCTCTCTGCGATCGCCTGGCGCAGCTGCTGCACCGAGAGGGAGCCGGAGCGATCGCGTGCGCTTTCGTGGGCGAGGTCGGCGAGCTTCTGCTCGATGCGGACCTGCGCCGTGTTGGTGACGCGGACCTCGCCATCGAAGATGCCAACGATCAGGGCGACGTGCTCGCCCTTGAGCTGGATGCCTCGCTCCTCCAGCAGTTCGACGACGCGCCTGATGTCGTGCGGCCCGCCGGCGATGCCGGTGCCGATCAGGCCGCGGGCGGCGTACAGCCCGAGCAGCTCGTGACTGATGACGGCTTTCCTGTGGAACTCGCCCGCCAGATGGCGGGCGGCGAACCGGTAGGCGCGCTCGAAGCGATCCTCGTCACTGAGGCGTGCGTATTCGACCTCCTCCAGAACTGTACCGTGCTGCCAATCGAGCGCGGCCGCCTGCTCGTTCCAGATCCGTTTCTCGTCGCTCTTCATCTTGCCGAGCCGGCCCTCGGCGCTCGCATCCCGCACGAGGTCCATTTTCGCGTCGGCGGACATCGCATCCCAATCGAGCCCCTGGCTGCTTGCGAACTCCTTGGCCTTGTGCAGGATTTGTTGCCGGCCCTTGCTGAAAGCCTGGCTCACGTGCGTGGGGATGGCGATGATGATGATCGCCTGCTCGTTGTCGTTGTAGCCGACCCGGATGCCGAGCCGGCGGAGCTCGCCTGCGAGAACGGCCTGAAAGTAGGCCCCGAACTCCTTGACGCGGGCGTCGCTCAGGGCGCGCGTGTCGAGGGAGCCGATCCGTCCGTCCGCCGTGACGACGAGGTTCATCAGGAAGTTGTGGACGTGCATGTGCGGATCGCCGGCCACCGGCGCGTCGTAGAGGTAGGTCTGACCGGCGGGGCCGTCCTGTATGTGCAAGGTCGGCCGCGCAGTGTGGTGGCGGAAACTGATCCAGCCGACCGCGCCGGGATCGGCACCGTCCTCACCCCCCGCTCCCTTGCGGGCCCATCCGACCTCGTGGGCCACATAACGCATCGCCCGGTCGGCGGCCCGGTCGACCGCGTTCCAGATGAGGGCACTCTCGGCCGGTGTGGGCGCGAACTCCGCTGCCAGGCTGATCGATTTGTGCGGGCTGAAGACCAGATCGATGCCCGAGTGCTTGCGCTGGTGCTGCGACCAGGGCTTGCCGTTGTCGGCGCGGCTCGCTTCGAACAGGCGTGCCATCTCCGCATCCCGCGGCATCCTGCGCGGATCGATGCCGATTGCCCTGGCGAGAATTGCGGGCATGTCCGGCCGCCAGGTCGCGCGGCTGTCTCGGCCTGTGTAGTAGGCAGTGAGTCGACCGCCTTCCTCGAGCTGACGCCCCATGGCGTCGACCGGGCGCGAGTGAATCGGCTCGGGCGTGTCCTCCGTGAAATAGCGCAGGAGCAGCCGGCCCTTCGACGCCGCCGCGATCTTCCTGAAGTTCATCATGGCGGGGTGGTCCCGTTCGGGCGGGTCCGGCCGTTGCCTTTGGTCTTTGTCTCGCTGTCGAGCCGGCCGGCGAGCGCAGTCAGATCCGCCTCGACCCGCCTGACCCCCAGCAGGATGTCGCGCTGCTGCGCGACCAGGGCCGCGATCAGCTCTTCGAGTTGCCGGCCTTCGCCGCCGCCTTCCCTGGGCAGCATGAGGCGCACCAGGCTGCGCAGCAGTTCGAGAGTCTCCTGGGTCTGCTCGCGGATGATCGCAAGGTCATCTGCGCGCGGATCGCCCGGCCGCTCTGCTCTTTCAGCTGCTCCGGCGATCGCGCTGATCGGTTGCTGTGGCATCTTTCCCTCCGGTTGCCCCTGGAGGGTGGAGGGTCAGGATGCGAACGGGGAGGCGAATCGGTTAAGTCTGTTTGTCGTGCAGTTTCTGCCGCCCGACACACAGGTACTGCTCGGCGATGTGTCCCCCGTCGAGGACTGTGTGCTCGAGACGGTCGAACGCAAATCCTTGTATCGGATTCTGCCCGATCGAGTCCATCTGCTCGGTCTTCTGCCACCAACACTCGATCAGCTTGAGCGCATGGCACAGAATCTCGCACTCAAGGGCGCTTTCCTCTTCCAGGATTGCCTCGGATGGGGCTCTCCGGACGTGCGGTGCCCAGCCGGGAATGACGAGCACGACATACCGGCCGGGTTCGCGGAGCCGGAGGCTTAGCTCGTCCTGTTCGTCGCAGACGGCGTCACCGCTGGAGTGCCATGATGCGGCGCTCGTCGCTGCGGGGTGCTCGTATCCGCCTGTTCTGCGGATGGACGGAATGACCTCGCCCGTGACCCAGCCAAGGAAGCTGCGCGCCTCAGGCCTTCCGGATGTGAGGACCAAACCATACATCCCGCTTTCGTTGATGATGTTCACCGCCTGCGGGCCGCCAAGGGTGTCCTCAATGTGGACACCCTTCTCATCGTTATCCAGGCGAGCGATCGCTTGGCGCGGATTTGCGTGCCCCAGGATGGCGCAGACATCGGCGGCGACGAACCAAGTCTCGCCGTTGCACACAACGGTTCTGACCTCCTGACCCTTGAAATTGAAAGCCATTGGCACCGCTGTCAGATTCCGGTGGGAGCCCGCAGGCTGGCGAGGACCTGGTTGAGATCGGTCCGCGCCATCAGTTCCTGGGCCCTGCCACGAGCCTCTTTCGGTGCCCGAGCCCGCTCCGTTATCCGTGCCTCGCCCTCGATCCTGGCTTCCGTTGTTCATGTGGTGAGGTGACATTCGCTGCTCGCCTCCTTGCGAGTACCGGAAGCCTCGCGCACCAAACTGCGAACGGCGATCATTGATCCCCCGCCTGCCAGATTTTTTCCTGTAGCTCTTCGCCGGGCGTCACCCCGGCGGCAGCGCTGCCGAACCGTTCGCTTGCTGTTCCGGTGATTGCCTACACAGCGTAACGACTACGCAACGGCGCCCGCGGCGATGACGCGCCCGTGATCTCTCCGGATGCCCAGCCGAAAAGCACCGCGGGTGCATTGGTGCATATGGCTACCTCTGCTCTGGCGGTTCTCTGACGGAGGTCTGGCGCCAGCCTGTCGTCCGTCTGGCGCTGTTCTGGCGCTTTCGCGCACGCTCACGGGTTCGTGAAAAAGATTAACCCGCCATTCGCAGATTTTGCCGCGAGCGTCTGCGTATGGCCAAGCGAACCCGTGACGCGAAAGCGATACTGCGAACAATCGAGCGCAGCAAGCGGCGGTCGAGCCTGTTCTGGTGGATGGTCGAGCACCACGACGACGTTCTGGCGGCAGCGAAGCGTGAGCGGATCGACTGGGTCGCGTTCTGCGCGGAGGCAGCCGAACGTGGCTTGACGGACACTCGCGGGCGGCAGCCGACCGAGAGGAACGCACGCGAGACCTGGCGTCAGGCACGGCGCGTCGTGGCGGCCGCACGGGCGGCGGAAGTAAAGCAAGCCGCGCCGAGGCCAGGCTCGATCTACCCGTCGCGCATGCCGAAGGACTGGCGACCGGGAGCGCTCAAGCGGATGGCCGCGGCTGCGGGGTCGAGCGGGAGCGAGGGGGCAACCGGCACCGCGCCACCCGGGAACCCCACGACACTGATTGCAGTTCGGCCAGGAGGGGTGCCGGCAACGGAGGCACCCGTCCGGCGAAGCAGGTTCGCCTCGCCGAATGACTCGCCGGCGGTGCAGGAAGCAATGCTGGCCGCCGAGGAGCAGCTCAAGCAGGCCGATTGGTATCTCAATCTGGGACGAAAGAGGAGGAAGGACTGATGCTTGATGGTCAAGTAGGAGGTTCCCTGCGGTTGCCGATCGTGTGGTCGTCATTTGGTCGGCAGCGGGTGGGGAAGACGGCGCTGCTAACCATGGCGGGCCAATATTTCCGCGGGCTCGGCAATCCAATCCGGATCTGGAATGCGGACCAGCAGAACCGGAGCCATACGCTTTCGTTGTTTTTCGACGATGCAGAGGAAGTGCCTGCGGGTGGGATCGAGGATGGCAAGCTGTGGATCGAGGGTCGTTACGGTGACCTGATCGAACACGGTTATGACGCCGTGCTCGACGTGGGGGGCGGGGCAACAGGGTTCGCGAAGCTCTTGCAGGAGGTTCCGCTACTGGAGACGCTCGAAGGAAGCGGCGTGCGGCTGGTGGCGTTGTTCTGTATCGGGCCGGAGCGCGCTGATCTGGACTACCTGGAGCAGTTCGCGGATGGCGGCCTGTTCATGCCGGCAGCGTCCGTGATCGTTCTGAATGCGGGCCTTGTGTTGTCCGGGCGGTCGGTAATGGGGGCATTCGGGCAGGTGCTTCAGCACCCTGTGGTGAAGGCGGCGGTGGGCCGGGGCGCCAAAGTCACCGTGATGCCGGCGCTGACGTGCATGGCCGAGGTGACGGATCGGGAGCTTACGTTCGAGCAGGCAATGAACGGAGCGGTCGGCGCCGGCGATCGTCCGTTGTCGCTCTTCGACCGGGCACGGGTGCACCGTTGGTGGTCGCGCGATGTTCCGAAGTTCTTCGCGGGGTTGCCGGCCGAGTGGCTGCCGATGCCGCGCGAGGTAAATCCGGTACTCCTGGCGAGCCCACCAGTGGGGGAGGGCGGGTAATGGATGCACCGGCTTCGGAAAAACGGGACAGCAACGGTGCATCGCAATCGAACGATTGGCATGCGGAGTTCAGGCGCCGTTGTGCTGAGGTGAGGCAGGCCGCCGAGGAGTGGGCGATCAGATGGCAAGAACCAGAGGGCCGGCTCATTTCCGCGTTGCTGGGCGGGGTAGAATTGCTGGGACGTCTCGCGGCGTCGGCGCAAGGCGCGATCGAAGCGGCGGCAAGGGACGGTCGGGCGTGTGCGCAGGCGGAACTGGCGCAGGTGCGTGAAATGCGCCGGGCGGTGGAGGCGTCACTCCAGCAGACGCGGAATGCGGAACTGGCTTTGGTAGTGGAGAAGGAGGAGCTCACGATCCGAATGATCAGGGAGACTCTGCCGCTTTTCGCCGAACGGCTTCGAGACGCATTGGTGATCCGCGAGCAGCGGTGGAACAGGGAGTCGGTCTTCCGGCGGTATGCGCTGGTAGGTGGGGCGGTGTTGGGGTTGTTTGTGTTCGGTTATCTGGTTGCCGCATGGCAGGATGATGATCGGATGGCGGCGTTCGAGCAATGCTTGCTACAGCCCATTCAGGTTGGCGGGCATCTCTATTGCAACATCGATAGTTGGTTTCCGGCGCCACCCGAGGTGAAGAAATAGCGGGCCGTTCGCATACCGGCCGGCCACACTGAGGTCCTCTTGGGGGGAGGACCGCTGATGCGCGGTTTCGGTTCCGATCGGGTGTGGGTGTTAAGTTGCGGCAGTGCGCGGCAAAAGCTGAGGTCGTCTGGCGTGGCGATCTGCCTCGTGGGGTCGGTATTGCTGATCCTGCCGCGCTGCGGCCGGGCGCAGGTAGCGACGACCTTGAACGGCCCACCGGTGCAGGTGACCCCGTATGTCCAGGAGCCCGGGGTGCCGTTGATCACGATCATTCCGGGGATGCCCAGCCCACCGCCGCCAAGCGTGGGCGGCGGTTCGGGAACGGAGACGGGTGCGGGAGGTGGAAGCGAGAATGGCGGCAGCAGCGGGAGTGGTAGCGACCCGCTCGCCACGATGCTGAGCACGTCGTGGGGGATCACCGCCGTTGGCAATGCGGAAGCGGTGGGGATCAATCCGGCCGCGCTTGCCGCCACTTGTGTGCTCGAAAGTGGGTGCGGGGCCAATCTCGGGGGTGGTGGGGCCCAGGGGGTGTTCCAAATGCTTCCCGCCGCGTACGAGGACGGGCTCCAGACGGCGCTCGCGGCAAACCCCCAGCTTGGGACGCAGGTCGTTCCGGGTAATGCCGGCATGAATGATCCGACGACAGAGGCGATCGCGGCGTCCGGGTATTTGTTGCAGGCGGCGAACAGCCTGCAAAGCGCCGGAATCAGCAGCCCGACCGTTCTTGATGTTCGGGGATATTATAACTTTGGGCCGAGCAATGGTTCGGCGCTGGCAACGGCACAGGATAGCGAAACGATGGCCTCGATTCTCTACAATGTCTCGTCACAAACGCTGGCTGAGAATGGGATCGCGCCGGGAGAGACAGTCGGGCAGTGGCGTGCGTCGGTAACCGGGCCAATCGGTAACGCCGCGAGCCAACCGGTGAGTTTGTAGGAGGTAATCCGCAATGAAAGCTCTTGTTGTGTCGTTGTTAGGTGTAGTCCTTGTCTCCAGTGCAGAGGCACAGCCGGCAAGTGTTGTAGGACCGTTGCCAGGTTACGGGTGTATGGTTTTGAATTTGAGCCAGCAGCAGTCGATGAATCCGTCGGTGCACGTATTGCTTCGAACGGCACCATCGAACAATGCGCCGGTGGCGGGATATGCTTCTGGGATAATGATAGTGCCAATGCCCCGAAGGAGCGTCGGCGCATTCACAGAGGTATTGTTCCCGACTGGAAAGGCCGTCTGGATTGAGTCGCAGATGCTACAGCCATTTCATAGCGTTGGAGATCCTGCGGCAAAGTGTCGTGCCGTCCGGCTGTCGGATGGGCGCGTGGGTTTTGAGACCTATCATTGACTGGAACTATCGTGGCGGTCGTCAAAGTGGAACGTCTCGTGGCTCGGTGCGCGAGGAGGTTCCGCAGACGGGGGCGGCAGGCGGTCACCGGCGCTTGAATAGCTGTGGGTTGGCGAGCCGCAGCAGCGTTTCGCAGTGGCACCGTTTGGGCCGGCACCAGCACACGAGGTCGCGGCCGGCGAGCGCGGGGAGCTTGGCCAGCAGTTTTGGCTGCGCCATGATCCACGCTTCGTATTTGTCGCACACTTCATTTCGGCTGCCGTCATCGGCCGATGATGAATGGGTTGCCCCAGATTGACGGCCGGCCGTAGTAGACTGCGTTGCCGGGAATTGGGTCTGTCCTCTTATTGAGAATGCGCGGATTTCGTGTCGTCGTGCCGGCAGCGTCGTCCATGCCTTCGAGTCCGATGGGGAGAGGCGGGGTCGTTGCTGACCCCGCTTCGAGTGGTTCGGTCAAGCGGCGAGGGCGACCGGCCGGGTAGCGGTAGCGCGATCGGCAGCGCGGGCGAAGATTTTGAGGTCGAGGTATTTTTCGACGTCATTCATGTCCCGCCATTCCAGGATGTCGGCAGGCGACCAGGGAGCGCGCTCTGCCGGTGGGAGGCCTTTAGCGGCGCGCTCTTCGTCAAGGACGCCGTAGAGGACTTCGATATCCTGCAGTTCGCTCTTGATGAGCCGCGCCTTTGCCAGGCGGCGCTGGTAGCGCGCGGAGGTGGTGTCGGGGCGAGGCGTCCAGTCGATGCGGTGGGAGAGGCTGAAGGCGCCGAGGTCCATGATCTTTCCTTTCCTGGTCTGGGGGTTGCTGCCCTGTGCAGCGACCCCTGGCGTCACCGAGACGGGGGAAGGAGGGGGCGAGCGCGGGCGGGCGGGCCCGGGTTGCAAGCGAGCGGGGTGCGCCTCGAGGCGCGCTTTGCGAGCCTGCGGCCCTGGCCTGCGGTAGGCGGCGCTCGGAGCGGCACCATTGGGGGCGGAGCCCCCGTGGTTTCCCGTTTCCGGGGCGCCCGCGCCAGCATGAGGAAGTGCGGTTCCGGAAGGGGGGTTGTGGCAACCGATGCGGAGAAGCGAGCGGCTGGTGTCGCTCCGGGGGGGATTTCAGGCGGAGGTGAGAGCGGGGACCGGTGAACGGCTCGCGTCGTCTGCGCAGAATTTCAGTCGCGACGAAGCTTTCTACTTGCGCCAGCGATGGAAACCCGAAGGGCCGAAACCCGCTTGCGGGGTTCGGTCGCGCCGTCAGGCGCGATGAGAGCGCGGCCGCTGCTGTGCAGCGGGGCGCCCGGACTGGTCTTTATGTCAGCGGAGCTCCGCCTGCTCCGAGCAGTGAGCAGCGACTACAGGGCTTGCACTGGCAGAGGTGATTGGGGCTGAAGGAGTTTGGGGTGAGGGGCCCTTATTCCTCGATCGACGGTACGCCTTCGAACGCGATGTCCTCGTAGAATTCGGTGACCGGAATGGCGAGGGACAATTCAGGGATTTGCAGTGTGTCGAGGGCGCTGAGCGCGGTGGCAATCCACGGGTCGTCAGCGCGATCTCGGTGCAGAACGAGCAGGCCGGCGAAGCGGGACTCGACGATGACGTAACGACGCATCGACGGAATGCGGGCGTATTCCCCGACCTTCGTAATGCGGTCGGTCTGGCCAGAGGTGGGGCTGAGAACCTCGAAGATCACGACGACACCGGGTGCAAGCCGGTCGGTTCCCGGAAACTTCGTGCAGGTTACGAGGGCGTCCGGGAAGCGGACTACCTCGCCGATGGTCTGAACGCCGAGATCCGGGCCGTAGAAGGAACATTTCGTACCGCGCAGCCTTGCGCGCAGTGCTGCGTGGATGTTGGTCATGATGCGATTGTGCCTGGCGTTGCCGCCGGTCATGGCGACGGGCTGTATCCCGTCGTATTCGAATCGCGCCTCCTGGGTATTCAGCCAGGAGAGGAACTGTTCTGCCGACCAGGGTTTTTGCGGAGCGATGGTCATGGCGGACAGAATAGCGCACAGCGATATGTCGGGATCAGCTTTTTGTGCGAGATGGGGAGGGGTTAGCGATTGGATTGGGGGGTGACATCCGTCACCGCGGAGGGCCGGGCCCAAGGGCGGCTGTGTCGCGCGCGGCGCGCAGGCCCGGAGGGCGCGCGGAGGGCGGGTCGTCGGGCCGGCCGTGGCGTTGCCGGCTGCGACCCTTGCGACGGTAAGTCTTGCGGCTGCGGAGGATGCGCTTGCGGAAGAGGGGGTTGCGAAGTTCGCGGGCGAGCGGATTACGGGGTTTGCGTGGCAGCTTGCGCATGGCGGGATTCTTCCAGTCGCTGGACACCGGGGCCAGTCCGATTTTCCTGGGCGGTGAGCGCGGAGAGCGGGCAAGGGGACGGACGAGACGCGGGTGGCAGGGTGGGACTCAGCGAGGAATTCAGGGGCGGGTGGGTCGGGGAGCTGACATTTTTTCGGCGGCGGCTGCGCGGTGTTGTCACTGTCGGGCGGTCGTCTGGCGGCGTCGGGCCGAACTTCCTGCTTCGTGGTTAGTGGCATGAGGAGAGGAGGGAGGCGGGAGCCTCGCGGCTCCCGCCGTAGCGGCGTCAGTCGGTGAGGGCCGCCATCATTGCGGCGGTCGCCTGCTGCGAAGGGTTCATTGCGACCGTGGCGGTCTGCTCGTGGGGCTTCCAGATCTCGCCGGTGATGTGCTCGAAGGCGGAGCAGGCGCCGTGGGCGGCGGCCATGAGGGCGTAGGCCTGGAGGCCCATCTGGGCAGCGAAGCTGGCGGCGCGTTGGGCCTTGGGCTCGAAGCCGTAGATGCCTTCGCGGTCCTCGCTGCGTTCGTCGTTGAGCGTCGGAACGTAGATGGCCAGCGCCTCGGACTTCTTCTGGCCGTAGAATTTGGCGGCTCCGTAGGCACCGTTGACGAGGCTGGCGACGAGGCGCTGCAGGAAGATCTGCATCGCCTTTTCGGTCAGGTTGTCGGTGAGCTCGTTGCTGATCCGAACGATGAGCTCCTCGGTGTTGTCCCGGATGCTGGCGTAGTCGACGGGCTCGTGCCCGAAGGTCGTGCTCATCGTCTCGGCTTTGGCCTCGGTCGGGCTGAGCGCCTGGACCAGTTCGAAGGTGATGCTTGCGCGGTTTTGCGAGGAGCGGGCGGGCTTCGGCGAGGTCTTCGGGGTGTCCTTGTTGGCCATGATGATCTCTCTGCTGCCCGGGAGTGTGCCGGCCCTCTGCCGGCGCCTTTCCCCTCGGGTGCGGTTCCTTGAGGCCGGGCATAGGCGGCCGGCGTGAAAGGCGTGGCGCGCGCCGGCTGCAAAGATTGGGTGCCGGCGCGCGCCACGGGACCGGAGCCACGCGCAGCCAAAGGATGATGACTTGCGGCGCTTGCGCCGCGCATCGCGAGCATGGCGAGGACCCACCCTTTCCACGCTGGCCGACGCCCGGCCTAAACGGCATCTACCCGAGGGGAGAGCGCCGGCGGCAGGCCACGCCGCGGGCTTGCAAGAGACTCTCTGAGCCCACGGGACAGCCCCGGAACGATCGCGAGAAAAAGCCGGCAGGCACTCTCCAGAGACCCGCGCGGCACCGCGACCGTCTGGCCAGCGCGCCGACCGACGGAATGGCTGAGATGGGAGCGCCTTTCGGGCGGCCCTTCGATCTGCGCGGGCAACGCCAGGGAGTTGCTTGTCCGATCTGCACGAGCGTGGGAACCGGAACCTGCGAGGCGAACCTGCGGCGCCTTGCCAGCGCGCGGCTTGCGGGGTTGTCAAGGACTGCGGCGAGACCGAGGCGCAAGACATGACTTCCAAGCGCGACATTGCGGCGATGACCGTGACGGCTACGGGGGTGAGCACGTGGCGCACCTGCTTCGGATGGTAAGTGGCCGAGCGATGGTGACCGCCGTCTGCGGCGCGCTGACGCCGAGCACACTGGCGGCAACTGGAGCCCGAGGGCCTTGCCATCCGAGCGAGGACCGTGAAGCCCTGACAGCACCAGAGATCTGGCCGCGGCGCGACGCTGGTGGCGAGAGCCGTGAGGTCTCGGCCCTCGCTGCTTCTTTGTTCTTGCGGAGTCCTTTGCTCGCTTCTCTTGCGGTACGGCCACGAAGATCAGTGCACTGGAGTGCAATCTTCAAAAACGGCCGCGGTCTCGTGGCGACGGCGGGGCTGCTGGAGATGTCCCATTCTGGTTGCTTCGCGCCAGCGTTTGCAGCGGCGCAGCGGGTCTTTCAGATTCAGGCGGAGTAGGAATCGCATGTGTTTTGTGATAGATTTGAGTTGCGTTGCGAGTCCTCGTGAATGCTCTCGAAGAGAGGAAGCGGGTCATGCACATCGAGTTGCTGCCGGGCACGGCGAACGTGGTGCGGTTCCCCGTGGAGCGGCGGGCGAAGGCAACGATGGAGCTGCTGTGGGAGATTCAGCCCGATCTCGATGTTGTGCATTTGAACGCGGATACGTTCGGTCTCGAGGTTCCGGAGATGACGGAGCTCGAGGCGGAAACGGACGCGGAGACTGCGGAGTGGATTGCCAATCAGGTGCCCCCGCGTGGTCCAGAGCGGGCGGTGATGCTGCGTGAGCTCGAGCAGGTCGCGCTCGAGGACGCAGTCAAGGCTTGTCTGAAGTCGTCCGATGCGTGGGCGGAGGTCCGTGAGGCGGAGCGGTTGGTGAAGGAAGCCGAGGACGAAGGTCATTCTGCAATTGATGCGCTGCGGGGGCGTGTCTGCGAGCTGGCCCGGAAGGCATCGGCGCTGATGGTGGTCGCAGCGAGCAAAGCGGCCGGGGTGCGCGGTGTTTCGCGGGCGGTCGGGATAGCGCGTCGGAGCGAGACCTGGGCGCCGCGCGATCTGGAAGCAGAATTTGAGGTGCTGATGAGCATGGCGCCCTGCAATCGGGCCAGGCGGTAGCTGTGAGCGAGTTTGAGGGAGCTGCGGTTGCTGGCGGGACGGCGGCTTGCGCTCAGTGGGCGCATCGCCGTGGTCCGTGAGCGGCCGGCGGGCCGGTCGGTGTTGTTGCCCGCGCGCCCTACCTTGCGGCGTGTGGCATCGGGCGCGCAGGTCTGAGCGAGAAAGTCGCCGCGGTCCGGTAGCCAGCCTTGCCGCGCGGTGAGCGTGGCGGGTCATTGGCATTTGCGGATGAACTCCTGAGCGCGACGCTGCAGAGCGGTGGGGCCGCGATCGAGATTCGCGGCGCGGTCGGCTCGGAGCAGATCGATCATATCGTCAGTGAGAATGGCATAGGGTGCGAGGGGAATGATGAGGTCCTGGGGATAAATTACCGCCTGCCATTCACCGCCGATCCAGAAAAGGACGGAGTGTTCATCGTCGGGCGGGTTGTCTCGCGAGACCTGCGTGAAGAAGGTCTGTAGGGGATTGTCCCAGCCGACGGTGACGGTGAGGCCGGGGTGGAGCGCTGGGATGTCGTGGCGGCTCATGGTGGTCACCTATGCGGCGACGGGTGGGTCGTGCCGTTCGGCCGCGACGGGGCTATGCCGCTCGATCGTATTGATCGGACGGGTGTACCAGCGGGAGCTTCCGGTTTCGGGAGGGCGTGCATGTGCGCAAGTGTGGACAGGCGGCACCTGGCTGGCCATTGGTTCTTCGGGTCATGGTTGGATGAGGGGCTGCGAATGGGAATCATGGTGCGGTGATCGCACCGGCGAGCCACCAGTCGGCTTACCGATCGGCAGCGAGGGCTTCGCGCTGCAACGCCTCGCGTTCGTGCGGAAGGAGGTGGGATTGGGTCGCATTGTCACGAAGGCAGGTCGCGTGTTTTTGCCCGGCAAGCGCGTTCACGATGCAGGAGGCCGCGGTAGCCCGTGCGAGTGGGGGTTCTTCATGACGTTTTTTGCGGGGAGAAGAGGGGAGGGAACAGGGCAATGCGGGAGGACCCGCGTTGACGCGCGTCCTCCCTTATTCAGTCGATGGAAGTGGTTCTTGCCGAGCTGATGTTCTCTCTCAGCAGAAGGATTTGTAGATCCAGTGCGACTGGATTTCCGCAAGGTCGAGGCGGAGTTCATCGGCGGAGAAGGGTCCCCAGGGCATGCTCCGGGGCCAGTTGGCGACGAAGCGGAACTTGAATTCCTGGTAGAGCTCGAGGGCGCGCTGGTCGTCGTCGAGCACATCGGCAGCGAGTGCGAGCGCGAGCTGGGCGGGCCCGCTTCCGCAATAGCCCCAGGCGAACCCGGTGGGGCTGTGCTTGCGAAGGACGAAGCGGGGGTTGAGGAGCTTTCGCGTCTTCGCTGTTGTGACGAACACGAGACCGTCGCTTGCGCCGTGGTAGAGTTTCAGTTGAGAGGATTTGCAGCGCATCATGGTGGATTTCCTTTACGGAGCGTGCGGGATCGTGTGGCGGCCGGCGGGGTTCTGCCCGCCGGCCGTTGTGTCGGATGGGGCGCTCAGAACGGGACCTCTTCATTGGTGGCGGCCTCACCCTCGGATCCGCCCTGGCGTTGCGTGCTCTCGCTGCGCGGGGAGAGGAAGGTCAGCGTGCCGTTGTAGGGGCTGAGGTGGATCTCGGTGCTGTAGCGGTCCTGACCCGACTGGTCCTGCCACTTGCGGGTCCTGATCTGGCCCTCGAGGTAGATCTTCGAGCCCTTGGAGAGGTACTTCTCGGCGATGTCGCCGAGGGCGTCGTTCCAGATGACGACGCGGTGCCATTCCGTGCGCTCGACGCGGTTGCCGCTCTGGTCCTTCCACGATTCGGTGGTGGCGACATTCAGGGTGACGACTCGCTTGCCGGTCTCGGTCGTACGGACCTCGGGATCGCGCCCGAGGTTGCCGATCAGCTGCACGCGGTTGAGGCTGCCGGACATCTCTTCATTCCTTCATCGTTCCGAAGGACGGAGCCGGCACCGTGCCGGCGTCGTTTCCTCGGATGCCGTCACTGGAAACCGGGAGCGGGCCCGCTTCCTCCCCGAGCCCGGAGGGCGAGCCGGAGGCGCTTCGCCGTCATGAGAGGCGCGGCACGCCTGGACGGCGAAGCGGGGATGGGGGCGGGACCGGGACTGGTTTAGACGGCAGCCATGCGAGGAAACGGCGGCGGGGCGGGCCGTACTTTCAAAAGTTTTTGGCGGTTCTCGGTTCCGGGTTTTCGGAGCCGGGTTGCGGCCTGCCGATTTTGCTGCCCGCAATAGAGCTGCCGTGTGCGGAGCGTACGAGCGCCGGCGGCAAACTATCGATCAATGACGGGGTGCCGCTTCCGTGGTGGTGGGCAGAGCGAGCATGGCTTCGAGGCGGGCGATCTCGTCGTAAAGCCGGCGCATGCGCGGCAGGAACCGGGTTTCGCTTTTGGCGGCCGCGGCGAGGTAGCGGTTCCACGTTGCTTTGTCCCAGGTTTCCCGGTCATCGAGGAGGACACCCGGCGCAAGATTGCGGCTTGCCTCGCGTTCGCAGGTGCTGACCCAGGCGGACTCGATCCTTGCGATCAGGGCCCGGCGAGCGGTGATGGCGTCGCGGATGCGGCCGAGCGGGATGCCGAGCGGGTGGGCCGGCGATGAATGCGGGCTTGCGATCGAGTGTTGTGGCGGCGCGCGTTGGATCTTCCTGGTGGTCACGAGGTCGTTCATCGAATTGCTCCTTGGAAGCGTCCGGGCCCGCGCGGGGCCGGGTGGTTGCGGGGTTGGAGAGGATGAAGCGTGACCGGGATCGGGGAGACGCTTCCGGAGTTCGTGAAGCCGCCCGGTTCCGGAACAGGAGCGCGTGCAGTAAAGCCGGACACGCTCTCGTCAGCGGCAGGGTGGCAGCCCGATCATTCGTTGTCCGTTGATTGGTCGAGGGTGTCGTGGTCGTCCGACGGGGCGTCGTTGTTGCTGCGGTCGCCTTCGACAGAGTTGTTCTCGATCGTCTCGCTCCAGTCGCGCACCTGGTCGCGCTCGCGCTCTGTCAGCGTGAAGAGAGCACCGGGGTAGCGCCAGGTGGTCGCAGCGAAGTGTTTGCTCATCCGGGCGCGTGTGTCCTTGAGGCGCGCTTCGATGGGGATGCTGTTGGCGGTGGCTTCGCGTTCGAGTGCCTGTCGGGAGAGGCAGGAGAGGAACTCCTCGGCGGCCATGTTGGGAAGGAATGCCGCGGCGCCGATCGTATCGCCGGCGATGCGAGCCGCCGGGCCGCTGTTCGACATGTTGTCGCGGCAGGAGAGCACGATCGTGAGCATCTGCCGCGCGGTGTCGCGGATGATGGTGTGTTCGGCGGTGATGGCGCCGCCTTCGATGATGGGTGCGCAAACGGCGCGACGGTCGAAGACGCTATTGCCGGCACCGGAGTGCACGGAGACGTTGCGAGCGCCGAGCGAAAGGACCAGCAGCGCGATCAGGGTGGTGTCGCTGATGTCGCTTTCCGCAAGCGCACGATGCAGCGCGTCAGTGCGGAAGTCCCCGATCATCGCAGTGCCCTTCTGCGTGACATCGGGGCGCGATTTCCTAGAGGACGTTTCCGGAGCAGCGGACTCGGTGGGTGTCTTTCCCTTTGCGGCTTTCTTCTCCGGTGGCAGGCGATAGGCGATCTCTTTCACTTCACCGGAGCTGGGGTCGACATAGCAGCCGGTGTGGTCGGATCTGGCGGGCTTGCCCCAGACCCGTTCGGCGTTCCTGGGCAGGATGGGGCGGCCGTACTCGTCGTGGGGAAGGAGCGTGCCGCGTGCGGGCAGGTTGGCCTCCAGCCATGCCTGCTGGGCGCCGAAGAAGCCGTCGACGTCGGTGGTGTAGCGGCCGTCCTCGTCGGCGGGCGCGAACAGGTCGTCGTGCCAGGTCACTCCGTATTCGGAAGCGAGTTTGTCGTCGAACTTCGCGGCGGCGAAGGGAAGGCGGCGCCTGGAGAG
The DNA here is from genome assembly GCA_030041375.1 of Acetobacteraceae bacterium. GTDB lineage: Bacteria > Pseudomonadota > Alphaproteobacteria > Acetobacterales > Acetobacteraceae > JAKAWQ01. The sequence goes on from JASHOA010000045.1 coordinate 61,470, forward strand.
TGCCCGCGCGATCTCCCACCAGCTCGTTTCTTCGTTCTTCCTCGGCTTGTGCTTCTTCCAAACCTGGACCTGTTCATCGAGCGTGCCGGCGGCAATGGCGCGGAGTTGTTCCTCGTTGGGCATGTCGCCCCGCGCCATGACGTCGAGCATCGGCGGGTGTAGGTGGGCGAGAAGCTTCAGGCGCTTGACGGTGCGGATGGGCAGCGCCAGGGCATCGGCAATCGCCTGTTCGGTCCAGCCCTGCTGGGCCAGGTTTTCGACGGCGCGCCAGATGTCGACACTCGACATGGAAGCCCGGATGAGGTTCTCCGAGAGCGATTCCATGGGGACGGTGCTGTCCTCGCCGTTCTTCACCAGGACCTCGATGACCGGAAGCTTGGCCGCGATGGCAGCCTGGACGCGGCGGTTGCCGGCAATAACTGCAAGGCTGCCGCCGGTGTCGCGGACCACGGGCGGCTGGATGATGCCGATCGTCTTGATGGAGGCGACCAGCTGGTCGTCCATGGCCTTGGGCGTCGCGGTGCGGCGGGGGTTGCTCGGGTTGAGGGTCAGCGTTCGGGGATCGACGGTGCGGAGTTTAGGCATCTTTTGTGCTCCTCTCGGATGGATCTCTCTTTCCCTGACTTCGGGAGACCGCGCCCTTGCGCCGCATCCTCGGCCGGCCGGGGCAAGGGCGGAGCCGGCGGAGCCGGGCGCGCGAATGAGTTCCGCGCGCCCCTTGCCGCGGCGGCCGGCGATGCGGCAGTGCTCTCTTTTCAGACCAGGCGGGCTTGGGCGGCGGGCGGCGCTTATTCCGCTTGCAAAGTTGCAGCGCCGGGATGCTGGATCGGCGTGCGAGAGATCATGTTCCTTGTTTGGTATTTTTCCTGGAGGTGCCGCAGCAGTTGCCGCTCGGAGCGTTCCTTGTGCGCATCAAAGAGGGCTTTGTAGGCGGCAAGAAGGTTGGCTGAGCGCAACCGGCTCTGAACGTCGCGCTCCACGTCGCACCAGGTTGAGAAGGGCTCGCCGCAGGGGTTCCAGCGGAGCGTTTCTTCGAGGAACGCGACCTGGCCGTGCAGAGAGCGGAAGTAGTGGTCGAGAAATCCCCTGCGGTCGCACCAGGCGATGAGGCCGAACGAGAGGGCGAGGCGACGATAGAGGATCTCGGTGAACAGGCTTTCCTTGAAGCCGGCGGCGATGAAGCGGGAGAGTGCGTTCGCGAAATGCGCCTTGCTCTCGGCGGTTTCCCATTGCGTCGGGGCGAATTCGGGAGCCTGGAACGGTGGGCGGAGCAAGGGGGTGGTGTCGAACAGAATGGGCATGACGGAACTCCCTTGGGAACGCATTGCGGCCATGACGCCGCCTGCGGGGCACGTCAGGCGGTGTGCTTGCCGCTTTCCGCGAGCTCTGCGTCGAGGGCCGCGAGCGCGGCCGTCTTCGCCTCCAGTTCCGCCTGCAGCGGGAACGGCTCGCCGAGGCGCTCTTCGTAGCCGGCGCGGCGAATAGAAACTTCTTTGGCTCGCCGGACCTGCTCCTGGAGATCGAGCCCGAAACGGTCGAGGATGTGCTCGAGCCGGCTGATCAGTCCCATCGGCGTCAGATCCGTTTCGATGGGGATGATCTGATCGTACTCCGTGCGACGGAGAACCAGGATCGTTTCGAGGGGAGAGCGCAACGTCCGGCACGTTACGGCAACAAGTGGAAAGCCGCCGATGACGCCGAGCGTCGTCTCGGCTGGCTGCGGGGACCGCGCGGAGAGCCTGATCTTGGAGAGCAGGAGGGTCCCCGCGGTGCGGCGGTCGGTCACCGTCCGCTCGTTCCAGGTCATCGCAAAGTCCTCGCCCTGGGTCGGGACGCGGCGAGCGAAGTCTGAACGGATGTGTTCGCCGCGCCGCACCGCGATTTCCTGTTCGCGGCGTGCGTCCTGGATGCGCCGGCGGATGTTGAGCTGGTCGTCGAAGTGCGCGGCACGCTGGCGCTCGAGCCGGGCGAGCTCACTTTCGAGGCCCGCCTTCTGCATCAGGCGGGCATCACCCGAAGCGATCGCCTTGGCGAGGGCGAACTGGTTGGCGGCCTCGCCGATGTCCTCGATGGTGCGGATGGTGCGATCGCCGGAGAGTGCGGCGGCGATGAAGCGCGCCTTCCTTTCGTTGTTCTGCCACATCGTGGCGTCCATCGAGCCGAGGGTGGCGTAGGCGTAGATCTCGATCTCGTCGTGCTGATTGCCCTGCCGCTCGATCCGGCCCTCGCGCTGCTCGATCTCTGAGGGCAGCCAGGGCACGTCGAGATGATGCAGGGCCTTGAGGCGGAGCTGCACATTGACCCCGGTTCCCATGGTCTCAGAGGAGCCGATCAGGATGCGGATGCGACCGGCGTTGAAGTCGTTGAACAGTCGTTGCTTGTCGACCGAACGCTTGAAGTGCTGCATGTAGGCGATCTCGGAGCCCGGAATGCCGAGCCGCACGAGTTCGTGCCGGATCCAGCGGTAGGCGGAGAATCCGCGCTTCTCCTCGACGGCCAGCGTGCCGAGGTCGGAGAAAATGAGCTGCCCGGCGCCGGGATTCGGGTGGGGAGTTCCATCCGGCCGCTGGTAGCGGTTGCCTGCGGTTTCCGTCCAGATGCGATGAACGTTGGCGATCAGCTTGTTGAGCTTGTTGCCGGGCTCGTCGGCACTGAGCGCGGAGACCAGCCGCATGTCGATGGCGGCGTGGCGGCCATCGGTGATGACGGCGAGCAGGATGTCGTCGCCCTTCTGCACCCGCCGGCTGCGCTGCTCGATCGCCCGGATCCGGCCGACGAGTACTTGCTGGTAGTCGCGGAAGGCGGGGCTGGCCTCGGCGCTGACGAGCTGGCGCTGCCCGCCCTTAACGCGGGGCAGCCGGAGATATCGGCTGAGGTCTTCCTTAAGCACCACGTCGGCGGAGGCGCGGAACATGGAGACGAGTTCCGGCACGTTGACGAACTGCGCGAACCGTTCGACGGGCTTGTAGGTGCCGGAGGGCTGCAGCTCGAGCTCGGTCAGGGTATCGCCGAAGGCGCTGGCCCAGGCATCGAACTCGTGGACGCCGCGCTCGCTGAGAGCCGCCTCGTTCTGAAACCGGAGCAGGGTGAACATTTCGCCGAGCGTGTTGGTGATCGGCGTGCCCGAGGCCTGGATCAGGGCACGCCCGGGATTCTTCTGCTCGATGAAGCGGGCCTTGATATAGAGGTCCCAGGCGCGCTGGGAGCCGTCCGGATCGACGCCCTTGAGGTGTAGGCGGTTGGTCGCAAAGGAGAGCTTACGGAACCCCTGCGCTTCGTCGATGATCAGCTGGTCGATGCCGATTTCTTCGATGGTGACCATGTCGTCGCGCCGGTCCTTGATCGCTTCGAGCCGCTCGGTGAGGCGCTCCTTCATCGCCTCGATGCGCTTGCGAGTGGTGCGGTCCTGCTCGTCCGCGCGCACCTTCATAGCTTCGTAGCTCGCGATCTGCTCGCCGATGATGCGCCGCTCGAACTCGCCCGGAACGGCGATGAAGCGGAAGGCCGAGTGGGTGATGATGATGGCGTCCCAGTTTGCTGTCGCCGCGCGGGCCAGGAAGCGGGCTCTTTTCTCCTTGGCGAAGTTGGTCTCGTCGGCGACCAGGATGCGGGCAATCGGATAGAGTTGCAGGAACTCGCGCGAGATCTGCGCAAGGCAGTGGCCGGGCACGACCAGCATCGCCTTGGTGATCAGGCCGAGACGCTTCTGCTCCATGATCGCCGCGGCGATCGAGAAGGTCTTTCCGGCGCCGACCGCGTGCGCGATATAGGTGCTGCCGGCGGCGACGATGCGCCAGATGACGCGCTTCTGGTGCTCGTAGAGGCGGATGACGTTGCTGGCTCCCGGCAGGCTCAGATGGCTGCCGTCGAAGTGCCGGGGCACGAGGTTGTTGAAGCGGTCGTTGTAGAGCCGGGCCAGGCGGTCGGCCCGGTCCGGGCTGGTCCAGACCCAGTCGGCGAAGGCGGCCTTGATCTTGCCGAGTTTCTCCTTGGCCGCCTCGGTGGCTTCGGGATTCAGGACCCGGCGTTCCTGGCCGTCCTCGATGACGGTATCGAAAATCTGCGGCGTGGCGCTGTTCAGCGCATCGTGCAGCAGCTGGCCGGCATGCCGGCGCGGCGTGCCCCATTCCGAGGTGCCGGCGGCGGTGCCGATGAAGCGGGTGCCATCGACGCTCCAGGTGGCGACTTCCTCGGTGTGGTAGATGCGGACTTCGGTGCCCATGACTTCCTCGGCGAAGCCCTCGATGTCCTCGGTTGGAATCCAGGGCGCGCCGAGACGGGCGCTGATCGCGGAGGGTGGAATGTCCTCTGGCTGCACGTCCCGAAGGGCGGTCACGTTGCGCTCGAACTCGGGGTCGACCGCCGCCGCGGCCTCGGCGGCCGCGAGCTTGGTGCGCACCGCTCCGGAGAGATAGGCGTCCGCGGTTTCCCAGGCGTGCGTCAGCGGATTGCGAAACACTGTACTGCCGAGCTCCTGCAACGCCTCTTCGGGTTCGCAGTCGAGGAGGTCGCCGAGCCGGTCGGGATCGACCCGCCCAGTCTCGTTCAGGGTGACGGCGAGGGCGTCGGCGGGGCCGGTGATAAGGGGTGTCGCCGGCGGTGAGATGACGCGTTCGCTGAAGATCGGGCCGCGCCGGGCGATACCGCTTTCGAGGTCGTAGTCCTCGATGCTGGCGACCAGCCAGCAATCGGGATCGTCGGCAAACGGAGCAAGATTCGGGCGGCGATGGATCTCGCGCTCTTCGCCGGTCTCGGCGTCGGCCAGTGTGGTGATGACGGTGTGGTTGATCGGGCCGAAATAGCGGATGAAGTTGGAATAGGCGCAGCGGAGCTTGATCTGAGCCTGGGCCCATGGGCGTCCCGAGGCCTGCGCGCGGAGGAGTTCTCGGATGGCATCGCGGATCGGCATCAGGGAGCGGATGATCCTCACCGCGCGCGCAGTGATGCCCTCGCTGTTCCTCCGATCCCTGATGGCAACCGGAACGGAGGCGCCGTTAACGATCTGGCAGAGGCGCCCGCCCTTGCCGGTGAGGAATGACCCCTCCTTGATGGTGGCACCGTCCGCCGCGGTGCCGCTGAAAAAGGCCTCAGCCGGCTGATCGTCTTCGACAGACGCGGAAGGGACGAAGATGCCGGCGGGCAAGCGGGCAAGGGCAGCGTCGAGCTGGCTTTCGAGAGAGACGCCGTCGTTGCGGGGGCGGCAGGTATAGGTGCGGCCGGGGCCATAGATGCCGCGCCGCTGGGCGTGCTCACCGAGCACCATTTCGGGATGAGCCACGAAATACTCGTTGACCTCGACAATGGCCTGGCGCGCGAGGCCGGTGGGCTCGTCGGGGTCTGCAGAAGAAGCGGTGTTGTCGATCCGCGGGTCGCTCCTATCGGACGCGGTGCGTGATGGCGTCTCGTGGACGGCGATCTCGCGGAGTTCCACCCATGGATGGCCGGTGGGTTTGCTTTCCTCGGCGCGCCGCTGGAAGACAAGAACGTCGATGACGACCTCGGTGCCGGCCGTCGCACGCATGCTGCCCTCGGGAAGGCGGACGGCGCCGATGAGGCTTGCGAGGCTCGCGATGTACTCGCGGGCCGCGCGGCTCCCTTTGTCCATGGTTCCGGTGCTGGTGACGAAGAGGCCGATGCCGCCCGGGCGAAGACGGCGGATCGAACGGGCGATGAAGTAGTCGTGCAGCCGGAGGCCGAGCGAGGCGGTGGCGGGATCGCCCCGCACGATACGGTCGGCGAAGGGCGGATTGCCGATCGTGAGATCGAAGCCATCGCCGAGGCGGCTCCGGGTATAATCCTCGCAACGAACCTCTGCCTCGGGATGGATCAGCCGCGCGATGCGGGCGGTGATCGGGTCGTATTCGACACCGGTCAGGCGCGTGGTGGCGCGCAGGGCTTCCGGCATCAGGGTGAAGAAGAGGCCGGTGCCCATGCCGGGTTCGAGCACACGGCCGCCATTGAAGCCAAGGTGGTCGACCGCGCGCCAGAGCGCCCGGCTAATCCATTCTGGAGTGTAATGCGCATACTGGGTTGCGCGCTGCAGTGCCGCGTACTCCGCCGGGCTGGCGGCGGCGGCGAGGCTCTCGCCGATTTCTCCCCAGCCGGGACGGAAGCCGTCGGCGCCGGGTAGCGGAAAGCAGTTCTGCGCCAGATCCGTAGCACCAAAGCCGATGAAGCGGAGCAGCCGCTCCTGCTGTTCCCTGCTCGGGGGACGGCCGGAGTCTTCGAGTTCCCGCGAGAGGATGATGGCCGCGATGTTGTCGCGGGCGCGGGCTGGCCAGCCGCGTGCCAGCGAACGATTTCCCTCGAGGCGGAAGTTCGTCTGCGGGATGGAACTGGGTCGGCCGAGGGGTACGGCATCCGGGCCGTCGTGTTCGTTCCGTTCCGGAGCCGGAGTGTCGGCGGCGGGCTGCGGAACATCGAGGAGCGGGCGGCTGGCCGTGGTGTCGAAGAGTGCGAGCGTGTACTGCGCGGCGTCGGGCATGGCTGCTCTCCGGGCGTGCGAGCGCGGTCGCGGAATGCGCGGCCGGCGGAATGGTTGGGGTCGGGAGGGCGGCGGCTGGCCGGATTGGGCCGCGCCGCGGATCGCTGGCGGGTCGTCAGCGCCTTGCCGGCGTCAGTATTCGCTCGGCAGCAGCAGCGTATCGTCGGTCAGGTAGAGCGTGATCTCGTCGAGGGGAAAGTCTGTCCAGCCGATGTCCTGGCGGATGAGTTCGTGATCGTTGCCGTCGGTCGCCACCGCTGTGGCGCTGCGGTTCGCGTGCACAGTCAGTTTCCAGGCCACGAATTCCTGGGCGAGGATCCGCGGATCGGAGCACCATGACGCTACGAGGTCGATCAGCCAGTGCGCGTGCGCGGTTTCGGCGAGGTAGTCGATGCCTTCGGTGTAAAGGAAACGCCTGGTCCAGTGGCGGAACCAGCGTTCGGTCCCGGTGTGCGCAGCAAGACCTGCGCGCAGCTGTTCGCTGCTCACCTTGGTTCGAACCATCCTGCTGCTCCTTTCGAGTCATCTGCGAAGACCCCCTGGTCCGGCCGCTGCGCGGCGGACGGGGCAAGGGCAGAGCCGGCGGAGCCGGGCCGCCGCGCTTCTCGATGGCGCGGCGGCCCCTTGCCGCGGCCGGCGCGGCAGTGGCAGGGCATCGGGCTCCCGGGTTGGGAGGAAGTGGCTCGGGAACCGGGCGGATGCTTCAGCCGGAGATGGCGCTCTCAGCCGTGGTGAATGCTGTCGAGCTCAGCGATTCTTGCGCGGAGGGCCTCGTTCTCGCTGCGCAGGCGGAGAATCTCTTCGCGTGCCTGGCCGGCGATGACGTTCCAGGCATACTGGAGGGCAGCGAGTTTCGCCTGTGTCTCGACGCAGTCCGCTCCATGGGTGCAGCGGTGCGAGTGGTTCTCGTAGCCGTTGCTGCAGGCACGGCATTCGCAGCGCCGGCATCGTCCGATGCGGGAGAGCTGGTCGGTGATGTCGGGATTGCTGCTGTCAGCCATTCTTCTCTCCGTATTCATGGCTCGTTTCCTTTTGGCGGGTGGGCGAGTGCATCCTGAAGAAGCTTGCCGGAAACTGCTCCTGGTGCGGCGCGCACTTCGGGGGGAACGCCCGCAGGCGTGAACGTGCCATCTGCATCACGCGGCTTCGTCGTCGAGGAGCTTGGGGGCCTTGCGGTAGGCTTGGTCGCAATGAGCGGCGCAGTAGGGTCGTGCCGCAAGAGCAACGGCGTCGCAGAACCGGAAACCGGGCGTGCCGGGGTCACCGATCGGCCAGCAGCAGGGCGTGGTGCCCGGGCGGGGCGAGGGTGCGCTGCTGGTGTCGGGCATGGCTGGCCCTGGTAACGGTGAGTTTGTCCCCGGACTGCCGGGATTGGCCTGGCGCACGGGCAGGATCTTCGGGAGTTTCGGGACGTGCGGGCGCCGTTTCGTTCCCGGGACGCCGGCGCTGCGATCCCGGATCGGCGAAGGACGTGCGGGCAGGCGGAGGCGGTGTGCCTTGCCGATGACCGCGTTCTTGGAGATTCCGATGTGGCGGGCGATTTCTGCGGTAGAGTGGCCCTCCGTCCAGAGTTTGCGCAGCATTGCGATGGTCCCAGCGTTCCAATCCGATGACGTCGATGCGGGGCGCATCGTGATTCTCCTTTCGGTGCCCGGTGATGTGGGTTTGTGCGGTGTTGGGGATCGAGGCGGCCGTGCGGCTATCGACGGCGCCCGAGCCAGCCTGACGCCATCGGCTTGTGAGCGGATCCGGCCTCCGTCATATCGCGGCGACTGATTGTGATCGTCGCCGGCCGCACAATGCCGTTGGAGAGGATCAAGCGCCCGGTCTTGAAGCCGTGCAGCACGTCGAGCAGGTAGCTGGGATCGCCGGGCAGCCACCGATGCTCGTTCCAGTACCGGAGCAGCGCGCTCCGAACAGTCGGTTTGCAGGCAGCGAGGAAGCGCCTCGCACGACGCCAGTCCTGAGCGCGCTTGTCCCGCCACTCTTGCTCGCTGCGGTCCCAAGCGGTGATCCGGTCTCGCATCAGCTGCTCGATCGAGGGCTGCTGTTCCGCGACGAGAATGCTCAAGAGCGGAACGGCGTCCTGCTGTCGCTGCTGTGAGCGAAGCGCGGCGGCGTACTTGCGTTCCGTGACGGTAAAGGGGACTCGCGGGCGGCGCCGGAATCTCACGGCTCGTGGCGGCTCACGACGCCTCCTCGAGATACGTTTGCAGGCGTGTGCCGAGAGCAGAGTCGAAGTGGATTTCTTCGTCCAGGAAATCAAGCAGCAGGGAGAGTTCAGTGTGCTCGTTCGACCCCCGAGCGCATCCGGCCTCGTCGAGAAGTTTCCGCGTTGGCGCGGGCGGCGGCGATGGTGCCGATGTTGCGGGCACGGTCGCATGGGCGAGGACCCGGCGGGCACGTCGCCAGCATGGTGCTTGCCAGCCGCCCATCTTCTGCTCCCAGTTGACGAGGGCACAGAGCGCGCCGGCGAGGTCGGCCGCGTGTGCGATCAGTCGGGCATTCGCTTCGGCTTCCGGGCGGAGAGCGACGTCCGTGGAGCGCCTGGCAATGCTGGCGACATGGTCATCGCGGGCTTCAATGCTATGCGTGTAGTCATTGCTGTGTGGAGCGCGCACGGCGCGCCAGAGTCCGGGTGTGTGCATGACGGTCCTTTCGGAAAATTGACGGTTGTTCCCGATCCTGCGAACGGGCGCGGCGGTGAGCTCGAATGGCGCGCCCCTGGCCGGCCGGGCCTTGGGGACCAGGGCAGGCGTCGGCTTCGGTGCCGGAGTTGCGTCGTGTCCGTAATGAAATGCCAGCAGATGGCCGGCGAGGCGTGCCGGCTCAGGGCTCGACGCCCACGATGTCGCCGAAGGGCATGGTCCGGCCGCGTGTCGGGGTGAGCCAGATCACGGGCAGGCCGGGATCTTGCGGCTGGTCGCTGCAATCGAGATCGGTCGCGTAGACGACCGCGTTGGGCGCGAATCCCGAGCCGGCGATCCAGTCCAGGGCGGGTTGGAAGCGGGTTCCGCCGCGGCCTTGGACCGTGATGCGGGCAAAACTCTCGCCGCTCTGAAGATATGCGACATCGCGGACTTCAGCGTCGCACTGAATCAGCGCAACGAGCTCGGGGCTCGTCTCTTCGAGAATGCCGAGAACCGCGGCCGTGTAGAGGCCGAGCTCATGCTCGGAGATCGATCCTGATGTATCGAGCACGAAGGCGATGCGGCCGGGCCCGGTGCGGCGCCAGCCGGGCAGGTAGAGGCCGTGCTGGACGAAGCGGCGGTTCGGCCGTGTCCAGCTTGCGTCGCCGCGCAAAATGCCGTCGAAGACGATCCGGAACCGGTCGCGCCAATCGACGTGGTTGGTGGCGGCGTCGACGAGCTGCTGCAATCCGGCACCGAACTTCCCAGCGCGCCTGGCAGCCGCGGCGGCCTGGCGGATGCGGACGTCGAGATCGTGCTCGGCCTGTTGCCGTTGGGCGGGGCTGAGAGGCTGGCCGTTGGGCTTGGTGAGATCGCGAACCTCGCCCCAATGGCGGGCAGGGGCGACGTGTTCTTCGTTCTCCTGTCGGAGTTCACCACGGGATGCCGGCTGGTTTTGCTGGGGCTCCGCGCTTTGTCGGAATGCCGTGCTTTCTCCGGAACCTGTGGTTTGTTGCGCCGCTGTGTTTTGCCGCGGTGTCGTGGTTTCCTGGTGCGTTGCGACTCGCTGGGACGAGGCGGCTTGGCTGTCCGGGGTGTCGTTGCCTGGCTGCGCCTGGCTGCTGCGGTCCTGTTCGGGTTGGGATTGCACCGGCTTAGGCGGCTCGAGCAGGCGCGCGTAAATGGTCTCCGCAGGCAGCCCGGCGTAGCGCGGCTCACGATCGAACTGGCCATCCGGGGGCAGCAGATAGTTGTCGTCCTCGAGTAGCCGGTTGATCAAGAGATCGGCGGCCTTGTTCCAAAGGCCGGGGTCCCGCTCACCACGGCGGAGATGGTGCTTGTTGACGACATGCAGGACTTCGTGGGCGATGACCCCCATGGTCTTCTCGATGCCATGCTGGTGGCACCAGGAAGGATTGAACCAGAGCTCACGGCCGTCGGTCGCCATGGTGCCGATTTCGGGGGCGCATCGCCATTCGAGCCCGAGCGCGATCGAGCCAAGGAAGGGCGCCCGCACGAGGAGGCGGGCGCGTGCCTTGGTGACGATGTCCGGCAGCGGTTTCATCGCGGCCTCATGCGAAAGCACCCTGCATGCGCCTCAGGATGTCGTCGGCCTTGTCGGCGACGCTGGCGCGCAGGCTGGCCGAGCTGCGGAGGTCTTCCGGCTCGTGGGCGGTGAGGTGGCATTCGATGTCGGCGCAGAGCTCGGCGATGCGCGGGTCGTCCATCAGGTTCAGCATCGGGGCGAGACGGAGGATGGCGCGGATGTTCTCGACCAGGCTGTCGCGGAACGGGTGCTGGACTTTGCCGCTGCTGGTGTGACGGAAGAGGCGCAGCCGTGAGGCCATATGGACGACGGGTTCCTGCAATCGGTCGAGCAGAGAGCGGACCGCGTCGTTGACCGTTTCGCGCAAGGCTGCCTCGGCGTTGCGTCTGACGGCGGCGATTTCCTCGCTCGCGAGGCTGACCCGGAAATCCTCGCTGCTGGGAACGGGAAGGTAGGTGAGCTTGACCCCGAAGCGCTGCCGGATGCGGCTCACCGGGGGAAAGTCGGACTCGGAGTACGCATCGCCGAGGCGCTGGCGGGCTTCGACCTTGATCTCGGGATAGGTCAGGATGAAGGCCTCGACGGCGGCATCGAATGCCCGGATGGGTTCGGCCATCGCCTCGGTGAATGCCAGAAAGGCGGAGCCCTTGAGGATCCGGGTGCCGTCGTCCATCCAGGGGAGCGTGCGCTCGTTGACGGCCTGGCGCACGGCTCGCTCGGCGGCCTGCACGGCATGGATGTTCTTGCCGAGGAGGCTCTTGTTGGCCCGGACGGCGTCCTGTTCGGCGCCTTTCATGGTGCAGATCTCGCGGGTGATGGCACGGTCGCGTTTCTCGCCGGTCCAGACGCGAACGGTCGTGTTGACCAGCAGGGCGCGCGCGGAAACGTCCATGATGGATCTCCTTCGAATGGATGTTTTGATGAGGAATCGGCCGGCCCGGTGGGCCAGGCTGGCCTGGTTGTTTCCGTTGCGGCGGTTTTACCTACTGTCCGCTCAGCAGGTCGCCGTGCGCGGCGGCCCAGCGCTGGTAGGCGCCGGTGAGGGTGAGGTCAGGATTGCGGGCAGTCGCGTCGAGCATGCAGACTACCGAGAATTCCTGTTCGGGCAGACGGTCGAGATAGCGCACGATGGCATCGAGGTTCGCCGCACTCGCGCGGTAGCTGAGTGCGCCCATCAGCGCGTAGCTCGTCATCGGATCGGACGGCAGCTCGCCGCGATCGGGCTCGGCGATGATGGCATCGACGTCTGGCAGGCTGGCGCAGAGCTGGCGAAAGCCGGCGAAATCGGCGCCGGCACTGTGGCCGACCATGCCATCGATGCAGGCGCGGCTGAGCGGGTCGGGAAGATCGAGCCGGAGCACCTGGTGGGTAGCGGTCCAGCTACGCGGCGTCGGATAGGCGTCGTCGGTCGGCGAGAAGTGGTGGTGGAAATCCTGGGCTCTGTAACGGTTGTAGGCAATGAGGATCGGATCAATGCCGCGGGCGTTGGCCCATCTGGCCCAGGCATTCGCGTCGGCCTCGATCTCGAAATGGATCAGCCGGTTGCGGACGTGGCTCGGCATGGTCGTTGTGCCGGCGCGGTTGTGCTGGTGGTTGCCGGCGCATACGACCATCCAGGTCGGGGGCAGTCGGTGCTCGCCGATGCGGTGCTCGCGGATCAGTGTCGCGGCGATGTTGAGATTGGCGATTCCGGCCTGCGGCAGTTCGTCGAGAAAGAGGATGCCGCTGCCGTCCGTTGGCAGCCAGTCCGGCCGGCAGCGGATGGTGCGGCCGTTCTCGACCCAGGGCATGCCGCCGAGATCGGCCGGATCGCGGGTTGCGAGGTCGGCGTAGATCAGTTCCCAGCCGAGATCGTGTGCGGCCGTGTCGGCAATGTCGCTCTTGCCGAGCCCGGGATCGCCCCAGGCCATCGGAACCAGGTAGTCCTTCACCGCCGCACCTTCCTCGTGCAGATGAAGGTTGTGGCGGATGATTGCCCTGAGGACGGTTGCGAAGTCGTGGATGTTCATCGGCGTCTCCTTTTCTCCTCCGGGAAACGCATTCCGCCGGCCGCATCCCGCCGGCTGAGGCAAGGGCTTGCCGGCGTTGCCGGGCGCGCGGGCGCGAGCCGCGCGACCCTTGCCGCGGTCCGGCGGCGATGCGGCACCGGACCATCGCTCGTGGAGTTACGTTGGCTGCTTACCGGCGGGGAACGAAAATCTGCCCGCGCAGCAAGGGCGCGAGGAGAGTTCGCTTGCGGAGGCGGATGACTGATCCCGCTCATACGCGCGAAGCGCTCTTGCCATCCTGGCTTTCTCGGATCGGCGGGTATGGTCATCGTAGAGCTTGCCGAGCTCTGTGGCCGCGGCGCGGACGGCCTGTGCGAGGCCGTCTTCTCGGCCGAACTTCTTGGCGAGGAGCCTGGCCGCGGCTCTGGCCGTGGCTTTACCCTTGGCAAGCGTGATGAGCTCCGTGCGGTCGAATGGCGCTGTCATGTTGTCGTTCCTTCGTTGGAGCTGATCGCGCTTCGCCTGCCTGCGTGGGCGCCGAAGCGGAGACCGCGGAATAAAACGCGGCCCGCATGATGGCTGTGCCCGTCAGGTCTTTTCCGTGACGTCCGGATGACGGAGGGGCAGGCCGCGGCAGAGTGGTGCATCACAGTCGATGAGGACGTATTCGGCATCGAGTTGCCGGGCGAGGTTGCAGATTCGTGCCAGGTCCTCGGGGATGGTCTCGTGTGGATCTTCCGGGGCGTAGACGAACCAGCCGTGGCGGGTCTTGCCGCCGGCGATCCCGATCGCGGTGGTGTTGGCGGGATCGCGGAGCGTGGCCTCTGCGAGCTGCTGATCGAGCCACTCGCAGGTGGCAGCGGAGAGATGGGCCGTCGAACAGTCGAGAAAGCGGCGAATCATGGAACTGATTCCGCAGTGCTGGCGAGGGCTGGATCTTGCGGCATGTTCTCGGCGACGAAGCGCGTGCAGTCGATGTCGGCGATGGACTGGCGCTTGCCGAGATCGATGACGTGCGCCCCTCCTCCGAAGGAATCGAGGCGGGGCTTGCTGCAGGACTGACTCCACGTAAAGCCCCAGCATCCCTGGAGGTTCAACGCCTCCGCACAGCGCAGCACGAAGCGAATGACGTGTTCTGGCTCGCCGTATTCGTCACTGTGGATCCAGAGTGCGCCCGGGCCGTGCTCATGATCGACCTCTACCTGGAAGCCAGGATAGCCGCCGTCCTCCCGATAGAGCTCAGCGGCGAGTTCACCCCAGACGTCCTCGGCTCGCCGGGCGTTTCCGGCGCTGCAGACATCGAGGTGGCAGGAGAACTGCGTGAAAAAGTCGGCCATCGGTTCATTCCTTTTCGGTCGTTGCTAGTGCGTGGGGCGGCGTGCCGGCGGGTAGGGAGAGCATGTGTTGGGGTGCATCGATCCCCTCGAGCCTGGTGCCGATCCGACCCATCCAGGGTTCCGGGCGGATGCAGCGGACCCAGTCGGCGAATGACGGAATCCAGCCGAGATCCTCGCGGATGTGCTGTTCGGCGATGAGGCGGACGGGCACCCGCCGGCTGTCGCTGTTGATGATTGTCAGGCCGAACAGCCTCTCCGCGGCGAAGCAGCCCTCGGCGTGGTGGTGGAGGGCCCGGTGCCTGAAGTCGGCGATAATCAGCTTCGAGGAGTCGAGGAAGTCGTGGATTGGCTGGTAATCGCCGGGAACGCCGCCGAACTTTCGCGCCGAGGAAACCGCATGGTGATAGCTGTGCGCCATGGCCGTCTCCTCAGAAGCCGTGCTCGTGGTAGTGGGTTTCGATGTAACGCTCGTGGTATTCGAGAGTGATCGAGCGCTCCCGGACGCTGAACCGGAACTCACCGTAAGCGCCTTCGTTGTTCTCCCATCCGGGATGCGTTTCCTGGAGCAGATCGAAGGCGATGGTTTCGATGAATTCCGCAACGGTGATGCCGGTCTCGGCAACAGACAGTGTCTCGAAGGTCACCGTGCGTACGGTGATGCTCGTTGCCGGCAGGGGGACCGGGGAATTGCCGGCGTCGAATGCCTCCACGGATTCGATCTGCCCGCTGTCGCCGGAGCCGTCGAACGCCACGACGACCAGGACGATTCCGGCGGCAGCCAGGGCGTCGAAAAGAAGCTGCTTATTGACCGGCAGGATTTCCGCGGTGAGGGTGCGGTAGGCCGCATAGCGGGCTTCTTAGGCGGCAAAATCATTGTCGCTCATCGTTTCTCCCCATTTCATCGACCGCTTGGGGCGGCTTCACTCGTATCGGGGCGGTGTTTCGGGGAGGTAGAGCGGAAGCGTGACACTCCGCAGAACGCGGATCTCGAAAACGCCGATCGAGGTCACCGAGTGCTTGGGCGGGCGATGGTGGTTCAGGAGCGGGAGGTGCTGCTCCATAGCCTCGGCATGGGCTGCCGCATCCCCTGCGTCGGCATAGCTGGCCGCGCCGTGGCCGAGCGTGCGGTAGATGTCCGGATCGGTGACGAGTGTTGCGGTATCGTAATACCAGCCGCCTTCCTCGGGGCCTCCCCACTGGAGATCGCTGAGGTACGCCGCGACCCAATAGAGACCTTGCTCGTCGTCGTCGCGATCGTCATACAGGTATTCGGTCGCATGCACCGGATCGCTCATCGCCGCATCTCCTGTCGCGCATGCGAATCAACACGCTGGGTGCTGCGAATGAGGAGGCCGGACGCCGATGCGATCGCGGCGAGCGTGGCGACGAGCACGTAGAACGCCGGCGCGTAGAACAGGCCGGCCTGCCAGAAGATGGGCCTGTCGACCGTGTTTGACGGCGCAAACCCGGCGATCTTTTGGATTTCCTTCATGAGGGGTATCCTTCGGTTGAAGTCTTCATTTCGAAGACTCCTTCCGCAGGCCGCATCGCGAAGGCGGGGCAAGGGCACAGCCGGCGACGCCGGGACGCCGCGCTCTCCGGCGCGGCGGACCCTTGCGCCGCCGCGCGCGCATGCGGCACGCCGCTTTTGCGTTCGTTAGCGAAGTGCTGAGTGCTGACGCAAAGCTCTGTGCGGGGGCATCACGGCAGAGACGGCTGTGACGGAGCGGAATCCGGTGAGCCGGGTGGCTTGGGGAGGCGGGCGTGGAGTTGGTCGCGATGTGCGCAGCAGGCCCAGAGAACGACGTTGGAGCGGGTCAGTGGTGGACCGAAGCCAAACGACGGGAATCGTGCACCTCAGATGGCGCATCGCCGCGGGTGCTATTCAGTGGGGAGGGGATTGGTGCGCCTTGGGGTGGTATGCAAGGGATCGGGAGCGGCTGCAGGCATCTCATCCTGTCTTCACTGCATCGCGACCATCGGCAGCGTGTGCGGGGAAGACACCCCGCTTCCTTGAGCAATCCCGGCTCGCGGCATTTCGGCGAGAGCGGCCCGAGCACGGTAGGTGCTCGTTTCGCGGCGGTGGTCTTCAGCGGAAGAGAGCCGGCGTTGGCGCTGTCGACGACAACGAAGCCGGTGTCGATCATGTGCCGTTCGATGAGGCTATCGATCGCGGCAACGAGGGAGGCAACGGAGTAGCCGGCGCTCCGCTGCCCGCCTCTGGGGTCGAACACCTGCTTCGGCTCCTCGGCGGCGAAGGCGCGGCTTCGCCGCCGCGGCGAATCAGCCCGACGGAGCGTCATCCTGCCGCCCGGGTGACGATGTCGGGTAGCCGCACGATTGTGTTGGCGGCCTCTACATGCGGGGCGGCGCGCAGGTCGAGCCAACCGAGCACGCGGTGTTGCTCGGGAATGTCTTTGATGAACTCCGAGGGCCGGGCGGGCCCTTGGCGGAAGGCGCAATAGGAGATCGTGATGCGGCGCATTCCCCGTGTGAGGCCCACATACGCAAGCCTTCTTTCCTCGTTGAAGTCGCCATAGGGGGGCGAAAAGATCCCGCTGTTCCAGCCCGGCAGGAAGACGTGCCCGAACTCGAGGCCCTTGGCACGGTGCAGGGTGAGGAGCTTCACCGTGCCCGTCGCATCGTCACCGGGACCGCCGGTGGCGAGTGCGGCGTGATCGAGCAGCTCGCGGGCACCGTGGAACTTGCCGGCGAGCCGGATGAGCTCCTGGAGGTTCTCGAGCCGGCCCTCGGCGGTCTCGGCGCGGCTCTCGCGGAGCATCTTGCGGTAGCCGCTGGCATCGAGCGCAAGCGAGAGCTGATCGGCGACGCTTACGGGTCGGACCTTCTCGACGCTCCGGATGGCGTCGGCAAAGGCCAGCGCCGCAGCACGGGCCTTCGGTGGAAGCAGCGCGGTGTCGATCGCACGCAGCAGGGAAACCTTTCGTTGGTCCGCTTCCTGCTGGAGGACGGCGATGGCTTTCTCCCCGAGGCCTCGGGCCGGCGTGTTGATGACGCGGAAGAAGGCCTCATCGGTATTTCGCTCGTCCGGTGCCGTGGTGAGGCGAAGCAGCGCGAGCGCGTCCTTGATCTCGGCGCGCTGGTAGAACCCGACATCGCCGATCAGGGTGTAAGGAATGCCGGCCCGCATCAGCGCCTCTTCGAAAACGCGGCTCGACGCGTTGCCTCGGTAAAGGATCGCGATATCATCCCAGGCTACCCGTTCGGCCCGCCTTCTGACTATTTCCGTGACGATTGCCGCGGCTTCCGCCTCATCGTTGCGGAACTTCAGGATCTCGATCGGCGCGCCGGCAGGCTTGCGGGTGTAGAGGGTCTTGCCGAGCCGGTTGCGATCGACGGCGATCAGCGCATTTGCCGCTCCCAGGATATGTCCCGTGGAGCGGAAGTTCTCCTCGAGCCTGATCTCCTTGGCACCGGGAAAGTCCTGGGTGAAGCGGCGGATGAACCGGACATCAGCGCCCCGCCAACCAAAAATCGACTGGTCGTCATCGCCGACGGCGAAGATTTCCCGGTGTTTTTCGGAGAGAAGCCGGAGCCAGGAGTACTGGGCGCGGTTGATGTCCTGGTATTCGTCCGCGAGGACGGAGTCGAAGCGACCGGCCCAGCGGGCCTTGTAGGCGGGGTCGCGGATCATCGCGCACACCGGCCAGAGCAAGAGGTCCCCGAAATCGGCGGCGTTGGCGTCGCGGAGGGTGCGCTGGTACTCGGCGTAGATTCGCGCCGCCGCACGGATGCCAGGCGGATTGATCGGGATGCGGTTGCGGTTCGCTCCGACGATCAGTTCCTCTGCCGCCGCCGGTGCGGCCTCGGGAGTGATGAGCTCATCCTTCCATTTGCTGATGCGGCTCGCAACGAGCTTGAGTGGATCCCGGAACTCGCCGGGCCCGTCCGCGCCGGCGAGGTTCATCGCTTTCATGACGCGCTTGACGATGCGCCGCGTGTCGTCGGCATCGAGGATATCGAAGCCGGAGCGGAGGCCGGCAACCTCGGGCTCGATGCGGAGCTGGCGCGCGCCGAGGCCGTGGAACGTGCCGACCCAGTCGGGCGTGATCTCTTCTCCGAGCGAGGCACGGATCCGTGCGGCCATTTCGTTTGCCGCCTTGTTGGTGAAGGTGACAGCGAGTATCCGCCCGGAAGGGATGCCGCGGGCAGAGATGCGGTACGCGATCGCTGCCGCCAGTGTCTTCGTCTTGCCGGTGCCGGCCCCGGCAATCACGAGGACCGGTCCGGTCTGGATGGCGGCCGCACGCTGTTGCGCCGTCAGCCCGTCGAGGATGCCACTCATGTCAGGCGCCCTTCTCTCCGGCGCCGTCCGAATTGGGCTGCGGCGGGCTTCCGGGTGAGAGGCGCTCCAGTGCTTCGAGGAAGCGCTTCGCAGCTTCGTTCGGCGGCCATGGCTCCCAGGCGCTGAAGCCGCCCACTGGCGCGAGCGGATCCTCGGCGAGAGGCTCGAGGCAGATACCGAGGTCCTCCCGCATCGCCTGCTGCGACCAGCCGACGACGTGGAATGCCTCGCTGGCAGCTGCGAGCCGGTCCGCCTCCTTGTGCCGCCGATAGCTCTCCTCATTCCAGGGTGGGAGCCGGTAGCGTTCGTCGAGGGCCGATTGCAGGCGCGCAACAAGCTGCGTGAAGCCGTCGCCGAGCCACGGCTTGAGCGGGGTGATCGGGTCCCACCCGCCGAGCAGCGCTTCTGTCGCGTCATGCAGCAGCTCGCGGCGCGCCTCGGGAGGCCTCGGCGTTTGGTCTGATGCACGCGTGAAGAGTGTGAGAACCGTCAGGCTGTGCTGGGCGACCGAGAGCGGCAACGACCACCTGGAATACCCGGCCCAGCGATAGGTTCGCGAGAGCCCGACAGCAAGATCGTTCTCGGTCCAGGCGAACGGATCGGGATGGAGCAGATCGAGCCGGTGGCCGGAGGGCAGCAGGATCCAGGCACGCTCGGGTCTCATAGGTTCCCCCCTTTTGTCAGAACGTCGTTCCAGTCGAGATTGTCGGGCGGTCGAAGGCGCATGAAGGCAACGCCGGCAGCGGCGGCGAGTTCGGCATGGCGTCGGGCGAACCTCTCGCCGGCATCGTTGGCGTCGGCCGCGCTGGCCGCTTCGGCGCCCTTGACGCGTGCCATTGCGGCCAGAAGGCCTTCCAACGCTCGCAGGGTGCCTGGCCCCATTCCGCCGCCGGTGGCAACGTAGAGCGTGTCGCCGCGCATTTGCTCGAGCAACGCAAGGCTCAACGTGTCGATCGGCGCCTCGGCGATGACGAGGCGCCGCGGGTACCCCCGGTGCGCCTTGAACTGGAACAACGTCTTATGCCCGCCGGAGAGAGAGCCCTTGTAGGCGGATCCGCGGATCTCGACGTGGGTCACGGTGCCGTTGTCGTGGTGCGCAAACCAAGCACTGCCGAGGTGGCCTTCCCGCACCACATCCCCCGCGGTCGCGGCCTCAAGCACAGCGCCGCTCAGTGCGCGCTGCTGGTGCAGGTAGGTCCAGGCGGGCGAACCAGGGCGGAGGCGTGGCCGGCCGCTCCAGCGGCTTGCCACAGGGCGGTCGGCCTTTCGCAGACCGTCGCGGGGAGGAGCCGCAGGGTAGCTTGGTGTGAGGCCGACCAGCGGGCGCAGTTTCTTTCGGACTTCGCCGAAATTGAGGTCGGGGTAGAGGTGCTGCACCAGATCGAAGACGTCGCCCTTGGCGTTGCTGAGCGGATCCCACCAGCCCTTGCCGTCGTGATTGATGATCAGGACCTCGCCGGGGCCGGATCGGTACTTGAGGGCGTTGCGGGTGCTTTCGCGGGCGTCGAACCGCCAGGTGGCGGCGAGGTTCTCGAGGACGGCCGAGCACGTGACGGCGGCGCGCAGCGCGTCGAGTTCACGATCTTCGGGCATGAGAGGGTGCTCCAGGGTTCGTTTCGGATGCCCCGGGTTCGCGGTCATTCCGCTTTTCCCGCGCGCATCCTGGCGAACCCCGGCGACCGCGAAGCCGGCGGACCGCAAGGGCGCCGCCCGCTTTGGCGGCGGCCGCGACGCGGCTTCCCTTGCGGCCCGCCGCGCGCAAGCGGTAGCGGGCTCTCCGCTCCTGGTCTTCCTCACGCCCTCTTTGTCGAGGGCGATTTTGCGAACGGTGGCTCCGATCGAGGGATCAGCAGCTTTTTGCGTTCAGGTCCGTGCTCATGCAGCGGCCCGGATCGATCTTTCGGAGGGGCTCGGATGCGAAACCCGCATCCACGCGGGCGGAAGATGAAGGCCTCACCGAGCGCGTCTTTCCCGCCGGCGAGCTGAGGCAGGTTGAGATCGCCGCCGAAGGTGAGCTCAAGAAAGACGGACCCGCAGCCATACGTCGCGGCACCGCGCGCGGATCGCTGGAAATTCACGTCCTGTTTCGCTTGGCAGGCGAACGCGCCTCGCGCACGCCGCCAGCAAAGATCGGATGACCGATCCGCGTCACGAGGCTTCTTTTTCAGCACGAAGTCGGCTCAGAAAGCACGGGCGAGGAAATGGGCGCCGCCGGCTCGAACAACGGCGCTGGTTACGCCTGCGGGCGAGCCGCCGGAGTTGGTCTGCCAAGAAGCGCCGGCGCCAAGGTGTCCACCTGCTGATCTCCTCTGGGCCTCGGTGTGCTCGCCGCGCTGCAGCCGAGGGCCCGACATCCGGCCGAGCGGCGCCGGGCGCGAGAATCGAGACCTGGCCGCCACCCGGACGGACCCAGCCTTGGGATTCAGGGCACCACGTGGGCTGCCGGGGCGGAACCCAGCGGCTCGGGTGCAACTTGGCCCGGAGTTGTGCTAGGACAGGCATCCATTCTGGGGCCAAATCGGAACCATGCCAGTGAACCTGTCCATTAAGAACGCGCCCGACCAAGTGGTGCAGCGGCTGCGCGAGCAGGCAGAGCGAAACCACCGTTCGCTGCAAGGAGAACTGCTCGCCATCATCGAGGCTGCGGTAGAAGACAGCCGGACCACAACGCCGGCTGAAATCCTTGCCGAGGTGCGCCGGCTTGGGGTGCGGACGCCGAGCGAGGCGGCGGCCCTCATCCGCGCCGATCGCAATGGCCGTTAAGGTCGTCGATGCGTCCGCCGTTGCCGCCCTGTTATTCGGAGAGCCGGAGGCCGAGGCTATCGCCGAACGACTTGGCGGCGCGCGGCTGGTCGCACTTGGCTTGCTCGCGTTCGAGCGGGCGAATGTTTGCCTTCTCAAATCACGCCGGCACCCGCGACAGAAGCCGGCGCTGATTGCAGCCTTCCGGCTCAGCACGCGGCTTGGCGTGGAAGAGATGGCCGTCGATCATGAGGCTGCCTTGGAGCTGGCTGCCGCGACCGGCCTGACGGCCTATGACGCAAGTTATCTCTGGCTGGCCCGGGCACTGAGCGCCGAACTGGTCACACTCGATCGGCCGCTCGCGAAGGCAGAAGCAACGCTCCGTTCATAACCCGCCGTACAAGAGGGATGCACGCCAGGAAGAACGACAGTGGCAAGGTTTGAAGCCTCCCTGGACGAACCTGACCCGGTCATGCGGCCTGGCCATTCCGCTGAATGCGGCATCAACGCTCCCCGGCCCGGCCCGGTTCCTGAGCGGGTGATTGCAGCCTCGCCCTGTCGGCCGGGCCACTTGATCAGCCGATCTTCCAAAGGGCACGAAAAGTGCTATATGTGCACAGACAGTGCACAAGGACTGGTATGGTGCTGACCGCCCTGCTCAGCGACATCCGCGAGCGTGATTTCGTCTCGCCTCAACGAATGAGCCGCCGGCTGCGCTTGCCGCTCGCTGAACTGGCCAAGCTCGCCCACATCCACCGCAACACGCTTACCCAGCGGCCGGACTCTCCCCTGGTCCAGAAGAGCCTGGAGCCGGTGGTGCGGATCCTAGCCGCGGCCGAGCAGCTGACGGGAGACCCCGACCGGGCGATCATCTGGTTCCGCCACCAGCCAATTGCCGGGCACGACGGGCTGACCGCACTCGAACTCGTCGAGGCCGGCCATGCGGACGCTGTTCTGGCGCACCTCGAGGATCTGCGAGACGGCATCTCGGCGTGACCTGGCGGCTCGAGGCCGCCGGGCACATCGCCATCAGAGGACGGTTCTGGCGCATGCTGGCGCCGCGCTGGGCGTTTGACCCACTCTCCGGCGCCGGCGCTGCCCGGGCCGGTGGCCGCTGGAACGAGCCGGGCCAGCCTGCCCTCTATCTTTCCGACAGCCACGCGACGGCGATCGCCGAATATCAGCAGAACCTGCCGCGCCCCGGTACCCTCACCGCCTACGACGTCGACGCGCAGAACCTGCTCGATCTCACGGATCCTGTCCTTTGCCGGGCAGTTGGTCTGGATGAAGCGTTTCTGCGGCAACCTTGGAAACACCTGCGGGACGTCATGCATCAGCGCCCATCCTGTTGGGACTTCGTCTCCGCCGTGACGGCAGGCGGGTGGCAAGGGCTGCGCGTGCCCTCCGTCCAGGCGTCTGGGACGAACCTGGTAGTCTGGCGCTGGAACGAGGCTGGTGCCCCCACGGTCCGGCATGTCGACCCGTTGGGAGATTTGCCACGCGATCAGAGCTCCTGGCAAAGTTGAACCCGAAATGCCGAGCGCCTGATCCAGGACCGCGCTTCATGGTCGATACCCGCAAGTGGTTGTTCAAGCCGCGATTCCGCGATCGTGCCTTTGGCTTGCGCGGCTCGAAAGCTGCAATAGCCCGATTGCGGGAAGCGACATCGGAGATCGAGGGTGTCGCCAGGTCAGACCTGATCACGGCCGCCGCGGGATTCGTCCTGCTGGCAGAACGCCTTTGGCCGGCCTTGCAGGACGTCGATACGTCATCGGGCGCACTCGGCAACGCCGTAAACGCCTCCCTGAACGAGCTGCTGCCGATATTCATCGCCGCACCTCTGGAGCGTGCGACACGCAAGCATTGGCTCCGGCGACTCTACCAGGCAGTGCAGGAGGATGGCGTTCAGTATCTTTGCCCGATCGAGGATCGTTGGGGCGAGGCCGCCGTTTATCCCGAACTGATGAACGCTTACGCCGACGATCTGCTGCCTCTGCTCAGGCGTGTCTGGACGCAAGAGCCGAGAGGCGGTTACGTCGTGGGAACCACGATCTGCCTCTCCTCCCTTCTTGAGGCCGGTCGCTACCGTGAGCTTCTGGCGCTGCTGCAGGACGCGCGCACCAAGTTATGGGCGTGGCAGCGCTATGGAGCCGAGGCTCTTGCCCGGCAGGAACGTTGGGATGCGGCGATCGCCTTTGCCCAGGGATGCAAGAACCCACAGCTTGGTCCCTATGACGATCTCCGCATCAATCGCTTCTGTGAGGACATCCTGATCCGCGCCGGACGCGCCGATCAGGCCTATCGCCTTTACGGGCTGCACACCGTGCGAGCGCCGACCTATCTCGCGATCTATCGCGAGACCGCTCGCCGATATCCCGGCCGGGACCGCCGTCAGCTCCTGCTGGACCTGATCGCTGCACGTGGTGAACGAGGCAAATGGTTTGCAGCAGCGAAATCCGCCGGCTATCTGGATATTGCGCGGGAATGCGCGCGGAGTTTCGACGTGGACCCCGCTACGCTCGTTCGTGCCGCCCGCGATTTTTCGGCCAAGGAACCGGGTTTTGCACTCGAAGTGAGCTTGAATGCCCTCGAGCGCCTCGTGGCCAGCGAAGGCTTCGAGTGCGAGCCGCTGCTCACGCAGCAGGCAGCCGATCATTCTCTCGCAGCCGCGGCGCGCATTGGCCGCCAGCTTTGGGTTCGGCAGAAAATCACCGAACTGGCGGAACAGCCGCATCCGTCCGGGGAGACGCTGACGCAGCGGGCACTGGCCGCCTGGCTCAAGGGTGAGGACCCACTACTGGCGCCGGCGATCACCGGAAGAGCCGCATCCGGTGCCGGTCGCCGTACCCGGTCCATCCGGTGGCGGAGATAGGCGCGATGGCGGAATTGCGGCCGGACCCGGATTTCGACGCCGCAGTCGTCGCGCAACTGGGCGCGAAACGGCTCGCCGGGCTGATCGTGAAAGAAGCGTGGCGCAATGCCGGCGTAGCGCAAGCGTTACGCCTGGCGGTCGCCTCCTTGCAATCCGAAGATATGCTTGCAGAAGCACTCGCCGATGAGTGTCGGATGCTTCGCCGCGCTGACCGTTTCTACGATTACCGCGAAGCCTCGCTTCTTGTCGCCGCTCTTGAGCGCATCGTGGAGAGCATCTGCGCCGATTTGCTGCCCCGCTCACCGCGCCGAGCAGCAGAACTTCTCGCCGGTGTCATCCGGCTCGATGCGTACGCAATTGAGCATTCCGACGACCACGACGGTGAAATCGCTGAGATCATCGAGAACTGCGTGCTGGCCTTTGGTCGCGCCTGGGCGGCCATAGCGGACCGCGATGTCGGTGAACGGGCCGCCGAAATCCTCGCTCTCTTGACGACCGATGCTTATAACATGCGCGGCGGCTTAATCGGATCGTGCCGCGAGATCCTCGGCGTGGAAGGGCTGGATATGCTTGAGCAACTGGCGCAATCGGCGCTACGCGCCAAGCCGAATGCAGACTACACGAACCCACTTGTCCGCGCAGTGCCGGCGATTGCAGCGGCACGGGCGGTACTCTTCAAGCCAAAGCGGTAAGGGGAAGACGGGGCGTAGCAATATCCGGGAGGGCTTGCGGTCCAGCCGCGCTCAACGAACGCCCCTTGGCGTGAAGGTGTCAAGTTGAGATCAAGGTGCAACGCTGGCCGAAAGGCGCTCCTTACTCCTTCCCCGGTCGGGCGGCATTGCAACCGGCGCTGACAGCTCCCTTGGCGCAGGTTTTTCTGGCCGGCGATGATCTCGAGTTTCCGTCGATGGAGGCGGCAGTCAGAACCGGCTCGAAGGTGGCCGAGCGTATCGCGGCGGAATTGGGCAAGAACGCCTGACCGCGTGGCCCCCGCCGCACCGCCATACCGGAGCGCTTTTCCTGCGCTCGGCGTCCTCCGTCGATGTCGCGCAGAGCTCATGCCGGTTCCGCAAATGCGGCCGCAGCCTTCGCCATCTCACTCCGGAGCGTTTCTTGCACGCCCGGCGGCAGGCCCGGCGCATCGACCGTGACCCGGAAGGTCAGTGGCGTTCCGTAGGCGGCGACAGCGGCCTGCACCACTGAGCGCATCATCGCCCGGATAAAGTCCGCGTCCTCCGCCAGTAACACTTGGAGGTCCATCACCCCCCTTACCCCGCTCCTTGGTCATGGTCTGCCCCCTTCCAACGGGGTCGGTGACTCACACATCACCAGCATGCCATGACCACCCTCGCCTCAGAGATTCTTGCAGAACCTTCCGGACATTACCAGCATCGAACGTGCCAGCGGCAGCATTGGTGCATCCGGCGGCGATGCTCACGCAGGGTGTCCACGCGGCGAGTGCGACGAAGCTCTACCCGCCGTCGAGCAATTCCTGGAGTTCGGATTGGTCGAGGAATTCAAGGTGGCTCAGGGAGTTTCGTAGGTCACGGAGCAGCTCCAGGCGGCGACGTGTCGGGTCGCGAAAACCGCAACCATTCCCACGCAGCTGGCGACATAGATGGCTCAGCTCCAACACTTCCGGGAATTGAACCGATTTCTCAGGCCGGCTTTCAGAGGCCGGGTGCATATAGGGCAATTGCCAGACGGGCATGTTTCGTTCGAGCAGTCGCAAGCGTTCGTTATCAATTTCAGCCATCACCACTGCGGATTGCGCCTGCCAGGGGTCACCGGACGATTCAAAACTGCACGCTAAGCCAGGCCGGTGCGGTGAGCGGCGACGATGCGAGAGACGGTCGGGGGGCTGACGTTGTAGAGCCTCGCCATTTCAGCTCCGGTCTTGCGGCCGGAGATGACACTTTCCGCAATTTCTCGGCGCTTGGCGGGGTCGAGTTTCTTGCGCCGGCCACCGATGCGTCCCTCGGCGCGGGCAGCGGCCAGGCCGGCAGACGTCCGTTCCCGGATCATCGCGCGTTCGAACTCAGCGAACGAGGCCACCATCTGCATCATCATGCGCCCGGCGGGCGTGGTGGTGTCGATGTTCTCGGTCAGCGAGCGGAAGCCGGCCTTGGCGTTGCCGATTCGCTCCATGATGTGCA
>JASHOA010000046.1 GCA_030041375.1 Acetobacteraceae bacterium
TCACTGCGATATCGTCGAAACCGGCAATGACAGCTGGCGGTTCAAAAACCGTGACGATGCTCAGGTAATCCGCGCCCTCCCCGTCTCCGTAATCCCCGCCAGTCCCGACCATGCCACCACTACCGCCAAACTGCCCCGCTCAAGGGGGTCAAAATTGCACGCCCGTCGGGGGTCAATTTTGCAAGCCGATTGACACCTTGCCGGGCAGCCCCTGATTTCTGCCGCCAACCTCGCGGTGACCCGCACGCCCAAAGTTTCGATCAACGAAACGACGGCCTACGCGATGGGCTGGATCGTCACCGATACGCTGAACGGCCGCGTCATCTGGCACAATGGCGGGACCGACGGTTTCGGCGCGGAGATCGGCTTCCTGCCGGGCAGAGGCGTCGGCACTATCGTGCTGACCAACCAGGGCAACATCGGGTTTCCGGATTCCGTGGGGCTCTGGGTCTATGACCGGCTGCTGGGCAACCCGGAAACCGACTATGCGAAGCAGTCGCTGGCGCGCGCCAAGGCGGCGGCAGAGAAAGAGGCGGCCCGCTACCGCAAGCCGGCGGCGCCGCGACCGCCGCCGGCTTCTACGGGCCTTGTTGGTGACTACCAGAGCGACGTGCTCGGGCTGGCGAGCCTCGTGGCGGACAAAGGCGGCGCGCTCTTCCTGACGGTGCAGAAGACTGGCGCACGGCTTCGGCTGGTGCCTTTCGACGGTGCCGTATTCATGGTTTATCTCGTGCCGCAGGCACCTTTCGCGGACATCGTGGCGAGCCAGGGGGACGCGCCGATGGGCTTCGCCGACTTCGAGCCGGATGCCGAAGGCCACCTCTCGCGGCTGCGCTGGCAAGTGGCAGGCCAGACCTTCCGGTGGCGCTCGAATCGCTCCAAAGCCCCCGAAAATTCTAATCCTTGAGGAGGCGGGCTTGCGTGTAGCGGTGCGTCATGATGGGTCAGTTCTCAGCGGAACTCAACACGTAGCAGTCCCACGAAGCCGGATCGCTGCATGGTCCGGTTCGTGCCGACGTTGCCAGAAGGCAGAATGCGGCCACCGTCTTTCCAGGCGGGCATAGAACGTTCTCATATCGGAATGTTCGGCGAAAAGCATGCGGTACTCTTCCGCCCATGCCGCAAAGGCCTCACCGCGGTCCGGGTGGGCGATGGCTTCGCCCGCCTTCGCACCCATCACGATGGCGCTCGCCAGGCCCTGCGAGGAGAGCGGATCGAATGACATGGCGGCGTCCCCAACCACGAGCCAATCGTCGCCAGCCAGATGTTCGGCCTGCGCCGTGCCGGCGGGATAGACGGCAGGTCGGGCGAAGAGCGCTCTCTGCCCGGCACACCGGCCGACATGGTGCGTCTCTCTCAGAAGCTCGTGCCAGCACCGCGTGCCATGCCGCCAAAGGTCCGCGTCGGTCATGTAAGCCAGCACACGCCGGCCGTGCGGGAGTGGTGTCGTGTACCACCAGCCTTCCGCGACCGCCTCCACCGTGGTGCCGCAGTAGGTATCCCCATCATCGGGATAGGCGGACAAGATCGCGATCTGCCGATCGGCGGCGATCCTGCGCGTGCGCAGCCGCCGGAGCAGCGCACCGGACCGCCCTGACGCGTCCACCAGGAACCGCGCTCGCAGGCAGGCTCCGTCACCGAGATCAAGGTGCCAGGCCGAAGACCCGCGCGCCGGCGGCCCAATATGGCCGACCCGAATGATGTCGACGCCCTGGGCAAGAACGATTTCCCTGGCGACTGCGTCGAACCGCGCGCGATCGAGGATCCATCCCTCGCCCAAAGGATTAGCAAGGAAATCGGTTTCGACGAGTGCGCTGCTCCCCCAAACCGAACGGGTGCCGAACGCGGGGCGGTGATTGATCTCGGACAGGATGTCTGCGCCGAAGACAGAGCGCACGAGGTTCTCCATGCCCGGTGGCAGGGTTTCCCCCGCCCAGCTCTGCGCCGGCTGGGGCCGGTCGAGCACCACCGTCGACAGGCCGCCGCGCGCGGCCAGCATTGCCGTGGCGCAGCCCGCTGGCCCTGCTCCGGCGATCAAGACATCGCAGTCCCTCATCCGATGAAGGCAATTCCGCCGGGATTGGGCAGGCCCGCGGCAAAATCGGACACGACCGCGAAGTCGCCCTCGATGCGGATCTTTTTTACCAGCGTGCCGCGCGTCACCGTGGCGAAAAGGAGGCCCGTGCTGTCGAATGCCAAACCGAACGGCCTGGTCAGTTGTGCCCCCGTCAACGTGAGCGGAATGGGCGTGCCGAGAAGGTCATAGCGCTGGACTGCGTCGTTTCCCTGGTTGGCCACGTAGAGGCGGTAAGAGGTGTCAAAGGTCATCTGGCGGGGGTTGTTCAGCCCTGTGATCCAGCGCGGGTTGATCACCTTCCCCGTGGTTGGATCGACGCGCGCCACGGAAGCACCGCCCCAGCTGACGAGCAGCGCGCCATCCGGAGTCACGACCACGCCGACGGGTGAGGTCAGCCCCGCTCCCGGCGGCACCAGCACGCGGCTTTTGCCGTCGGGCGTCACGACGGTAATGAAACCCTGCTCGAGGAAGTTGGCCACATAGAAGTTGCCAGCTCCGTCGCCGGCAATGCCCACCGGCGAGGCTAAGGAACCCTTGGCGAACAGGGTGGTCTCACCCTTCGGCGTCACCCGGCGCACGACATTGCCGTTCATGCAGCAGACATAGATGTTTCCGTCGAGCCCCCGCACGAGGCCTTCCGGCCGCTCGAGCGGCGCGGACAGTCGCATGACCGACACCTCTTCCCCGGCGTCCACGAGACGCAGGCTGTTGTCGTCAGAATTCGCGACCACCAACGGAAAGAGCCCGAGCTGCGGGAAGATCGCTCCGGGCGGATAGAGCACCTCTGGCTCGTGGGCGAACCCCACGTCCGATTCGACCTTCATGGTGGCCGGGAAGTGTCCGTCCGTGGGACCGGGACGATCGGTCACCATGCCGAGCCGAAACCAGTCCTTCGCCATGGCCGCCAGGATCGGAGGACGGGTCGGAGCGGAAATAAACCGCTCCCAGTCCCGCCGCTGGGCGAACGCGGCGCGGCGCTCGCTCAGTGATCGGGCGGTATCCACGACAATTCTGTAGTCAGCCTCGGCCAGCACGCCATTCGGGATCCGTGCGGGCCAGAAGCCGGGCAGGATGGGGGAAACAGCCTTCTCGTAGCCGAACCGGCAGCTGGAGGCGTCCGCATGCCACGGCACGCCCATCCATTGGGTGATGCCGCCCGGCCCGAGCCGCGACAGCGGCCCCTGCTTCGACATCGCCACGGGCGCTGTGAGGGAGGCACCGTAATCGGTAAGGTCCACCTCACGCGACCGGGACTTCAGGCGCATGTCGGCGGTCCAGATCCAGGGAACGCGCACGATCCACGGGAATTCGAGCCCTGGATGGAAGGCCCCGCCAAGGCAGGCATCGAGGGCCACGCGATCCAGCATTGCCGGCCGCTGCTGCAACGGATAGCTTCCGATGACGGCAGGCGTCACCGCACTCTGCACGACGAACCGCCCTTCGGACCAGGCCTTCAGGTGGTCGTATTGCAGCGGCGTGAGGGCCAGCCATTGTCGTGGCTCAATGGCGTTGGGCGGCAGGACGACTTTGTCACCATAGAGCTGCGGTTCCGCGTCCGGCTGCACCGTGCGGAACGCCGGATCCCGGAAAAGTGCGAAAATGCTTTCGCGCAAGGGAGCATTCTCGACTGACGCGTCAGACAGACGTTCGCGCCAGTCTTTTCGCGTCCAATCGCGCGCGGCGCCAAACCCATAGCGCTGAAAATAGCCTTCATTGACCCATTGCAGGGCGCACATCCGCTCAAAGATTGGCCAGACATCGCGCTCGAAGACCGTATCCGACGCGACGCGGATGCCGGCGCCCACCAGGACCGACTCGACGGCGTCATAGGCTGTCACGAGGCCGCTTGGGATGGCCGGAGCATAATTGGGAACAACACACAGGACCCAAGACGGATCGGCCTCCAGCACCCGTCGTCCGATGCGGACCGTGGCGCCGACCGGCCCATCGCATGTATCGTCCGTCCAGCCGTCATTGTTCGCGAAGCCACTCATGGGAGGCGCGCCGGGACGCGAATAGGCCATCCCCGCGCCGGGAAGCACGATCAGCCGGCCCTCGGTGTCCGTCAGTACTTCGCCAAGCGTGACCGGAATGTTCAGAAACTGGCCGCCATCAAGGGGAAGCGGATCTGCCGCCGGCCCTTTGAGCGTGCGGGGTGTCGCCCGCACCGCAAGGGTCGCCCGCTCCTTAACGTCGTCGTTGCGCCGCGCGGCCTCCGGCGCACCCTCCAGATCGAAGGCGACGTCGACACTGAACCAGAGCGCC
The DNA here is from genome assembly GCA_030041375.1 of Acetobacteraceae bacterium. Lineage (GTDB taxonomy): Bacteria > Pseudomonadota > Alphaproteobacteria > Acetobacterales > Acetobacteraceae > JAKAWQ01. The sequence goes on from JASHOA010000046.1 coordinate 4,343, forward strand.
TTCGTATTGGCGACAGAAACGTGCCACGAAACCTCGGCATCCCGCGAGGTCAGTTCGCAAACGACGCGGTTCTGCGCGTCATAGCCGAACAGGCGGAACATGGCTGCCTGCTTGGCGACGGCACCGCTTGCGTCCTTGAATGGACCGCGGGGAACGCTGCCCGGCGTTTCAGGGCCGAAGAAGAACGCATCGCGGCTGTTGCCGACGCGCGCCACATTGACCGCTGGATGGACGGCCACCCGCGCGATCTGATCCAGCTGCTGTTGCGAGACTGGGTCGGTACGTGCCCACGCATGGCCAGAAGCGGCAAGACTTGCGGATAGCGATGCTACGAATTCCCGCCGTGAGAACAAACGGCCCATCAACAACTGCCCCGCGATCGCAATGCGCCTCGCCGGCCGCTGCGGGAAACGGCGCAGCGGAGCCTTTGCCGGCAGCACATTCGAGTAGCGTACATCACGTCTGTTGGCAACGGCGCGCCCGAAGATCGATTTGCCGGGTGACCGTGCGATGGATTTCTCGCGCCTTGATGTTGACCCAGTCAAGAACGCGCCGCGTGCAGTCCCATACCGGGCCTTCGCCGAGTTCAGCGCGGCAGTCGAGCAGGCAGTCAATGTCCATTCCGGTCAGGCCCTTCCGGAGGCGCAATCGAGCACCAGACGCCCCAGCACCAGACCGCTCCGCAGACGAGCGAGGGCGTCGTTAACGTCGGCGAGTGCGGCCGTGTCGGTGACGATGGAACGGACTCGGCCCGCTGCCGTGAGAGCGAGGGCTTGAGCAAGCTCCTGGCGCGATCCGGCGCGGGCTCCGATCATCTCCAGTTCATTTTGTGCGAGCTTTTTTCCGCTGATCGAAAACCAGTCGGGAGTGTAGCCGACAATGACGATGCGGCCGCCGGGCATCACTGCTTCGATGCAGCCTTGCATGCTGTCTCGGGTGCCAACGATGTCGAGCGCGCAATCCACGCCACGTCCGCCGGTGAGGTCCGGGATCGTACGGGCAATGTCGGCGCCGGACATGGCAGCGGCGGCCCCGAGTTGGCGGGCCCAATCGCGCTTGGCCTCCGTCTTCTCGACGGCAATCACGCGTGCGCCCGCTATGCAGGCGAACTGCACCGCAAAGGCGCCGACGCCGCCGACGCCAATGACGAGCGCGGTTTCGCCGGGCGCCAGCCGCGCACGGCGGACGGCGTGCAGGGCGGTAAGCCCGGCATCGCAGTGAACGGCTGCATCGGCGAAGGCGATGCCGTGGGGAATGGGAATCAGTTGCCGGGCCGGCACACATAAGAGCTCTGCGTATCCACCGTTCGCGCCGCGGACGCCGAGTATGCCAGCAAGATTCTGGCAGAGCTGTTCGCGTTCCGTCCGATACCAAGGATCTTCGGGTTCAATGACAAAATTGTAAGGGACGACGCGATCGCCCGGCTTCCATCTCTTGACCCTGGAGCCTGCCGATTCGATCGTCCCTGCGCTCTCGTGGCCCATGATGAAAGGAAGCTCGGGGGTGTAGCCGAAGCCATCGAGCAGCTTGAGATCCGTGCCGTCAATTCCCGAAGCGAAGACCCGAACGACGACATCATCAGGGCCCGGCTCCGGATCCGCAACCTCCTCGACGACGAGCGGCGCGCCGAACGCCTTGAGCAGGGCCGCTTTCATCGTGGCGCAGGGTCTCAGTGCCTGCTGAGCTTGAGCACAGCCCGCGCTTCGTCGGGACTGGCGATCTCGCGGCCGATCTCGCGGGCCATGCGGACCACCTTGTCGACCAGCTCTGCATTGGTGCGGGCGTATTCCCCGGGTGTGAGGAAGGGATTGTCTTCCATGCCGATGCGGACATGCCCGCCCATCAGGATGGCCGTGGAAAGGACCGTCCACGCATGCTCGGGATCCATGACCGATGTGTTGTAGGTGAAACCCGGCGGCAAATGATCCTGCATGTAGATCAGTGCCTTCGCCGTGGGTGGTGTCCAGCAGCCGCCTCGCCAGCCCAGGAAGAACGTGACCCAGACCGCAGGGTCCATATCTTCGACCTCGATCATCCGTAGGGCGTTCCACACGCCGCCGTAGTGGAACGCCTCGATCTCCATCTTGACCCCGAGCTCCCTGGTGACGCGCACGTATTCTGCAAGCTCGTCGCGGTTGTGCAGGCCGTAGAGCTCGACCGGGACTCTGTTCGGCTCATAGTTGAAGCATTCGTCATGGGCATTGAAACAAACCGAGATCATGTCCGGTTTGTACCTGCGCATCAGCTCTTTGCGTTGGGGAAACCGCCCGTTGGCAATGCCATACTGGATGACGGTATCGCACTTGCCGAGGATGGCATCGCGCAGCCCGCCCCAGCCGGAAATTTCCAAATCCGAAAGCCTTGTGCCATCCGGCCGGATCTGCGGGTCGACGGTATAGGGACCATGCAGATGGCAAATGGCCGCGCCGGCATTCGCGGCGCGCACGTATTCATCGGCCACCACATCCCATCCACGGGGCGTGGGATTGAACGGGTTGCCGGGGTATGACATGGACGAATCGCACGTCACCGTAATGATGAGCTTTTCCACGGCCTTCATTCCTCCTGCACTTCTATGCAGCCCGACACGGGTCTCGCTCTTTATTCGAGCCCGCGATTCACGCCCTCCGACGTTTCCGCCTCGGGCGATCGCGGGCTAGGTTCCGGAACCGCATCCGGCATCGCCAACCCCGCGCTCCGCGCGGCTTTGGTGATCGCGATCCAGGATTGCTGATCTATGCGAATTGTTTTTCGGGCAGCCGCAGCAATCTCGCGGTCCCCGGGCATCAGCACGGGCCGGGATGCCTCCAAAGGCGGCGTGGCGCGGATATGTTCGGAGAGGCCCCTGGCCAAGGACTGAAACCCCGCTGGCGGCGCAATGGCAAGCAGCGTCATGTCGGTGCCCGTGCGCCGCCGATCGTCGACCGCCTCACCGTTGAGCAGCGTCGTCAGCACCTCAACGAACAGCGCCAGGGCAGTGCCCCGGTAGCCGAGCGGACCGCCGAGGGCCTGCAGGGCACCTCTGGGCGAGGCATAGAGGACTTTGGGATCCCGGCTCGGTCGGCCTTCGGGATCGCGGAGGTAGGATTCAGGCGCTTCAAGGCCGCGCTCGCGCAGCACCCGGATGACGCCCTCGGGTGCCATTGCGGTGGAAAAATCGGCGACCACCGCCGGCTCGCCTTCTACCGGCCAGGCCACGGCGATTGGATTGGTCGAAATGCGCCCCTCGCGGCCACCGAACGGCGCGACCCAATGGCCCGACGGGGCGCCGTTGCAGACCGCGAGCCCGATCAGGCCGGCCTCCGCAAATGCCTGCGCATAGGCGCCGACGCGCCCCGTATGGCCGAGCTGGTGGCCCTTCGCCAGGGCGATACCAGAGAGGCGCGCCAAAGGGATCAGCGCCTCGACCATGCGCATTCCGACGACTTGGCCGAAGCCGCGCCGACCTTCGACCGCCAGGCACGCGGGCGCGGTGTCAATGATGACCGGCTCGGCTCGCGGATCGATGAGGCCGGTTTCGATTTCGGCCAGGTACTGCGGCAGGCGCATGATGCCGTGGGAATCAAGGCCCATCGCATTGGCAACGATCAAGTGCTCCATGACGATGCGCGCATGGTCGGGCGGAGCGCCGGCCTTTGCGAGGAGCGCCTGCCCGACCGCGCATATCGTTTCAGGCGCCAAATGCCAGGCGCGGGCCTGAGACGGCTCAGGCATTGGCGCGCGCCATGTGACGGGCTCTCATGGCGCGCAACCGGCGGCGTGGCGGCGGACGAAATCGGCATACCGCGCCATACCGGAGCGCGCGGCGTGACGGGGCTCCGGCCAGCCGAACAAATCCCAACTGACCGCGACGGGCCGCCCGCCCAGGTACCGCCCGATGCTATCGAGATCGAGCACCCCAACGCCGGGCGGAAAATGCAGTTCCGATGTTTCGGTGTCGGTATCGGCATAGTGTACGTGATTGATGGTGGCGAGAGTTTCGGAATCGATCTGGGCGATGAAATCGGCCCCTAATGCCACGCCGAAATGGCAGAAATCGAGGCATATGCCGGCGCCGACCGACCGCAAAGCGGCGGCGAGCTGGGCGAGTGCCCGATGCTTCAGAGCGAAGGTGAAGGGATGCAGTTCGCACGAGATTTCCGGCGGCGCGGCGAGACCGCTCCGGCGCCTGGCTTCCGCAATCACATGCGCCAGTGCTTCGCAGGCAGCCTGGACATCTTCGGGTTCAGGCACGCGGCCTTCCCAGATCAAGACACGCGGTGCGCCCATCGCCGCCGCCCAACGCAGGTGCTCGGCAAGCCCCGTGATGCTGCCGGCGAGGGCAGTTGGGCCCGAATAGGGGTCGAAGCTTGCGTCACCGACGGCGTTCAGTGCGGAGGCGGTGAGACCGGCTCGCCGCAGCAGCCTGCCGGCGGCGGTGGCGTGCGCCGCCAACACCGGCACACCCGGCAGGCCGGGCCCGAGCTGTTGGATGTGCACCTCCATCCCCTCGAATCCCAAATCCCGGACAGTCGCGGCGGCGATTTCCAAATCGTCCCGGCCGGCGATCAGCGACATACCGATGCGCTTCCCGAAATCGGGCGGGACGGCCGTCATCGGCAGAGACCGCCGAGGCGAACGGAAATCTGCACCAGGCGATCGCCGATTTCGGCGATGCGCCCGTCGCCGATCCGACTGGACGGGCCGGAAAGGCCGATCGCGCCGACGAGCGTGCCGCCGATACGGGCGGGAACGGCGACACAGGTAGCCCCGTCCAGAGTCTCGTTGCGGTCGATCGCGTAGCCGCGCTTACGCATTGTTTCCAGCCGGTCGCGCAGCTCCATCGGTCCGCGCGCCGCCAGCTTCGTTCCACCCTGGTAGGACAGGAGCGCCAATTCGCTGTCGAGAGCGCGGTCGTCCAGTGCTGACAGATAGGCCTTGCCGAGGGCGGAACAATGCATCGGGCGGGCCGTCCCCAGCCGCTCGCGTACGGTAATGACGTGCGTCGAGGGGAAGAACGCGAGATAGACCATCGTGCCATTGGCCGGCACGCCCATGATCGCCGCTTCGCCGAATTCCTTGCGCAGTTCTGCAAGAATCGGGTCGACGGCGCTGCTCCAGTCGAGATGATCAGCCGGAGATGCGATAAAAGGATAGAAGCGGGCCGAGGCGATGGCGTAGCTTTTCATCGCCGGGTTTCGAGTGACGTAGCCGAGCTGGTCGAGATGGCTCAGCAGCCTGAGCGCCGTGCTGCGATTCACTCCCAACACCTGCGCGACCTCGGCCGCGTTACGCGGACCCGCGATGAGGGCTTCCAATGCCTGAAAAACGCGAGCGATGTGACCGGCCGCAGAATCGTTTGGCCGCGGGATCGATGCAACCGTCCTGGCGGGCGGCGGCGCTGATGCGCGCTTAAGGCGGGTCGGCATGACCCGAAACTCTAAGGGTTTGCGCAGATTCGCGCAACAGAGGGCGTAGTGTGCCACTCCTTGGACGCAATTCGCTTGACCTGTTCGCGAGCGCCGTGCGAAACTATGCTTGGGCGTTGCGTGCGACGCAACAGGCGGGCGACGGCCGCGAAGAGCGCATGCCAAGGGGGGAACGTTCGATATGCGGAACAACTGGAGGGGGGCGGGGCGGGCTGGAATTGCTCTGGCCGCGGCGCTGTTGGGGTTGGCATTGCCCGGCAGATATCCGGCATTTGCCGCCGGCGAACCCACGATCTACGTGATTGGCCCGAGCCTGACCGACCCGTTCTGGATCACCGAGCAGAACGGTGCGAAGCAGGCAGGTCACGATTTTGGCGTCAACGTTGTCTTCGAGGCGCCGGCGCAAGACACCGGGGATGCAGGCATGGTGCCGCTGGTGCAGGGCGCGATTGCCACGAAGCCGGCCGGGATCGCCATCGATTACGTTTCCAAAACCATGGAACGCGTGGCCAGCGCCGCCCTGGACGCTGGAATTCCGGTGGTCCTCTACAATAACGACCGCTTCGAGGGCGCGAATGCGCCGAATGACAAGCGCATTCCCGGGCTGGCGTTCGTCGGCCAGGACGAATCGATCTCCGGCGCGATTCTGGCCAAGGCGTGGCTACCCAACTTACCACCCAAGCCCTGCAAGGTGCTGATCGTCAATCCCTTTCCCACAGCCTTCGTGCTGACCTTGCGCGCCGATGGCGTCAAGCGCGTGCTGGATGCGGCGCACTATCCCTATGCCGATCTCGCGGCAACCGGCGACGAGGGGCAGAATCTGTCCCTGATCGGCGCCGCGCTACAGGCGGACAAAGGCATCTGCGGCGTCGTCGGGTTGGGTGACCCTGCCGCCAACCCGGCCGGGCGGTATATCGGCCAAAACCATCTCAAGATACCGGTCGCGACCTTCGATGTCGGTGCAGAAACCGCCGCCCTGATCAAGAACGGCTGGATCACCATGGCAATCAACCAGCAGCCGTTTCTGCAGACCTATTTCGCGGTCGCCAACCTGGTCAACGAGATCAAGTACAACCTGACGCCCGTCAATGTGAACACCGGCACCTCGATCGTGACCGACAAGAACATCGATACGGTGCAGGCTTGCATCAAGGCCGGCCGCTGCTGAAGCGGAGCCTCCGCTCGGCCCGCCGCTCTCCTTGGGAGCGGCGGGCCGAGCGAGGCCTGTGATCCTGCGACGCGACGGGAATACCGCCCGCGTGTCTCCTCAGCGCTCGGCAAACCGGACACCTGCCGCGGCGTCCCTGCCTGCCGACCGGGCGCGCCGCGTATTGGCGGAAGGTATACTGGGCATACGCGAACTGGCCCCCGGGCTTGGCCTGATCACGGTCATTCTGTTCTTTTCCCTGCAAACCGCGCATTTCTGGTCGCCGCAGACGATGACGGCGATCAGCAGCATTGCATCCACCATCGGTATCGTTGCCGTTGGCGTGACGATGCTGATGATCTCCGGCGAATTCGATCTCTCGGTCGGCCAGAACTTCGCTTTCACGCCCATCGTCTGGGCCCTGCTGTTCGTCACCAACGGGATCAACGAGTGGCTGGCCCTGATTGTCGCGCTCATGCTGTCGTGCTGCGTTGGAATCATCAATGGGCTGGTGACAACTTTGTTCGGCATTCCCTCCTTCATCACGACCCTCGGCATGTTCTTCGTGCTGGAGGGGCTGAACAATCTCTTGATCAGCGGGCACCAGCTCATCATGTTCAATCCGAGCGCCGCCATGTCGTTGCTTGGTGCGCGCATCACAGGCACACCGTTCTACATGCCGCTGGTCTGGCTGTTCGTCATCGCCGGAATCTTCTGGTTCGCCCTGAGCCATCTCAGATACGGCAATTGGACGCTGGCGACCGGCGGCAGGGCGGGACCGGCCAAGGCCATGGGTGTGCCGACGGCGCGTGTGAAGCGCACCAATTTCGTTCTCAGCGCCTTCCTGGCCGGCCTCGCGGGTTGCATGCAATTCGCCTATATCCATGGTGTCACCCAGGCCCAGGGGCAGAACTATGAATTGCTGGCGATCACGGCGGCGGTGCTGGGCGGCACCTCGCTGTTCGGCGGCACCGGTACGATTTGGGGAAGCGTGATCGGCGCGTTTCTGCTGGCAACGATCGAGATCGGGCTCGTTCTCATCGGCGTCCCTGGATCGTTCTACGTAACATTTATCGGTGTCATCCTGGTCATCGTCGTGATCGCGAATGTCCGCCTCGGGCGCTTCGGGAGCAGCCAGGCGTGAGCACCGGCCCGGGCGCGGTAGCGGGAAGCGCTCACGACGGGGAGCCGGTGTTTGAATTGCGGGGAATATCGCACAGCTACGGGCGCAACCAGGTCATCTTCGATGTCAGCATGGCGGTGTGGCCGGGTGAGGTGGTGGCACTGGTCGGGGACAATGGAGCGGGGAAATCGACTCTTCTGAAGATATTCGCGGGATATCAGCGCCCCACCTCCGGGATCCTGCGCTTCATGGGGCGCGAGGTCTCGTTCGCCACACCGGCCGATGCCCGCGGAATTGGTATCGAGGCGGTCTATCAGGACCTGGCAATCGTCGATCAGATGAGCCTGTGGCGGAATTTTTTTCTGGGCAAGGAAATGGTCCGGACATTCGGCCCCCTGCGTGTGCTGGAGCGACGACGAATGCGGGAAGCGGCGGGAAACGCCCTCGCGCAATTGGGGCTGACCCGAATCCGCTCGGTCGAGGAGCCGGTGTGGACGCTTTCGGGTGGAGAACGCCAATCCGTTGCGATCACCCGGGCGATTCATTTCGGTGCAAAGCTATTGCTGCTCGATGAGCCGACTGCGGCATTATCGGTGCGCGAAACCCGCAACGTGATCGCATCCATCGAGCACGCCAGAGAGCACAAGCTCGGCGTGCTTTACATCGATCACAATATGAGCCACGTGCTGCCGGTTGCTGACCGGATCGTGCTTCTGGAACTGGGACGCGTGGTCCGTACGATCGATCGCGGCGAAGTGGGCCTTGTGGAGTTGCAGGACCTGATCGCACGGCGAGATCATCAAGCGGACGGATAGAAAACGGTTCGGCCGGTAAGCACCTGGCTGCGACAGTAATCTCGGGGGCGGCAGTGACAAAGATCGGATTGTGGCTGGCGATGCCCGAGCCATTGGTGATCGAAGCGGCGGCGCGCGCAGTGCCGGACTGGGTGGGGCTCGATCTGCAACATGGCGCCTGGGACCTCGGCACGGCCTTCCGCGGCATCCAGCTTTTCGACGCCTTGGGCACGCCCGCGCTGGTGCGTGTCGCCGAGCACGATCTGGCGCTGATGCCCCGGCTCCTCGATCATGGGGCCGCGGGCGTGGTCGTGGCGATGGCCTCGAGCCGCGCAATGGCGGAAGAAGCCGTGCGGCGCGCCCGCTATCAGCCGGATGGTACGCGGAGCTTCGGCGGCCAGCGCTACGGCATGCGAGCGGCCCCGGCGCGAGTTTCGGACATTCGACCGGGGATCTACCCGATGATCGAGGATCGCCGCGGGGTTGCCGACATTGCGGTTATTGCCGCTACGCCCGGCATTTCCGGGCTGCACGTTGGTCCGGTCGATCTGGGTTTGGGCCTGGGCCTGGAAATGACTGACCCGCGCTACGTCGCAGTACTCCGCACTATCGTCGAAGCCGGGCACAAGGTTGGGCTGCCAGTGACCATGCATGCCGTGCGGTCCGAGCAGGCCGAGCAATGGGTCGCAATGGGCTTCGACGAATTGGTTCTCACGGCGGATATCGAATTGCTGCGGACGGCATTCGTAACCGCGGTCGCCAGCGCTCGGCAAGCTGTCCAGACCTGACGTTGCACCACCGCCAATGCGATCCCCCGTCAATCCGATGCAAGGCCGGCGGGGACTATTTGGGTCTCCGGACAGGTATCACTTACGACTTCATCTGACAGCAGTGTCGGGTGTTTGCGCCGATGAAGGTACTTGTTGTGCTCAGGCGCCGTGCGAGAGGCCTCAGTCCACAAGGAAGCGAGCCAGCGCATTGTAGGTCAGGCGGGCGACGGGGTTCTTGCCACCCTCGGCTGCGAGCGCTCCGCACCATGCAATCGAGCCGACCGAAAACACTGCCCCTCCTCCGGGCAAGGGCAGGAACACAATATCCGAACGTACCAAGGGCGAGACGCTTCCACTCTGCCGCGAGTCGGCGGTCAGCACGTCCTCTACGGTTCCCTGATAGGCATCGCTGAACCCGTCCGCCCGTGCGACCAGAATTGCCTGGCTCGGTGTGCCAAGCAGCTCGTCCAATCGATCGATCTCGAAGCCTGCCGCTCCCCCTAGAACCGACCCCGCGATGCCCATCGGCTGGCCTGTGTCGATGCCTTCGGCGAGGAACCCGGCGAGCGGATGGTTAGCATCGATCATCCATTGGTAGGCCAGGGAGCAGTCAAAGCCCTGCGCGGTGAAACCGACACCGAGCAGGCGCTGCGGTGCCCGGCCCCGGTTACGCCAGATACCGCCACGCTCACCGGTTGTCGCGTGGTACTCTTCCCCGGGGGGTGATTCCCAGACCCGCGTTCCGGCGCGCCCACGGCGCACTTCGATGATGTCGGTGCACCCTTCCGGGGTGCTCGTCACCCAGTACAGGCCATTACCGCCGAGATATGCGAGGCGCCCGCCGTGGCCAAGATATGCCGCGAGTACATCGAGCATGTTCAGGGACCAGTATTCCGGATGTGATCCCGAAACGATCGCACGATAGGGAGTGAGCGCTTCCGTGCCGAATTGATGCAGGTCGTCGTCGGTTATCACGTCGTAGGTGAGGCCCCTAGCCTCCAGCCATGCCAGGAGCTCGAGATCGGCGCTGAACTGGTGCGGGCCGGCGACGAGGGGGAGGTGGTAGCCAGGGCGGAAGTTGAGCACGGGCCGGCGCCACGAGGAGAGACAGGTGCCGCTTCGGTCGCTGTGCAGGTCATAGATGCTCAGCAGGCGATGGTCCGCCGTGAAGTGGTCGGCGCAAGACAAAATCTGCGGCTTTGCGTCCGAGGAAGGGATGGGCTTCTGCCAGGCGGCATGTTCGTTGGCGTAGGCCAGGTAGCTGAAGGTGGGGAGCAGTACGGCGAGCTTACACGACCGCGCAGTCCGCCGACGGGCGGCGCTGACGATGAAGGGGACGATATCGCCGCCACTTTCGCAGGAGAGCACGACTCCATAGACACCGCTCGGGCAGTCCGCAGGAAGCTCAAAGGTGGTGTCCGTTTCCCATCCGCAGTCGGTCAGGTCGTCTTCATGAAAGTGGGCAGCGTTGTACTGCTCCGGAGCGTCGGCGAAGAAGAGGTGACGCCCGTCGAAGCTGTGTCCGGTCACTGCCCGGGTTGGGCCGTTCACGAGGCGGGCGTGGGCTCCCAGGGGACCCTCATCTCGTGCTTCGAAATCTCCTCCGGGCGGTTGGGGCATCAGACGCCATGCGCAGCAAAGGTCGGAGATTTGGCGTGGCGCTACGTCCATTGCCAAGGCCTCGAGCTCCTCCTCCCGTAATGCCCGGGCGTAGAGACGTGGCGAGTCGATCTTTCCGTTGAAGTGCCGATCCCGTCGGTTGCTACCTTCACCCGCCGCGAGCAGCACCCGTCGTGGCACCTCCAACGGATGCAGCAAGGTTCCGTCCGCGCTCTCACGATGAGGCCGGCCGAGGTCGACGAGCGCTCGCGTGATGAGGCGTATCCGCCCGGAACGAGGATTGACGGTCGCGGCAACGAAGTGCCAGCAGTGCTGCATGACTGCCTCGGCGATCGAGAGCTCGGCTTCGCGGGCGGCCTCCGAAATCACCGAGAGGTGCCAGCCAGCCGCCGAGACTTCGACCTCCAACGCTGAGCTTGCTCCAACAAGAGCCACAACGCATTGACGGACATTGCCGAGGCACGTTGGCATTACCCAGGCCTGAAAGGTCACCCCGCGTTCGAGCGGAAGCTCGATTGGCAACTCGGCGATGGCGCAGGATCCAGAGCGGATGGGCTGCCTTCTGCCAGGAAGCGTTGTCCCTTCCTCGAGCCCTTTGGCGGAAAAGGGACCGGGACCCCCGGCGCCGGCGAGGCGTTCGAGATGCGCTTGGAACCGCGGTGCCGTGCAGCTCACCTTCACGTCGACCCGCTGACCGGGGTATGTCACCACCGGCGTCGTATAGCCCAGGATCTCCACGCTTCCCCCTGCTTCTGTCACGACAACGCCTTGCTCACCCGGTCGACTGGTACGGGTACAGGCTCACGAGGGGTGGCAGCCGTGTGCCCCCGACGGAAGTATGACACCGCCGGCCAACTCGACGCAGCCGGAGGCCGTGATTGCGAGCTCGATGCGCTCGAGGTCCACTTGGCTACTGCTCCGCCCCGAGCTGGACATCTCCGCGCCCCACCGGGCGCACCACCAACTCGCTGATCGAGACGTGCCTTGGCTGGCAAAGAATCCAGAGGACGCTCTCGGCGACGTCCTCCGGGGACAGGCTTGGGCCGGAATCGAGCAAGCGACGCACCACGGGGCTGCCGCGAGTGAGCGGCGTGTCAACAAGCCCCGGCTCGACGAGAGAGACGCGAATGCCGTGCCGTTCCAGTTCTCGACGGGCTGCGTGGCCGAGGCCGACGATGCCCCATTTGCTTGCGATATACGCAGGCTCGCCGACATAGCTCTCGCGTCCGGAAACTGACGCCATCAGCACGATGTCGCCGCCGCCGGATTTGATCAGGCGCGGTGTGACTGCACGAACCGTGTGCGCTGTGCCTACGAGGTTCGTCTCGATGACGTTTCGCCACCGCGCGGGATCGCCGGATGCGACAAGCGACTGATCGGCAATCCCTGCGTTTGCGACGACCGCATCGAGGCGGCCGAACTTCTCGACCGTCCGGCCGACTGCCTGCTCAATGGAATCGAAATCCCGGACGTCCATCTTTACACCCAGAGCAGTGACTCCCTCGCCGGCGAGCCGGTTCGTCGCCTCAGCGAGTTCATCTTCGGTCAGCGAAGCCACGACGACCGCGGCGCCGGCAATGCTGCAGGACCTTGCGCAGGCGAACCCAATTCCTCTCGCACCGCCGGTGACCAGGACGACACACCCCTCAAGAGATCCTCGCTGGCGTCCTGCACGCACAGTAATAGTCACAGATCGGCCTCCGTAATCCCTCCTGTGATCAGCCCGACAAGCTGCATCCCGGACACCTTGCCATTCCGGAGGCTGAGATCGGCGACTTTTCGGCCAAGGCGCATCACGACCACTCGGTGGGCAACACGGAGCACGTGTTCCATGTTGTGACTTACGAGAAGCGTCGCGACGCCATGCTCGCTCAGACGCTCGACCAGCGAGAGCACTGCTTCGGTCTGGCGGACGCCAAGTGCGGCAACAGGCTCATCCATGACCACGACCTTGCGCTGCCAGAGTACAGCGCGGGCAATGGCCACGATCTGGCGCTGCCCGCCAGAAAGCGCTCCTGCTTTCGCCGTGATCGGTGGGAGATCCAGGCCCAGCCGGTCGAATGCCGCTTCCACCTCGCGACGCATCCGGCGCTTGTCGAGGAAGCGCAACGTACGGCCGACCGCACCTCCACGATAGAGCTCGCGGCCGAGATAAACGTTCTCCGCGATGCTCAAGGTCTGGACGAGGGCCAAGTTCTGGAACACCGTCTCGACGCCGGCTTCGCGTGCGGCTTTCGGTCCATGCCCAGCGAACGGCTCACCCTCGATCAGCACCTCACCGGTGTCCGGTCTGGTCAGCCCCGAAATGATCGACACAAGCGTGCTCTTGCCGGCGCCGTTGTCGCCGACAAGCGCGAGTACCTCTCCCCGCCGCAGATCGAGCGAGACGCCGCGCAGCGCGATGACGGGTCCGTAGCGCTTACTCACATCGCGGACGGCAAGTGCCTGCCCGTTGCCCCCCGACGCTGGCTCTGCAGTGTTGTTGCCGGTGGCTGGCAATGCTTCAGTGCCGGGAGCGTAGCGCATCACTGCGGCGGTGTTCACGCCTTTGGACCCCGACCGTTTCGCTCTGCTCAGACTCGCCCGCGCCCTCGGTTCTCGAGGGCACTGCCTCTATTGTTCCCATCGGCAGTCGCTCGATCCGCTGATAGAGCACGTCGAGGCCGGCGGCGATTACGAGCGCAGCACCGACGGCAAGGTTGGCCACATACGGCCCGATGTTGATGAGTATCAGCCCATCATCGAGAACGCCGATGAACAAGATCCCAGCGAGTGTGCCCCACAGCGAGCCGCGGCCGCCATTGAATGCCACGCCACCGAGAAGGATAGCTGTGAGGACCTGGAGTTCGAGCCCGACGCCGATCTGGACGGAAGCACCGTCTAACTGCGAGGTGACGATGAGCCCGCCCGCAGCGGCGGCGAGCCCAGAAAGAACGTAGATGACGCACGGAAGCCGCCGAGTTGCGACGCCAACCGCCTCAGCCGCTTCGGGATTCGCGCCGATCCCGATCAGGTGCCGGCCGATCGGCGTCTCATACCAGCAGTAAACGCCGACCGCGAAGATGGTGACGAAGATCACCACGGGCACTGGGATGCCGAAGACCTCACCGTTGCCAAGAACGGCGAAGGCCGGCCCAAACCCGGTGCGGGTCGCATCGGCCGTGATCGTCTGTGCCACGCCCGATGCGCCCGCATAGCCACCCAGGGTGACGATGACTGGCGAGAAGCGGAAGTAGCCGACGAGGACGCCGTTCATCAGTCCCCAGAGACCACCAACGAGAAGTGCGCCGGCGATCGAGAGGCCAAGCGGCAGTCCTGTAATCTTGTTGAATTCGCCGAAGCAGGCTGCGGCGAGGCCGGCGACCGAGCCGACCGAAAGGTCGAGCTTGCCCGCGACCAAGAGCATAGCACCCGGAACCGCGACCGTTCCGACCACGGAAACCTGGAGCAGGATGACGAGCAGGTTGGAGCGGGTGAGGAAGCTCGCGTTGGCGAAGGTGAAGTAGGCGCCAAGCGCGATCAAGGCGACGAAGAGTCCACCGCCTTGTGCCGCCCCGAGTCGCCGGAGCGCCTGGTAGTTAACGGTGTTGATGCCCAGATTCGCTCTCGGCCTGGCCCGCATGCCGTGGGACGGACCCGCCATAGCTCACCCGTCCTCGAGCCCCACCCCGCAACGACCCGGTGTGTCGGTCGCCAGCAACTCAGCCGAGCTCCTTGAGCAGCTTCTTCCCGAGCTCCTGGCTGGCGTAGTCGACCAGGACATACGGGAAGTTGATCTGCGTCGGCCCTGCCCCCTGGACGGCATTGATCGTCGCATTCACCGATGCTGCACCTATCGCCACCGCATCGAGGGCACCTGTTGCTCGTATGGGGCTTCCGGCAAGGATGGATTGAATCACCGGCGTCGAACCATCGAACCCGCAGATGAACATCTCGTTCGTTCGCTCAGCGCTCGGGTGTGTCTGGAGGAACGCGTGCAGACACCCGTCACACCCTTCATCTGCGATGCAGATGAACATATTGATGTCGGGATGCGCTTCGAGCATGGCTTGCGCCGCCGGGAGCGTCTGGGGAGAGAGCACCCCCTCGTGCTGGGCGACAACCTTGGCGCCTGGAGCGACTTTCTGGAGCGCCGCAACGGCGCCCTCGATGCGCTGGCGCCCGGTGAGCTGAATCTGGTGGGTAAGCAGCGCGACCTGGGCCTTGCCGCCGAGGGTCTTGTTCACCCATTGACCTGCGTAGGTCCCAACGAGGCGCGCGCCTTGAAGGTTGTCGAAGATCACCCATCCGTCGACATTGGGCAGCGCATTGTCCGAGTAGTCGAGGAACCTGATTCCAGACTGGTGAGCCTTCTTGATCAGCGGCCCGAGGCTGTCGTTATCAAGTGGAAGCACGATGATTCCAGCAACACCTTCCGCGATCCAGGTCTCGATTTCCGCTAGCTGGGCGTCCAGTTGCGAGTTGGAGTGGCTCACAAGCAGCTCATAGCCACGCTTGGCAGCCGCTTCTCTTGCCCCAACCATCAGCGGTTGCCAAATCGAGGCGCTCGTGTCGGGTTGGCTGAAGCCGATCTTTTTCGACTTGGCCGCTGCGGTTGGCCGGAACGGTGCGGTTGAGGCGGCACCGGCTGCCCCGGCCATCCCGAGGCCGGCGGCTGCCCCGCCGAGCGCAATTCCACCAACCAGCGCACGACGGCTCATCGGGCGTTCCGCCAAGCCACCAGCGCGCGCGCGATCGCTCACTTTCCCCACTGCTCTAGCCCCTCTACTGGTGAACACAAGAACGCCGCTCGCCGCGCGGTGCCGGGCAGCCCCAGGTACGCAGCCGGATGGAGCACTGCTTCGCCGCAGAGGAGCGGCACATGGGTCTGGTGGTGTCAGCCGGCGCCGGCAACAGCGCGCATCCGGCCATCGCATACCTCCCTTGGAGCAGCGCTAGCGGCTTCGCTGACCCGCGCTCCAGAGCCGCCGGCAAAGGCTGCGACGGCGGACTTAAATTGTCAATACCAAGGTGAGGGTTTAACCCGTCATCATACATTGTCGTCGGCAAGTCGTGAGGGGAAGCGGCGGTGATCGATTTGCGTTCGGACACCGTGACGATGCCATCCGAGGGCATGCGCATGGCGATGGTCCGGGCGTGTGTCGGGGATGATCAGTATGGCGAAGACCCGACGGTGAATGAGCTGCAGACGCGGCTCGCGACCGAGCCAGGCAAGGACAGCGTGCTGTTCGTCGCCAGCGGGACGATGGCAAACCGGATTGCCCTGAAAGTGCTGACCGCACCCGGCGATGAGGTCATCGTTGGTCACCTGGCCCATATCGTCTGGCACGAAGCGGGAGCGGCGAGCGCCAATTCAGGTATACAGTTTGGAGTGCAATTTTGACCCCTTGAGCGGAGTGGCTTTGCGGTAGCGGTGGGGTTGGCGACGGTCGGTGCCTCTGCCTGGTCCCGGTTCCCGCCGTCCGCTCGTGCCGAGGTGACCGCAGGCATAGTCATGCCGCCGGTCGAGAGATGGCTCCCTGTGTCGGCAGAGAGAGGCCGGGATTGCGGCCATTGATGAGGTCGACAACAAGCTGTCCTGAACCGCAAGATAAGGTCCAGCCCAAATGGCCATGGCCGGCGTTGATCCACAGTCCGCGGATGCGCGTTTCGCCGATGAGCGGGGTGCCGGCAGCGCTGACCGGGCGCAGGCCGGCCCATATGCGCGACTTCGAGAAATCGAAGTGATGGCGCATCTCGGGAAAGGTGAAGCTGGCGCTGTCAATGATCGCCTGGGCGCGGGACAATGCCGGCGTCGCGTCATAACCCGCAATCTCTGCCGAACCGGAAACCCGCATTCGATCTCCGATCGGGACGATTCCGAAGAGCTTGCTGTCATCGATCACAGGAACGTTCGGCGCGCCATTCCACCCAGCGCGCTGGAAGGTGATCGACACGCCCTTCACGGGATATATCGGTACGCGGATACCGTTCTGGGCGAGCATCGGTGCGGTAAAGCTGCCGAGCGCCACCACGACTGTATCGGTTTGAAGCCGATCCTTGTCCGTCAAGACTGCTCGAACGCGGCTGTCAGTTGCCTCGACCCGTTGCACCGTCTCGCCAAAGCGACATTGCACTCCCCGGGCTGCGCAAGCGGCAGCCAATCCCTGCGCAAACTTGTTGGAATCACCGACCTCGTCGCGTGCGAAATACAGGGCACCAGCGAGTGTGGATTTCGTGTCCTTCAGGGCGGGCTCGATCTGGACACAGCGCTCGGCACTGATCCTCTCGAACAGCAGCCCGAATCGGGCCAGAAACTCGCTGGAGCGCTCGGCGCTGTCGAGCGCATCGCGGGAACGATAGATCTTGAGGACACCGCGGGTCGCGCGGTCATAGGCGATCCCGGTTTCCGCGCCGATTTTCTGCAGGCAGCGAAGTGAATGCAGGGCCAGATCAAGATTTGCCCTTGCATGTTCCCGGAACCGTTGCGCCGTGCAGTTACGCGCAAAATCGACCCCCCAGCGGAGGATGTGAGGAACGGCACTGTAGCGAAGCAGCATGGGTGCGTTTTCCTGGCCGAGCCACCTCAGAATCTTCAACGGCATCCCTGGCTGTGACCAGGGTTCGACCTCGCTGGCGTGGATGACACCCCCATTGCCCCAGCTCGTTTCCATGGCCGCTTCCGCCTCGCGGTCAATCAGGACGACCTCGTGCCCCGATTGCCTGAGGTACCAGGCGGTGGCGGTGCCGACAACGCCCGCACCGAGAACAATGGTAGGCATGGCCAACTCCCGCATCAATTCGCGCCGCCTGGTTTTCGCGACCGAGGTCCGGGGGCGCGCGTGCCGGTGCGGCGGCCCGGCCCTGCTTCATGCCGGCCCACGCACCCGGCCTTGCCGCCGGTGCGGCCACCCTTGCCGTGCGAAGGTGCGCCGGGCGCCTGCTGTGGCTCGCTCGATCTTGGCATTGCCGTCCACATGGCAGCCCGTTCGCGCTCGATCCGGCCGGCCACGTCGCGAGCGACCTGCCGAAGGATCTCCTCCGACAATGCTTTGGACTCCCGATAAAGCTCGCTGATCAGCCGAAGATGTCCGATCATCTCATTGAAGGCGCGCATCGGATCGCGAGCAGCGACCGCCTCGAAAATGGCGGTGTGATCCCGGACGGATAGAGTATCGGCATCCGGCATGTGTATCGTTGTCGTTCGCTGATCGATCAGCCAGCCGACGAGAGCATCATAGATCCCGATAAAGACCGGGTTGCGCGTGATCACCGCCAACTGGGCGTGGAAGGCCACATCGGTTCGTACGAAAAGACCGATGTTGCCGAGCGCCGCCGTATTGGCGTCGAGCGCCTCCTTCAGGCTCGTAATGTCCTCTTCGGTGGCAGCCCGCGCCGCCTGCCAGGCTACCCCGGCTTCGAGTAGCAACCGCACCTGCTCCATATGCTCCTGGCCCCTGCTGGTCGCTGTCATGCGGCGGATGAGTGTCGCGACTTGTCCGGCCAGGAACTTGCCGGAGGGGGTTGTCACGCGGGCGCGGGTACCACTGGTAATCTCGACCAACCCCTGCTGCTGCAGGGTGAACAGCGCTTCCCTTACGGAAGGCCGGCCGACTCCGAAGCGCTCTGCCAACTCCTTCTCAGAGGGCATCGGCGCGCCCTCCTTGAACTCTCCCGTGGAGATCGCGCGCTCGATGTGCTCTGCAATTTCGTCCGAACGCTTGCGCCGGCGCAATGGCATCACGGACAGGGGTGGTTTCATGGGGTTCGCTCGCGCTCTGTGGCATCGCCCACGGGTCCATCGCGCTTTAGCGAGGCCACAGAACGCAATTGGCAACGCCGTGAGCCAACTGTCAATAGCGATGCCTCCTATTTATCCTTGACCTCGTTTGCCTCATCTGGTTGTGTCCAGTTGGGCGGGGCGTTGGAGACAGAGTGACCGGGGCTGGAGATACTTCGGCGGTCCTCAGGTCCCGGGCAGCAGCGCTTCGGCAGGGCTCGTCATCGATGCGGCGTTCCAACCTCCGAGCCCTGGGCTTCTCATCGACACCGATCTCCTCGATGGCAACATAGCGAAGATGCCTGAAAGAGCCGGGACGTCTGCGGTGGAGCGGCGCCTGCACGCAAAGGCCAACAACATGCGTGGAAATGGCGCAGCGGCTGACGGCGGTCGGCGTGTCGGTGGCTGTTGTGCGACCACTCGCCACGGCGAAGCAATGGCACCCGGCGGCACAGGCAGCATCCTCGTCACTGCCCCGTTAACCTCTCCATGCACTCGCGGGACTCCGAGGATCGCTGCTGCGCGGCTTCGATATCGCCGTCGTCCGCGACCATACGGCGGTTATCAATGCGGTCGCAGCGGTTGCGGAACGGGTTGGGTGGAGGCGAGACTCCTCGTCGACGTGGATATCGGCGTGCGGCGCACGGGGTGCGCAGACATCGCCGATGCTGTTGGGCTGGCAAAGCGGATTTCGGCGTTGCCCTCCGTGGCCTACGCCGATTTCCAGCTTCGCTGGGGGATTTGCGACAGGTGAGCCCGTTTCTTGAAGCGCGGCCGGCCGATCGGCGTTCGGGCCGAGCGTCCACGCCGTGACTGCCGCTCTTCGATCGGTGGGTCGGTCCGCCTCGATCGTCATCGGAGGCGTTGCCAGCCGCCGCCACCAGGGCCCCGCCAACGGTTTGTCCAGAGAAATCCGGCCCGGGATCCAGTTGTTTACAAACTGCCACGACAGAACAAGCACCATTTCAGAGACCAACGATCCCTGCCTCCCAGCACTGTTCGTTACCGTGAGGGTGGTCTCGCAAACACGCCGGACCGCCCATCGGTGAATGGCAGGTGGGAGGCGTGCGCGACCGACATCAGTCTGCGCCTGGCAGTCCGAGGCGCGCTGCCTGGCGCCGAATTCCGCTGCATGGGCAATGAGAACGGCGCACCGGCTTTTTTGTGGAGAGGGGACCGCGCTCGGCGAGGCTATCGAGTTCCTTCCTTCGCATTGCGATCGAGCCGTCAATCCTTACGGCGCGTTCAATGTCTTGCGCCGCGACAGTGGCGTCGATGGGCGGGCGATTCAAGGCCAGCACCGAAGAGGAGGCGATCAGTGAAGCAGTTTTTCCCGGCCGACCACGCCGTACCGATTTCCAAGGCCGTGCGGGCCGGGGACTTCGTCTTCACCTCCGCGTTCGGACCGTGGCTGTTCAACCCGCTCGACGTCAAGTACGACGGGTTGGGCGACGTCGTCGATGACGGAACGGGCAATGGTGCAATGAGCTTGGAGGAACAGATCCATCGTACCTTTGATTTTATCAAGGAAGCGCTGGCCGCCGGCGGTTGCACCTTGGCCGATGTTATCAGTTGCGAGTGCTGGTTGAGCGACGCGCGCGACTTCGTCGCCTTCAACGCAGTTTACGAGCGCTATTTTCCTGCGAACCCGCCGGTGCGATCGATCTTTCCCATGCGCTTCAATTTCAACTGCAAAGTTGAGATAAAGGTCGTGGCCTACAAGCCGCTGACCGGTTGACGCCAAGCCTGCTCCGGGACAAGCCGGGCTCTTCGGTTGAGCGCTCGCGATGACCTCCGGTACGGATAGTCTGCCGAGCTCATCTCCGGTCGTGGCGCCCGCTACCAGGGGACCTTGCCGGCAAACGGTTGTTGCATCGGTGGTGCCCCCGGCGGGCGCGGTTAGAAGATCGCAATCGGATTCCACGGGGAGCCCGTCGCGCCGGGCAGCCGCAGCGGCAATCCGACCACCATGAATTCCCAGCGCTGCTCGTCCTCGCACGCTCTCGCGAGGTCCTCGAGCTGCAGGCTGTCAGAAACCAGCATCCCCATCGCGGTTAACTGCAACGCGTGGATCGGGTAGGGCATGTCCTCGACATGGCTCGGCACCGTTTCGCCGTCACCATCGGGCAGAAAGGCAGCGACTTGGCGCTCGTGCATCCACGGCATGGTGTCGACATGCAGGCCGGCCTTGCCCTCGCCCGCTGGCGGGTAATCGTTATTCCACGGTCCAAGGGTCAGCCGCCGGGCGTGATGTCCGGTTCGGAAGACCAGAATGTCGCCCTCGCCGAGACGAACCCCCTGAGTTTTCTCGATCTCCTCCAATTCGGCACGGTTGACCGCCTCGCCCGGCTCCAGCCAGTCGATATTCCGATGACGGGCGACGTCGAGCAACACTCCGCGCCCGACAATGCCGGCGTGATAGGCGGCGATGCTGCCCCAGTCCGAGCCCCGCGAAGTGAGCAGCGAGACCGGCTTGCCGTTGTACAGCCTGCCTCTGTAGCCGACGTGATTGAGGGCATCGACATGCGTATGGGCGTCGCCGTGGCTGGCCATCGCGAGGTAGCACATCCCGAAAGAGAGGTCACTCTCGCCCACCTGCAGGTCGTGCGTCAGGGACATCAGGTGCACAGCCGGGTTCGGATTGTCGGGACCAGCCGTTTTGTTGATCGGGATTGCCATCGAAACGCAGCGGCCTTTTCGGACGAGGCTCGCCGCCTCTGCGATCTTGGCCGGAGTGATGTAGTTGAGCGTGCCGAGCTCATCGTTTTCCCCCCACCGGCCCCAGTTCTTGACCTGCTCGAATATCGCATCAAAGGCGACGAGGGGCACGGGAGCGGGCGGAGTCAGTTTTCGGGTCATCATGAACCTCCTTGAGGAGAGCATGCAATACCGTGGAGAGGTCGGTAGTGTCTCAGTTTGAAATTGCCTCGGCTTTCGGGGCGCGGAGCATTAGGGACGTCATTCAAAATCGCTGATGGCCCGTTTGATCTTCGCGATGCGTTCGCGCAGCTCCTCGCTGAGTTTCCGGGTTTCCGCCAGAAGGGGTTTCCCAGTTTCGACGCTGATTAGCGGACTCATATCCGAACCGTCAGCCTGCTGCTGAGCCTGCTCAAGCAAACCAAGCAGACGGTAGTATTCCTTCTTGATTGAGTTTGACATCCCGCGCCTCCATGCTTTCCGCTAAGCATATAGGAAGCGCTGGTACGATGCGAGCAGAGCCGCTAGCTGACCCCAATTTCAAACTGAGACGCTGCCTAGAGGTAAGACCACCTGCGGCGGACCTTGACATAGGTCTCGCCGACCCGCCAGCTTCCCGAGCACGGCCGGCGCCAGTGCCAACGCAGCCGCTTCTCGATTTCAGGCGCGCACCTCTGGACCCATCTGTAGATAGTCGAGTGATCGATGGACACGCCGCGTTCGGCCATCATCTGATCGAGTTCACGATAGCTTACGCCGTACCGGCAATACCAGCGCACCGCCCGGAGTACGATCTTGCCCCCAAAGTGGCGCCCTTTGAAGTCCGACAAAGCCCGGCCCCCTCGCTCGAGCCTTCCATCGCGGTGCGTCGACGGCTTGGCAACGGAACCGGATGGTGAACGCAGACGATTCCATTGTACTTTAGTCTCTTGGCTGGAGCATTCAACAGAGGCAGGCCCGTGATGTCCGACGCCCCAGAGATCGCAACGTCAAGCTTGGCCGGCCGGCTTTCCTGTTTTCGCATCGACGGCATGGTGGCGCTGATTACCGGCGGGGCGAGCGGCATCGGCTTCGCCACCGCCTCGCTTTTTGCCGAAGCGGGCGCGTCCGTGTTCATACTGGATCGCGACGCGGCGGCAGCGGAGCGAGCAGCGACGGAGATCGGCGGCGGTACCCGCGCGCGCACCCTGGACGTGGCCGACGAGGCGGCGATTGTCCGTGTCTTCTCCAGGATCGACGCTGAAGCGGGCGGAATCGACATCCTGGTGAACAATGCCGGCACCGCCATTCGCCGCCCGGCGGTGGAGCAGACAATCGAGGAATGGAATCAGGTACTCGCGGTGAACATGACCGGTGCGTTCCTTGCGGCACGCACTGCCGCGAGGCACATGCTGGCGCGCCGGCGCGCCGGCGCCATTGTCTCTACGGCCTCGATCATGGGGCTTTCCGGTGGCGGCCTCTATCCAAACATTTCGTATCAATCGACCAAAGGCGCCGTGATCAACATGACGCGCGCGCTCGCGGTGGAATGGGCGAAGCACGGAATCCGAGTGAACGCAGTGGCGCCGACCTATGTACGCACACAATTCATCGCACCGCTGCTGGCTCAGCCCGAACTCGTGGCGGCAATCGAGCGGATGACGCCGCTCGGCCGCATGGCTGAGCCCGAAGAAGTGGCCGCAGCGATACTGTTCCTGGCCAGCCCCGCCGCCGGCATGATCACGGGCCACACCCTGCCGGTCGACGGCGGCTTTCTGGCACAGTAGGCTTATTGGGCCGCCGTTTCGAACGGCGTGGTAAAGAGGGCGCCGAAGGCGAGCTCGCTGCGGGTCCCCTCGCGCTTTATTTGAGCCCGCGATTCACCCCCTCCGACGATTCCGCCTCGGGCGATCGCGGGCTAGTCGGCGGTCAGCGTACCGGCGGTCATGCTCGGGAGCAACTGATCTGCGCCGGGCAGATCGTGGACCTCCCCGCCGGTGAGGAGGAAGCGACGGGCTTGCCCAGTGCATCTGCCACGGTGTGGATCTCGGTGCTCAATCCGCCGCGCGCACGGGGCGACCCGGAGCATTCTGCCTGGCCACGATCTGCGTTTCACGGATGCATCACCACGCTACAATTTCTCGCCTGACGCGGTGACGTTCGAGGCGCAGGTCGGGCCTGATCGCGTGCTCTGTCAAATCAGCCGCGAGGCCCTGGATGATCATTCCGGCACCGACGGCCTGAGCAGAGAAGGTCGCCTCGATGTCTTCCGGAAACATCGGAGAGAAATTGAGGAGATGGTGCGGGTGATGTATCTTCATAAACTGTCCCCGCCGATGGCGCGGTTCTCATTACCGCGGCAGCGGTCACCGCACCTGGTCAGCAATTGAAGCATAGGCGGGCACGACCGACGTGAGGCGCTTCCCGGGTCTGGTCAGAGACCGCCGCAGGCAAGGGAAGCAGTTTGGGCTTTATCGGCATTCACGTTCCGGCTAGAGTACTCACTCGCCGTAGCGCTTGAGCATCAACGGCGCCGCCCGTGCTTCTATTGACGAGATACCAGCAAGGAAAGACAGGCGATCATGGCCGCTCAAACGACGCTGAAAATCACCAATCGATCCGGGGCCGAGGTCAAGGTCTATTTGACGCTGGGCGCCGTCCCTGGATGCGTTCAGGACGTGAACGCAGTTCCGCTCGTGACGGATGTGGTGAATCGTCTGCAAGGCTGGTTTCTTCTCCCGAATGGGGCGATGAAGGCTTACGCCCCGCCGCAGGGGCAGGGCATCAGCGGCAACTTCAGTTTTGGCTCGCCGCCGCTGAACTGCCCGACCGACGAATACCGGAACGGCATCAACCTCGCCGAATTCATCTTGAACAACAGTTTTCAGGGGCCTGGCGCGCAGGAAACGATCGACATCAGCTGTGTTGCCGGGGCCAATGCCCTGATCGCCTTCGCGATGAGCGGGGGCGGCGGCTGGAACGCCGGGCAGTCGCAGCCCGCTGTCTCACAATTCGCCAACAAGCCGCTCACGCAGAACACCGGCCTCGTGGGCGTCTTCCCCTGCGGATGCGACAATTGCACGTCGCGGGCGAATCCGCCTCAGCCCAGCTGCCCTGCGTCTCCGCCCCCGCCCGCTTATGAGGATTGCCAGTCGCAGCCGATCTGCAATGTGCAGCGCGATGCGGCCGGCGCGGGCGGCGACGTCGAAGTGATCTTTCAAGGCTTTCTGCCGAATTGATCCGGGAGGTCATCCATGCCGACGATCCCCTTCCACAACCCCGGCGTCACTTACAACGGCTTGCATTCCACCGAGAACCCGACCGCGGCCGAGGTCGCAGCCGATCTTGTCACGACGAAGCAGCATTTCGGTTCCGCGCGCACCTATTACCCGCAATATGGCGGAGGCGCAGTCGATGTCGGCAAGGTCGCCAGCGACGCTCACCTGAGCCTGCTGCTGGGTCTCTTCCTGTTCCCCGGCCACGACGATTGGACCGATGGCGACTACCAGCGCTTTGTCAAGCCGGCCGTAGCGCGGGGCAACATCGAGGGCGTCCTCGTCGGGAACGAGGACCCGGACATGATCGGTTACGGCATCATCCCGAAGTACCTCCAGCAGGCGAAGAGCGACTTCCCGCAGTTGCCAGTGGGGACGTCTCAGACATCGAGTTTCTGGCTCTCCGACGGACGCGCGGAGCAGCTCCTCCCCCTTGTCGACTTCATCGGCGTCAATATCTACCCGGCTTGGGACTGGCAGCGGGCCGACGCCAACAATCAGCCGATCGGGGTCGACCCGGAAACGGGATTCAATTCTTTCAGCACCACCTACAACCAAATCAAGTTGAAATATCCCGGGCGGCAGGTCGTGGTCACCGAGACCGGCTGGCCCACCACTTTCGGACCGATTGGCGCGCAACAATTTCCGGTCGGAATCAGCAACGCGCGGGACTATCTCCAGCGCGTGATCGACTGGGTCCAGGCGCAGCAAGTCGTGCTGTATATTCACAATATGTTCGATGATCAATTTGGCGTCGATACAAGCTCGCCGTTCAACTACCACTTCGGCTTGATCGACAATACAGGCAAGCCCAAAGGAATCCTGTTCTGACGAACTGCAGCATTGCATGCCCGAATGACGGCGCGGGCCGCGCATTGACCCATTTCGCACCCCCGCAACCATGTCCGTCCGGCGGCGGGCGGGGAGGCAGAGCGCGTGTGTCTGACAAGTATGAGGAGTTCGGCAGGCGTAGGACTGGGAAAAGCCAGCCATAAGGCGTTCGTAGGTTAAGACCGGCTATGGCCGTAGCGGATCGTACCTCTCCGACACTCGTGTGGTGGCTGTCGCCAGTCGTCGAGGACGGAGAGACCGGGCCGGCTGTAGCACGCCGCGTTCGGCCGGTGCATGGTGACGACGTTCATCCGGCTGCGAGACGCGCGCGCCAGCATTTGCCGGTAGGCCTCTTGTTGCAACCCATCATGGGGGCGTTCGGCGCGGGTGCTGGCGGTTGCCGGCGCGCCCGGCGCAGCGGCGGACCCGATGGCAGTCTGCGGCTTCTGGACTGCTTCGCTTCGCCCGCAGCGATGGCGCTCGATGAATCCGTTTTCTGCGCATCCACCCTACCGGAGTTTGCCCGGTGCCGGCTTCTTCCCCGGTGGTGTGGCTGCCAAGCTTGCCCGCGATCGCCCGAGGCGGAATCGTCGGAGGGCGTGAATCGCGGGCTCGAATCAACCGCGAGACCCGTGTCGGGCTGCACAGTCAGCCCGACACGGGTCTAACGCCTGCCTTAATCGCCTCGGCGGATTGGCTTGGTTCCAACAGTGATATTGGTGGGATTGGGCCTACTCGAAGGGCGTGGGCGATGTCGGTCGATTATCCGCCTGCACCATGCGATCTTGCCTTTGATGGTATCGCTGCAGCTGTTGCCAGATCCCGGGGTCGCGGTGGTAAAAATCCTGGCAAAATTTCAACTCCCCGTCGGTGTCTACAAACGCGGTCTGATAGACCACGAATACCGGCACGGACGCTGGCAGATTGGTTCGGGTGGTGCTGCCCGTTGCGATCGCCTGATTGATCATGTCAATCGGTTGCTGCATCAGCAGGGCGGCAAGTTCGCGCGGCTTCTGTACCCGGATACATCCATGGCTGATGCGGCGGTCATCGCGGCTGAACACGGATTTATCCGGGGTGTCGTGCAGGTAAACTTCGAACCGGTTCGGCATGTCAAACATGAGCAGCCCGAGGCCCGCGTCGGGTCCCGGCAGCTGCTCCATCTCACCATTGGGCAGCATGACCATGTCATTCCGCGTCAGATAATGTGGATCGTGAATGAGCTTCGGCAGGATCTCCTCCGTGGCGATGTCTCTGGGGATGACCCATGGAGGGTTAAACACAATGGCGTTGATTGTGGTGCGAAACTCCGGGCTCTGATTTTGCTTGACATCCTGGCCGACAACGACCCGCGTAGAGAAAACCGGCCAATCGGCGCGGTACAATACCACTCGTTCGTCGGCAACGTTGACCCAGACGCGATCCGGAGGTAGCGGTCGCGGCAGCCAGCGCTGGCGTTCAAGGTTTACCTCAATCTTGCGCAAGCGGTTCGTCGCGACCTTGTCGCCAGCCGAGGCGTCTGAGCGATACCTCTGCAAAGCCTGGCGCAAGGCCAGGTAGGTCGGCGTCGCCGGCGCCAGCGCCTCGATCACGGCCGCCGGATCGGGGCTGCCGATAGCGGCATCGAGCGCAGCAGCCACATCGACCGGCCCCGGCGTCAGAGTCTCGTCATCTCTTCGGCGCTCAACCGGCACGGCGCCACGGGCCAGTGCGTCGGCATACGACAGGAAGGCGTCCGACAGCAACAAGTCGCGCTCAAGCGGCAACAATGTCGCTCGGTGCTGCAGCAGGTTCGCGTGAAACAACTCGGGGTCGAGACCTTGATCGCCGGCGCGCAACACGGCGGCCACCAATGAATTCGCCTGCGCTTGCCGGGTCGTCCATACTGGCTCGAAGCCGTGGCGTGCGTAGAAGCGCCGTAGCAACCCGACATTCAGCCGTTCACCGGCGATGACTGACTCAGGTGCGCCGTCGATCAGGTTGCCGAGTTCAGTGTCAGCATTCGGCGTCGGCGCGGAGACCGGATCGGGCTCCGGATCCGCGCCGCACGCAGCAAGCGCACATGCTGCGGCGAGAGCGATCATGCCGCCTGCAATTGTCGCGCGTCGGGAGATTTGAACTGGCGCGGAAGTCAATGCCTTTTGGCGACCAAAGCCGCCCTTGTGCCACGGCGCACGCACGAGCGCTATTCCTCAACTTTTACCGAGCCACTGAACTAATAGTTTGACTTCTTACTGACAATCGCCCTTAGATTTGGCCGGTCTACGAGCGTTTCAACGAGGGAGGAACGGATGTTCGCCGTTTCCAAAACAGTGTCCCGCCATAGGCTGTTCCGTACTGCGGCAATGGTTGGCGTCGTGGTTCCCATGGCGCTCCTCGCGGCGTGTGCTCAGCAGCATCCCGCCCCGGCGCCGGCGCCGGTCCAAGCGGCCCCGCCTCCGGCACCGGCACCGGCACCAACACCGGCTCCGGCGGTTCCGCCGGCACGGGGCTAATCAGCGGGGCGCGGTAAGGCGCCAGAACGCGACCCTTGAATCGTCGACCCAGTACCTGACCACCATCGAGCTGGTGTTCTATGCCCTCAAGCAAGAGGCCACGCCGGAGGTGGATTGGTTGACGTGGCAGGGCTATGAGGCAGGCCCTGATCGCGCGATCGAGGATGGGCGTGCACGGGTCCAGCGGGGAGCGCCGCCATGGTCGTACCGTTCGGGTCTGAACCCCGTGACGGTGCCGTCTCAAAATGTGAAAATTGGCCCTGGACCCGTGTCGGGCTGACTGTGCAGCCCGACACGGGTCTCGCGCTTTATTCGAGCCCGCGATTCACGCCCTCCGACGATTCCGCCTCGGGCGATCGCGGCCTAATGAGGCAGCGAACCTGTCTCATTGCCCTGCTCTTTTTAAGTATGCCCCGGCGAGGCAGTCTGGGATCACCGATCGTGGGCACGTCCGCCCTCTGTCGAGCACCGATCAGATAATCCGCGCATGCTGTCACTGAATCTGAGCAGAAACGCCCCCCTGCGATCACTCAATATGAGCAGAATCCGGCGTTGATATCGAGCAGCTACAGCTAGACCCGTGTCGGGCTGGCTGTGCAGCCCGACACGGGTCTAGCGGTTTATGCGAGCCCGCGATTCGCGCCCTCCGACGATTCCGCCTCGGGCGATCGCGGGCTAGCGAAGCTGGGATCGGCCGGGCTGACGCTAGAGATTGGCGGTGGCGAGGTCGATGAACGCGCGCAGCTTGGGCTGCTTCTGGTTGCGTGCCGGGAAGTAGAGAAACAATCCCGGCTTCGTGGGCAGATACGAGGCCAGCACCGGCTGCAGCGATTTGCGCGCCAGCGCATCGGCGGCGACGAGGTCGGCGGTGTAGGTGAGGCCTAAGCCCTGCTCGGCCAGCGCGATCATCGTCAGATGGTCGTCGGTGACCAGGCTGCCGGCCACATCGACCGTGAATTCCCGACCGTTGCGCTGAAACTCCCAGCGATAGATCGATTGCGCCGTGGGGAAGCGGTAGCCAATGCATTCATGCTGGGCCAGATCCTCCGGCGACCGGGGCCGGTCGCGATCGGCGAAATAGGATGGCGCGCCGAGCACGCACCAGCGGAAGTCGCGGGTCAGCCGCACGGCGATCATGTCGCGTTCGACGAACTCGCCGATGCGGATGCCGGCGTCGAAGCGGCCGGTGGTAAGATTGATCGAGGCGTCGTTGACCGAGAGCTCGAGGCTGACCTCCGGATAGGCGCGGCGGAACGCAGGCAGCAGCGGCATCATCACGAGTGCGAGGGCAATGCGCGGCACCGAGAGCCGCAGATGCCCGGTCGGGCGGGCGCGCAGGTCGCGCATATGCTCGAAGGCCTCGTCGATCTCGGCGGTCGCCGGCCGCAGGCGGCTGAGCAGGGTGGCGCCGGCCTCGGTCAGGGCGACATGGCGGGTGGTGCGCTGGAATAGCGGCAGGCCGACTCGCGTCTCGAGCGCGCGGACCGCCTGGCTGACGGCGGCCGGCGTCACGCGCAGCTCGGCGGCGGCAGCGCGGAAGCTCGCCAGGCGCGCAACGGTGAGAAACTCGGAGAGGCCGGTGAAGATATCGGTGCGCGCCAGGGCCCGGGGGTCCGACTATTCGTTAGCTCATCTTAATACCTCATGCCCATTCCGCCCAGTTCTTTATC
The DNA here is from genome assembly GCA_030041375.1 of Acetobacteraceae bacterium. Taxonomy (GTDB): domain Bacteria; phylum Pseudomonadota; class Alphaproteobacteria; order Acetobacterales; family Acetobacteraceae; genus JAKAWQ01. The sequence continues at coordinate 33,911 of JASHOA010000046.1, forward strand.
CGATGGACCGGGCGCAAATCGAGTCCGACGGCGGCGCCGGGCCGCGGACGGAAAGCGAAGGGCTGGAGGGCGCGATGCAGGTCCGCGATGCGAAACAGGCCATCGCCGAAGGAGAAATGACGATGTCGCAACCGCACGGCCTGATCGGGGTGCTGCGAGATCCGCTTCGGCTGGATCCTCGAAGGCCGGGCGATCCCGGAGGTGTGAATGATTCCGCTGCGCGGGCAGCGGACCCGTGACACGCCGCCGCTGCCGCTGGCCGGCAATTGATATGGCACGACGCTGCGCACCGACGACCCGAAACCGGATGCGTGGCGGATCTCTTGGATCGACCCGGCCACCGATATGTTCCGCGAGCAGATCGGCCGCGCCGAAGGCGCCAAGATCGTCCAGCCGGGGAAGACGGACACCGGGATGCTGTCGCGCTGGGCCTTCACCGAGATCACCGATGCGTCCTTCCATTGGAAGGGCGCGGGATCGGCCGACGACGGCAAGAGCTGGCATCGGTTCGTCGAGGTCCTGGCGCGGCGCCATCCCGCCGCGACGTGATGGTCCGCGCGTTGGGAGCCGATCGGGAAGGATGGACGGCGATGATCTACAAAGGATCCTGCCTGTGCGGACGGGTGCGCTTCGAGCTGGACGAGCCGATCACGAGGGTCGGGCACGGTCATTGTTCCATGTGCCGGAAATGGAGCGGCTCGGCGTTCCTGACCTATGCCGGCGTCGAGCAGGGTCATTTGCGCTGGACCGGCGGCGAAGCGGAACTGGCCCGCTACGCAACGACATCGGCGCCGATATCGTCATCGACACCAGCGCGGAGCCCGAGTGGGGCAAGCTTGTTCGCGACGCGACCGGCGGGCGCGGCGCCGATCTCGTGGTCGAGACCATGGGCGCGGACACGATCGAGCAGTCGATGCGTGCGGCCGGCATCCATGGCCAGGTCATGCTGCTGATCGCGCGGGGGATGAACAAGCCCGACATCCAGATTTCGGCGCAGGCCTATGGGGCGAGCATGGCGACCATCCGCCGCGTCTTCGTCGGCAACCGGGAGAGCTTCGAAGCGATGAACCGGGCCATCACCCAAGCGCGGCTACGGCCGATCATCGACCGCACATTCGCCTGGTCGGACTTCCACGCAAGCTTTGGCTATTTCGCGCGCGGCCAGTCGTTCGGCAAGGTCGTCGTATCGGGCATCGAAGGCAATTAGGAGAGCACCATGACACGGGACGAAGTCGATCAATTCATTTCACGCTATGTCGCGATGTGGCACGAGCCAGATCCTGAGGTGCGCCGGCAGATGGTGATCGGGCTGTGGGCCGAGGACGCCGAGAATCATACCAGCCGATACTCGATCCGCGGCCATGACGAGATCATTCCCCGGGTGACGCGGGCGCACGAGGAATGGGTCGCCAGCAAGGGCTTCCAGTTTCGCCCCGCGGGCAACACCGACTGGCGGCACAATGTCATCAAGTTCTTCTGGGAGATGCTGCCGCAAGGCGGCGGACCGATCGAAGGGCGGGGCCTCGACATCTTTATTACGAGGGACGACGGACGCATCGGCGCGCTATACCAGTTCAACGAGCCCCTATAGGGGTTCCTGTGGAGACGGGTGCGCCGGGAGACCGGCGCACCCGTCTCCCCATGACGGTAAGGAAGTTGGTCCTTTTCAAATAGTTATCCTAGACCCGTGTCGGGCTGACTGGGCAGCCCGACACCGGTCCCGCGCTTTATTCGAGCCCGCGATTCACGCCCTCCGACGTTTCCGCCTCGGGCGATCGCGGGCTAGGAGGTGTGGAACTGGGGCAAAACTCGGGGCACGCAGAGGCAGCAAGACCTTGGGGCGGTCTGTAGAACGGCCGAATCCTGCCATTGTTACGCTGACAGCTGCCGCCGCGAGACGTCCCTTTATACGATCCGCTTGTACGATCCGCCCCAGGGTTTGCCCCGATTCCAGACCATGTATCGTAACGCATTGAAAAGTCTGGAATCCCTTACAATCGCTTGCTCCACGTCGGAGCCGAGAACTCCTTCGGCCGCTGCACTGCGCGGCGAGCGAGGGCGATCCGCAGTCCACCGGGAAGACTGATGCGATGTGCCGAGGCGGGCACGGAATGCTTCGGGGAGTGCCTCGGGCGATGAGCAGCGGCGAATCAGTCCGGATCGCCGGCGCCAGTCACCTTCCGTTCATCATTCCGTCGATATCAACGAATCTCCTCCAATGTTCATGGGCAGCCGGTCGGGAGCGGGAGGACGGAATGAGCAGGTCACTGAAAACAAAGAGCTTGTATCGACGCTGGCGGATCGACCGTCATGGACGAGAAGCCTTTTAGTCGGCAGACTAGGGTTTGCATCTGCCCCATGCACTGAGCCATGCACAAATCGAACCAGGCGCATCGGCGCCCGCGTCTGCGACCCTTCGTAGCGGAGTGCCTGGCTTTGGGGGGACTGCTTGCCATTGCTGGCTGCCATGCCCCGCCGAAGCCGCCGGTTGTCGTTCAGCCGGCCCTTCCCTTGCCGCCGCCGCCGGCCCCGCCTGCCCCGCCGTTGCCGAGGCCGGCGGCGCCGGTCCACACCAACTGGAGCTTTGCCATCGGCTCGGCAGGGTGCGTGGCGCAGGCCACTGGCGAGGCGGGGGGCTTCTGGATTGCCGTGCAGAGCGATGGCGCGGTCGACTTCACTGTTTCCGACGGGGCCGTCAGTTCACTGCCTCTGGCGGTGGGAACGGAGGTTGGCGTCAGTTTCCGTGGACCCGCCGGGTCGTGGACGGTGCCCGGAAAGGTTCAAGGCGGAGCGGCCATCCAGGCCCGTGTCTCCGGCGGGGACGAGGCGCTCGGAATGGTCCTTGCAGTCCTCGGCGGGGGTTCGGCGAGTGCCGGTGGCGCCGCTCTTGCGCTGCCGGAAATCGAGGTTCCGCCTGCCGGCGCTGCCGGCAGCAAATGGTTCAACTGCGCACGCAATCGTGAGCACGGTTAATTTATTGGCAACCGAGGCGGCGCAGCATCATTCTCAGGGCTGGAAGGTCCCGGGACGTGAGGAAATCCGTGACAAAGGCCCAGGCGGTGCGGGCGGGCGGCGGTGTACGTCGCCTATTGGGCTGGATTATTCGGCTTGCCCTGGTGCTGGTCCTGGTGGCTGGCTGGGCGGCGTGGGAGCTGCACGCGGCGGGTTTGCGTGCCGTGGCGCACCTGCAAGATGTCACGGCGACCGCGGTGGAGCAGTTCGATGCGTTCATCGGCCGGTTTTCCGCGGTTGCCGGCCAGTTCGACGCGGCGGCGGTGGCGCCGCACGGTCGCATCGACATCACCGTCCGGATGCTCGAGGCGGAGCCTCAACTGGCTCCGGCTGAGAGCCTCTTCCTTTATGACGCGGCGGGTCATTTCATAGCCGCTACCGTGCCGCTGCAGCCTGCCGACACCGACGTTTCCGGCCACGCCTGGTTCGAAGCCGCTGCTGCGCACCCAGGCGGCCCGATGTTCATGGCCACACCTGCGGCCCCGCTTGGGCAAGGGGCGGGCTTCGTGATCAGCCAGACGATCAGTGAGCATGCGGGCGGAGTTGTCGGGGTCATCGGGACATTTCTTGCGGCGCCGGCGCTGCGTGCGCTCATCACCCCACCGGTCCTTCCCCCGGGGGCGACGGTGAGCCTTGGCGAAGCAGGAAGAAGCCCGCCGATGCTCGCCTTCACGGTCGGCACGGCCGTTTCCCATCCGCTGCTGGCCAGGGCGCTGGAGTGGATTGGCGAAATGCCTCGCATCGGCGAAATCGCCGAGGTCCCGGGAGGGCTCGACCTGCGCATCGACGCGGATGTCTTTGCGGGCATTACGGTTGCGGACGGCCGCCCTGTGCTTGAGCACGGCGGAGCGCTGGCGATCGCGATCGTGATCCTGCTCTGGCTGTTCCGGCCGCGGCGCCGAACAGGGGTGGCCTTGTCTCCGTCTCCGGCGGCTCGGCCTGCGCTACCTGCGCCCGAGCTGGAATGGGGGTGGGAGATCGACTCCCGCGGGCGTCTGGTGGGCGTGGCCGGGAACGCCCCCACGCCATTGCTTTCCGCCGTCGGTACCAACTTCCTGGATCTGATCGCCGATGATGCGCGGGCGAAGGATCTTCGCGAGGCGATCGCTGAACGAACGGCCGTGCATGACCTCGAGCTTTCCATCGTTCTGCCTGGCAACCCGTCCGGCGCGGCGCGGCGGTTCCGCGTGAGCGGCCGTTTCGTCGCGGATACCGGCGGCTACTGGGGTACGGCGGAAGAGATCCAATCCATGGAGACGGTCAAGGAAGCCGCCGACTGAAACCAAGCGCCGGACCTCCGTTCGGAGGACTGAGAATCGGGCCTTTCGGCATCAGGTGCAATGCCTCGATGGCGGCGTTCAAAGATCGTCGTTGAATCTTATTATTGGTGGCTGCTTCGGGCCGGTGTCCGGTTCGTCATTTCCGCTTCGTGATTCAACCGTTGCCAGCATGGCAGACGATGCACGGGCCGCGGCGGTGCGGTCCGGTTTCTTGAAACGGAAGGTTTCAAACGGCGTCATCGGCACCGAAGCTTGGTAGTGTGTTGAATGCCTCGTTTCGAAATCCTCGTTACCTGGCGGCCGCAGCCGAGCCGTGATCCGGTCCGTTTTCCGCCATGAAACCGTGTTTCTGTCTGTAGAATGTCGTGCCGGGAAGCCAACAATGCGTCAGCGTTCGATCTTGGACAGAGCCTCGCCTTCGCACAGCTTCACGACTCTGCGCGGCGCCCGCATGGTTGCAGTGGCAGGCATTTCCGTTCGAGCTTTCCTCCGACGATTGACACCGCTTGGCTGGGGCATGCTGGCGATCCTCGCGGTGGCGCTGGCGGCGCGGCTGTTCGAGCTTGGCGGCAAGCCCTACTGGCTCGATGAAGTATTCACGGTCATCCGTTCGTCGCGCCAAGTGCCGGCCGTGATCGCCGATTCGTTGCAGAACCGGCACCTGCCGAGCTTCTTCCTGATCGAGCATGCTCTGATCGGCCTTGGCCGTGACCCGGCAGTACTGCGCATGGTTCCCGCGATCGCGGGCGCGGCGACCGCGCCGCTCGCTTTCGCGATTGCCTGGAAGCTTGGCGGCCGGGCTGCGGCCTGGCTCGCCGGGCTCCTGCTCGCGCTGGCACCCTTGCAGGTGGCATTCGGGCAGGAGGCGCGCTCCTACACCTTGATGATGGTGCTGATTCTGCTCGCCTTGCTCGGCTTGACCATCCTGGCAATGAAGCCGGAGGCGGGTGCGGCCCGGTTCAGCGAACCGGATGCGCTCAGAGGCGCGTGGGCAGCCTATGGCCTCGGCACGCTCGGCGCGCTCCTGGTACTGGGCGATGCCGTGCCCTGGCTGATCGCGGCCAATGTCGCGATGGCGGCGGCGATCCTCCCGCGCACCCGCTTGCGGCGCGGATTCCTGCGCAACTGGCTGATCGTGCATGGGCTCATCCTGCTGATTGCGGTTCCCTGTTACGCGGCGATGCTGGCGGCGGTGCACGACCAGGTGCTGCAGAGTTTCCTCTGGATTCCCCCGCTTTCGCTGGCCACCGGCTGGATGGACCTAGCCAGCCTCTATGGACTGCGTGACGCGACGATGGTCACCATGCGCCTCCTGCCCGCACCGTTTGGCGGGCTCACGCTGGTGCTCCTGGCTCTGGCCGGCCTCGGTGCGTGGCGGTTGAGGAAAGAGCCGGGTCCGCTGATCGTGCTCGGTGTCGCGTTTCTTGCCCTGCCGGCCATGCTTGTTCTGGCCTCACTGGTGCATCCGGTCCTGCTGCCGCGCTATCTCCTGTGGAGCGTGGGCCCGTTCTTCGTGCTGGCGGGCTTCGGGATCGAGACGCTGCCGCGGCGATTCTGGAAACCCGCCCTTGCCCTTGCCGCGCTGCTGGCGGTGATCAACCTGCTTCCTTATTACGGGTCGGAAACCAAGCCGCGCTGGGACCGTGCCAGCGGGATGCTGGCCGCACGGATGGCGCCGGGCGATCTCCTGCTGGTGAGCGACGGTGCCGCACCCGTCATGCTCAATTTCAACCGCCAGGGGATCAATCCGCGCCATCCGGCTTGGCCCGCTACTCAGGACCCGAGAAAGGCGGCCGCCGCCCTGGCGGCAGGGCACCGGGTTTTTGTGGTTTACGGGCCGGCCGGGCAGGGCCAGCAACCGAACCGGACTCGCTTCTTCGCCACGGCCGCAAAGCTTGGCCAGATGACGGCTTTGCTGGCCGCTGGTTCGGAGATCACCATCGAAGAGATCAGTCCCCCCGCCGAGGGGCCGGCGGTGGCCGGTCCTGGCGATCAGCCGCGCGGGTGAAGCCGGGCGGGCTCGTCGGCAGCGTCGCGCGCGTGGTTCAGGGGGGCGGGGTTTCGGTCGTCGCCGAACGCCAGCGGAGCATGATCACGCCGAGAACGGCAGACACGACGAACAGCGCCGCCCCGAGCGCTATCTCCGTGCCGCGCGCAACCCGGCTGCCGGAGCCGATCAACGCAAAAATCACGGTTTGCGGCACGAATCCGACCAGCGAGCCGGCCAGGAAACCGGAGGCCGGCACGGCGGAAACCCCGGCCAGCAGATTGAGCAGAAGATTGTTGCCGACGGGCATGAACCGCAACGCGAGGGCGGCGGCGAAGGGGCGGCGGCTCAGCAGCCGATCCAGCCTCTGGGCGCGGCCCCGGAGGCGAGCCTGAACCCAATCGCGTGCGATGATCCGCGCCCAGAAAAGATCGGCCGCTGCGCCGAGTATCTGGGCGATGAGCGAGAGCGCCGTCCCGGCCCAGAAACCCCAGACGTATCCGCCGGCAAAGGCGACGATCTGGCGCGGTATCCCGACCGCGCAGGCGAGTGCACCGAGCAGGACGAACCAGGCGGCGTCGGTCGCGCCAGAACCCATCTGCAAGGTGAGGAACGCCTTGAAAGGCAGCAAATTCAGCGACAATGCGCCGGCGGTCAGCCCCAGCAACAGCAGCGCCGGCTTGGCTACCGTCCGGGCGGTGGCGACCGCGTTGGTCATTGAGCCATCTCGAGCGGGTGTCTGGCGTCGGCCGACATGCTCGCCCGCTGCTCCGATGAGACGATCTCGGGCCGGCGCCAGCGGCGTTGCAGCCATGCGACGCCGACAAGATCGGTCAGTCCCACGCGCAGCCGGTCGAGCGTGCCATAGTGCGAGGCTCCCGCCTGGCGCTGCCGATGGGAGACCGGGTGGGAAATCACCATTCCGCCGGCCCGGATGAAGAGAGCGGGCAGGAAGCGGTGCATATGGTCGAATTGCGGTAGATCCAGGAAAACCTCTCGACGGAAGAGTTTGAGGCCGCAGCCGGTATCGGGCGTCGCGTCCCGGAGGATGCGAGCGCGAACGGCGTTGGCGATGCGGGAGGTGATGCGCTTGACGAGGTCGTCCTGCCGTTTCTGCCGGAGGCCGGCGATGAGGGCCGGCACGTCCGCCCGGTCATGCCTGAATGCCTGCGCCATCATGGCGGGAATATCCGCCGGGTCATTCTGGCCATCACCGTCGATGGTCGCGATCCAGTCGGCCTCTGCCGCCCGTACGCCGGTGATGATGGCAGCGCTCTGGCCGCAGGCGTGGCGGTGGCGGACCACCCTGAGGTCGCTTGCCGCCCCTGCCGCACCGGCAAGAAGCGCCTCGGTCACGTCGGTGCTGCCATCATCGACACAGACGATTTCGTAATCCAGGCCGCGCATTGCGGTGCGGATTTCTCCGAGCAAGGGCAGAATATTCTCAGCCTCGTTATTCACCGGCACCACGACAGCGATTTTGCGGCGGGGGGCGATATGCATGACGGATTTCCTCGCGCAGGCAAGCCGACGGATGGCCTGGCGGCCATCCAGGTCGGCCATGGGAGGAGAAACTTTGGGCGGTTCTGTGGCGCCTTTGTTAAAAACCGAAACGTTTCGTAAGAAGCGCAACTCCGCTCGGGCCGGCGAACGTGGTGCCGGGCCGCAGGTGAGCTTCCGATCGGCGGCGGCAGCGGAGGGGATGGCCCTTCATTTGACCGATGAAAACGCCGTCGGCTGCAGAAATGCGTTGGTGATGGAGGCGATGATCGGGCCGTCCCGCTCGGATTCGGCGCGCTTGGTAATCCATTCCGGGTCCGCCATGAAGCGGCTCCACTTCCCTTCGCGATCCGCCAGTGAATCCCATGCCAGCAGGTAGTAGAGGTCCTGGTTCGACTCGCCGACGAGCACCGTCCAGAAGCCGGCCTGGCGGATGCCGTGGCGCTGCCAGATCTCGAGCGTGGTGGTTTCGAAGCGCTTCAGCAGCGCCGGCAGCCGACCTGGGACACAGTGATAGATGCGGAGTTCGTGGATCATCTCGTATTTCCTCGGGATCGCGGGAAGCTGAGCACGCTATCAAAGCTTCCCGGGCGGCAACATCCCGGGGGATGCCCGCAGATTCACGCCGGTACTGCCGAGCGGGCGCCGGTGCTGGCGGCGAGGGTCGGGATCGTCTCGGCGAGCACGGCAAGCAGGGAGAGCAGGCGGAGATCGAGCCGGATGTGGCCTGAGCCGTCGGCGCGGGCGAGCAGCGCACGACCCAGGCCGGCGATGTCGGGTGGGGGCGGCAGCCGGCCGGCGGCGGCTTTTTCCGACAACGCGGCGGTGGAGGCGAGCGCCGCCGCCGTTTCCGGCGCGGGCCGGAAGTCCGCCGGCAGTGCGGCGAAGGAAAACAACGCACCGGCGATCCGTTCCGCGGCGCCGAGCCGGACCCTCACCCGCTCGCGGATGCCGCGCGTGAGGCCGGCCTCCAGAAGCTCTGCATCCGAGATCACGCTGAGCGCTCCGAGTGCGGCGTCGAGTTCGCCGAGGCGACGTTGGTCTCGCCGCCCCTCCAACAAATCCTTCAGTGCGGCTGCGACGATGATGAGCAGTGCCCGCTCGCGGGCCTCGGCAACCGCCTTTGCCCTGACCGGCAAGAGGAAACGCGTGACGACGAGCACAATTGCCAAGCCGACCAGGGTATCGGCAAGCCGACCGCCGACCAGGAAGGAAGCCTTCCCGGTTTCGTTCAGGAGCACGGCCAGGGCCAACGTTATCCAGGCCAGCATCCAGCGGTAGGCACCGGTCCGGCTGAAGAACATTCCTGCCACTGCAAGCAGCAACACCGCGGCCGTGACAGCCGGCCGGCCGGCGACGGCAAGCCAGATGAGTTCGCCTGCGACCAGGCCGGCTACGGTGCCAAGCAGTCGCTCGTAGCTCCGCCGGATGGTTTCTCCGAAGCTCGTCGAGGTCAGGATGACCGCGGTCAGCGGAATCCAGTAGGGCCGCCTGGTCGGCAGGATGTGCGTGGCAAGGGTCGCGATCGCGACCGAGACCACGGCCTGGAGGGCGATGCGGACTTCCGTAGGGCCGAGAGAGGCCTTGCGGCGCGGCGCCGGGAGAGGGGGCGGGGTCGGCAATGCCACGCCTTGCACAAGCTCGCCGAGCAGCAGCCAAAGTCCGAGCACCTGCACCGCCGCCCGATCTGCCAGTTCGTTCACGCGCGGCGCGGCGAGAGCGGCCGAGCGAAGCCGCTCCAGCGTCTCCTGCCCCGCCGAGTGCCTCCGGACTGCCGCGGCAAGGTTGGCGAAGGTCTCGCCAATCGTCGTGCACAGATTCGTACCGAGTGCGTCACGACTGGCTTCGAGCCTCAGGCCAAGGCGGCCGATCGCGCTGACCAGATGCCGCAGCAACAGCGGTGCCGGGCTGGCGGCATCGGGCGCCATGTCATTGGCAAGTGCAGAGAGACGAACTGCGGCAGGCTCGAACCACGTCGCAGTCCATTGGCCCGCCTCGTTCCAGTGTCGCGCCGCCTCCTTCAGGAACGATGCTGTCACGGCGGCGAGCAGGGCGCGATCGGCGAGCTTGCCGATCCCGCCAAACGGAATCTGGGCCAGCGCGTCGGCGGCAAATCCGGCCAGGCAACCGATGGTCGCGGCAAGGCAGGCGATGGTCGGAAAGCTGGCGGCAGAGCCGAGGAGAAGGGCTAACAGCACGTTTATGACAATCGTGGTTGCCGTGGCTGTGGGAAGGGCGCCGAACGGACGCGCGAGCGCGGCGCCGCCGGCGCAAGCCACGAGCAGGAGCTGCACCAGGATCGGCTGGTGACGGGCGAGCCAGATGGCCACGAGCAGCGGGGCGATATTGGCGGCCAGCACGGGGAAAAAGCGCTTCGGGTGCCGGCCCAGTTCACCCGGGGGAAAGAAAAGCAGCACGTTGAGGGCGAGGACGCCGCCAAGAACCGTCGCCAGGATGGGAGGCCCGACGCCGAGCCGGGCGGCGAGGGTAGCCGTCGCGATGGCCGCTGCCGCGACCCCGGCGGCGCCGATCGCAGCGGCGATCAGGCGCGCCGGATGCAGCAGGAAGAGCAGCCATTGACCCGGAAGTGCGCTCATGCGGGTGCGCCGGAGGCCGTCATGGCTGTCGGCGCCGGGTTGCCGGCCGGCCGCCGATCCTGGCGAACCCATAGGGACACCGGGGCTCGGATGGTGCGGACTTCGTATGGGTTGCCACCGGAAAGGTCTCCTTGTGGCTGGCGAGCATCGCTCAACCGGCCTTTACCGTCCACGTGAGCGGGTTCGCCTGGCACGCGATCGCCCGCGGCGGAATCGTCGGAGGGCGGGAATCGCGGGCTCGAATAAACCTCTTTATTTTCAGTGGCCTGCTGATCCCCTTTCATTTGTTGCCGGCGGCAGCAAACGAAAGCGGGCGGGACACCAGTCATCACGGCAAGGTATTGAATTACGTCGCCGTGACGGAAGCCGGACAGGGCCGTCACGGCGCGTCGAGATTCTTTGTCACAGCATCATCTCTTCGATGCGGCGGAGGAAAGGCACCATTGCAGGGTAACAGAGAAGTATGCGCGCCGCCGGCTCGGTTGGGCTCCGTCCTGGCCGAAGCGAGGCGGCAGTCAACCAAAGGGGGCCGTCCGGATGCTGCAAGGTGCTCCTCCGCAGGTCCACCTCTCGGCCATTCTGCTCGGGCTCACGGTCGTATCGACGGGTGACCCGTGAACCGGACCGGCAGGAGCGGCGGCGTGGAGAAGGCTTCCCCAGTCGAAGACAGTGGTCCGCTTGCACTTGCCTTCGCATTGCAGGCGCTCGGGCTGGCTGCCGATCCGGCTGCGATTCGCCACCGGCATGGCGGCAGCGGCGCGTTTTCCGAGCCGGATCTGTTGCGTGCGGCGCGCGCATTTCCGATCAAGGTCGGGCGAGCGCGCATCCCGCTGGCACGGCTTGGCCGTGTGCCGATGCCGGCACTCGCCGCGATGCGAGAGGGGCGCTATCTCGTTCTTGGCCGGGTGACCGAGGCCGCGGCTCTGGTACAGGACCCGCTCGAGCGGACCCCGCGGCTGATGCCCCTCGAGGAGTTCGCCAGGGGGTGGAGCGGACGGCTGATCCTGCTTTCGCGCCGCGCGCCGCTCGATCATGCGGGGCGCAAGTTCGGCCTCGGGTGGTTTGTCGGCGCCGTCGGCAAGTACCGCCGCATCCTTTCCGAGGTGCTGGTGGTCTCCTTCTTCCTGCAGCTCTTCGGCCTGGCGGTGCCGATGATCTTCCAGGTGGTGATCGACAAGGTGCTCGTGCATCACGGGCTTTCGACGCTCGATCTCCTGATGCTCGGGCTGGGCCTCGTCTCTTTCTTCGAGGTGCTGCTCGGCGGTCTGCGGACCTACACCTTCGCCCACACCACCAGCCGCATCGATGTCGAGCTTGGCGCGCGCCTGTTCCGCCACTTGTTTGCCCTGCCGATGGGCTACTTCCAGGCGCGTCGTGTCGGCGATACCGTTGCCCGCGTGCGGCAGCTCGAAGTGGTCCGCCAGTTCCTGACCAGCTCGGCACTCACTCTCGTCATCGACCTCTTTTTCACCGGCGTCTTCATTGCGGTGATGTTCCTTTATAGCTGGCAGCTCGCGATGATCGTCATCGCCTCCGTCCCCTGTTACGTGGTTCTCAGCCTGATCGTCACACCGCTGCTGCGTGCCCGCATCGACGAGCGGTTCCTGCGCGGTGCGGAAACGCAGGCCATGCTGGTCGAGAGCGTCACCGGCGTCGAAACGCTGAAGGCGATGGCGGTGGAGCCGGTGTTGCAACGCCGCTGGGAAGAGCAGCTTGCCGCCTATGTCCGTGCGAGCTTCCGCACGATCACCCTTGGCACGGTCGGTTCGCAGGGTGCGCAACTGATCAGCAAGGCGGTGGTCGTTGCCACCCTCTTCCTCGGGGCACGCGAGGTGATCGCGGGCTCGCTCACCGTGGGCGAACTGGTCGCGTTCAACATGCTCGCCGCGCAGGTGGCCCAGCCGGTGCTGCGGCTGGCGCAGCTCTGGCAGGATTTCCAGCAGGTGCGGGTGGCGATCGCGCGGCTTGGCGATATCCTCAACAGCCCCGTCGAGGCCACGCGCACCGGCCAGGGTGACATGCCGGGCATCCGCGGCGGAATTCGCTTCGAGAACGTGACGTTCCGCTATCGGCTCGATGCGCCGCCGGTGCTCGATACCGTGTCCTTCGCCATCGCGCCCGGCCAGGTGGTGGGAATTGCCGGTCGCTCGGGCTCGGGCAAATCGACGCTCTCCAAGCTGATCCAGCGCTTCTATGTGCCGGAGAGCGGGCGCGTGCTGATCGACGGCATCGACATCTCACAGGCGGACACCGCCTGGCTGCGGCGGCAGATCGGCTCGGTCCTCCAGGAGGCTACTCTCTTCAACACGACGATCCGGGAGAATATCGCGCTCGCCGACCCGGCGACGCCGATCGAAAGGGTCATCCAGGCCGCCGAGCTGGCCGGCGCGCATGAATTCATTCTCGAGCTGCCCGAAGGGTACGACACCCAGGTCGGAGAGCGCGGCGCGAGCCTCTCGGGCGGGCAGCGCCAGCGGATTGCCATTGCGCGGGCGCTGATCGGGGACCCGCGGATCCTGATTTTCGATGAGGCGACGTCGGCGCTCGACTACGAGAGTGAGGCAGTCATCCAGGCCAATCTTCGCCGCATCGCACAAGGCCGGACCCTGATCATTATCGCGCACCGGCTTTCCACCCTGCACGGAGCGGATCGGATCCTCAACATCGAGCGCGGCCGGGTCATCGAGGACGGGACCCACGATGAGCTGGTGTGCCGGCAGGGCGATTATGCCCGGTTACACCGGATGCAATCGACGGCGGTGCGCTGAGGGCCGATGTTGCGCCTGATTCCAACCCGTCCGACCGAGCCCGCGCCGCTCCCGGTCGCGAAGGGATATCGGGTGGAACGTGCCTTCCTTCCCGCCGCGCTCGAGATCGTTGAAACGCCTGCCTCGCCGTCCATCCGCTTGACCCAGCTTGCGATTTCAGCCGTGTTTGCCGCCGCGCTGGCGTGGTCCTGGATCGGCAAGGTGGACATCATTGCCGCTGCGCCCGGCAAGATCGTTCCGCTTGCACGCACGAAGGTGGTGCAACCGGAGCAGACCGGCGTGGTACGCAGGATTCTCGTCGCCGACGGCGAACAAGTCCGCCAGGGCCAGCCCCTGATCGTGCTCGACCCCACCGCGGCGGTGGCGGATCGGGCGCAGGCGAAGAAGGCAGAGGAGCAGGCGCGGCTGGATATTGCCCGCCTCGAAGCCCTGGCCGGGCTGCGGCGAGGGAATCCGTTTGCCGGCATCTCTGTTGCCAATCCGGCGGACCTGACCGGCGCCGAAAGCCGGTTGCTGGCCGAACGGGCGGCCGAAGCGGCGAAGCTCGCCCAGGCGGAGGCTGATCTTGCGGGCAAGACCGCCGATCTTGCCGCTGTCGCGTCAACCATCCGCAAGATCGAGACCGAGCTTCCGCTGCTGCAGGGGCAGGCCGAGATTCGCGCCCAGAGCGTGCAGCAAGGCTTCGGTTCGAAGCTCGAGTATCTGCAAACCGAGCAGCAGTTGAAGGCGCTCGAGAGTGATCTGCCGGTCGAGCGCGATCATCTGGCGGAGGCGACGGCTGCCGTTCAGGCGGCAGAGAAAGAGCGCACCAAGGTCGTCGCGGACTTCACGAGCAACGTCTACAACCAGCTTGCGGACGCCGAGCAGCGCCTTGCGGCCGCCACCGACGCGCTCGCCAAGGCCGATCGCGCTCTGCAACTCACGAACCTCGCAGCACCGGTTTCCGGGACCGTGCAGGATCTGGCCGTGCACACGACCGGCGCGGTGGTCACGCCCGCGCAGCAGCTTCTGAGCATTGTTCCGGCTGCGGGCGGTCTCGCTGTCGATGCCGTGGTCGAGAATCGCGACCGCGGCTTCGTCCGGCCTGGCCAGGCCACCGTCATCAAGGTGACCGCCTTTCCCTTCACCCGCTACGGCCTGCTGCAGGGCACCGTGCAACGCATCTCGACGGATGCGGTGCTGGTCGAACAGCCGGGTGCGGCGCCGGCCTCCGGCAGCGTCAGCGCAACGGAGGCTCCGGGCGCCCTCACGTCGCCTGGCCGGCTCGTCTATATCGCCCGTATTTCGCTCGACCGTACGCACATGAACATAGACGGGCAGAGAGTTGCCCTGGTGCCGGGGATGGCGGTCACGGTCGAAGTAAAGACCGGCTGGCGCCGGGTGCTCGACTACCTCCTGGCTCCTCTCACCCAGGCCCTGCACGACAGCCTGCACGAGCGCTGAGAAGCTGCCCGGCGCTTGCGTCGCCGCCGTTTTTGCCGTTGCGTCACCGCCAATGGCTGCCTCCATTACGATTCGTCGGGCAATCGTTGCGGCTGCGCGGCGGCTGAATGCGCTCGGTATCAACCAGGGCACGTCCGGCAATATCAGCGTCCGGCGCGGCAAGGATATGCTCATTACGCCTTCGGCCGTTCCCTACGAAAGGCTGCGGCCCGAAGAGATCGCCGAGATGCCGCTAGCGAGAGAGAGCGGCAAGTGGAAAGGTCGGCGCCCGCCGTCGAGCGAATGGCGGATGCATCTCGGAATCCTGTTGGCGCGCCCCGATGCGCAGGCCATTGTGCATGCGCATCCGCCGCATGCCACTGCGCTGGCCATGGCGCGCCGTGAGATTCCGGCCTGTCATTACATGGCCGCCGTGTTCGGAGCCTCGCCGATCCTCTGTGCGCGGTATGCTGCCTACGGGACTGCGGAACTGGCCGCGGCAGCGGCAGAGGCGCTCGAAGGCCGAGAGGCCTGCCTGCTTGCCAATCACGGGGCGGTGGTCATCGGGCCGACGCTCGAGCGGGCGATGTGGCTGGTGGTCGAACTGGAGGCGTTGGCGCGGCAATATCTCCTGAGCCTGCAGATCGGCGGGCCGATGCTGCTGACGCGGGAAGAAATGGCCGCGACCCGGGAGCGAATCGCGGCCTACGGGCCGGCGCCTCCGGCCGGAAACCGGCGGTGAGCGGGGAGCCTTACGATATCCTGGTGATTGGCGGTGGCGTGAACGGTGCCGGCATCGCGCGCGACGCCGCCGGACGCGGCCTTTCGGTGTTGCTGGCGGAGAAGGGGGATCTGGCGGAAGGCACTTCGTCGCGTTCGAGCAAGCTCGTCCATGGCGGGCTTCGTTACCTCGAGCGCTACGAGTTCCGCCTGGTGCGCGAGGCGCTTTCCGAGCGCGAGGTGTTGCTGCGCGCGGCTCCGCATATCGTCTGGCCGCTGCGCTTCGTGCTGCCGCATGTCGCCGAAATGCGACCCGAGTGGATGATACGCCTGGGGCTTCTGCTTTATGATCATCTCGGCGGGCGCCGGCTGCTGGAAGCAAGCTCACGGCTCGATCTTCGCACCGCACCTGAGGGCGGCGCACTGAAATCCGGATTCCGCGCGGGCTTTGTCTATTCCGATTGCTGGGTCGAGGATGCGCGGCTGGTGATGTCGAACGCGCTGGACGCCTCTCGGAAGGGGGCCGAGATCCGGCTGCACGCGGAGGTGATCGCGGCGCACCGGGAAACGATAGCCTGGCGCGTACGGCTCGCTACCCCCGACGGCACCAATGAAGAGGTCGCAGCGCGCGTGCTGGTGAATGCGGCCGGACCCTGGGTTGAACAAGTCTTGCATCGGATTGCCGGCGCGAGTGAGAGGGCCAAGGTGAGGCTCGTCAAGGGAAGCCACCTCGTGCTCAGCCGGCACTGGGAGGGAGAACACGCGTACATCCTGCAGAACCCGGACCGGCGCGTGGTGTTCCTGATCCCGTTCGAGAGAAGCCTCACCCTTCTCGGCACCACCGATGAGTCCTATGAAGGACCGCCGGAGGCCGTTGCCATCACGGATGCGGAACGCCGCTATCTGCTCACGGCGGCCAACCGCTATCTTCGTTGTCCGCTGAAAGATGCGGACATCCTCTACGAATATTCCGGGGTACGGCCGCTGTTCGATGACCGGGCAGCGGATCCTTCGGCGGTCACGCGTGATTACGTTCTGATGCTCGATGCACCCGGAGGCGCGCCGCCGCTATTGTCGGTGTTTGGCGGCAAGATCACGACCTACAGGCGGCTGGCGGAGCATGTGCTGGAGCGGGTGCAAAGATTTTTCCCCCGCCTCGGACCAGCCTTCACCCGCAGCGAAGCGCTGCCCGGCGGGGACATGCCGGGCGCTGATTTTTCCGCCTTCGTTGATGCACTCGCCGCGCGCTTCTCTTTTCTCCCGCCGTCCCTTCTGAACCATTATGCGCGGCTCTATGGCACGCGTGCGCTCTCACTGCTGGAGGGGGCCAACGCAGTCGCCGATCTGGGGCGACATTTCGGAGCTCTGCTCTACGAACGGGAAGCAGATTTTCTTGTCCGCACCGAATGGGCGCGGAGCGCGGAAGACATTCTGTTTCGCCGCACGCGGCACCATCTCCATTTGAGCGCCGCCGAGCAGGAGGAGTTCGCGAGGTGGATGCGGTGAATGTTGGCTTGCCGATCCGACTGCCGGTTCGCCCGTCTTCTTTCGCTCTTCGAAGGTGCCCCGACGGACCTCGCACCGCTCCCTCGGTATCGCGCGGCGCGTGGCGGGGGAACCCGAAGGCTCCGGCCCCGCCATGCTCGCCATGGTTGAGCGCCTGACCGTCTCTGCCCGCCGTGGAAAGTTGTCTCTGGTGGCGACCGCGCGGGTCAGGCAGCGGTACGAGGGCCCGCAAACGAAGCTGTTAGACCGGTGTCGGGCTGACTGTGCAGCCCGACACGGGTCTCGCGCTTTATTCGAGCCCACGATTCACGCCCTCCGACGATTCCGCCTCGGGCGATCGCGGGCTAGAGCAATTTCCGTTCGCCATGGCTCACGGTAACTGCTCTAGCTTTTTGTTTTGGCGAGCATCTTCACGCGATCAGCCGATTCCGTCTGATCGCGATCTGCTCTAGGGGCACCATCGGCCGGCTTCCGCCCACGGAGATTACGAGTTTTTAATCCGCAAGAGGAACGCGGCCGCCAATCCGATCAAGGCGCATCGCGCTGTCGCCGGGTTGGAACGGGCTCACCGCGACACCGCTGGGATGCACTGGGATTTCCGTTCCATTGCGGTCGATTTGGCGTTCACCAGCCTGCCGCGATCTGCTAGTAAAATCCCATCGTGGCTGCCGGGGGCGGATCGCCCTACCGGCGAGGCTCGAGATTCGGGAGGTGCAGGATGATCAAGAATATCAACCGTCGGAACATGTTGAGTGCTGGCGTTGCAGCCGGTGTCGGCGCCGCTGCAGGCGCATTCGGCGTCGCCAGCGTCGGCCCGGCGCGGGCCGCGGTGCAGCCGAAAGGGAAGATCCCGTCGACGCCGTTCAAGACCGGCCACATCACATTCCTGACCGGCCCGGCTGCGGTCCTCGGTGAGCCGTCGCTCAAGGGACATGTGCTGGCCGCCGAAGAGATCAACGCCGAAGGCGGGTTGCTCGGTAAACGTAAGATCGAGACCATCAAGACCGACGAGGCTGCCGGTGTGGACACCGTGGTGAAGGAGGCACGGCGCTTCAAGCTTTCCGAAAACGTCGATCTCCTGAGCGGCGTCATATCGAGCGGCACCAGCCCCGCTCTGGCGCCGGTTGCTGAAGAGCTTCAGCTCCTGACGCTGTTGACGGATGGCTGCACAGACTATGTGTTCGACCGGGCGGACACGAAACCGAAATACGTGTTCCGCATTACCAACATCCAGTCGGCCGACGGCATGACCTGTGCGACAGCGGTGGCCCAGACCTGGCCGCATGTCAAGAAAATCGCCCATTTGCACCCTGATTATGCCTATGGCCACAACGCCTACCTTCACTTCAACCTGGTGATGGACCATCTTATTTCCGGCACGGAGAGCGTCTCGGTCAACTGGCCGAAGCTGGGTACGACCGATTTCACGCCGTACATTCCGAAGATCATTGCTGCGCAGCCAGATATTCTGTTCTCCTCGATCTGGGGCGGCGACTATGTGGCGTTCTACAAGCAGGCCCTGCGCTATGGCCTCTACGACAAGATGAAGTTTGCGAGTACCATTGCATTTGGCGTCAATCCGTCCGCGATCGGCAAGGACCATCCCGAAGGCCTGCTGGTCGGCTGTCATGCCAACTACTACTTCACCTATCCGTCCGGTGATCGCTGGCCGGCGAGTGCGGGCTTCGTGCAGCGCTATTACAAGCGCTGGCAGGAGTATCCGAACTTCGAGGCGGAAGGCGCCTATACGGCGCTCTATGCCCTGAAGTCGGCGGTCGAAAGAGCGAACATGCTCGAGGGCGGCTGGCCGAGCGACGAGATGATCATCGCCCAGCTCGAGGGTCTCGGGATCGAAGCGCCGTCCGGCTATATTTACATCTCCCCGGACAACCACCAGGGCTACAAGAATACAGTGACCGGATTTTCCAAGAACGTCCCGGAGTATCCGTTCCCGGTCTATGACCCCGACCGCGTCCTCGAGTTCGCGATCCGCACCGTGAGTGCGCCGCCGGGATGGCCGAAGCCGACCTCAAAAAACATGGAGGATACGGCGGCGGCGGACTGGATCAGGGCCACTTGGCCGAAGCCAGCGTAGGCGAGCCACAGCGCGAAAACACCTTGCCCTCCGGCTCTTCTCCACTTAAGGGAGGGCCGGGGGGCAAAGCGCATAGGCGGAGCGCCCGAGGCCGGACCTCGGGCGCTGTGTGTCGGGGCGAGCCCACGTTCAGGTCGGGGGACAAGGAGGCGAGGCCGGCGTCGGCCGTTTGTTGATATGGGCATATTCCTCATTCAAGTCCTGAATTCGCTATTTTACGCCTCGGTGCTGTTCCTGATCGCATCGGGGCTGACCCTGATCTTCGGGGTCATGCGGATCGTCAATCTGGCCCATGGCAGCCTGTACGCGATCGGTGCCTACATCACAGCGTGGCTGGTGGGACAAGCGGTTGCCGGCGGCTTCACGGTACACGGTCTGATTTTCTTTCTGCTGCTGCCGCTGGGCGCGGTCGGGGTCGGCGTGCTCGGCGCGCTGATCGAACCGATCCTGCTGCGGCCTTTCTACCAGCGTGCCGAGGAGTACCAGCTTCTGGTGACGTTCGGCCTGCTGCTGATCCTGGAGGACGGGATCCGCTTCGTCTGGGGCGGCGTGCCGCTTTCTGCCGACGCGGTGGCGGACAAACTGCCGTCGGTGAAGATCCTCGGCTATCTCTATCCGGCCTATAATTTCGTGGTGATCGCGGTCGGCGTCGTTGCGGTCCTGGCGCTTTGGGGGTTCATCTACCGCACCCGCTTTGGGGTGTTGCTGCGCGCCACCGCACAAGACCGGCGGATGGCATCGGCGCTTGGCCTCGATGTGCGGCGCGTGTATCTCCTCGCCTTCACGATCGGTTGCTTCATGGCCGGGGTCGGAGGGGCAATCGTGGTGCCGAGCCAGGCGGCGGTGCTCGGGATGGGCATCGATTATCTGGTGGTGGCTTTCATCGTGGTGGTGATCGGTGGCATGGGCAGCCTCAAAGGCGCCCTGGTCGGCGCGGTGATCGTGAGCTTTTTCCGCACTGTCGGCGTGCAGTTCTTCCCTGAAGAGGAACTGGCATTCCTTTATCTGCTGGCGGGTATCGTGCTCGTCGTCAGGCCGACCGGCCTGTTTGGGGCGGCATGAGCGAACTCGCCGCCGCGCTTTCCCCGCCCCGTCCGCGAGTGGGGTGGATCGCGCTTGCCGCTCTCGTGGCCGTGATCGCCCTGGCGGTAGCGCCCAACATCCTCACCTCTTACCAGACGCTGTTGCTCATCTATGGCCTGGACATGGCCATCGCCACGCTCGGCTTCAATCTGCTGCTCGGCTACACGGGCCTTCTCTCGTTCGGCCATTCCGCCTTTTTCGGAGTCGGGGCCTACACGGTCGCGCTTCTGGTGCAGTATCTCGATATCCGCTCGATGGAGCTCTATCTCCTGGTCGGGCTTCTGGCCTCGGGCATCACCGCCGTCGTGTTCGGATATCTTTGTGTGCGCCACACGCGGTTTTATTTCGCCATTCTGACGCTGGCATTATCGCAGGTGCTGTGGAGCCTTGCTCTCAAGCTGTTCTGGCTTACCGGCGGCACCGATGGCATGCGTGTTCCGGTTCCCCGCCTGCTCGGCGGGCTCATTGGTGGGGCCGGCTTCTCCGGATTCGTCTCGACTTACTACTATTACGTGCTGGTGGTCTTCATTGCCGTGGTGGCATTCATGTGGGTGGTGGTGCATTCGCCGTTCGGTAAAGCCTTGCAGGCGATCCGGGACAATGAAACCCGGGCGCAATTTCTTGGCCTCTCCATCCGCCACTATCGCTATGCGGCGTTTCTGATTTCCGGCATCCTGACCGGCCTCGCCGGCGTGTTGTGGGTGCCGCTCAATGCCCTCGCGACCCCGGACATCCTGTACTGGCCGTTCTCGGGCGAGATCGTGTTCGCGACGCTGCTCGGCGGCTTTCGTACCTTCGTCGGTCCGATCGTCGGCGGTATTGTCTATACGTTTCTACAGACCTATGCGGTGGCGGAGACCCAATACTGGCAGTTTCTGCTCGGCGTGGTCCTGGTCGTACTGATCCTGCTGCTGCCGACCGGCATCGTCGGGGGCATCGAGAGCGCCATCAGCCGTTGGCGCGGCAAGAGGCGCTGACATGGCGTTGCTGGAAACGGTCAAGCTGAGCAAGCGGTTCGGCGATCTGCGGGCCGTCGACAATGTCGATTTCCATGTCGATGAGGGCGAATTCCTGTCCCTGGTCGGATCGAACGGCGCCGGCAAGACGACGCTCGTCAATCTGATCAGCGCGCATGTGATCGCCGATTCCGGCCGCATCATGTTCGGGGGCCACGACATCACGGTGGCCTCCGTGGCGGAGCGCATCCGGGCCGGGATCGCTCGCAGCTTCCAGCTGGTCAATCTGTTCGACGGGCTCACGGTGCGCGACAACGTGGCGCTTTCGATCTTCGCGCGGGAGGGCAAGACCCGCAGCGTCTTCTCGCTCGCCGAGGGCGATCGCGCGGTGGCGGCCGAGGCACAGGATGTGCTGAATCTGTTTGGCCTGCGCGACAAGCAGAACCTCATGGCCAGCAGCCTGGCGCAGGGCGAGCGGAAACTGCTCGACGTCGCAGTAGCCTATGCTCTGAAGCCGAAGGTGCTATTTCTCGATGAACCGACAAGCGGCGTCGGGACTCGCGACAAGGCGCAGATCATGGATACGGTAGCGGCGGTCGTGCGCGCCGGCGGCGGCGCAGCGGTCGTCATCGAGCATGACATGGATATCGTCTTTACCTATTCGGACCGTGTCGTCGTGATGCATGAGGGGGGGGTTCTCGCCGAGGGTGCGCCGCAAGAGATCCGTGCCAATCGCGATGTTGCGAGCGTTCTGCTCGGTACGCAGCCTGTCTGAGCGATGCTCGAGGTCGACAAAATCGACACCTTTCGCGGATCCGCCCACGTCCTGAGCGGCGTGTCGCTGGCTGTCGGGGCGCGGGAAGTCGTCGGCCTCGTCGGCCGCAACGGTGCGGGCAAGACGACGACGATCGAAAGCATCAATGGCCTGCTCGCGATGCGTTCAGGGCGGATCCGCTTCCGTGGCGAAGACATCACCGGCTTGCCCGCGCACAAGCGCGCCCAGCGCGGTATCGGCTACGCGCCGGAGGGAGCGCACATCTTTCCGGACCTCAGCGTTGCCGAAAATCTGGCGATCAGCCGCTGGCTTTCCGAGAAGGCGGTACGCCGGCGCGGCGGCGAGGGCGAAGTCGGGGAGGAGCGTGTCTTTGCCGTGTTTCCGGAGATCCGCGCGTTTCTGCCGCGACGCGGCCTCAACCTCTCCGGCGGTCAGAAGAAGATGGTGGCGATCGCCCGCGCGATGGCCCTTTCTCCCTCGTTGCTGCTGCTCGACGAAGCCTTCGAAGGGCTGGCGCCGGCGGTGGTCAAGCGGTTTCGAGACGCCGTCGTCATGATCAAAGCAATGGGCATATCGATCCTGCTCGCCGAATCCAACCTGGCGAATGCGGCCGGGGTCGCTGACCGGCTGTACGCGATCGACCGCGGCGAGATCATCTTTGAGGGTTCGCCAAAGGACGCCATGGCCGATGAAACCGTGATGCGGGCGCTGCGCGGATGAGATGGAAGGGCGCCCTTGCGGTCCTGCTCGCCGCGATGCTCGCGGCAGCGACCGCCGAAGGCGGCCATGAATGGCCGATTTATTCGAGCTTCTACCCGAGCGTGATCGGCGTCGAGACGGTCGATCCGGCCAGCGCGGCGCAGCTTTTGCCGAAGGGCGACATGGATGCCTATGTCGGCGACACGCCGCCCGCTTTCACCGGAGCGCCGCCATCCCAGGTTGCATCGTTCGAATCGCTCGGCGCCTTTGTCATGGTCTCCGTCAGCCAGCCCGATTGCCCTGCGCTGGAGGCGGCACTCAGGAAGCTTGCCGCCCACCCGCCAAGCGGGATGGTGTTTCATCCCTATCCTGTGACGCCATTCCACGCCGATTACCTGGAGCAGGAAGACCTTGCCCAGGCCGCCGCGGCGCGCGTCCGCACCGCACCTCCCTCGGCAGTCGAAGACAAGGTGGAGAAAATCGATGCCGCCTCGCTGATCGAGAAGGCGATGAGCCGGTTCGATGGCTGGTCCGGCCCGCCGTGGGTCAAAGCCGGCTGGTTCCAGGCCTATCAGCTTCTCGCCGATGCGCTTCCCCCGGCCGAACAGCAAGAGGCCGCGGACCAGCTTTCGGATCTTGAAAGCGGCGACTTCGATGACCTTGACGACCAGTTCAATGCCGAGCGCGACTTCGTCTCCCTCTTGACGTCAAACTGTCGCCGCGCGGTCGCCGGCTACACGATACGGCACGAATGGTACGACAACGACTATTCTACGGGCATCGAGAATATCGCTTTCGATTCGATCGCCGGCTTCGATTCTCCGGTGTTCATCCGCACGGCCAAGCTCAAGGACTATCCGTGGAACGGGATCCTGCGGCTCGGCGTCCCGAGTCCTCCCAAGGCCGCCTGGAATCCGGTTGCCGGATTCACCGATCCGGCCGGTCGCCTGATCTGGTCGGCCCTCAGCGACCGTTCCGGCTTTCCCTCGCCCTATGGCAGCGGCTGGGAACTCGATCGCATGGCCAACATCACGCCGATGAAATGAGGGGGGCGGCGGAGTGCGCAGCAGGCCGTCGCGGCCCGAGATTGCAGCGCGCACGGTAGGGCTTGTCGTTGCTGCGGCGGCCTTTCTGGCAACCGCCGCGAGGTCTGCCGAAGCCCATGCGTTCGGCGTGCGCTACGACCTGCCAGTGCCGCTCGGCCTTTATCTCCTCGGCGCCGGTGCGGCGGTCGCTTTCTCGTTCGTCGTCATTGCGCTTTTCGTGCGCGCTCCGGCCGGTGCGCCGGTGCGCCGCGAGCGACGGCTGCCGATCGTGCCTGAGCGCTTGCGGGCGGGCGAGGTGCTTTCCGTTGCGCTTTTTCTTCTTGTCATTGCGGCGGGCTGGTTCGGCAATCAGAATCCACTCGAGAACTTCGCCCCGGCCGCCGTGTGGATCATCTGGTGGGTCGCCGGTGCGTACATCTCCGCCATCTTTGGCAACCTATGGGCGGCCGCGAATCCTTGGGCGGCACTGTTTGCCTGGGCAGAGGCTCTTGCCCGCCGCCCCCTCTCGTTCCAGCTCCGCTATCCGGCCTGGCTCGATTGCTGGCCGGGCATCGCTTTGCTGTTCTGGTTTCCCTGGATCGAGCTGATTTTCCCTTATTCCGCCTCGCCCTTCTGGATCGCCACTCTCGCTGCCCTTTATTCGCTGGTGACCTGGACCGGGATGGTGATTTTCGGCCGGCAGGTCTGGCTCGAGCACGGTGAGGCGTTCACCCTTGCCTTTGGCGTATTCGCGCGCCTCTCCCCCTTCGCGCGCAAGCCCCCGCCGACCAGGGCGGCGCCGGCGCTGGTTCTGTTCATCCTTTCGTCGGTGATGTTCGACGGCTTCCTGGATACGCCGCTCTGGACGGTTATCGCCAAGAGGCTTCCCGGCCCGCCGATGCTCGGCGAGACCTTCGGGCTGCTCGCGATGTGGCTCGTCTTCATCGCCGTCTACTATGCCATCTCGGCGTTGATGGCGGCTCTCGCCGGCCGCGAGCATTCGACCGGCGAGATCGCCAGGGTATTCGCCTTCACCCTGGTGCCGATCGCGCTCGCCTACCAGATCGCACACTACCTCACGTATCTGCTGATCCAGGGCCAGTACATCATCCCGCTCTTCTCCGACCCGTTTGGACTCGGGTGGGACCTTCTGGGCAGCAGGGGTTATCGCGTGAATATCGCGATCGTCGGGCCACGATTTGCGTGGTTCACGGCGGTCGGGGCGATCGTTATCGGCCACATCGCTGCGATCGCGCTCGCCCACAGAGAGGCTCTCGCCCTCTTCAAAGCGCCTCGCCCGGCACTGCGCAGCCAGTACGCGATGACGGCGCTGATGGTGGGCTTCACCGTTTTCAGCCTGACGATCATCGCCCAGCCGATCGTCGAGAATGTGGCGAAGGACACCGGCCCGCCGCCGCCGAGCGTCGCGGTGCCGACCGATGCGATCATTCCCGTGCCGGGCACGGGCCTTTTCCGCGTTGTCGGCCCGGGACAGAGGGCGCGCACCCGGCTCCGCTTCCAGGTGCTGTTGTCGCCGTTTCACGATGGCACGGAGATGAGTGCTGCGGATATTCTCTACGCCTATAGCTTCGCCTGGCGCTGGTCGAGCGGCGAAGACACCGATCCGGAGGTCGCCGCGACGACGGCGCTGGCCCGGCGGAGCCTCGTCGGGCTGAAAATCGTCGGGACCAACAGCGCATCGAAAGCGATCCGGTTCGGCGATCTGACGTTGACGCGGCCGCTGCTGCTGGTCGACGTCTATGCCAATGTCAATCCGGACGACCCGGACAGCACGGCTGCGTTTGCGCCGCCCTGGACCACCGTGCCGTGGACGGTTCTGACCTTGATGAACGAGGCGGCGAAACACGGGTGGGGGGCCTTTTCGCAAGTCGAGGCCAAGCGCCTGGGCGTTCCATGGCTCGATCTGGTGCGCGATGAGCAACTCAAGTCGCGCCTGGAAGGTCTCGTCAGCGATTTCGCCCGCACGGGCTACCGGCCGAGAGCGCTCGAGGCGATGGTGACGGCGAAGGAGGCGAGCGCCCGCTGGACGGCACTCGAGCGCTTCTATCGCGAGCACCACCATTTCCTCGTCACCAACGGTCCCTATGAGCTGAAGTCGTGGTCGGATGACGGCGCGGCGCTCACGGCGTGGCGCGACCTGCGCTATCCGCTCGGCGTCGGCTCCTTCGATTATCTACCGACTCCCCGCCGCGCCTTCATCACCAAAGTGCAACGGACGCCCGGTGGAGATCTCCGTCTCTCGGTCGAGGTCGAGGCACTGCACAAATTCGCACGCAGCTACAAGCTGACGCCGGAGTCCTTGTCTGACCTTTCCAACGATGTCGTGGCGGTCGGGCCGAACGATGTCGTCTGCCGCTGGTTCGTCCGGGCGCAGACGGGCGAGGTGATTACCGGCGGCATGACCGCACCCGGCAAGGGCGAAACGATCGTGCTGCCGGTCGGCGGCCAGCTCCGGCCGGGGGACTATACGGTCGAAGCGGAGGTGCTCGTGAACGGTAACGCAACCAACGTCAAGATCGCGCACATCCCCTACACCGTTCATGGCTCGCTGTAGAGCAATTTCCGTTCGCCATGGCTCACGGTAACTGCTCCAGCTTTTTGTTTTGGCGAGCATCTTCACGCGATCAGCCGATTCCGTCTGATCGCGATCTGCTCTAGCAGCCGCCCTATCTGGCCACTGCTCCGCCCGCCTTTTTCCAGGCGTCGAGTCCGCCCTGGATGTGTCTTGCGCCGGCAAGCCCTGCTTCGTGCGCCGCCGCGACCGCCATCGCCGAACGTTCCCCATAGGCGCAATAGAAGACAATCGCCTTCCCGGTTGCTGCGGCCAGTTCGTGCAGCACGCCGCCGTCGCGGACATTCTCGGCAAGAGCGGGATAGGGAACCGAAAGCGAGCCCGGGATGCTGCCGTGCTTGTCGCGTTCCTCCCGTTCCCGGAGATCGACGATCGCCACCTCCGGCCGGCCGATCAGCGCCATCGCCTCGGTTGCCGTCAAGACGAAGCCCTGCCGCGCCAGTTCGTCCTGCACCAGCCCGATCCGCATATTGGCCGGAACCGCCACGTCCATCATCTTCGGATTGGGCAGATTGAGGCTGCCCATCAGTGCCGCATACTCGTCAGCCGATTTCACCTGCAGCCGGGGGTTGTAGCGTTTTTCTTCCCCGATCGTGCTCACCGTATCGCCCTTGTAGTCGTGCGCCGGATAGACAAGCGTCTCGTCCGGAAGCTTCAGCAGGCGGCCGAAGATCGATTCGTACTGGGCGCGCGCGTCGCCGTTCTGGAAATCCGTCCGCCCGGTGCCGCGGATCAGGAGCGTATCACCGGTGAAGACGCGGTCCTGCGTCAGGAAGCTGTACGAATCATCGGTATGTCCGGGCGTGTACATCACGTCGAGCGAGACGCCCTCGATACGGAGCTTCTCTCCATCGGAAAGACGCATCGACACGACATCGACCTTGCTCATCTCGCCCATGACGGTGATGCAGTGCGTGCGGTCGCGCAGCGCACCGAGGCCGGTGACGTGATCCGCATGCAGGTGGGTATCGACCGCCTTCACCAGCCTGAGATCGAGTTCGCCGATCAGTTGCAGATAGCGGCCGACCTTTTCCAGCACGGGATCGATGATCAGCGCCTCGCCGCCGCGGCGGCTGGCCAGGAGGTAGCTGTAGGTGCCCGAGGTGGAGTCGAAGAGTTGGCGGAAGATCATGCCGTTGCCTCCACTTTCTTGCTGGCGCTCCGTGCCGGCGCCGCTCCTTCGCCGAGATCCCACAACAGGCCCGCGATGGCGGCGATCCCCTCGCGCGCGGCGGAGGCGAGCAAATGCTCGTTCGGTCCGTGCTGGCCGCAGCCATTGTAACTATGCGGGACCCAGACCAAAGCCACATCGAGGAGATCCGCGAACACGTCGCCGGGGAGGCCGCCGCCCGCGTTCGGGATCACCTGGATGGGCCGGCCGAGTGTGCGTTCCATGCTAGCGGCAGTGAAACGTACCCAGGGACCGGCTGGATCGGTACGACTTGCCGGCATACGGATGCGGGCATTCTCGATCGCGACCTCGGGGAATCCCGCACGATCGAGATGGCGGCGGAGGGAGGAGGCAAACGTCTCGGGATCGGTATCGACCGTGTAGCGGATCTGGCAATGCGCGCGCGCATCCGGTGCCACCGCGTTGACTGGATTCTCCGGCCGGCCCGAGGTCATCGCCAGAACGATGAAGCTGTTCCAGCCATAAATCTTCTCGGCTGCCGAGAGGCCGGGTTCACCCCAATCGGGGTCGATCGCGGCGGTCTCGCCATCGCCGCCGACCGGGCAACCGGCGAGCACCCCGGCGACGCTTTCCGGCACGCCGTTCGAGGGCAGCCACTCCCTGACCAGAATACGGCCCTTGCGATCGCTGATGGCGGCGAGGGCGTGGGCGAGCACGATCGCCGGATCCTTGATCAAGCCGCCCCAATGGCCGGAATGCACCCCGCCGGGCCGCAATCGCACTGCAAGGTCGAAATGAAATGTGCCCCGCGTGCCGGTGGCGATGGTCGGCGTCTCCGGCGTCACGCGCGGCCCGTCGCTGCCGATCAACATGTCGGCGCCGAGCCGACCGGCGTGTGCACCGACGAAGGAGCGCAGGCCAACCGAGCCTCGCTCTTCGGCCGTCTCCAGTACCAGCTTGAGATTGTACCCGAGCCGTGCGCCCCGCTCGGCGAGGACCGCTTCGAGAGCGGCGAGATTGAGTGCGTGCTGGCCCTTGTTGTCGGCACTGCCGCGGCCGTACCAGCGATCTTCCTCGATCGCGAGGTGCCACGGTGAGAGGCCTGCCCGCCACTCTCCGTCGAGTCCACGCACCGTGTCCCCATGGCCGTAGGTGAGCACGGTCGGCAGAGCGGGATTTTCGATCCGTTCGGCGAGCAGGATGGGGCCGAAGCCAGGCTCGGGGTTCGGATGGATTTCGACGGCGAATCCAAGCCGCAGCAGCCAGGGACGGATGGCGCTCTCAAGATAACGGGCGAGGTCCGGTTGATGCGATGGATCCTGCGAAGTGCTCGGGATCGCGACGAGGTTGCCGAGGAGGTCGCGGAATCCACCACGATCGAAGAACATCCGGGCGCGATCGATGGCGCCTTCCCTGGTCCCCATTCCGCAGGTTCCTCTTACATATCCAAATCCGCGAAGCGCCGAGCCTGGCGCACCAGATCGCGCAGCAGGGGCGCCGGTTCCCAGCCCGGGCCGTCGCGCGCCGCAATTGCTTCGACCCGGCGCAGAATTTCCGGAAGTCCGATCACGTCGGCTTCGAACAGCGGCCCGCCCCGCCAGGCCGGATAGCCGAATCCATGGACCAGGACGACATCGATATCCGAGGGCCGGGCTGCAATTCCTTCGGCCAGGATCCGCGCCGACTCGTTCACCATCGCGGCATGCGCCCGCTCCTGGATCGCCGGGGCAGGAACGCTGCGGCGGTGGACGCCGCGCATCGCCGAGGCGCGCGTGATCAGCCCGGTCACTTCCGGATCCGGGAGCCGTTTGCCGTCACGGTAGAGATACCATCCGGCACCCGTCTTCTGGCCGAACCGGCCGCGTTCGCAGAGCCAATCCGCGACCGGCACCTGGCGTTGCCGAAGCGGGTGCCCGGTGCGACGGCGGAGTGAGTTCCATGCAGTATCGAGGCCGACGAGGTCGGTCAGGGCGAACGGCCCCAACGGGAATCCCCAAAGTTCGTGGGCGGCGTCTACGTCTTCCGGCAACGCACCTTCCTCGAGCGCGTATTCGCATTGCAGGCGCCAATGCAGCAGGATGCGGTTGCCGATGAAACCCTCGGTCATACGTGCTACGACCGCGAGCTTGCGCAGGCGGCGGGCCAAGGCGAGGCCGGTCGCCAGCACCGTTGGCGCGGTGCGTGCGGCCCGCACCACCTCGACCAGCCGTACGACATGCGCGGGGCTGAAAAAATGCAGGCCGAGCACGCGATCCGGGGCATCCACGACGTCGGCCAGGGTTTCGATATCGAGCCCGGCAGTATTGCTGGCCAGCACGGCGTCGCGCCGCACGACGGAAGAGAGCGTGCGGAACACGGCGCGCTTGATCGCGGCGTCCTCCGGCACCGCCTCGATGATCAGATCCACATGCGCCAGGGTGGCGAGATCGAGCGCGCTTGCGAGGCGGTTCTCTCGCTCGCTGCGGGCCTCGGTCGACAGCCGTCCCGCCTGTACCTGGCGGTCCAGGATGGCTCCGATGCGCTGCTCGGCGGCACTGCGAGCGGCAGAATCGGCCTCGACCAGGATGGTCTCGAGCCCGGCATCGGCCAGTGCCACGGCAATTCCCGCACCCATGTTTCCGCCGCCGATCACACCGATGCGCGCGAGCGGCCGTGGCTGGATGCCCGCCGGAAGCCGCGCCGCCTGGCGTTCGGAATGGAAGAGATAGCGGAGCGCGCGCGACTGCATGGACTGCTTGAGCGCGCGCGCCAGCACCTGCTCGCGGGCCGCGCCGTCGCTGAACGGCAAGGAACAGGCGAGGGCAACGGCCTCGGCGGCACGCAGCGGTGCGATATGGCCGCGGGCGCGGCGCGTCACGGCGGCAACGGTGGCGTCGAACCGTGCCCGG
The DNA here is from genome assembly GCA_030041375.1 of Acetobacteraceae bacterium. Taxonomy (GTDB): domain Bacteria; phylum Pseudomonadota; class Alphaproteobacteria; order Acetobacterales; family Acetobacteraceae; genus JAKAWQ01. The sequence goes on from JASHOA010000046.1 coordinate 63,949, forward strand.
TCGCAGGGTGGCACCGGCCGATCGGCAACGCGTGGCAACGCACCGCGCGCCGCAAGCTGGCGCGCGAGCGTGACCGCTGCAGTGCGGACATCGGTTGCGACCTCATCGACCAGCCCGAGCCTGAGGGCCTCTGCCGCCGGCACATGGCGGCCGCTTGCGATCAGCTCCAGCGCGCCAACAACCCCGATCAGCCGTGGCAGACGCTGTGTTCCGCCGGCGCCGGGTATGAGGCCGAGCAAAACTTCGGGCAGGCCGACCGCTCCGTCGGGCGCGATCACCCGACCATGGCAGGCCAGTGCCACCTCGAACCCGCCGGCGAGCGCTGCGCCATGCAATGCCGCCACGACGGGTTTGCGCAGGTTGTCCAGCGCCTCCGTCACCCGCGCCAGGATCGGCTCTGCCGGCGGGGCATCAAACTCGCTGATCTCGGTCCCGCACATGAACGTGCGGCCCTCACAAGCGAGCACGCCGCAGGCAAGATGCGGATCCGAAGCAATCTCCTCGAAGGCTGCCAGCAAGCCCTGCCGCAGCGGCCGGGAGATCGCGTTCACGGGCGGGCGATCGACAATGATCAGCCCGACGTCGCCTTCCCGCTCGAGGTGGACGGGTCTCGCCGACATCGTTCCCCCCAGGCTTCGGAGGTCACATTAGACCCGTGTCGGGCTGACTGTGCAGCCCGACACGTTGCTGCCGAGGGCAGCAAACGACGGGGGCAGGACACGACACCAGCGGACGCAGCCTGGGCGCCTTGGCGGCCGTGTCCTTTCTTTCGCTGCCGCTGTTCAGGCGTGGCCGGCGGCACCGGAGAGCGAGCCTGGATCGATCCCCAGTTTACGCAGTGCCCGCCTCCATTTGGTGTCGTGATCCGCATCGAACACCAGCGTCTCGTCTGCCGGCGCGGAGAGCCAGGCATTGTGGGTGATTTCGACATCAAGCTGGCCCGGGCCCCAGCCGGCATAGCCGAGCGCGAGCAGGCCGGCGCGCGGACCTCCGCCGCCGGCGATTGCCTTCAAGATATCGAGGCTCGCCGTGAGCGCCAGCGAGTCATCGACGCGGAGACTGCCTTCGCCCGTCCAGTCCGCGGTGTGCAGGACAAACCCCCGCGCATTTTCCACCGGCCCTCCGGCACAGAGGCGTATGCGCCGCGCCGGCGGCAACGGTGCGATGTCGAGTTGTTTCAGGAGATCATCGAAGCTCGGCTGAGCGAGCGGGCGGTTCACCACGATCCCCATCGCTCCTTCCGGCGTGTGCGCGCACATGAAGATCACGCTTTGCGTGAATCGTGGATCGGCCATTCCAGGCATGGCGATCAGCAACTGCCCGGTGAGAAACCCTCGGCCTCCGCTGCGATCCGGCGGGAGAGCGTTCATCGCGTCAATCTGGGAGTGTCGATGCCCGCGCGCAAGCGCCTTGACGGCACCAGAGATGACACTCCGGGCGGTCCGGGCTAGTGTGCCGACTCGCAGGCTTGCGATCCATGATGCACCTCCTTGCTCGGCACACTCGCTCTTTGTTTTCAGTGGCCTGCTGATCCCCTTACGGTCGTTGCCGTGGGCAACGAACGATGGGGGCAGGACACTGGGAATTGCCACAAGGAACCAGGGTGGGGATGAGAAGAGAGATGACGATCAAGGTTGGCGATACGATCCCGTCAATGAAGCTCATGATGGCGACTTCCGAGGGGCCGAAGGAGGTTTCGACAGACGAACTCTTCAAGGGCAAGAAGGTCGTACTGTTCGCCGTTCCCGGGGCCTTCACGCCGACTTGCAGCATGAAGCATCTGCCTGGATTCGTGCAGAACGCGGCGGCAATCAAGGCCAAGGGCGTGGACGAGATCATCTGCATGGCGGTGAACGATGTCTTCGTGCTCGGCGCCTGGGCCAAGGACCAGCACGTGGACGGCTCGATCGTGATGCTGGCGGACGGCTCGGCTGCCTTCACCAGGGCACTCGGCATGGAACTCGACCTTGTCGCCCGCGGGCTCGGCGTGCGGAGCCAGCGCTTCGCGCTGATTGCCGAAAACGGCAAGGTGACCCACCTTGCAGTGGAACCGCCGGGCGGCTTCGAGCTGAGCCGCGCGGAGGCCATTCTCGAAAAGCTCTGACGGAGCCGCTGGCCGGCCTGCTTCACGCGGCGGAGGCGAACAGTGCCGGGCTTTGCGCGGCCTTCGCCGCCTCCTGGCGGAACGCCTCGTTCATGTAATCGGCGAGTGCGTCCGCCGCCGGAGCGGCCTCCTGCTGCGCCTTGAGCAGCAGGATGGAGAACTCCGGCAGAGGCGGCAGCGCCTCCCCTGGCCTGAGCGCCACCACCCCTTCGGGGAAGAAGGACGGAACCGAGACCGTTACCGCAAGCCCGGCCAGGACGGGCGTCAGGGAGCCGGCCTGACTGCCGGACATGTAGGCGATGCGGTAGCACCGGCCGGCACCTTCGAGCGCCCGGATTGCCGCTCCGCCCCAGGAGCAGCGCATGCCCGCGACGGCCAGCGGCAGCGGGTCGCGCCGATGGGTCTGGTGCCGCTCGGAGGTGATCCAGAGCAGCGGCCCTCGCCACAACGGAACGGCCGCCCAGCCGGGCGGCTCTGCCCCCTCTGAAATCAGCGTCAGATCGAGTTTGCCGGCCTTGAGCCGCTCCACCAGCGTCTCGGACTGGGCACAGATCACCTCGACCTGAACGGCCGGATGGGTGTCGGCAAAGCGCGCCAGCACCGGCGGCAGATAGCGCCAGGCATAATCGTCCGGCGTTCCGAGCCGAACCGAACCCGCGAGGAGAGGGGCGTGGAATGTGCCCCAGATCGCGTCATTGACCGAGACCATCTCGGTTGCCCGCCCCAGGAGGAGCCGGCCGTGCGGAGTGAGGTCCACCGATCCGCCCCGGCTGCGCAGGAGAAGCTGCCGCCCGAGCAGGGTTTCCAACCGCTGCACCTGCATGGAAATGGCGGACTGGGTCCGCCCGAGCCGTTCGGCTGCCCGGGTGAAGCTGCCTTCTTCGACGATGTAGAGGAAGGCGCGCAGAAGGTCAGGATCGATGGCGGGGGATCGGTTCACTACATCATTATACGTGATTTTTTAGATCAATACAATTTGTTTCTCTTATTCTGAGCCAGCCTCCATGCTCGCGCTGTCTCCACCGTCCTTCGAGGAGTTCCGACGATGGGTGCCACCCCGGTCGCATTCCCGAATCGTTCGAGCGAGCAGGGATTACTGGTCCGCACAGCGGTCGGCGCGCTCTTTCTGCGTATCGCGATCTGGCGGCGGCGTACCCGTGCCCGGGGGGATCTGCTTTCCGCCGATCCGAGAATGCTGGCCGACCTAGACCCGTGTCGGGCTGACCGTGCAACCCGACACGGGTCTCGCGCTTTGTTCGAGCCCGCGATTCACGCCCTCCGACGATTCCGCCTCGGGCGATCGCGGGCTAGGCATATCGCGCGCCGAGGCGGAGTTCCGAGCGCTCGAGGATCCACTCGTTTGAGTTGACGCGTCGGCGGTCATGCGCCGGCGGCTCAGTCTTTTTTGGCGGTACGGCCGCGCGCAAGGCGCTGAGCGAGGCTCAGTAATTGCTGAGCCGGAATTCGATCCGGCGGTTCTTCGCATAGGCGTCCGGCGTGTCGGCGGGGTCGAGCGGGTGCGTGGCGCCGAAGCCGACGGCGACCAGCCGGTCGGGAGGAATGCCCTGCTTGATCAGGAGCTGGACCACGTTGATCGCCCGCTGTGACGAGAGTTCCCAATTCGACGGAAATTGCGTGGTGTCGATCGGAGTGGCGTCGGTATAGCCCTGCACTTCCAGGATCCAGTGTAGACCGGTGGGGATTTTCTTGGCGATGTCCTGGAGTGTGAGGGCAACCTCGATGATCCTGAGCTTGCCTTCTGGGGTCAGATCGGCGCTGCCGATCGGGAACAAGACCTCGTTCTGCAGCACGAAGCGATCACCGACCACGCGAATTCCGGGCTGGTTGGCAAGCGCCTCGCGCAGCTTGCCGAAGAATTCACTCCGATAGAGCTCGAGCTGCTGTACGCGTGCAGCCAGAGCTGCATTCAGCTTGCGGCCGAGATCCGCGATCTGTACTCCCTTCGCCTTGTCTTCCTTCTCGGAAACATCGAGCGCGGCGGTAAGGGTTGCGAGTTGCGCGCGCAGCGCTGCGACCTGCTCGTTCAAAAGGGCAATCTTTGCGACGGCGCTGTCGGCGAGATCTTTCTGCTTGGCGAGCAGGGCGGCCGCGGCGGCGCGCCGCTCGGCCTCGGTGGTCGCCGTGACCGCTGCTGCCTCGGCTTTTTTCTCCAGTGAGTCGCGAAGTGCCTGGAGTGCCTGCACCTGCTCGGAAAGCTCGGCGAGATCCGACAGCCGGGCGGCCACGGTCGCCTGGTTGACCTTCACCTCCCGGTCGAGTGCAGCCATTTCGGCGCGCATGTCGGCCAGACGCTTCTCGGCCGCTGCGAGTTCCTCTGCCGTCGTGGCAAGCTTGGCGCTGGTCGCCTTGCTGGCCTGTTCGGCCGTATCGGCGCGGCCGCCTGCGGTAGCGAGTTCGGCTTGCAGGTCCGCCAGCCGGGCACTGCCGGACTTCAGTCTGAGCTCGGCATCGGCAAGCTCGACGGCAAGCCTGGCTTTGTCCCCGAGAGCCGCGTCGCGGGCGGCGATCGCCTTCGCTTCCACGGTCTGAAGTGCCGCCAGCTGCTGGGCGAGCGAGGCCCGCGCGGCGTGCTCGTTCTGCAACTGACTCGTCAACTGCGAGACCGAAAGCTGCAATGCCGCCGTGTGGCTCTTCTCGAGTGCCAGCATGTCGGAGAGTCCTGCGACCTCCTGATTCAACTGCTGGAGTGCCTTGTTCCGTCCGGAGAGCGCGATCGAGAGGAAGACTTGCGCCAGCACGAACACCAGCAGCACGAAGATGACGACCATGAGGAGCGTGGAAAGCGCGTCCACGTACCCGGGCCAGGGATTGAGTGCCAGTCCTGCGCGGCGGCGTGCAGCCATCTCCTGCTACCTCTGCTGTTCCTCGGCCAACGCCGCCACGGTGCGGGTGAGAAGCCGGAGATCGTTGCGCAATTCGGCGGTGCTTTGGACGCGGCCCTGCTCGGTTTCGGCAAGCAGGCGCTGCAGGGTGATGTCCATGCTGCGCAGATGCGAACGGGTTGCCTCGTCGAGCCCGCCTTCAGCACGTGCTTCCGAAAAGCGGTTGAGCGCGGGGCCGAGGGCTGCGTGGGCTTCTGCAATGCGCAGCATAAGCTGCTGGTTGGTGCGCATCGTGTCGGAAAGCGCCGCCAGCTTGTCCGCCAGGGCCGCCAGCGCGTGATTGACCTGGGTTCGTCCGTCCTCGCCGCGCACCAGGATACTTTGCAACCCCTCCATATTCTCGGCGGTCTGCTCGAGCAGCGCCTGCACATAGACCGGGACCGATGCTTCTCCTTCACCGCCGAGCACGCCGCTCGAAAGCCGCGTGAGGCCGGCCAGCCATTCCTCGAGCTCGTTGAAGAAGCGATTCTGCGCCTGGCCGGCCGTCAAATCGAGGAAGCCGAGCACGAGCGCTCCGGCCAATCCGAACATCGAAGAGGAGAACGCCGTGCCCATGCCGTGCAACGGTTCGACGAGGCCCGCCTTGAGCTGGCCGAACATCGCGCTGACGTCGCCGCTGCCGACCGAGAGGCCGCTGATCACATCACTCACGGCACCGACGGTACGCAGCAATCCCCAGAATGTTCCGAGCAGACCAAGGAAGATCATCAGACCCGTCATGTAGCGCGAAACTTCGCGGCTCTCGTCCAACCGGCTCGAAATTCCGTCGAGCAGGCCGCGCATGGAGGAAGCGGAGAGGGTAAAGCGATCGGTGCCGTCGGCGTTCTTGTTGGCGCGCGTGGCCAGCATGCTGGCCATCGAGGCGAGGAGCCGGGGCGCCGGCAGGGTCGCGAGCCGCTGCCGGGCGCGCTGGAAGGTCTCGACCCAGGTCACCTCGGGCGCCAGCCTTATCACCTGGCGCAGGTTCCAGAGGATGCCGATGACCGCCACCAGGAAGATCAGGCTGTTCAGGATCGGATTGTAATTGAACGCCGCGCTGAGCCTGGGTGCGAGCAGCGCCACGACGACCCCGACCAGGGCGAGGAATATGACCATGCGCACGAGGTAGGCGGTGGGCCGGGTCATGGGGTTCCTTTCGCAGCGGTCCGGGCGGGCGTGATGGTCACGTCGACCCGGTTGGCAGGCGCTGTGTCGGCCGGCTCGGCGAGCAGAGCGCGCACGTAGATGCGCTCGGAGGGGATGCCCGCCTCGCGCAGCACGGCGCGTGCAGCGAGGGCACGTGCGAGCGAGAGCCTGCGTGGCGTCGACGGATCCGAGGGATCGCCGGGGGCATAGGCACTCACCGATACGGACTGCACGTCCTCTTTCGCCGTCGCCGCCGCCAGATGCTTGAGCGCTGCAAAGGTGGCCGGATTGAGGTCCGCATCACCACCGCCGAAGGTCACGCGAAGCCCGTCCCGGAGCACGGTCGCGGCACCGGGTGCCGTTGCGGCAACCGCCGGCGGAGGGGGCACCGGTTCGGGATGGGGCGGGCCGACCAGCACCAGCGGAGCGATCGCCGGCAGATGCGGCGGCGTTTTGGGTGGCGGGCGGGGCAGCGGGCTGATGCTGGTGCCCGCCATGGTGGTGGGGGCGGGCGCGGGTGCTGGCGGCGTCGCTGTCGGCGAGGCGGGCGGGATCGGCGGCAGCGGCAAGGGAAGGGCTGGCGTCGCGGGCCGGGCCGGCCGGGGTGCGGAGGGTGCAGGCGTCGGACTCAATTCCTGGAGCGCGTGCAGATTGATGCTCACTTGTGCGTGCAGGGGAAGCGTGGCGAAAATACCGGCTAGCAGAACGGCCACAGATAGCACAAAGCTGCGTCGCATCTCAGGCCGAGCCTAGAGCAGATTGGGCCTGACGGGAATCGCAGTGTGTGCGCCCCGGTAGAATCGCGGTGCGCGGCCTTGCTCCGCGGGAAGCTCGATCGGTCCTCAATCGGCCTCAGTCCCGGTATGCCGCTCCGCCATGGCCATGCCGTCCGCGACGGCAACGCCCAGTCGGGGATGGAGCGGCGGGTTTGCCGCCACCACGTCTCCGCTCGCGAGCGGGTCCCCGCCGGCCGGATCAGACGCAAATCCGCCTGCCTCGCGTACCAGCAGGATCCCGGCGGCGATGTCCCAGGCATGGATGCCAAGCTCCCAGTAGCCGTCGAATCGGCCGGCCGCCACCCACGCGAGATCGAGTGCCGCGGCGCCGAAGCGGCGGATCCCCGCGACCTGCGGCATCAACACTCCGAGAGTGCGCGCGAAGGCGAGCCTCTGCCCGGCGGTTGCGGCGGCAAAAGGAATCCCGGTCGCAAACACCGCCTCCGCCATTTCGCGCCGCGCTGAAACACGCAGTCGCCGATCGTTCAGATATGCCCCGACACCGCGCTCGGCCCAGAACATCTCGTTGGCCGCCGGATTATAGACGAGGCCGGCGGCCAGTTCTGCTCCGCCGTCGGCAAGGCGGCGCTCGAGCGCGATGCTGATCGCCCAGTGGGGCATCCCGTGCAGGAAATTCGTCGTCCCGTCCAGCGGATCGACGATCCAACGCCAGGCCCAGTTGCCAGAGCCCGATGCTCCGGATTCTTCCATCAGGAAGCCATAGCCGGGTCGGGCCTTCTCGAGTTCGCGACGGAGTGTCGCCTCCGCGCGGAGGTCCGCCTGGCTCACGAAGTCCGAAGGCCCTTTGACGCTCACCTGGAGCTGCTCGACTTCGTTAAAGTCCCGCAGCAACTGTTTCGCCGCCTTTTGCGCGGCGTTCATCATCACCGTCAGGTGCGGCGAGAGCAGCGGCGCCATGCGCCCGATTTCCGATCAGGCTTTCGCCCGCTCCACGTAGCTCGCGTCGTCAGTGCGGACGACGATCCTTTCGCCCTTCTCGATAAAGGGCGGCACCATGGTGCGGACACCGTTCGAGAGCCTGGCGGGCTTGTAAGAGGATGCCGCTGTCTGGCCCCGGACCACGGGATCTGCCTCGACCACCTCGAGCACCGCGGTTGGTGGCAGATGCATGGCCACCGGCTCGCCCTCGACCAGATCCACGGTCACCGGCATGTTGTCCTGAAGGAAGGAAACGGCGTCACCGAGCAGCGCCGCGGGTACAAAAACCTGCTCGAATGTTTCGTTATCCAACAGTACGAGGTTCGGTCCGTCGGTATAGGAGTAGGAAAACTCCTTCTCCTCCGTCAGCAGCCGCTCGACCGTATCGGCGGTGCGCCAGCGCTCGTTCGTCTTGTTGCCCGACCGGAGATCGCGCATTTCCACCTGGATGAATGCACCGCCCTTTCCAGGGGTGATGATCTGCTGCTTCAGCACGGTCCAGCGGCGACCCTCGTGCTCGATCACCTGGCCGGCGCGAATCTGATTCGCCTGCTGCTTCATAGGAACAACTCGTCGAAATGGCCGGGGGGTACCGGAGCGGGCTTCTAGCGGGTGCCTGCCCCCGGAGCAAGGCTCGAGGCCGGTCGGCCGGATGGATCGCCGGGCGGCGCGTGCGAACCGGCATGCATCCGCTCCGGGACGAACCTCGGCGTCTTCAAAGCGCGCGCTCCCTCGGGCATTGTCGATGCCGCTATCTCGAGGCGCGGCATGACGCAATCGTCAGAGCTTCCTCCCTGGCACCCCGAGCGGGTGGCGGCGCGCCTGCCCTATCTCCGCCGCCGCGCCCGGCTGACAGAGGCCACGCGAGCCTTTTTTACCGCGCGCGGCTACCGGGAGGTCGAGACCCCGTACGCCGTGCCGACCCCGGGGGAGGAGGTCTTTCTTCGCCCGTTCCGCACGGAATCCATTTCTCCCACGGGGGAGCGCCGGCCGCTCTTCCTGCATACGAGCCCGGAATTCGCGATGAAGAAGCTGCTGGCCGGCGGCGCCGGCCCGATCTTCCAGCTGGCCCGCGTCTGGCGCAATGGCGAGGAAGGCGATCTCCATGCCGCCGAATTCACCATGCTCGAATGGTACCGCCCCGGCGCCGGCATGGACGATCTGATCGGAGAAACCGAAGCCTATCTGCGTGCCGTCCTGCCGCCGGTCGTTGCCTGGCGCGGGATCGAGACCGATCTCTCGACCTGCGAGCGAATGGCCATGGCCGAAGCGTTCCGGCGCTACGTTGGCGCCGATCTGCTCGCCACCGCCGGAGACGGCCCGGCCCTCGCGGCAGCCGCCGGGGCGGAGCTGCGCCCCGGTGAAAGCTGGCAGGATCTTTTTTTTCGCTTGTTGCTGGAGCGGATTGAACCCCGCATCGGGCGCCGGCACCCGACCTTTCTCACGCATTGGCCGGCGGCCGAGGCAGGACTTGCCCGCCGGGATCCCGCCGATTCGCGCGTTGCCGAGCGGTTCGAGCTCTTCCTCGCGGGGGTCGAACTGGCCAATGCTTTCGTCGAACTGACCGATCCGGTGGAACAGCGGACCCGCTTCGAGATCGATCGGGCCAGCCGTCACGCCGTGGCAGGCGCGGACTGGCCCCTCGACGAGGAGCTGCTGGCGGCCCTCGGGCTCGGCCTTCCCGCCTGTGCCGGGATCGCGCTGGGCTTCGACAGGCTGGCCATGGTGGCTGCCGGCGCGCCGCGGCTTGCCGATGTTCTGTGGCTGCCACCCTGACAGGAGCCCCAGGCTACACCATGTCCGACTCCATGCGCTCCCTCGGGTTGATCGCTTTGCTCGTCCTTGGCGCTTGCGCCAACCAGGCGCTGGAGGCCCGCCGGGCCCAGCTTGCCGCACTGGTCGGGCAGAGCGAGATCGAGCTGGTGCGCCAGATGGGCGTGCCGACTCGCACCCTGACCTTGAATGGCGAGAAGTTCCTTGCCTATGACGATCGGCGAATCGAGTTCGTACCGGGGTTTTATGGCGGCCCGCCCTGGTGGGGACCGGGATGGGGGCCCTGGGGCTGGGGCGCGAGCCCGCCGATGGTGATCGAGCGCGGATGCGAAACCACCTTCGAGATCAGCGGCGGGAAAGTCACCTCCTTCAGCTTACGCGGTCCCGAGTGCTGAGAATCGCGTCCGGCCGGCCGCACCAGGCGTAGGCAAGCTTGGGCGGCGCCGTTCCCGTGCCGCCGGAGTCTAGACCCTTGTCGGTCGGACTGGGCCGCCCGACAAGGGGCTCGGGCTTTATTCGAGCCCGCGATTCACGCCCTCCGACGATTCCGCCTCGGGCGATCGCGGGCTAGGACATTGTTTGAGCCCGCGATTCACGCCCTCCGACGATTCCGCCTCGGGCGATCGCGGGCTAGCAGCGTGTCGGATTGGCGCTGGCGCGGCGTTGTGAACGTCAACGAAGAAGGGGGGAGGTTAGGCGACCTGCAGGCGGTGAAGCCGCCTGCAGTTGTAAGCGAGGGTCACCAGCGTCCATTCACCGGCGACATGGGCGATACCACGCAGGTGGAAACGGATGAAGCCGATCGCATTCTTGATGATCCCAAAGA
>JASHOA010000047.1 GCA_030041375.1 Acetobacteraceae bacterium
CCTCGCCGCTGCTCTTGCGGGATGCGGGCGGGCGGCGGTTCCGGCGCGGCCAGCTTGTGCACGCGGCGCTGCAGCACCTGCCGGCGGCCTCGCCCAAGCGGCGGGCGGAGGCGGTCCGGCGCTTCTTTGCCCAGGCGGCGCCGGAGCTGCCGCCGGAAGAGGTGGCGGCGCAGGTGGCGGCGGTCCTGGGCGTGCTCAGCCATCCTGATCTCGCGGAATTGTTCGGCCCGGAAGGGCGCGCCGAGGTGCCGCTGACGGGATTCGTCGGCGGCAATGTCGTCGGCGGGCTGGTGGATCGGCTGGCCGTGCTGCCCGATCGGGTGCTGGTGGCGGACTTCAAGACCAACCGCCGCCCGCCGGAGACGGTTGCGGAAACGCCGCCTCTCTACCTCAGGCAGTTGGCACTCTACCGCGCCGTGTTGAGGGAGATGTTTCCCGACCGGCCGCTCACGGCGGCGCTGGTCTGGACGGAAACGGGCCGTGTCGATGTGCTGCCCGGCACGCTGCTCGATCGGCACAACCCTGCCAGCGACGAAGCTGGGGCTTCCCCCGCTTGACCCGTCGTTGCCGCGGTCTAACTCCATCGGCGTTTGTCCGCGCAGGAATGAGCGATGAGCGAGAACACGAAGGCAGTTACCGACGGCAGCTTTGCAACCGATGTGCTGGCCGCATCCGGGCCGGTGCTGGTCGATTTCTGGGCGGAATGGTGCGGGCCGTGCCGCATGATCGGCCCGGCACTCGAGGAGCTGGCGGGTGAGTTCGCCGGCCGGCTCACGGTTGCCAAGGTCAACATCGACGAAAACCCGGAAACGCCTTCGACTTACGCGGTGCGCGGAATTCCGACCCTGATTCTCTTCAAGGGTGGCAAGCCCGCTGCAACGCAGGTCGGTGCCGCGCCGAAGAGCCGGCTCAAGGCCTGGATCGAAAGCAGCCTGAAAGCCTCCTAGATCAATATGGCTTCTGGCGGAATCGCGGGGCGGTCCGCCAAAGCCATGCCATTGATCGAGAAGATAAACGAAGAGCGGGATGATCGAAAATCATCCCGCTCTGAGGCTTCGCTGGCGCGGCTTCGGAGCGGTTGACATCGGCGGCATTCCCTCCGACCTCTGGGCCTTGAGGCGGAGGAGGATCATCATGGTTGACATGGGTCTGAACGAAGCCGCAGCCGAGCCCGGCGTTATCAGGGCCGAGTTCGCCAAGCTGCGTGAGGAGCTGGCGAGCATCCGGGAGATGCTGACGACGACAGGGGCCGACATCCTTTCGGGGCCCAAGGCGGCCGCCGAAAGCCGGCTGGCCTCGCTGCAAGGGGAAGTGGAAAAACTCGCCGCCGAGCTGAAGGGCCAGGGCAGTGAAGTGCTGCAGCGGATCGACCACAAGGTGCAGGAGCGACCGCTGACCAGCATTGCCGTGGCATTCGGCGTCGGGCTACTCGCCGCGCAGCTTTTGCGCCGCTGATCTTTCGCACGTGCTGCTCCAGCGCCTCGGCCTTGCGGTCGCTGCCGGGCTCGTGGCGCTGGTCGGCCTGGGATTCCTGCTGGCAGCCGCCGACTTCCGGCTGGAGGAGAGGTTTCCTCCCTGGCTGGCGGCCGCGATCGTCGGCGGGGTGCTGATCGTTGTGGCGGCGATCCTGCTGTGGGCAGGGTTGCATCGTCGGCGCATGCGGCAGCTGGCGCCGGAGGACGTGGTGCTCGCCGCCCTTCGCCTGGTTGTTCGCTCGGTGCGCGCGGCGCCTGAAAAAGCGCTGATTGCGGCCTTGATTGCCGGCGTGGTGAGCGAATGGCTGGGGAAAAATCGCGACCGCGAGAAAAGGTAAGCGGCCGGCGCCAGACTCAACCCACGAAGTCTCAACCCACGAAGTGCAGCCTGGTGAAGCGCTGACGGAAGGCGGTCACTTCGCGGCCCAGCGCGTTGGAGGGTGCCGGACTTTCGAGTGCGCGGGCGATGTAGGAGGCAAGCTCGGGCATGTCGGCGGGGCCCATGCCCCAGCGGACGATCTCCGGGGTGCCGAATCTCAGGCCGTTGAGGTCTCCGAAGACCGGAGCGATGGGCAGGCCGATACCCGAGGCAAGCAGGTTCGCCTGGCGGAGTCGCCTGGCGGCAGCCTGGCCACCGCCGTAGCGGGCGGCTTCGACGGCAAGCTGGTGGGAGCGGGTGGCACCGCGTGTGGCGGCAAAAACCGGGACGCCGCGGAGAACGAGGGCTTCGGCGAGTGAGCGGGCGGTTTCCGCCATCTGGGCGGCGTAGGCGCGGCCGTGGCGCTTCCAGTCGAGCAGGGTGATCGCGAGGGCGGCAGACTTGGCCACATCGAAGTTGGCGGTGAGGCCGGGATAGGCGATCGCCTCGAGGCGGCGGGCGAGTTCGGGCTCGGTGGTCAGGATCAGCCCCGAGGGCGGGCCGCCGAGGGACTTGTAGGTGCTCATCGTCATGACGTGAGCGCCTTCCGCGAGCGGCTGCTGCCAGGCGTGCCCGGCGATCATCCCGGAGAGATGCGCCGCATCGAAGAGGAGAAAAGCGCCGATTTCGTCAGCGATGGCGCGCAACTCGCGGACGGGATGGGGGAAGAGATTGAGGCTGCCGCCGATGGTGATGAGCTTCGGGCGCAGCCGCCTCGCATCGGCGTGCAAGGCATCGACATCGACCGTGTAATGATCCGGATCGACCGGCGCCGGGTGGGTGAGGATGCCATAGCAGCCGGCGGCACCGGCACGATGGTGCGTGACGTGCCCGCCGATCTCGGGCGGCGGGGCGATGATCGTTTCGCCGGCGCGGGTGGTCGCCATGAAGACGTAGAGATTGGCGATTGCGCCTGATGGTACGCGGATCTCCACGAAGGGAGCGGCGAATACTTCGGCGGCGAGTTCGGCAGCGATGATTTCGATCTGCTCGATCGCTTCCAGGCCCATTTCGTACTTGTCGGCGGGATAGCCGAGCGAAGCACGGGTACCGAGCCCTTGTGCGAGTGCGGCCTCGGCCGCCGGATTCAGGACGTTGCTCGCCGGATTCAGGTTGACGGCGATGCGTTCGTGGATGGTGCGGTTCTCGGCGATCAGGCCGGCCAGGGTATGGGCGGTTGATTCGGTATCCGCGGCGGCGACGCTGCCGGCGACCCGCCGGATGAGCCGCTCGGATGCTTCCGGTATCCAGGGCCTTTCTGCGAGCATCTTCTGGGCGGCTTTTCCGGGCGGCAGAATGCCGTCAGCCAACGATTTCGGCCGGTGTGAAGAAGAAGCCGATCTCGCTCACAGCGTTTTCCGGCGAATCCGAGCCGTGTACGGAATTGGCCTCGATGCTTTCGGCGAAGCGCGCGCGGATCGTGTTGCGCTCGGCCTTGGCGGGATCGGTCGCGCCCATGACTGTGCGGTTGCGCTCGACTGCGTTCTCCCCCTCCAGCACCTGGACGACCACCGGGCCGGAAATCATGAAGTTCACGAGGTCCTTGAAGAAGGGGCGGGCGCGGTGCACGGCATAGAAGGCTTCTGCCTGCTCGCGCGTCAGGCGAATTCGCTTCTGGGCGACGATGCGAAGGCCGGATTCTTCCAGCATGCTGTTGATCGCGCCGGTGAGGTTGCGACGGGTCGCGTCGGGCTTGATGATGGAAAGGGTGCGGCTTTGCGCCATTGCGTATTCCGGGAAGGGTTGGAGGAATGTCCCGATCGGCGATGACCGGCGCGTGGATTTAGACGTGTTGTGATGGCCCGACAAGCCCGGCGGCGGGTGCTCCACCGTGCGCGATCACCGGCGGAAAGGGCGCAACCTACCTGCGCTCGGCCACCGGGTAAGCGGGTGCGGATTGCGGGTCGAGCGCGCGTGCGACATAGGCGTCGAGCTGTGGCTTGTAGATGGACCAGGTCTCGGAGAGCGCGCCGATCGGATCGGTGGCGTGCCAGTCGATTCGGAGATCGGCGACTGGCCACGGCACCTCGCGCACCAACAGCATGCCGGCCGAGTGCACAGGCGCCGTTTCTCCCCCTGCTTGCAAGCCGGCGGCGAGCGCCGCGAGAAGCCGGTCTCCGAGATGATCGAGCGGGCGGGAGAGAAAGGTCTCGAGCATCCGTTCCGGCACTCGCCGATCCGCGAGAATGTTGCCGGCTGCCGCCGCTCCCTCGGCAGAGACGGCATGGTGGATGCCGAGGGTGTGCGCGCCGGAGAAGACCGCGCTTCGACCGCTGCGGTCGAGCAGTGCAAGCTGGCGGAATTCGATGTGCGGTGCCGTTGCCTTGAGCCGGGCCAGCGCCTCCTCGGCCGAGGCGCCGCTTGCCATCAGCTCGAGCCCCTGCGGTCCCAGCCGCGGGTCGGTGATGTTCTGGGTGGCAACCACGCCGACCCCGGCACGCGCATGCGCGCAGCGCGCGGCAACAGCCGGGCTGGAGGACGAGATGGCGATTCCGAACATCCCGCTCCGTTCACAATGTCCGATGATGGAGAAGGTCATCGCTTCACGCCTCATCGGGAATGACGGCCGTGGCATCGATTTCGACCAGCCATTCCGGCCGGGCGAGGGCAACGACGACGAGCCCGGTGCAAACGGGATGCACGCCACGGATGTGCTCACCCATCGCCCGATACACCGCTTCGCGATGACGAATGTCGGTCAGATAGACGACGAGCTTGGTCAGGTGGCGCATTGTTCCGCCGGCTTCGGTGATGAGGCTCCGAATGTTCTGCATCGCCTTGTGCGTCTGGGCGGCGGGATCGGCGATTCCGACATTGGCCGAACTGTCGAGGTCCTGGCCGACCTGGCCGCGCAGAAAGATGATGCGCCCGCGCGCCACCACCGCCTGGCAGAGATCGTCGTCGAGTCGCTGCTCGGGATAGGTGTTGCGGGTATTGAACGGGCGAATGCGCTGGTGTTCCATTTCTTTCCCTTCGAAGTGCAGACTCGCCGCCGCGGAGTAAGCCTTCTGCCGCGGCCGCGATCGCAATTTGGACTCCGTTGCGGCCGCGGACCTACTCCGCGGCGCGGCGGGCGGCTGGAGAGCCCTCGAACCATTGCCGGACGGCGCTGTCCCCGGCGGTCGGGCGGACGCCCTGCATCACCCGCTCCGAGAGACCGGCCGCGCACCGGACCAGGGACAGCGGACCGTCCCAGCCGAAGCTGCGATAGACGGCGGCCAGATGCGCAAAGGGCGGCGACTGGGCGAAGAGCTGGAAGGTCAGCCGGTGTCCCGCGTAGTCGGAATTCAGGAGATCGCGCGCGAAGGCGAGCAGCCTGCGGCGGTCCTCTGCCTGCCAGTTCTCGTTGACGGAGTAGAATTTTTCCATCCAGGGGCGCGTCTCCGGCGCCTCGAAACAGGCCTTGTCGGGCGTGACGCAAATCTGGCCGCCGCATAGTTCGCGGGCGATGTGCATCATGTGATGCAGTTGCGTGCAGGCCAGCACGCGGCCGCAATAAAGCAACGACTGGTTCGGCATCAGAAGCCCGCCCGGGCTCGGCTCGGCGAGTGTGATGGCAGCCGTCAGGTGAGCGTTGATGCCTTCGCGGTAGACGGCGAGGTCGGCCAGCTTCTCCTGCACCGCCTGCTGCTTGTCGAGCCCGGTTTGCCGGACGTTGAAGAGGGCGGCGCCGATCATCATGTCGGCGAGTTTGAGGATGCGCTGCACAAAGGCAAACGCCGAGTAGCGGTGCAGCGTGGCGCGAATATAGGCGGCCGCCCTGGTATGGCGGTAAAAGAGGACATTCTCCCAAGGGACCAGGACATCGTCGAAAATGACCAACGTGTCGACCTCGTCGAAGTGGTTGCTGAGCGGATAGTCTTCGGCCGGCGCCCGGCCGACGAAACCGGTGCGGCAGATGAACTTGAGGCCCGGGGAGGCGAGGTCGCAGATGAAGCCGAGAGCATAGTCGGAATAGGCGCTGTTGCCCCAGTTGGCGATGGTCGGCTTGACGAAGGCCTGGTTGGCGTAGGCGGCCGCGGTCTCGTACTTGGCGCCGCGGACGACGATGCCGGCGTCGGTTTCGCGCACCAGGTGCAGCAGCATGTCGGGATCCTGATCCTGCGGCGGCTTGGAACGATCGCCTTTCGGATCGGTATTGGCAGAGACATGGAACGGGTCGCCGACGAGCACCCGCGTGATGTGGGTTTCGATGTTGCGGGCGAACTGGGGATCGACCTCGTTGAGCACGTCGCGCCCGTCATAGAGCGACCACATCTCGCCGACCGTTTCGTCTCCGACGCGGGTCACCACGCCGCCGATCGCCTCCAGCACGGTATCGACGGCGCGCCGCTTGTCCCACCAGTCCTGCGGCAGGCGCGGCAGCTTGTTGCCCACCGCGTTGCGCTCGCCCTCGGCAGAATAGGACATGATATCGGCGGTCTCCGGCTCGTGCGCCATGTCGTAGATTCGGGCGCGAATATCGACCAGAGGCCTGAACATCGGGTGCGCGGTCACGTCGCGCACGCGCTCGCCGTTGACGTAGATCTCCCGGGCGTCGCGAATGGAGTCACGATATTGCTGGCCGGTACGGATCATGGCGCACTTTCTCCTTGCCCTCGGCGCCGGACTTCAGCACGAGGTAACTTCAGCACGAGGTATATGCCGCCGGTGAGGCCCGGCGGCGGGCGTCCGGCAGCACGACGATCCGCCCGGCAATGCGCTATGGATGGTCATTGTCGGCGGCGGGGCCGGTACCGGCAGTCGGATCTTTCCACCTTTTCACCACCCCGATGTCGAGCCCGAAGAGGTCGAGAACGCGGCCGAGCGAGTGGTCGATCATCTCTTCGATGCTGGCCGGCTTGGCATAGAGGGCCGGCACGGGCGGATAGATGATGGCGCCGATTTCGGTTGCCGAGACCATGGCCCGCAAATGCCCGAGATGGAGTGGCGTCTCGCGAACCATCAGGACCAGCCTGCGGCGTTCCTTGAGCGTGACGTCAGCCGCCCGCGTCAGCAGCGAGCTCGAGGCAGAGGTGGCGATTTCTGCCAGGCTCCGCATGGAGCACGGGGCGACAATCATGCCGAGGGTCGGGAACGAGCCGCTCGAGATCGAGGCCGCC
This sequence comes from Acetobacteraceae bacterium, assembly GCA_030041375.1. Lineage (GTDB taxonomy): Bacteria > Pseudomonadota > Alphaproteobacteria > Acetobacterales > Acetobacteraceae > JAKAWQ01. Next base: position 6,996 of record JASHOA010000047.1, read on the forward strand.
ATGTCCTGCGGCGGATATGCGACATCGGCGAGCGCGGAGACTTCGGAAGGGCTAAGCCCGGTCTCGTGACGGATCGTGAGATGCGCCGTGCGGCTGATGACCAGGTGAATTTCGTGGCCGGTGGCACGCAGCAACTGGAGCAGCCGGACGCCGTAATAGGCACCTGAAGCGCCGCTGATGCCGACGATGATCCGCTTCCTGGCGGGAGTGGCATCCACCGCGGGCGGATTGTGGCCCGCGGTTTTTTCTTCGGGTTTCATGCCGTGCTTCCGCCGAACGAGGCAAACCGGCCAGCGAAGGCGGCGAGCAGGGCCTCGACCGGCGCGCGGGCGAAGACCTTGCCGAGGAAGGCCTCGTACAGGGCAAGGTTGCCGCGAGCCGCCTCGGCCGGTGCATGCGCTCCGCTGGCCTGAAGGTTCTCCGCGATGGCCATCTGCTGCAAGCGCTCGGCCTCGATCTCGAGCGCCTGCAGCCGGCGGCGCAGTGCCGAGGCTGCTTCTCCATCGAAGCCAGCCGGCGGTTCTTTCAGGGCGCGGCGCGCGGCGCGGATCGGCTCCGTCACCGTTTCCCGCCAGGGCCTGGCGATTCGCTCCGCCGTCGCGATAGTTTCGGTATCGAGCAGACGCCCGCGGGAGGCAGCCCACAGGGCCAGCAAGACGAGGTTGACGTCGGCACCACGCCGGTCCTGAAGCGCGAGGCAGCTCTCTTCGACTCCGGGCGCTGCGTAGAACTCGAGCGAGAAATTCCAGAACGCCTCGCTCATGCGGGCCGGCCGAATTTCTTGCCGATCAACTCGCGGGCGCGCGCGACGGCCTTCGCCTCGAGCGTATGGCGGTCCGGGAAATCCGCTCCGCGGCACGTGCTGTCGATGATCATCTTGGCGGTCAGCCCGTCCCGGGTGGAGGGATCGAGGATGGCACCCATGGCGTTGCGAATGACGTCGATATCCTGATCGGCCTGCATGCGCGTTGCCATCGCCCACAGCACGGCGCTGTCGTCGTGGACATCGACATCGTCATCGACGACCACCACACATTTCAGGCTGAGATCATCGCCCAGGGCCGCGGCTGCCACGAGCTTCGCCTGGCCTGGCGCCGGGCGGTGCATGGCGATGTAGGCGTGCAGCCGGCAGGTGCCGGATTTCGGGTACGCGACATCCGTCACGTTCGGGTAATGGGTATGCAGAGTGCCGAGCAGGCGCGCTTCCTGCGGTACCGCGAGCAGACTGGTGTGCTCGTCCGAGATTCCCGGGACGATATCGTGATAGAGGGCATCGCGGCGATGCAGGATGGCCGTGACCTCGATCACCTGCTCGGTGGAGCGCTTCGATGCGTAGCCGGTGAACTCGGCGAATGGCCCTTCCGCTTCGCGCACATCGGCGAGGATTCGTCCTTCCAGGACGATTTCGGCGTGGATCGGAACTTCGACCGGGACGGTAATGCCGGGGGCGATTTCGAGCGGCGTGCCCATCATGCCGCCGATCACCTCGTACTCGTCGGTGCCGATCGGGCCTTTCCAGAGGCCGCCGAAGGCCAGGGTGGGATGGCCGCCGATCACCACCGCGACCGGCATGTGCCGGCCCTGCTCCTCGGAGCGGCGCATATAGTTCCAGAGGTGACGGCGGCTGTGCAGGCTGGTGCCAAGCCGATTCTTCCCTTTTACCTGCATGCGGTGAAAGCTCGCATTGCGGACGCCGGTATCCGGATCCTTGGCGATCACCACGCCGTTGGTGATGTAGCGCCCGGCGTCGCAGGCGAAGTGCTGCATGATGGGCAGCCTGCCAAGGTCAACCTCGTTGCCGGTGGCCACGACATCATGGATCGGTCCCTGCTCGCGCCCGACCGGCGAAAGCCGCCGCTCTCCGAGGACGCCCCAGTCTCGTATCAGGCGATCCGGCGGCACTCCGAGTGCGAGCGCATAGCGGCGGCGATCGGCGAACAGGTTGCAGACGACCGGGAACGGGTAGCCCGCAACATTGTCGAACCAGAGCACCGGCGAGCACCCGCGCCGTTCGAGTTCCATCGCGACAGCGGTCACATCATGATCGAGATTGACCTTGTTTGCGATTCGCCAGACGGCCGCAGCATCGTCGGCCGCCACCTGATCGATGAAGCTCCTGAGCGTGAAATCCGCATTCGTCTTCGCCATGTCGCCTCCGTCAAGGAGCCGTTGTTGTTGCCGCCTGCAAACGGTGTCATGCGATGAGAGCGCGGCCGGCGGGCGGTCGCAACGGGAGCCTTGCCCTCGATGGATGCGACTATTCGGGATGGGCAGGGCAGTCGGGCGCGGCGATCGGTCCGGTGGTGATCCGGTAGGGCGGAGGCAAGGTGCAGGCGTGGTAGCCGCCGAACAGCTTCTGAAAGCTGCCATCGGCGTGCATGGCATTCAAGGCGTCAGCAACGCGCCCGGCGAGGTCACGGTCCTGGAACGCCAGCGCCTCGGCGTGGGGATAAAGGCCGGCGGTGGCGATCCGGAAGAAGTTCAGGCCCTTCTGCTGATAGTAATAGGCTTGCTCGGTGACGACGAATCCACCGGCGATCTGCCCGGCCCGCAGCGTCTGCAGGATATCCGAGTAGTTCGGGAAGGAATGGATGTCGATCGGCGGCTTGCCGGCAGCAACCAGGGCGGCGCTGGCGGCGTGCGCTTCCCGCTCGTCGATCGAGCCGAGCTGCACGCCGAAAGACTTGCCGGAGAAATAGTCGATATTGCCGATCTGCGCGTGGTTGGCCGCCGGGACGACGATCGCCAGCGTCGCCGCACCGTAGGGAATCATGATCACCTGTGCGGCACGGTCCGGGGTGTAATACATGAAGGTGTCGATCATATCGAAACGACCTTCTTTGAGACCGGGGATCATGGTTGCGAACTGGGTGCTCACGAAGTCCATCTTCAGGCACAGGCGGGCTGCGATCATGTTGCCGAACTCCACGTCCAGCCCGGCGAGCCGGCCCGAATCGTCGGTGTACTGGATGGGCGGAACGGTGGGGTTGATGGCGGCCACCAATACGCCGGGTCGCAGCAACGGCGGATGGCCCAGCGGCGGATGACATGTGGTCCGGGCGAAGGCTCCGGGTGGCAGCAGAGCCGGAACAGCGGCGATCAGGAGATTCACTGCCAGCCGTGCGATCCATGACATGGCCTGGACGCCTCCCTGATTTCTTGCCCGACAAGCTAACCGAGCGGGGTCCGGCAGGGCGAAGCAAAATCCGCTCGCGGGCGATGCGGAAGCCGATGCACCGTTCGCGGGGGCACGGCCCTGCCGCATGCTTGACGGAAGAAGAGGTGTTTGTATAGTCAAATTCGCGGCCACGTTCGCTCGACGAGCCAGCCTGGAAGAACAGAAGAGCGATGCAACCGATGGCGGCTGATCATGCCGATGTCGCGGTGGCGGACATTCCCTCGCATGATGCGGTCTTCGCTTCGTGCCGGAGGGCCGGTCTCCTGCCGGCGGTTCTTGCATCGCATCCGGAGAGCGGGGCGCATCGTTGCGCCGGCGGGTGAAGAAGGGGGGACAAGGGGAGGCATCCTTGGGAAAACCAATCCTGCGCGAATCGCCGGCGTGTCGGGGGCCGAGCAGCCGCCGGGAGTTCCTCGGCTGGGGGGCCGGGCTCGCGCTCGGCACATCGCTTGGCGCGGCGGTTGCCGCGCCCGCAAGAGCGTTCGCCGCGAGCGAGGCGAAAGGGCCCGTGCGCGGCGGCACGCTCATCATGGTGCTTGCCGGCGACCCGCCGACCGTCAATCCATGCATCACGACGGGAGTTCCGGATGTTGCCGTCGGGTCGCTCGTTTATGAAGGACTGACGCGACTCGACAGGAACTTCGAACCGCAGCCGAATCTCGCGGAATCCTGGACGGTCTCGCCCGACAATCTGCGCTACACCTTCAAGCTGGTGCAGGCGAAGTGGCAGGATGGGCACGACTTCACGTCGAAGGACGTGGCGTTCAGTCTCCTGCAGGTGAGCGCGAAATACGGCGCCAAGTTCCGCGCCGCGGCCGAGCATATCAAGAGCATCGCGACTCCGGACGATCGCACCGTCGTCATCGATCTCAAGGGGCCGTTCGGGCCGTTCCTCTTCTCGCTCTCGCTCTACACCAATGCAGGAATCCTGCCGGAGCATGTGTTCGCCGGCTCGGATGTGCTGACCAGCCCGGCAACGCTGGCAGAGCCGGTGGGAACCGGTCCGTTCATGCTGAAGGAATGGGTGCGCGGCGATCACCTGACGCTGGAGCGCAATCCGGGCTACTGGCGCCCCGGCCAACCCTACCTCGACCGGATCATCTTCAAGGAGATCGCCGATCCGGACACGCGCGTGCTGGCCCTCAAGGCGGGCGAGATCGACTATATCGATTTCTACTACTTCCCGGTCACTCACTACCGCGACGTAGCCGGCGACAAGAAGCTGCAGACGCGCGAGGGCGGTGTTCCGGAGGATCACCTCATCATTCTGAACGTCCGCCGCAAGCCGTTCGACAATCCGAAGGTGCGGCAGGCGCTGTTCACCGCGCTCGACCGGGAATACATCAAGAAGGTCGTTTATGCGAACCTCGGCGAGGTCGCGAAGAGTGCGATCGATACCCGGCTTGCCTGGGCTTACAACCCCGAGGTCGATCTCGGGAAGATCTATCCGTTCGATCCAAAGCACGCCGCGGCGATGCTGGACGCGGAAGGGCTGAAAGCCGGGGCGGGCGGCAAGCGCTTTGATCTTCACCTCGTCTATGATTCCACCGCGGAAGGAAACGACCGGCTCTCGCAGGTCGTGCAGAGCATGTGGGCGAAGATCGGCGTCAACGTGATCTTCGCCGGCAGTCCGCGGAATGTCGAGTTGCCGCAGGTGTTCACCGACTGGAACTTCGACGCCACGCTGCAGGCCTATACGACCTCGGGCGATCCGGCACTCGGCATCTCGCGGCTCTATGTGACCTCGGCAATCAAAAAGGCACCGTTCGTCAACTGCTCGGGCTATTCGAACTCCGAGGTCGATCGGCTTTTTGCGGCCGGCGCCAATGCCGCCGGGCTGAAGGACCGCGCCGCGGCGTACAAGGCAGTGCAAGTCATTCTGGCGCGCGACCTGCCGGTGTTCCCGATCTGGCAGACGGCGCTGATCTACGCCGCCTCGGCGAAGCTCAAGGGCAAGTGGGCGTGGAGCACGGCCGACAGCTACTGGGAAGATGTCTGGATGTCGAGCTGACGGCATGGCCAGCCCTTCACTCACCGAGCGCCTGGCCGATTTCTGGAGCCGCGCGCGGTACGACGATCTGCCGGCACCAGTGGTGGCGATGGCCAAGCGGGCGCTTCTCGACACCCTGGCGGTGGGGGTGCGAGGTGCGGATTCCGATGCCGCGGCGGCAACCCGGCGCGGCATCGCAGCGATGGTCGGCGGAGAGGGCGGTTCGGCAACCGTGTGGGGTACTCGGGCACGATTGCCGCCGGCGGCAGCCGCGCTTGCCAACGGCACCGCGGCGCACGCCTACGAGTTCGACGATTTCGGGGGCTGCGGGCACTCCGGGGCGGTCGTCGTGCCGGCGGTTGCAGCGCTTGCGGAACGGCTCGGTGCCGATGGCAGGAGGGTCATCCTTGCCCTGGCGGCCGGATATGACATCGCAGCACGGATTACGGAGGGAGCCGGCGGCTACCGTGCGCACAACGATCGCGGCTGGCATTCGACCGGCACCTGCGGCACCTTCGGCGCCGCGGCCGGTGCCGCTCTTATCCTCGGGCTCGACGCGCAGCAATTCTGCTCCGCACTCGGCATCGCCGGCTCATTCGCAGGGGGCGTCTGGGCGTTCCTTGCCGACGGCGCGATGACGAAGCGTTTTCACGCCGGGCGGGCAGCCGAGAACGGCGTCAGCGCGGCTTTGCTTGCGGAGGCCGGGCTGGTCGGGCCGCGCGCGATTCTGGATGCGGGATGGGGCGGATTCTACAGCACCTATAGCGGCAGCGCGGCGACACCCGAGGCGACAGTTGCAGAACTGGGGAGCGAGTTCCGCATCCTCCGCTCCGGATTCAAGCCCTATCCGTGCTGCCGCGGCCTGCACAGCTCAATCGAGGCGCTGCTCGACATCATGGGCCAGGATCGCGTGGCGGCAGCGGATATCGAGCGCGTGATCGTGCATGGCGCCGAGCGCACGGTACGGCAATTCGCCAAGTACCGCATCGGCACGTTGCTCGACGCGCAGTTCAGTCTGCCCTACAGCCTCGCCGTGGCGGCCGTGCACGGGCGGGCGACGATGGATGAGTATCTGCCGTTGCAAAGCGCTCATCCCGGCATTGCCGAATTCATGCCGCGGGTCGAGATCGTCGCGGATCGCGAGCTCGGTCCGACCGGCGAGCCCGATCTCGAAGTGCGCGGGCTGAGTGGCGAGACATGGCGCCGGCACGTCAGCCTGCCACGCGGGGGATGGACGCGGCCTCTCGACGATACGTTCCTGCTGCAAAAAGCGGAAAGGACCGCGGTATCGGTGATCGGCGGGGCTACGTTCAGCACATTGCGCACCCGGATCGAGGAGCTGGAGCGGGTGGCCGATTTCCGCGAGGTCGGCGCCCTGCTCGGCGCTGGATAGCCGGCGCCCGCCGGCATGGCACGCTACATTGGTGCCCGTCTCACGTGGGCCGCGGCGATGGTGCTCGGGATTGCCATCGTCGCTTTCCTCATCACCCACCTGCTGCCCGGCAATCCGGTCGATGCATTGGTCGGGGATTTTCCCGCGCCACCCGAATATGTGAGCAAAGTGCGGCATCTCTTCGGATTGGACCAGCCGCTTCCGGTTCAGCTCTGGCTCTATCTCGTCAATATGGCGCGCGGGAATCTCGGTTTCTCGTTTCTCAGCCGCCAGCCGGTGCTCTCGCTCGTGCTGGCGCGCGCCGGGACGACGCTGTTACTGATGGTGCCGTCGCTGATCCTTGCATCGCTGATCGGGGTGGCGATGGCGGTGCGCGCCGCCGCTTCGCATGGGAGAATGCTCGACAGCGCGCTGACCGCGGTGAGCCTGATCGGCTACTCGATCCCGGTCTTCTGGCTGGGGCAGATCCTGGTCGTGATCTTCGCGGTCAATCTCGGCTGGCTGCCGGCAGAGGGGATACGCTCGCTGCGCGAGCCGGGGAGCGGGATTGGCGCCGTGCTCGATTTCCTGAGGCACTTTGCTCTGCCGGCCTTCTGCATCACGGTCTATTACCTCGCCGTGGTGGCGCGGGTTGCGCGCTCGAGCATGGTCGAAATGCTGCATCAGGACTTTGTCCTGACCGCGCGCGCCAAGGGCCTGAGCGAGCGCGCCGTGCTGTGGCGTCACGTCCTGCGCAACGGGCTGATCCCGGTGATCACCGTGATCGGCTACAATTTCGGCTATTCGCTGACGGGGGCGATTCTCACCGAGACGGTATTCGCCTGGCCGGGCCTGGGCGAGTTGTTCGTGACGGCGATCGCCAACCGCGATTACCCGGTGCTCTCCGGAATCTTCCTCCTTGCCGCCATTGCCGTCGTCCTCGCCAACCTCGCGACCGATCTTTTGTACGCGGCGGTCGATCCCAGGGTGAGGATCGCGGCGGGCGGGCGCGCATGATGCGCAGATCCGCCGCATGGAGCTGGCTTGCCGGGCTGGTGCAGCGACCGGCCGGCATCGGAAGCGCGCTCTTCATCCTGCTGCTCCTCGTCGTCGCTCTCCTGGGCCCGGCAGTGCTGCCGCGCCATCCACTCGCGCTCGGCGATCAGCCGATGCTGCCGCCGGGCGGCGCCTATTTTCTCGGCACGGACGATCTCGGCCGCAGCGTGGTAGCCGAACTCATCCTGGGCGTGCGGGTCTCACTGGCGGTCGGCATTGTCGCCGCTCTGGCCACCACCGTCGTCGGGCTCCTTGTCGGCGCGATCGCCGGTTATGTGGGCGGCTTGATCGACACCGTGCTGATGCGGATCGCCGAATTCTTCCAGGTGATGCCGACCTTCATCCTCGCGGTGGCGATCATCGCCCTGGCCGGGCCAGGGTTGACGCGGGTGATTGCAGTGATCGCCCTTCTCTCCTGGCCGCAAACGGCGCGGCTTGCGCGCGGGGAGGTGCTGCGAGTAGGCCAGCTCGATTTCATTGCGGCCGTGCGTTCCCTCGGCATTCCGGAATGGCGCATCCTGCTCGGCGAGGTCATTCCCAATGCGATCGGGCCGGTGATCGCGCTCGGCATGCTGATCGTGGGTTACGCGATCCTGCTCGAGGCTTCGCTCGGGTATCTCGGCCTCTCGAGCCCCGCGATCGTAAGCTGGGGACGCATGCTGAGCGTCGGCCAGCGCTACCTCTTCAGTGCCTGGTGGCTGTCGGTGTTCCCGGGGCTTGCCATCCTGGCGACGGTGCTCGCCTTCAATCTTCTGGGCGACGCGCTTGCCGACCTGCTCAGCCCGCGGAGCACCACGTGATGACGGGCGCCGCCGGCGGCGGGGCAATCCTGGAGGTCCATGCCCTGCATGTCACGTACGAGAGCGCGGGCCGGGCCGTGCACGCCGTTCAGGATGCAAGCCTCAGCGTTGCCGAGGGTGAGGCGGTCGGCATCGCCGGCGAATCGGGTTGCGGGAAATCGACGCTGGCGCGCGTCCTGCTGGGGCTTGTCCCGGCCGGGATCGCGCACATTCGCAACGGCCGGATCGCCATCGGCGGCGTTGACGTGACCGGCTTTGCGGGCCGGGATTGGGAACAGGTCCGCGGGCAGCCGGTGGCGATTGTCTTTCAGGATCCGCTCAGCTTCCTCAACCCGGTGATGCGGGTCGGCGATCAGATCGGCGAAGCGGTGCGGCGGCACGATTCCGCTGCCGCCGTCCCCGCACGCTCAGCCGAGCTGGTTGATCTCGTCAGGCTGCAGCGAAGCGTGCTCAGACGTTACCCGCACGAACTGTCCGGCGGAATGCGCCAGCGCGTGATGCTGGCGATTGCGCTCGGTTGCCGCCCACGCCTTCTCGTCGCCGACGAACCGACCACTGCACTCGACGCCACGACCGAGGCCGAGATTCTAGCGCTGCTGCGAGAGCTGCGCCGCGAACTCGGCATGGCGATGCTTCTCATCAGCCACGATCTCGGGGTGCTGCGGTGGAACTGCGACCGCATTTATATCATGTATGCCGGCCACACGGTGGAATCGGGCGCGACCGCCGAGGTGCTGTCGCGCCCCGCGCATCCCTACACCAGGGGGCTCGCCGGGGCCGCGCGCCTGGCCCGCCTGCCGGACGGGCATTTCGCCATGATCGGCGGCGACGTTCCGAGGCTGGAGAGGCCCGCGCGGCTGTGCCCGTTCCTCTCCCGTTGCGATGCCGCCATGGCACGATGCCGCGAGGCGATGCCGCCGGCGTTGCCCGCCGGGGCGAACGGGCATCAGGCGCGGTGCTGGCTGATCGCTCCGGCGCATCGGGAAGCGATATGAGCACGGCTGTGCTTGAGCTCAGGCACCTTTCGAAGACGTTTCGCGGGCGCGGGATGGCGCCGGTTCGCGCGGTCATCGATGTGTCGCTCGAGGTCGCTGCCGGCGAATGCGTGGCGCTGGTCGGCGAGAGCGGTTCCGGCAAATCGACCCTGGCGCGGCTTGCGCTCAGGCTGATCGAACCGGATGCAGGCGAGGTCATTCTCCGCGGCCAGTCGCTGATGCGCATGCGAGGCGGCACGCTGCGGCGCGCGAGGCGGGGCATACAGCCGATTTTTCAGGACCCCGCCGCCTCGTTCAACCCGCGGCGAACCGTGCGCAGCCTGCTCTCGCAGGCAATCGAGGGGGCCGGACGAGAGCGTGCCGGAGAGGCGGAAATGGCAGCACTGCTGGCGGCAGTGATGCTGAAACCCGCAGCCGAATATCTCGATCGCTACCCGCATGAACTGAGCGGAGGGCAGCGGCAGCGTCTTGCCATTGCGCGGGCGCTCGCGCCCCGTCCGGCGGTGATCATTGCCGACGAACCGCTTTCCGGTGCCGACGTCTCGATCCGCGCACAACTTCTGAATCTGCTGATCGACATGCAGGCGCGGTCGGGAGTGGGCTACCTTCTCATTACGCACGATATGCACGTAGCGCGTGCCTTTTCGCACCGCATTGCCGTCATGTACCGCGGGCGGATCGCCGAGCGGGGGCCGACCGGGAGCGTGCTTGCGGCGCCGCTCCATCCCTATACGCGGCAGCTTCTTGCCGTTGTCCATTCGCTCGATCGCCTGCCGCGCGACGCAACCGCGAAGCCGGTCCGGTCGGCGGCCGGCACCGGGTGCGGCTTTCATCCGCGGTGCCCGTTGGCGAGCGAGACGTGCCGAAAGCTCGAGCCGATGCTCAGGGAACTGGGGCCCGGCCACAGCGCCGCCTGCCATCACGCCGCAAGCAAGGAAGGCGGAGGAGATCCGATCCAGTCGCAACCTCAACTCATCCCGGGGATCAACGCATGCTGAAGCAGAAATCGTCCGAATATCGTGGTTATCGCAAGGCTGGTATTCGCCTTCGCGAAGAGATGCTGCCGATGCTCGGCCGTCTCTATTCCGATCGCACGCGCCTGTTGCAGCCGGCGGTCCACGCTTTCGACAAGGCGCACACGGTGATGCTGGCCGAAGAGGGTCTGCTCGATCCGAAGATGGCGGCGGCGATCCTGAGCGGGCTCAAGAAGATCGAAAGCGAAGGCGTCGTCGAGGCACGCAGCAAGGCCGGCGGCGGGCTGCACTCGGGCGAGCAGTACCTCATTCGCCTGCTGGGCGAGGACGTGGCCGGGCGCTTCCACCTGGCGCGCAGCTCGGGGGATTTGAGCTCGGTCGGGATCAACTGGCTGCAACGCGAAAAACTGCTCGCCGTCATACGGGCCACAAATCGCCTGCGCGGCGTCCTGATCGAGCTGGCGCGCCGGAATACCGACACGATCCTGCCCGGCTATACCTTCGGCCAGCAGGCGCAGCCGATGACACTGGCTCATCTCTGGCTCTCCTGGGTGGCCACTCTCGGCAGGGACTTCGATCGCCTCGCCGGCGCCTTTCGCCGCGTCAACGTGAGCCCGGCGGGTGCGGCGATCATGGTCGGCTCGGATTTCCGGGTGAATCGCACCCGCACGGCCGAGTTGCTCGGGTTCGACGCGGTGCACGAGAACTGCGCCGATGCGATCCTCGAGCTCACCGCCGATGACAGCCTCGACGTTCCGGCGGTGATCGCCATTCTCTACCATTCGATGGCGAAATGGGCCGACGATCTCATCCTGTGGAGCACGGCCGAGTTCTCCTTCCTCGACATACCAGACCGCTTCTGCGGCACATCCTCGATCATGATGCAGAAGAAGAACGTCATTGGCCCGGCCGAGGTGAAGGGCGCTTCGGCAGAGGCGCTGGGTTGTTTCGTGGCCGGGTACCATGCTCTCAAGGGACCGACCGGCCTGCCGATTACCGAGCGGCACTACGCGCTCGAGACGCTGTGGCGGGTCGCCGACAATGCCGTGCGCGATCTCGGCTGGTTCTGCGAGCTTCTGCCGGCGCTTGGTTTGCGCAAGCCGCATATGCGGGAAGAAGCCTGGCGGCATTGGGCGACCGCGACCGACCTGGCGGGCGCATTGGTGCGCGAGCGAGGCCTGCCGTGGCGGACGGCGCACCAGATCGTCGGCATTCTCGTTCGGCTGTCGGAGGAGCGGGGTTTTGGACCAGCCGACGTGACCCCGGCCTTACTGGATGAAGCGGCAGAGCTTTATCACGAACAGCCGGCCGGGCTCGACGCGGAGACGATTCGCCAGGCCCTTGACCCGCAGCATTTCGTGGCCGCGCGGACGTTGCAGGGCGGACCGGCGCCCGCGGAGTCGCTGCGCCAGGCGCAGCACTTCGCCGAAAGCCTGGCGCGGGACGAAATGACGGTGAAATCGATCGAAGAGCGGCTCGCTCTCGCCGCTCGGAAGCTCGAGACCGCCGCCGAGGCGATCATTGCGCAGCATGGCGGGTGAAGGGGAACCGGTCCTTCCCCGCCTGTCCTGTCGGCGCCCGGGCAGAGCCGGCTAGAGCGGTTCCGCTGAGGGTGGAATCGTCAGAGGGCGTGAATCGCGGGCTCGAATAAAGCGCGAGACCGGTGTCGGGCTGCACAGTCAGCCCGACACGAGTCTAGCCCGACACGGGTCTATCGCTGGCGTCGCGAGGGGCGCCAGCCCAGGAAACGCTTTTCGAACAGGCTGATCAGGGCGATGCCGGCGGTTGTGAACAGCGAGATCAGCAGCAGCGCTGCGAACACCAACGGCGTGTCGAGGTTGAACTGCCCGGACAGGATCAAGTGGCCTATTCCGCGATTGCCGCCGATGAACTCGCCGACGATCGAGCCGACCAGCGCCAGCGGAAACCCCACCTTCAATCCATCGACGATGAAGGGCAGAGCGTTCATCAGCCGCACCTTCAAAAAGATCCGCATGGTCGTGCCGCCGGCAAGCCTCGCAAGGTCGAACACATCGGCTTCGATTTCCACCAGGCCGCTCAGCGCGTTCACGAAGATCGGGAACAGTGCGAGCAGGAACGCAAGCAGAATTTTCGACTCCAGGCCGAGGCCGAACCAGATGATGAACAGGGGTGCGATGGCGATCTTCGGGATGCCGTTGAATGCGGCAAGGACAGGAACCAGCACGGCGTTGACCGCCGGAACGAAGATCACCGCCAGCGCGAGCAGCACGCCGATGACGAGCGCCAGCGCGAGGCCCAAGAGCGTGGTACTCGCCGTCACACCGAGATTGCCGATCAAAGCGCCGAATGTCTGGTCGAGCCGCACTGCGATGGCGGTGGGGAGCGGCAGCACGTAGGTCGGGATATTCGTGTGCGGCAGGCCGAACTGCCAGAGAAGCAGGACGGCGATCACGCTGGCGATGGGTTTGCCGAGGCGACGGGCCGGGGATCGGGCCATGCTGCTACTCCACCCAGCCTCCAGCGATCGTTTCACTGACATGGGCGGCGATCTCGACGAAGCGCGGGCTCGACAGCGTGCGGCGCTCGCGCGGGCGCGGCAGGTCGACCCGGACGACCTCGACCAGGCGGCCGGGACGCGCGCTCATCACCAGGATGCGATCCGACAGCAGGGCCGCTTCGGTGATGCTGTGGGTCACGAACAGCACGGTGCTGCGGCTGGCGCTCCAGATATTCTGCAGCTCGAAACCCATGCGTTCACGGGTGATGATATCGAGTGCGCCGAACGGCTCGTCCATCAGGATGATGGAGGGGTTGAGCAGCAGTGCGCGGCAGATTGCTACCCGCTGCTGCATGCCGCCTGACAGCTCATAGGGCATCCGGTTCTCGAAGCCGGCGAGGCCGGCGAGACGGAGCAGATCGAGCGCCCGCGAGCGGTACGTCCTCCTCCGCTCGCCCCGCATCTCGGCGACGAACAGCACATTTTCCAGCGCCGTGCGCCAGGGCAGCAGCACGGGGGACTGGAAGACCATGCCGACATCGCGCGCCGGGCCCTGCAACGGGCGGCCACGCAGGCGAATCGCGCCGCTGCTCGGCGCGATCAGGCCGGCCAGCATGCGCAGCAGCGTGGACTTGCCGCAGCCGCTCGGCCCGACGATGGAGACGAACTCGTTGTCCGTGACCTGAAACGAAATACCGTCGATCGCGATGAGATCATCGAAGACCTTGCGGACGGAGGAGAGTTCGACCAGGGCAGTGGGCGCGGCCACCGCCGGGGCCGGTTGCCTCGGCTCGACGGTGGAATCGCTCACCCTCCGGCCTTGCGGCTACTGGCCAACCATGCCTTCGGCAAACACCTCGGATGCGGCCGGCTGGCGCGGCAGTTTGATCGACTGGCTGACGAGGTCGATCACGCGTTGCACACGGTCCGGCGTTGCGACGCCATAGCCATGCTCTTTCACATACGAGGTTTCAATCGCCTTGATCGACTGGCGCCACTGTGCCCGCACCGTCTCGAGCTTGAGGGTCGGGTTGGCGTTCGCCATGATCGCGGTTGCATCGTCGGGGTTCGCGACCGAGTAGGCGACCGCCTTGGCGATGGCGCCGGCGAAGCGCTTCACTTCGTCAGGGTGCCCGGCGATGCGACTGGCCTGGGTGATGAGCAGATAGCCGAACGGGTTGTACCCCCAGTCGGCAAAGGAGGCGAAGTAGACCTTCCTGTTCTGCGCGGCGACGATCGCTTCGAGCGCCGGGATGTCTCCGTCGAGAGAGGCCGTGTAAAGGTCGATCTGGCCGCTCAGCAACAGGGAGACATAAACGGAGGGATCGGCGGCGATCCAGTTGACCTTGCCGATATCGAGCCCCTTCTGGTGAAAGATGATCGGCAGGATGACACGGGCGCTGTCCGATTCCGCGGCGGCAAGGCGCGCGCCGTACAGTGATTGCGGTGTCGGATAGGGCTTGAGCGAGGCGAGACCGCTGGTGTCGTTATCCATGAACACCATGAAGGCCTTGACCTTTGCGCCACTGGCGACGCCTTTGATGACGGAGCCCGGGTCGGCCATGCCAAAGTCCGCCTTGTGGCTGTCGATCGCCGTCACCACGAAGCCGCTGCCGGTAGCCGGCTCGACGGTCACATCGAAGCCGGCGTCGCGGAAGTAGCCCTTGGCGACGCCGACAAAATACGGAGTGTCGCGACCGGCGAAGGTGTAGTTGGTAAGGAATGTGACCTTGTGAGGAGGCGACTGCGCCAGTGCCGGAGCGGCGGAGAGAGCGAGCGCGCCGAGCAGGCAAGCGAGACGGAACATTCTGCGGAACATTTCGGCTTCCCCTTGTCTCTGTTGGTCGTTCCCGGTGTCTTTCCGGTTAGCGGCTACGGCTTTGCGAGATAGGCCTGGAGATCGATGGCATCCGCACCCGGGATGCGCTTGCGTACGAATTCCTCGCGTCGCGCGAAGGGAGCCGTGGCGTCGATGGCCATCCGGCCCCAGTGGTCCTTGTGCGGGTCACGATAGAAGGTCGGCGTATCGGGGATGATCATCGTATCACGATCGACGCGCGAGCGGGTCAGGATCGCCCACATGACGTCGTTCATATCGTAGATGTCCACGTCTTCGTCGACGACGGTGATCACCTTGGCCCAGGTCGGTTCGGAGCCCAGGACGGCCAACAGTACCTGGCGCGCATGGCCTTCGTATTGCTGGCGGATCTTGATCACGGTGTGCAGTACGAATGGCTGGCACGTGACATCGAGAATGCCCGGCAGAACGGCGCTGACGCGCTGATAGATGTTGGCGGCGATCGAGAGCTCGAGCGTCAGCACTTCTTCGGGTGACCCGCAATTGATGCTGTGAAACACGGCATCGGCGCGCCGGGTGACGCCGAGCACCTCGAAGACGGCGTTGGGGCCAACCGGCGTGTAGTAGCCCATGAATTCCCCGAACGGACCTTCCGGCCGGCGCTCGTTGGGAAGGAAGCGTCCTTCGATGACGATCTCGGTGCTGTCGGGCACCAGCAGGTTCACGTGCCGGCAGGGACGGAGCGGGAGCGGCTTCCGTTGCAGCTTGGCGGCCAGTTCAAGCTCGTCGGCCTCGTACGGGATGGGTGCCGCGGCGCTGAGAAAAGCGGCGGGCGGCGGGCCGATCAGCATCGCCGCCTCGAGCGGTTGCCCCATCTTCTCCGCCTTCTCGTGGTAGAGCGTGAGATGATGTCGCGGGGCGAGCCGGCAGCGAAGCTCCTCGTCGCTGATATACATCGAGCGATGGAAGGAAAGATTGGGGACCCCGGTTTCCGGCTCCCGGGCGAGAAACATCGCGGAGGTGAAGTAGGGCGCGCCGTCGTGCTCCGCGTAGGTGATCAGCGGCAGGTCGCTCAGCCGGCAGTCGATGAGATCGTAGGCGGATCGGCTCAGCACGGGAAGCGGATCGGCGACCGGCGGCGCGAGAGTCACCAGGTTGTTCCATTGCCGGCAGAAATCGGCCGGGTCGATCGAGAGGATTTGCGCCAGCCGTTCCCGCGATCCGTAAATGTTGGTCAGAACCGAGAGGTTCGTGCCGGTCACCCGGTGGAAGAGCAGGGCCTTGCCCGAACTTCGCTGCACGGCCTGCGTGACTGCGGCCAGCTCGTGCTTCGGTGAAACTTCCCGATGCACTTCGAGCAACTGCCCCTGAGCGCGCAGCATCTGCATGTATTCGCGCATCGTGCCGCCGGCCGGGTTACGGCCCGGGGCGTATTCGTGGCCGCTCGCCGCTGCGACGCGCGTGGTCATGTGCGTCTGCCCCACGCCGCAGGAATCCCGGGCAGCTTTCCCTGCCATGGCGAGCTATGAGGACGGCGGCAGTGGCAACGACCGGTCATGGGGACACCGGGAGCAGGGCATGGAAAACGGGCGATCGCGCCAGGGCGGGGAAGCGCCACGCCCTGATGGCCCGCGGCCCGCGCTCATGACCATCTCCGCTCGCACCTTGCCGTCGCAACAAGTCTAGACATATCGTGCTCCCGGCCCACCGTCCAGGGCCACTTCGCTCTGGGTCAGCGTCGCGATGTCGATATCGCTGTCCGGTATGAGGGCGGATGGCGCAATCCGCTGCTCTCAATTATCGTGGCTGCGAACGCGGCGGAGAGATCAAGGTGCCTGGGCGCCGGCCCCGCCCGGAACCGAAGGGGGAACGACCATGACAGTCCGACGACGCACCGCGCTCACAGGGCTCGGGGCCACGCTCGCTGCACCGTTCATCATGCGCCACGCCGCGCTCGGCGCCGATCCGATCGTGGTGGTCGGCATCCACGACGCCTCGGGCGGGCTCGACATCTACGGCAAGCCGATGATCGCCTGCCTCGATTTCGCGGTCGATGAGTGCAACGAAGCGGGCGGGCTGCTCGGCCGCCCGATCAAGCTCATCAACTACGATCCGCAGTCGAACATCCAGCTCTACACCCAGTTCGCGACCGAAGCGGCGACCAGGGACCGCGCGGCGGTGGTGCATGGCGGCATCACCTCGGCCTCGCGCGAGGCGATCCGGCCGATTCTCGATCGTTACCGGACGCTCTATTTCTACAACACCCAGTACGAGGGCGGCGTCTGCGACCGCAACTGCTTCTGCACCGGCTCGACCCCGGCGCAGAACGTGAACAAGGTGGTTCCGTATGTCCTGAAGAACTGGGGCAAGAAGATTTACGTCCTGGCCGCCGACTACAATTACGGCCAGATCACCAGCAAATGGGTGGTCAAGTACGCCCGCGACGGCGGCGGCGATGTCGTTGCGGTTGACTTCTTCCCACTCAACGTGACGGATTTCGGCCCCGCGATCCAGAAGATCCAGGCCGCCAAGCCGGACGTCATCATGTCCGCCCTGGTCGGCGGCGCCCACATCTCGTTCTATCGCCAGTGGGCGGCGGCGGGGATGAAAAACCGCATCCCGATGGCCTCGACCACGTTCGGAGTAGGCGACGAGAGCCTGGTGCTCTCGCCCGAGGAGGGCAACGGCATCGTCGCTGCGTTCAGTTATTTCCAGGAGGTCGATACGCCGGCGAACAAGGCGTTCCTCGAAAAGTTCCATGCCAAGATGGGCCCGAACGCGCCCTATCTCGGCGGCGAGCTGGCGATGCGCACTTATGTCGGCTTCAATCTCTGGGCGGAGGGCGTGCGCAAGGCGAAGACGATCGAGCGCATGCAGGTGATCGAGGCGCTGGAGAGCGGCATCACGAACGACGGCCCGCCCGGCAAGACGGTGATCGACGGCCAGACCAACCACTGCTCCCTGAACGTTTATCTGGCGGTCTGCCAGGATCACGGCTTCAAGGTGCTGCAGAGCTTCGCCGACCAGCCGCCGTCCGATACGCAGTCGGTCTGCAACCTGATCAAGTACCCGAACACCAACAAGCAGTTCGTGATCGACGTCAAGCTCTGAGGTCCCGGCCTTGGACCTTGCGTTTGCGGTGTTTCTGCAGGTGGCGACCGGCGTCGCCACCTTGCTGATCATCAGCCTCGGACTGGCGGTGATTTTCGGGATGATGCGCGTCATCAACCTCGCGCACGGCGAGTTCCTGATGCTCGGCGCCTACAGCGCCATCATCTCGGTGCGGGCAGGGCTGAACATCTGGCTGGCGATGCTGGTGGTCGCCCCGATCGTCGTCGGCGCGATCGGGGCCGCCGTCGAGCGCGTGCTGATCCGCGGGCTCTACGGGCGAGTGCTCGATACGATGCTGGCGACCTGGGGCCTCTCGCTCGCCCTGATCGGGATCGTGACGATGATCTTCGGCGATTCGGTCAGCGGCTTCTCCGCCCCGCTCGGCAGCATCGCGATCGGCGGCTATCGCAGTTCGAGCTACGGGCTGTTCCTGATCGGCGCCGCGATCGTGCTGCTCTGTGGCACCTGGGCGGTGCTGCGCCTGACCCCGGCGGGGCTGATCGCGCGCGGCACCATGCAGAACGCGGAGATGGCAGCCGCACTCGGGGTGTCTCCGGGCCGGGTATATGCGGCGACTTTCACCGCCGGTGCGGCGATCTCCGGCCTTGCCGGGGCGCTGATCGCGCCCTTTTCCGGCGTCGTGCCGACGATGGGGACGCTCTACATCGCGCGTGCCTTCATCACCGTGCTGACCGGAGGCGCCGCCATGCTGGCCGGCACCCTGTCGGCCTCGGCGCTGCTCGGCTCGGTCTCGACGCTCGGGACCTACTTCACCACGCCGGTGCTGGGCGAGGTCATCATGCTGGTCGTTGCGGTCCTGCTGCTCCGCCTGTTGCCGCAGGGCATCACCGGGCGCTTCTTCCGCCGCGCGCTGTGATCCGCCGCTTCCCTTGGGCCGAGATCGTGGTGGCGCTGCTGTTGGCGGCGATCTCGGCGTGGGCGCTGCCCCGCCTGTTGCCGCTCTACCTTCTCATCAATGCGACGATCTATGTTTCGATGGCGGTGCTGGCGCTCAGCCTCGCATTCGTGTGGGGTTTCGGCGGCATCCTGTGCTTCGGCCAGACCGCATTCTTCGGCCTGGGCGGCTACACCTACGCCGTCGCGGCGCTCAATCTCACCGGCACCAGTTGGGCGGTGCCGATCGCCGTTGCGGTGCCGGCCCTGTTCGCCGCGCTCCTCGGCTACCTGATGTTCTTCGGCCGGGTGGGCAATATCTATGTCGGCGTGATCACCTTCGCAGTGACGCTGATCCTGTTCAACTTCGCCAACTCGACCGCCGGTGCGCAATGGCACATCGGGGCGGCGCCGCTCGGCGGGTTCAACGGCATTCCCTCCACGCCGCCGCTGAACGTGCCAGGCGAGCCCGGCAATGCGCTGGCACCGGAAGAGATATTCGGTGTCGCTGCAATCTCTCTCGCGCTCAGTTACGTCATTTGCAAGCTCTTGCTGCACAGCCGCTTCGGCCGCGCCGCGGTGGCGGTCAAGGAGAACGAGACCCGGGCGGAGCTGCTCGGCTACGACGTCAGGCTCTACAAGCTCGGCGTATTCGCGATCGGCGGCGCGATCGCGGGGTTGGCCGGCATGTTGTTCGCCAACTGCGTGTTCGTCAGCCCGACCATGTTCTCGCTGTTCTACGCCGCACAGGTCATCATCTGGGTGATGGTGGGTGGCCTGGGCACACTGGTCGGGCCCATGCTGGGCGCGATCGTGCTGCAGATGCTGACGGCGTGGGCGGGAACGCTGAAGGATGTCAGCCCGAACCTCATCCTCGGCGTGATCCTGATGGCCGCGGTGCTGGTCATCCCGCGCGGCATCCTGCCGACCGCAACCGAGGCGGCGGCGCGCCTTGGCCGGCGCGGCGCGGCGCGATGACGGCGCTGCTCGCGACCGAGAATCTCTCGATGCATTTCGGTGGCGTGCGCGCCGTGAACGGCGTGAGCCTCGCCATCGCCGAGGGTGAATTGCGCTGCCTGATCGGCCCCAATGGTGCCGGGAAGAGCACCTTCTTCAAGTGTCTCACCGGCCAGTACAAGCCGACCGCGGGCCGCATCCGCTTTCGCGGGCGCGACGTCACCGGCTACGACAGCTTCGCCATCGCCCGCCTCGGCGTCGGCATCAAGACGCAGGTGCCCTCGCTGTTCGACGGCCTGGACGTGATGGAGAGTGTCCTCCTGGCGCTCAGGCGGCGGCATAACGAAGCGATTGCCCGCTCCCGTGCACTGGCGGTGCTCGATCGGCTCGGCATCGCCGCGCTCGTGCGGCACGAGGTGGGGCGCCTCGGGCATGGTCAGCGGCAACTGGTGGAACTCGCGATGGTGGTGGCGCCGGAGCCGGACCTGATCATCCTCGACGAGCCGACCGCGGGCATGAGCGTCGAGGAGACTGCCCGCACCGCGGAACTGATCCGCGAACTGAACCGCCGCCATGCCATCGTGGTGGTGGAACACGACATGCAGTTCATCCGCGCGATCGCAAAGACGGTGACGGTGTTCCATCAGGGGTATGTGCTGATGGAGGACAGTGCGGAGCGCGTGCTTGCCGATCCGCGCGTGCGGGATGTCTACCTTGGAAAAGCTGTCGGTCCGGCCGGGCCGGAGCAGCCATGATCCGGATCCGGGACCTCAGCTCCGGTTATGGCCGGATCGAAGTGCTGCACGGCATTTCGCTCGAGGCGGCGCGCGGCACCTGCGTCGGCATCCTCGGCCATAACGGGATGGGCAAGACGACGCTGCTGAAGACGGTGATGGGCCTCATTCCCGCGACCGGCGGCAGCATCGAGTTGGAAGGCCGGGCGGTCGAGCGCCTGCCGGCGCACCTCAGGGCGCGGGCGGGACTGGGCTACGTGCCGCAGGGGCGGCAAATCTTTCCCGGCCTCACGGTCAGGGACAACCTGCGCTTTGCCGCCATCGCCTGCCGCGCACCGGCGTCCGTTGCCGATCAGGTGCTGGATGAGTTCCCCGAACTCGGCCGACTCTTGGATCGGCCGGGTGGCACCTTGTCGGGCGGGGAGCAGCAACTGCTCGCCGTCGCGCGCGCACTCTGCGGCCGGCCGCGGCTCTTGTTGTTGGACGAGCCGACCGAGGGCATCCAGCCGTCCATCGTGGCCGCGCTGGTCGAGCGGGTCGCAGCACTCCGGCGCGACCGCGGCCTGACCGTGCTGCTGGTGGAACAGAACCTGGACTTCATCCACGCTGTCGCCGACCGCGCGCTCCTGATCCAGCGCGGCCGCATCGGCGCCGAGATCGCCCGCGAAGCCCTGGGCGATCCCGCGCTGGTCGCCGAGTTCATCGGCGTAGCCTGAGCCGTTTCGTCAAGGGAGGACATCATGCCACTCGGCACAGTCAAGCTGCCCACCGTTTCGCAGTTGCGAGAGATCGCCGAAGATCTCGGCTTCAGCATGAGCGAGGCCGATCTCGCGGCGCACCTCGCGACCCTCGGCGGCGCTGTTGCCGCCTATAATCTCGTCGACCAGATGGCAGACGAAGTGCCGGCCGTCACCTATCCGCGTACCCCGGGGCGGCGCCCGAGCGCGGAAGAGAATCCGTTCAATGCCTGGTACGTGCGAACCACCGTCGAGGGCGCCCCGTCCGGCAAGCTCAAAGGAAAGAAAATCGCACTCAAGGACAATATCTGCCTCGCCGGTGTGCCGATGATGAACGGCGCCTCGACGCTCGAGGGCTACACGCCGGAAATCGACGCCACCATCGTGACGCGCATCCTGGATGCGGGCGGCACGATCGTCGGCAAGACGGTCTGCGAGTACTTCTGCTTCTCGGGCGGCAGCCATACCAGTGCCACCGGGCCGGTGCATAACCCGCATCGCGCCGGCTACTCGGCCGGCGGTTCCTCGTCTGGCAGCGGCGCGGTGGTCGCTGCGGGCGAGGTCCCGATGGCGATCGGGGGGGATCAGGGCGGCTCAATCCGCATGCCGGCGTCGTACTGCGGCGTCTACGGTCTGAAGCCTACCTGGGGCCTGGTGCCGTACAGCGGCATCATGCCGATCGAACTGACGCTCGATCACACCGGGCCGATGGCCGCGACGGTGGAGGACAATGCACTGCTGCTGGAGGTGCTGGCCGGCCCCGATGGCCTCGATCCGCGCCAGTACGGTGCGGCGGCGAAACCGTATCGCCAGGCGCTGGGAAGCGGGGCAGCGGGCCTTCGCGTCGCGGTGGTCGAGGAGGGCTTCGGCCACCCGCAATCGATGCCGGCATCCGACGCCCTGGTGCGCGAGGCGGCAGACCGCTTCCGCGGCCTCGGTGCGGTCGTCGAATCGGCATCGATTCCGTTGCACCGCGCCGGGCCCGCGATCTGGCTGCCGGTCGCGGCCGAGGGCGCAACCGTGCAGATGATGCACGGCAACGGATTCGGATTCAACTGGCAGGGCCTCTATCTCACCTCGTTGATGGACTTTCACAGCGCCTGGCGCATGCGCGCGGACGAGCTTTCGGAATCGCTCAAGAACACGATGCTGCTCGGCCACTATATGACGAGGGTGCATCGCGGCCATTATTACGGCAAGGCGCAGAACCTGGTCCGGCGCCTCAGGGCGGCCTACGATGCGGTGCTTGCCCGTTACGATCTCCTGCTGATGCCGACCTTGCCGATGCCCGCAACGCCGCTGCCACCTTCCGACGCGCCCATCGAGCTCATCATCCAGCGCGCCTTCGAGATGCTGCCGAACACGGCGCCCTTCGATTGCACGCATCACCCGTCGATGAGCCTGCCATGCGGGCTGGTGGACGGCCTGCCGGTGGGGTTGATGCTGACGGGACGGATGTTCGAGGAGGAAACGATCTACCGCGCCGCCGCCGCGTTCGAGAAGGGCGTGGACTGGAAGACGCTCAAGGCATGAGCCGCTCCCGGACCGGCGGCAGATAGCTGCCCTACGGGCTGAAGTAGGGGATCTTGGTCGGATCGATGCCCCACGCGGCGGCGAGGTACCGGGTTGCGAGCCGCTGGAGAGTGCCGTCGTCCTTCAGCGATTGGACGATGTCGTCGAACGCCTTCACATTGGGTGAGCCCTTGGGAAGAATCGCGCCATAGTGCTCACCGGTGTGGAACTGGCCGACCACGGCCAATGCGCCATTGGACTTCTCTGCCCACCCCAGCATGTCCGCGGTGTCGTCCATGGCGGCGTCGATCTCGCCGGCATAGAGGGCGGCGATCATGGCCGGCACATTGGGATAGACCTTCATCGGTTTCGTCGGCTTCAGGACGTTCATGACGAACGTGGCGCCGGTGGTTGCCTGATAGACGCCGATGCGCACGTTCCTCACATTCGCATTGTCGATCTCGGTTCCCTTCTTTACCAATATTCCGATATCGGAATCGAAATAGGGAATCGAGAAATCGACCGTCTTCTTGCGCGCCTCGGTGATCGAGGCCTGGGAGAGGGTCAGGTCGAAGTTCTTGAAGGCCCCGGAAATGACCTGCGGCCACGAAGCGGTGACCACGACGAGCTTGTCGAGCCCGGCGCGCCAGGCAATGTTGGCGGCCATGCAATATTCAAAGCCGTTCCTGACGCTCTCCGGAGTGTCGCCGTTCCACCAGCCCGGGGATGGCAGATTGGCGCGGACGGTGAGCTGGCCCGGCACCAGCGGGATGATATGCCAGGCACCCTTCTGGCCAGTCACCTTGCAGTCGCCGTACTGCTGAGCGGCGGCTTGTCCCATGCAGGCGAAAGCGAGCAGTGCGATGGCCAGGACGGAGCAGCACCATGTCAGACAAAGGCGCGGCGAAAGGCTTCGATGCCGCATGATGATTCTCCCCGGCGGCCCGATTGCTTTTTCTCGGCTCTGGTGCGGCCCGTCTCTCAGTTCGCTCCGAACACGGCGCGCGCGTTGTCACGGAACAGGCGGGACTGCTGATCGGCGCTCAGCCGGACCGGCAGACAGCGCGCCGGATCGTCATAGTCCCAGTGCGGATAGTCGGTGGCGAACATCAACCGATCCCAGCCAATCCATTCCATGATGTCCAGCAGATGCGCTCTCACCTCCGGCTCCTCGATCGGCTGGGTGGTGAGCCAGACATGCTGGCGCAGGTACTCGGACGGCAAACGCTTCAGCGTCGGGACTTCCTCGCGGATGGACCGCCAGTTCTTGTCGAGGCGCCAGGCCAGGGATGGCATCCAGGCAAATCCCGACTCGATCAGGATCACGCGCAGGGCCGGGAATCGTTCGAACGTACCCTCGATGACCATGCTGGTCAGTACGGACTGGCAGCACGCGGCGTGGCCCAGCATCTCCTCGATGTAGAAGGAAGGCCAGCCGGCGCTCGTCAGCGGCGCGCCACCATAGCCGAAGGCGTGGATGCCGACCGGCAGGCCGGCGCGGATGGCGGCTTCGTAGATGGGCCAGTAGCGACGCTGCCCGAGCGGCTCGGCCGTCCGGCTCAACAGAAGGACCTGGGCGAAGCTCGCATCCCCGGCGCGGCGATCGATCTCCGCCGCTGCGGCTGCCGGCTGCTCGTACGGCACCAGGACCGAGGCCTTGAGCCGCGCATCTTTCGCGCTCCACTCGGCGATCTGCCAATCGTTGAACGCCGTGCACAAGGCGGCGCTGAGGTCCGGGTTCTGAATGCCGCCCGGATGCGGCGAGATCATGTTGAGAATGCCGAGCTGGACGTTGTTCGGATCGAGGTGCTGCGCCTGCATGAAGCCGAGATCGCTGCCCGGCTTGCGATGGCCCGGAGGCCAGGCATCCCGGCGATTGGCGCCGGGTGTCCCTTTCGGATAGGCCGGCCCGGTCAGGCAACCGTGCCGGCGGAGAGGACCGAAGGTATCCAGATGCTTCCGCCAGCGCGGCTCGAGCCACGGATAGACATCCTTGATCGAGTTCGGCGCCGGATGGATGTCGCAATCGATGATTGCCATGCCGGCGAGCATCTCGCGGGCAATCGGCATTGGCTGCGAAGTGCTGACGTTCACGGGATGGCCTCCACCAGGCGCGGATAGGTCGCGCGCGCGTTGTCGATCAGGATCTTTTGCATCGCCGCGGGCGACAGCCCCGGCGGCAGCGGCGAATCGCCGTCGAATTGCCGGTGCGGATAGTCGGTCGAGAACAGGAGCCACTCGTCCGACCCCAGATGCTCCCATAGCCGCTCGAACTGCTCGGGGCGCGGCGGCGCATCGAAGGGCTGCAAGGTCAGCCGCACGTGCTCGCGCACGAGTTCTGCCGGCGTCCGGTCGACCCATGGAACTTCTCTCCGCAAGCCGCGCCAGAATTTCGCCAGGCGCCACAGAGTGGCGGGCAGCCAGGTCACGCCGGACTCGATCAGCACGACGCGCAAGCTCGGGAATTTCTTGAATACGCCCTCGCAGACCAGGCTTCCGAGCTGGGTCTGGAATGCCTGCGCCTGGTTCACGTATTCCTCGCTGTGGTAGGAGGGCCAGCCGGTCGGCGTGGTCGGGTTGTGATAGCTGCTGCCGGCATGCACGCCGATCGGCAGGCCATGGCGCTCCGCGGCGGCATAGATCGGCCAATAGAAGCGGCGGCCCAGGGGCATATCGCCCATGACCAGCATCAGCACCTGGACGAAGCGCCTGTCCTCGGCGCAGCGCTCGATCTCTTCCGCAGCCAGACCCGGGTTCTGCGGGGCGACAACGATCGAGGCGCGCAAACGCGGTTCGTGGTCCAGCAGCTCTCTGGCGAGCCAATCGTTGATGGCGCGGGCGATGGCGGCGGCCAGATCCTCATTGAAGACGAGCTGAACCCCGTACAGGCAGTTGCAGATGGCGAGCCCTGTGCCCCACGTATCCAATGCCTGGCTGCGCAGATCCGCAAGCTGTGCGGCCTGAGAGCCGTTGCCAGGCTGTGAGCCGGGGCGGAACGCGAGCGGTGCGGCGGGCGGGTAGCTGTTCGAGACCAGTTCGTGCATCGCCTGGTCTTGGAAGAGGTCGCGCCAGATCTCCGGAAGATACGGATAGAGTGCCTTCAGCCCGGGAAGGGCGGGATGAATGTCGCAGTCGATGGCGCCGGGAATCATCGTGAGGACTTCTGTTGTTCCAGCGCCTCGAACGCGGCGCGCCGCCACTTGAGGGCGGCGCCCAGGCCCTCCTGGCGGGTGATTTCGACGAACTTCGAGCCGATTTCGGTCCTGGCGGCGTAAAGCGGAGCAACGATGTCGAGGCCGGCCTGCATGGCATCGCCGAATCCCGCCATCGAGGCACCGCGATTGATGGCCAGCTTGGCCGCGTAAAGCGCTTCGGGCGCGATCAGGGTCATCCGCCGCGCGAATTGCAGCGTCGCGGTCTGAAGCTCCTCCGTCGGCACGATCCGGTTGATCATGCCAAGCTCGAGAGCGGTTCTGGCGTCGATCATGTCGCCCAGATACAAGAGCTCACGGGCCTTCTTGTAGCCGATGAGCCACGGCATGACGAGGGCGGGGCCGACATTGGAGAACCGCACTTCCGGTTCCCCGAACAGGGCGTCTTCGGCCGCGATCGTGAGATCGCAGAACATCGCGATCTCGCAGCCGCCGCCGAGAGCGTGCCCCTGGACGGCTGCGATCACCGGCTTCCGCATGTGCCAGGGGATCATCTCGAATGCGAGCGACCGGGCGAGATGGGCATGCCATTTGAGTGCGTCGTGTCGCCAGGATTCCTTTTCGACCTCGCCGCGGCTGATGTCGTAGCCGGCGCAGAAGCTGCGCCCCGCTGCCCGGAGCACGACCACGCTCGTCAGCGGATCATCGTCGGCACGGGCGAAGGCGGCGCTGAGTCCGGAGCGAATCTCCTCGCTGATGGCGTTCAGGTTGTGCGGCCGGTTGAGCGTGACGATGCCGACCTTGTCGTCGGTCTCGTAGAGGGCGGCTGCATCACTCACGGGCCTGTCTCCCCGGCAGATGGTTTCGTAACGATCAGTGCATCGACGGCGACGCAGCCCTGCCCGGCGGGGCGGACCTTGATGGGATTGAGATCGAGTTCGACGATACGCGTACCCGCGGCGCGGACGAAATCGTCGAGTGCATAGAGGCAGTCGGCCAGCGCAGCGAGGTCCGGCGCCGGGCCGCCCGGGCGCTCCGCAAGCCGTGCGGCGAGCCTGGTTTCGGCAATCATCGCCTCCGCGTCGCCCTCCCGCAGCGGGAGGAGGCGGAGCGCGAAGTCCCGCACCAGCTCGATATCGGTCCCGCCGGAGCCGACGGCGAGGGTCAGGCCAAAATCGGCGTCGCGCGAGATGCCGGCGAAGAACTCGACGCCGTCGGAGACGAATTCCTGGACCAGGAATCCGGCCAGATCGGGCCTGAGCCCGAGCGCGTCCACGCGGCGGTTGAGGCAGTCCCATGCTGCGGAGAGTTCGTTCTCCGAGCGAAGGGCGAGCGCGACCAGGCCGAGATTCGATTTGTGGGGGATGCGCTCGGCGATCGCCTTCAACACGATCGGATAGCCGATATCGGATGCGGCACGGAGGGCGTCCATCATCGTGGCCGCGAGATGCTCGCGGGGCGCCGGCACTCCGCAAGCAGCCAGCAGCCGCTTGGCCTGGAACTCGTTGATCGTGCCGTTGCCCGCTCCGGTCGGGCGAAGCGCCTCGAGCCGCTGTGCCGGAAGCGGGCGCGCCGTGCGTGGCGGAGGGAGCGGGCAGCCGAAGCGAGCCAGCCGATCGATGGCGGAAAGCCCCTGGCGAATGCCGCCGATGACGGGAATTCCGTGGCGGCGAAGAAGCTCGACCTGGGACCGGTTCATCACGCCCGGCCTTGTGTTCATCAGGTAGTGCGGCTTGTCGTTCAGGGATGCCGCCTCGGCGAGAAAGCGGACATATTCGAGCAGCCGATCGGGGAGAGCCAGCGGCTGGTCGTCGTGACTGTCCAGGCAATAGACGATCGCATCGTGGCTCGCGCTTCTGCCGAGCGTCGCGAGCGCGTGCGGCAGGTTGGTGCGGAAATCGCCATTGCCCCAATAATCCAGCGGATTGCCGTCGCCGCTCAACGGCCCGATGACACGTTCGGCCTCGCGGCGGTCCGCCTCGGGGAGCGGCGGAAGCTCGAGGCCGAGCGGTGCCACGAGATCGAGGATCAGCTCCGACTGGCCGCCCGAGCCGCTGGTCACGCCGATCCGCCGGCCGCGTGGCCATCGCGCGCCTTGGCAGGCGGCCAGCACTTCGGTGAGTTCGTCGAGTTCGTGCACCTCGATCGCACGATGCGCACGCAGCAATTCGGAAAAGACCCGCGCTTCTCCGGCCAGGCCGCCGGTATGGCTCTGGATCGCGCGCCGGCTGCGCTCGTTGCGGCCGACCTTGAGGACGACGACCGGCTTGCCCTTTGCGGCCGCGCGATCGAGTGCGGCAACGTAACGCTCGGGCGCCCGGATCGTTTCGGTGAACGTCGCGATCACCCTGGTTGCGTCATCGTCGATCAGATATTCGAGATAGTCGGCCGTGGTGGTGACCGCCTCGTTGCCGGTGGAAGCGACGAGGCTGAAGCCGAAGCGGCGGAGATCGGCGAGCATGCCGTTGCAGACCGACCCGCTGTGGGAAATCAGCCCGACATTCCCGGCCAGCCGCGCCGGATCGCGCAACTCCGAGAGATAGGTCATGCTTCGGGCCACGGGATTGAGAATGCCCATGGCGTTGGGCCCGCAGAGCGCGATGCCGCCATCGCGGCATAGTCCGGCGATGGTGTCCTGGAGCTTGCGGCCATCCTCGCCCTGTTCGGCGAATCCTCCGGCATAGATGACGGCGGCGCGCGCACCGCGCTCGGCGAGGAGAGGGAAGATTTCCAGGATTTGCGCCGGGCCGATGCAAAGGGCGACCACGTCCGGCGGGGTCGGAACCTCGAGAATGCTCGGATAGCAGGCGAGTCTGGAAATCGTCGCGTATTTCGGATTGACGGGATAGATCGCACCTTCGTAGCCGAAGCGAAGGAGCGATGCGACCAGGGAACGTCCCGGCGAGGGACGCTCCGAGGCACCGACGATCGCGATCGAGCCTGGCTCGATAAGCGCGCGCAGCCCGCGAATCGGGACCGTCATGACGGGCCTTCCCGCCCCGCGGGCGTCCACCGCCCGCTCACACCGCACCCCCGCTCGATCGCCCGCACAGCGCACCGCCTCCCTCTCCCAGGGGAGGGCAAAGGTCTATACATATCGTGCCGCCGGGGCATTGTCCAGGTTGCTCCCGGCGCGCCCGGGAGGGACCGCAAGCTCTTTCCGATCGCAGTTTCCCGGCCCGGCGTCTGGCGTTTCCAAAGGGCGGAGTTCATAACCTGGAGCCGATCGCGATCTGCCCAAGGAGATCCGTTGCGTGGACCAAAACAACGACCGGACCCGGACGGCGCGGCCAAGCCCCTTGCATCAGCGGATCCGCTCGGACATCGAGGCCCGGATACTCTCCGGCGAATGGTCCCCCGGATACCGGATTCCGTTCGAGCACCAGCTCATGGTCGAGTACGGGTGCGCGCGGATGACCGTCAACAAGGCGTTGTATTCGCTTGCCGAGGCCGGGCTGATCGAGCGGCGGCCGCGGGCCGGCAGCTTCGTCAGGCGGCCGACCGTCCAGTCCGCTGTGCTGGCGATTCCGGACATCAAGGCGGAGATACTGGCACGCAACGAGGCGTACCGGTACGAGCTGCTGAGTCTGCGCAAGCGCCTTGCGTCCAAGGGAGACCGCGATCTCCTGGACGTGCCGCCGGCCGCAACCATCCTTCACTTGCGTTGTCGCCATTTCGCGGGGCCGCGGCCTTTTGCCCTGGAAGAAAGGCGGATCGTGGTCGACGAAGTGCCGAACATCGCGGAAGCCGATCTCCGCACCGAACCGCCCGGCACCTGGCTTTTGCAGCACGTCCCCTGGCATTCGGCCGAACACCAGATTTCCGCAGTGAACGCCGATGCCGCCGTGGCATCTCTGCTCGGGATCCGGATCGGCACGGCCTGCCTCATGGTCGATCGGCGGACCTGGCGGGCCGGCGCGGCGATCACCGCCGTGCGGACCTGGTTCCCCGGCGACCTGCAGAAACTGGTGACGCGCTTCGCCCCGTCGAGTGCGGCGGGAGCGGTCTCTGCTGCAGAGACCCGATGAGGAAAGAAGGGGTTAGATCCTTGTCGGTCTGACTGGGCCGTCCGACACGGGTCTAGCAGCGTGTCGGATTGGGGGGTACCCAAATTCTCGATAGCTGGATAGCATCCAGCTATGTCGAACTTCGTACCGTTCAACCGTGACCAGTCTTTTCTGCTGCCGCCGGACCTCAAGGACTGGCTGCCAGCGAATGATGTTGCCCACTTCATCGTCGCAGCGGTGGATCGGGTGCCATTGGCCT
>JASHOA010000048.1 GCA_030041375.1 Acetobacteraceae bacterium
CGCCAAACTCAACGAGGTCGATCCGCGCGCCTGGCTCGCCGACGTGTTGGCGCGGATCGCCGATCATCCCGCCTCCCGCCTCCACGAGCTGTTGCCCTGGCATTGGCCGAGGCCGAACGAGCGCCGTAGCTTGGCCGCTTGAGCATCCCAGACCTTGCCGGCGAATGTCCGACCCACGGTGCTCGGCGAATGGTTACTTTAAGTCGGCCATTCAGTCATACCAAGCCGAACGTCCGCTTCTAGGCTGTCAAGCGATTGCTGGGACTGTCCGCAATAGACGCGAGGGCCCCGCTGCCAGGTGGCGCTGAACGTCCGTTTCCGGGATTACCCGATCGGTGGGCTGGCGACCGGCTTGGATCGGCAGCCGCCTTGGCAGGCGAAAGAGTGGCTTTCTACCTGTCCGCTTGGGGCGGCGTGTGTCATGCGGCCGCGTGACGATACGCAGTCGCGGCATGAAGCGGATGCTGGACTAGACCCGTGTCGGGCTGACTGTGCAGCCCGACACGGGTCTCGCGCTTTATTCGAGCCCGCGATTCACGCCCTCCGACGATTCCGCCTCGGGCGATCGCGGACTAAGACCTGAGCAGGCTGTCCGATCCGGATGCGGCTACCTGCGAACGCAATCACTGTGATTGGTGGACAGTGACCTGTTTGTTCGGCAGTCTGGTGGCCTTACGCCGGAGGATCTCAATGGTAACGACAGAATGTCCTTCCTTCATCGCCCATTGGAGCGGGATCGAACAACCGGACAACAGGCACTATGAGAATGACGATGAGTTGATGAGCATCGGCTCCCCTTTCGGCAAATTCTTCGGCCTGACAAAGTTGGGTATTCATCACGAGAGATTGCCACCTGGCCGGCGTACATCATTTCCGCACGCGGAAAGCGCCGAGGAAGAGTTTGTATATGTAATCGACGGCGAGCCAGATGTCTGGGTCGATGGCCGTCTCCATCGACTCAAGCCAGGCGATGGAGTCGGGTTTCCGGCCGGAACAGGGATCGCGCATACCTTCCTTAACAACACCCCGGCCGAAGTCCGCCTGCTCGTGGTGGGTGAACGGAGCAAAGCCGAGAACCGCATCGTCTATCCGCTCAACCTCGATCGCAAAGCGCTACGCAAGGATTGGTGGCACGATCATCCGAAGCGCGCCCTGGGTCCTCACGACGGGTTGCCTGACCGGGTGCGCGCCGCCAAGTCCCGGCAACAAGCCGGATAACGAGGCGGTCGTGTCGCCAGCGAATGAGCGGGTCGTTCCGGGCACGAAGGCGCCTGCACAAAGGCGAACCCGGGGATTCGACGCTCCAATGTCCCGGGAACGGACCGGCGCCTTCCCACCTGACGCCGAAGTTCAAACCGAGACACTGCCCACCCGGCGTCCGCCTCGATGGGCCGCCCCCGGCGCCGAGCCTACCGCTTCGAGAACTGGAAGCTGCGGCGCGCCTTGGCGCGGCCGTATTTCTTGCGCTCCACCACGCGCGGATCGCGCGTCAGAAATCCCGCCACCTTGAGGATGCCGCGCAATTCCGGCTCGTAAAAAGTCAGCGCCCGGCTGATGCCGTGCCTGACCGCGCCCGCCTGCCCGGAAAGCCCGCCGCCCGAGACCGTGCAGATCACGTCGAACTGGTTGTAGCGGTCGGCCACCAGGAAGGGCTGCGTGATCAGCATCCGCAGCACCGGGCGGGCAAAATACTGCGCCGCCTTGCGCTCGTTGATGGTGATGTTTCCCTTGCCGGGCTTGATCCACACCCGCGCCACCGCGTTCTTGCGCCGCCCGGTCGCGTAGGCACGGCCCTTGGCATCGCGCCTCGGCTCGAGCTTCGGCCGCTCGGCAATCTCCGGCGTGCGGGCCGCCAGCTCCTTGAGGTCGGCCAGCGTGCGCGTCTCGGATGCAGACATCGGCTCAACTCCTCGCGTTCTTCGCGTTCATCGCCGCGACATCGAGCTTCTGCGGCGCCTGCGCCGCGTGCGGATGTTCCGGCCCGGCATAGACATGCAGGTGCCGCATCTGCCGCCGCTGCAACGGCCCGCGGGTGATCATGCGCTCCACCGCCTTTTCGAGCACGCGCTCGGGATGCCGGCTCTCCAGCCGCTGGCGCAGCGTGCGTCCCTTGATGCCGCCAGGATAGCCGGTATGGTAATAGAAGACCGACTGGTCGAGCTTGTTGCCGGTGATCCGGACGCGCCCGGCATTCACCACCACCACATTGTCTCCGCAGTCGACATGCGGCGTGAATTGCGGCTTGTGCTTGCCGCGCAGCCGGGCCGCGATCAGCGCCGCCAGCCGCCCCAGCACCAGCCCTTCGGCATCGATCAGCACCCAGTCCTTGCGGACCTCCGCAGGTTTCAGTGAAAGCGTCGTCCTCATCGGCGGCGTCCTCGCAAACGGCGCCGGCTTATGCCGGCAAGTCCAATGCCCGTCAAGTTTTTCCCGTTGTGGTATCATATTACCACAAGTTGCCGCGTCCCCCTTGCCGGCTTACCATTTGACGATGCCGAACCATTCCGAGCGCGGCCTCTCCCGCCAAACCGCCGGCTACGGCGATCGCGACTTTTCCCTCTATCTCCGCCGCTCCTTCGCCCGCTCCATGGGCTACTCGAAGGCAATCCTCGATCGTCCCGTCATCGGCATCGTCGATACCGCCTCCGGATACAACAACTGCCACCGCACCGTTCCCGATCTCGTGGAGGCGGTGAAGCGCGGCGTGCTCGCCGCCGGTGGCCTGCCGCTCTCTTTCCCCACCATCTCGCTCTCCGAGCCCTCGCTCTACCCGACTTCGATGCATTATCGGAACCTCGCCGCTCTCGATACCGAGGCGATGCTGTCGGCCCAGCCGATGGATGCGGCGGTGCTCATCGGCGGCTGCGACAAGACGGTGCCGGCGCAACTCATGGCCGCGGCTTCGGCCGATCTGCCGGTGATCGGCCTCGTCACCGGTCCGATGCTGGCCACGTCCTTCGAGGGCGAGCGCCTTGCCGCCTGCACCGATTGCCGCCGTTACTGGGCGGCCTACCGGGCCGGGCGCGTGAGCAAGGAGCGTATTGCCGAGATCGAGGGCCGGCTCGCCACCACCGCCGGCACCTGCGGCGTGATGGGCACCGCGAGCACGATGGCCTGCCTCACCGAGACGCTCGGCTTCCTGCCCCCCGGCACCGCCAGCATCCCGGCCGTGCATGCCGAACGACTCGCCGCCGCCGAAGCCGCCGGCGCGCTGGCGATGCAGCTCGTCGATGCCCCCGTCCGGCCCTCGGACCTGATCACGCCGCACTCGGTCGAGAACGCACTCATCGTGCTGCTGGCGCTCGGCGGTTCCACCAATGCGCTCATTCATCTCACCGCGATCGCCGGCCGCCGCTCCATCCCGGTCGATCTCCACCACCTCAACGAATTGTCCCATCAGACACCCGTGTTGGTGGACCTGAAACCGACCGGCGACGGCTACATGGAGGATTTCCACGCCGCGGGCGGGCTCCCTGCCCTGCTCTACGAACTTCGCGATCTCCTCCATCTCGACGCGATCGACGTCACGGGCACCTCTCTCGCCGATCGGCTCGCGGAGCCTCCGCCCTTCGTCGATCGGCGCTTCATCCGCTCGCCCGCGAATCCGATCTCGCCCTTGGGCGGCCTCGTCGCACTGTTCGGCACGCTCGCTCCGCGCGGGGCAATCCTGAAGCGCAGCGCCGCCACCCCTGCCCTTTTCGAGCGCGAGGCACGCGCCGTCGTCTTCGATGGGCTCGAAGATCTGGCCCGACGCATCGACGATCCTTCGCTCGAGGTCACCCCCGACGACTTCCTCGTGCTCAAGAACGCCGGCCCCCGCTCCGTGGCCGGAATGCCGGAGGCCGGCTATCTGCCGATCCCGCAGAAGCTCGCCCGCGCCGGCGTGAAGGACATGGTGCGGATCAGCGATTGCCGCATGTCCGGCACTGCCTTCGGCACCATCGTCCTGCACACGACACCCGAGGCCGCCGCCGGCGGCCCGCTCGCTCTGGTCGAAACGGGTGACCGCATTCGCCTCTCCGTCGCCGAACGGCGGCTCGACCTCCTGCTGGACGAGACAACCCTCGGCCGCCGCCGCGCCCTCTGGCGTGCTCCGCCCCTGCCGCCGCGCGGCTGGGATCGCCTGGTCGCCGAGCAGGTCCTTCAAGCCGATGCAGGCTGCGATCTCGGTTTTCTCAAACCCGCCCCCGCGTAACCGCGCCCGCCTCGCCCGATCGGCCCCGCAGGCTTCCGCGGATCCCCGAGCCGGAGCGCGAGTTCGATGATGCCATCGGCACGCAGGCGCGAACGAAGGGCGAGCCGCATCCCGGCGGCGACGAACTGGAGATGGTCGATCTCGAGGCCCATTCCGCTCGCCGCGATCGCCCGCCAGGCCAGGCGGGCTGCTTCGGGAAGATGATTGCCGAGGCAGCGCTCGGCCTCCGCAGTGGGAACGATGACAACCGGCGCGTTTGCCCGGACCATGGCGGTCTCCTCGGTTTGCTGCACGACCAAGCCGCCCGGACAGATTCCGGTTGCGGACTGATTGCTGCACCGAGGGAACGGGCTCAGAAATTCACGCGGACAACGCTCCAGGAAAGAGGGGGCTCCGGGCAAGGCGGGCGGCCCTATGCCGGATTTCTTGCGCCGTTGCAAGCATAATTCGCCATCCGGGCACGGCGCCCCGGGGGTCCCAGGCGATCATTTCGACAACAGGCAAGAACAGTTCTGAGAAGGGAAGGCGCCCCGATACACGGCTCCGGGCGGCACGCGTCGGGGATCGTCAGAAACCCTGGTTAGCCCGCGATCGCCCGAGGCGGAATCGTCGGAGGGCGTGAATCGCGGGCTCGAATCAAGCGCGAAACCGGTGTCGGGCTGCACAGTCAGCCCGACACCGGTCTAGCGAGAAGGGCCGCACCCGGCTTCGCTCAACCGCATCCCCGCTGGCAGCCAATGTGAGCACGATCCTCCGTTGGCGAGCGCGGCGCGATAATGGCGAGCACAGCGGCAGACAAAGTGAGCACAAGGCTCGCCCCATTGGCAGCTAATCCGAGCGGAAAACGCCGCCGTTTGCGAGCACGAGCCCCGATGATTGCAAGCGCCTGTAGCTACGAACTCGACATGGAGAGCCGCATCCCGATCCTCACCTGACTTCAAATGGCGGCTGGTGACACGACTGTTGGAATGGGGCCCTATCGGGCGGGCGGGATATGACTCAGACTTCCGTGATAGCGGGTATCAGGCCGGCGTCCCGGGAGGCTTTGTCGGGATTCTTTACAGTCGAAACGGCTCAGCGGCCGATCGGCCATCCCGAAATGTTGCCGATCAGCCCACTCGACCCGTCGCACAGGGCAAATTGCGGCAACGGCGGACGGCAGTGGTGGTCGGATCCGCTGGTCAGTTCGAACATCCGTCGGAGAACTTTACAGATCCCGCCAGCCCGCGATCTCGCGTGACCTAGCAAACTGCTGTTTCTGCTAGGCTTTTCATTTTATTGCGCCGCGGCACAAGAATTGCTTGTCAACTGCTACCGCGACATCGTCCGAAAACGGAGGTGCGATCGCCGGCGCCGAAACTGGAAGGGTAGGGTGAGGCGCATTCTGCTCCCGGCTGCGCCAGACACTCAAACCGCAACGACCAGGGAGAAGCGTCGATCCCCGCGAGGACAGGAGCGTCATGACAATGTTGAAATCGACAACGCGTACGTGGGGAGTCGCCGCGGCGCTGCTGGTCGGCTGTAGCCTGGCCGCCCCGCCGGCTCAGGCCGACTATATCGTGACACTCACGCAAGTGGGGGGCAACGTCGTCGCCACGGGCAGCGGAACAATCGATCTGACCGACCTGAGTTTATTCGGCACCGGCATCGTCATAACCAGTGTGACGCCAAGCAGCGGAAGAATAACGATCGGACCGGCGGCGAGTCCCGCGTTCACTACAGTCTACACGGGGTTCACGGGGCCAACGAGTTTCGGCAGCGGCGGCACTACCTTCCCCAGCAGCGGCAGCGGCCCCATCGTCGGCACCATCACTTCCTCTCTCCTGGTCGTGCCGGAGGGCTACGTCTCCGGCAGTACCCTCTCCGACACATCGACCTACGATGACGCGACCTTCGCGAGCCTCGGCATGACCCCCGGCACCTACACATGGACGTGGGGGAGCGGATCGGCTGCCGACAGCTTCACGATCGAGGTCGTGCCGGAGCCGGAAAGCCTGGCCCTGCTCGGCACCGCGCTTCTCGGCCTCGGCCTCGTCGGCTTCGCCTCACGCCGGCGCCCGGTCGGCTGACGATATCCTTTGCGCGGCGATCGGGCGGCACCTGCTGCGTGCCGCCCTTCGACTCGCCCGCTGTCCGCTCGGCAGCAGCGCGGGAAGAATGGCGCGAAAAACGATTCCCCGTGGTGTTTTGCCCAATCAGGAAAGCATCGCAAAGTGTGGGGTGGATCATGCCGCGGTGGCCTGACTGGCGCTCGTGCTGTCATTGGCGAGGCCGGGGTACCAGCGCTCGAACTTCGACCGAAGGGTTCCGTCGAGCACGCGCGTTCGGGTCTGCAGCAAAAGATGGGCACCCCGCTTCGTCCATTGCATCTGCTGGCGCTTGGCGAAGCGCTTACCGATAACGGCGTTGACTGTGGACTCCGCCAGGCATGAGGAGATGCGCTCGCCGGCGCGGAACCGCTCGCCGTAGTTGATCAGGCTGGCAGCGTTGGCAGCGATGTAGTTCGCGAAATCGCGCGCTGCACGAAAGAGGGCTGCAGAAGCGGCAAGGACGCATCCGGCAGCGGCAAATCCACACCCGGCGCCTTGCTCGGCCTTTCCGGTATATAAACCCAAATCTTCCCCTGTGCCGGAAGGCGCTGCCGGGAGACCGCCTCGATATCGGAGCGCGGCACCTCGGCGTGTGCATAACCCGCCTCGCGCCCATCGAACGCGGCCATCTCGTTCCCCTCGACCGGAAACAGCACGCCATTGATCGTCATCGCCTCTGCTCCGGGCCCGGGTCGCGCCAGCCCGAGCCCGGTAAATCCTGACGCGGACCGTTCGTCCCCGGTACGCACGTAGCCGAATGCCGCGGAGACCCGCACAGGAATGGTATGGATCGGCTTCGGCGGGGTCGCGTTTCGCGAAGCGGAGTTGATGCGGGAGCCATAGCCGAAAATGAAGTTGCCCGGCTGACCCGGGAGCATCCGGCCTCAATAATCCTGGGCAGCCGCGGCCTGCGAGGCAGCGATCAGAAGCACCGCCGCGATGATGACCGGGTTGCGCGCATCTCCCCGCCTCCTCTCAATTAAGAGGGCCGAAAGCCCCCACCCACGATCGCCGGGATGACGAGAGAGAGATCGGTATCGCCGGTCTTCTCCCCGGCGCGCGTGATCAGTGCGTGCGCCTGGCCTCGATGGTGTGTCTGATGATTGAACATGTGCGTAACCAGGAGCGCGCGCGGCGCCGTGACCTCGCGCCCCGCGCTCGCGCTGAACCAGATCTGATCGGCGGCAAGCCAGGCCTCTTCCATGCTGCCGGCCCATTCCGAGATCGCCGCATCCAACTCTTCGCGTGCCGCCGCCAGCTCGGCAAAATCCTCGATCATCCGGGCACTCTCCTTGAGCGGCACCGCCGGCTTGGGCCAGTCCGAAAAGCGCGAGAGCCAGATCGAATCGCCTCACAGGAGATGCGACAATGTACCATGCAGCGAGCCCCAGAAGGCCCCTGCCTCCCGCCGCCGCTCGGCATCCGTGAGCCGCTCCGCAGCCCCATACAGCCGGCGGTTCATCTCCCGATTGTAGGCTGCCATCGTACGGACATAAGCTGGCGTGATCATTCAAAGGTTCCTTGCGGCACGCGGGCGCGTGACCTTCATGTCTTGCATGTCTCCGAGGGGTGACTTGCAGCCGCAAGCTTCCTACGTCCTGTTCCAGCCGCAACGCAACGGAGGAGACCGCCCATGAACAGCGAAGAACCGGTTCGCGTCGCGCGCGCGCTGATCGAGCGGCATGGCGTGCGTGCCGCCGCGGTCGCAGACGAGCGGGCCCTCGAAGCGCGGCTCGCCGGCAACACCGCCGAGCTCGATCTCTGGCAATCCGTGCAACTGGCCATCGCCGAGCTGCGACGCACCGTGCCCCGACGCGCGGCATAACCCTCCGCGCCCTGCCGGCGCGCTAGCCCGCGATCGCCCGAGGCGGAAACGTCGGAGGGCGTGAATCGCGGGCTCGAATAAAGCGCAAGACCCGTGTCGGGCAGCAAACGTCGGGGGGCAGGAGACTCCGTCTCTCGCGCCTCTGAGCCGCCTCTTCGCTGCGCGGCACCGAGCCGCCCAGCCCGGCTCAAAGGTCGGCCGGGGCGCGGATCGTTGCGTTGTCGGCCTTTCCTTGCTCGAGGCTTGGCTCGGGCAGAGCCACGCCCGCTTCCGCCGCTGCGGCACGCGCGATCTTGCCGGTCTCGGACAGCCGCCCGTCGAAGCGCACCAAGAGCCCGCCAAGAAAAACAACTAGATCCTCGACAGTCAGCTCGCTGCTCGCCAGCGGGTCTTCCGGCCCATCGAGCGGATCGGGAGCGAACAGTTCAGCCCTCTTGAAAGACTCCCTCGCGAGTTTCGCGTTCTCTTCCCGGAACAGTGCGGCAATCTCCGCCCGTAGCGGCCGTGAGAGGAGGCTGTGCCGGCCGAGCTCTCTCGCACTCTTGTCGGCGTTCTCGATCACCATGTCCACGAACTGCTTCCCGGGCCGGAACCGGTTCAGCAGCAGCAGGATCGCCACCTGCCGGTCTGGAATGCTGGCATTCACCTTGGGAACGGCAAAGGAAAGCCCCGCGCCGGCAATCCCGGCCGCGTCGAGGAAGTCGCCAAAGACGCCGTTCTCCCGGGCAACAGCCTCCTCGTAAATCCGGCACATGACATTTTCGTTGCCGAAGTGCCCTGTCATGGTGCGATGGAAGGAATGGTAGCGTAGAATGTCGTTGCGCGTCGCCAGATTCCGCACATAGGCGTCGGGGGGCTCCGTATAGCCGTGCAGCCGCACTTGCTGGATATAAGAGGAGGAAAGAATCTGGTCCTGCCTGCGGATATAGTAAATCGCCCGCACCCGGAGGCCGCTGGCGGCAAGCCGGGCGATGAATGCCGCCAGCTTCTGGTGGTCGGCAGAGGCAAACAGCTCGCTCGAGAGGAGACCACGCTCCGCAGGGCTCGCCTCGATCATGCGTTCGAGTTCGCCGAGATACCGCTCGCCGTCGGTGATCCGGCGCTGATGATGGGCGGGCAGCAGGCTGCACGCCACCTGCACACCGTTGCCGGCGGCGATCCTGCCCTTGAGCCCGCGGTCGAATTCACCCATCCGGAAGTAATCGATCGAGCGCGTCAGCAACGCACCGTAATTGCGCGCGAAGAAGACCTGCAGCGCGGTCGAGCCGGTCTTCGGAATGCCGAGGTGCAAGAGGACTTCTTTCACGCACTCACTCCTGGGGTCGAAACCGATGCTCTCATGGACTGATCCCGCCGCCGGCAAGCGGGCATGCGCCCGGGCTTCGCTACCGCACAGGGACGAACGCCCCGACTGCGAAATTCATCATCTCATCGAGGCCGCCGGATCGGCATGCTCGCTCTTTGTGTTCAGTGGCCTGCTGATCCCTTTGCGTTTGCTGCCTGCGGCAGCGAACGACAAGGGCAGGAAACTAGCATAGCGCGGCAGTGGCGCAAGCAAGCTCATTCGCCCCGGTGCGTCCGGCCGGGAGGAAGGGCGGCCAGGGCAGGGCTCGCTGCGAGCCCGGAAGTAACGTTCCGGTGCTCGCGATCACGGCGGCACCGCGGGCCAGGCTCGCGCCGGCCTCAGCCGGCATGTAAAAGGGGATCGAATCAATCGCGCAAGAAGCCGTCGTGCATGCATGGGCACCCGAAGTGGCCGTGCCGGGCGTCCGCTTGCGGCGAGGGACAGCGCCTTTCTGCTGATCGATGAGGAGGCGAAGACAATGCGCATCATGGAATTTCGTCAGGCGCTCTATGCCGGTCTGGCGCTCATCGGCACTTCCTCGGCGGGGGCCCCCGCGGCGCTGGCGGCACCGTTCGGGGGCCCGAACGACAGCACCGCGACCACGCCGATTACGCATGTTATCGTCATCATCGGAGAAAACCGCTCCTTCGATCACATGTACGCCACCTACAAACCGAAAATCGGCCAGCATGTCCTGAACCTGCTCTCGCAAGGCATCATCAACAGCGACGGCACGCCCGGCCCCGACTTTGCCAAGGCGCTCCAGAACCAAGCCTCCGACACAAAAGTCTATTCGATTCACCCGACCATCACCGGGCCTTACACCACGCTGCCGCCGCCCAATACAGGCGCGACGCACACCTCTCCGAGCGACACCCTCCCGCCACCCTTCGCCACTCTCGCCGCTGCCAACGCCGCTGATTACGGGCTGCCGTCGGGGTTGATCTACCTGCTCACCCTCGGTGCCTCGGGCCTGCCGAAGCACAGCATCGATACGCGGATCGCCAACGCCAACAGCCTGCCGAGTGGGCCGTACCAGATGAGTCCGGGCGTTTCCTCCGCCGATTACTCGGACGATCCGGTGCATCGCTTCTATCAGATGTGGCAGCAGACCGACTGCAGTGTCGCCTACGCCACCCACGTCAACCCCAGCGGCTGCAGAATGGATCTGTACCCGTGGGTCGCGGTCACCGCCGGCACCGGCGACGCCGACAAGAAGCAGCCTGCCGGTTTCAACGACGAAACGACAGGCGAAGGCGGAATCTCGATGGGCTTCTACAACATGGCGAGCGGCGATGAGCCATTCTTCCTGACACTCTCGCACGAGTACACGATCGGTGACAATTTTCATCAGGCAGCCATGGGCGGCACGACGGCCGATCACATCATGCTCATGGCCGGGGATGCCTACTGGTTCAGCGACGGGAACGGAAACCCGATCACGCCACCTTCGGTCGAGATCGTGAATCCGAACCCGCAGCCGGGAACCAACAACTGGTACACGATGGACGGCTACCCGGGCGGCAGCTACACGGAATGCGCCGACACGACGCAGCCTGGCGTGGCATCGATTGTCCGCTACCTCGGCAACCTGCCGAACCATCCGAGCCCGAACTGCCTGCCCGGCATCTATTACATGGTGGACAACCACATGCCCGCCTATCTCGGAAACGGCACGCTGAATGCGACGAACAAGAATACCGAGCCGCCGTCCGCGACCCCGACCATCGCCGACGTCCTGCTCGCCGCCGGTGTCTCCTGGACCTATTACGGTGAAGGCTTCAACACCTATCTGCAGGACCCCACCAGCAACCTCTATTGCACCTTCTGCAATGCGTTCCAGTTCGAAAGTGCGATCATGACCAATGCGGCGGTCCGCACCGCCGACATCCGGGATTCGGCGGATCTGTACACCGACATTGCGGGCAACAACCTGCCTGCAGTGTCCTTCGTCAAGCCCCAGCGGTATAACGATGGCCATCCGGTCTTCTCGAAGATCGACATCTTCGCCGGGTTCGTGAAGAAGATCCTGCTGGCGATCCAGGCCAATCCGACGCTCGCGCAGAACACCGCCGTGTTCATCACCTTCGACGAGAGCGGAGGCTTCTACGACAGCGGCTATATCCAGCCGCTCGATTTCTTCGGCGACGGCCCGCGCATTCCGCTGCTCGTCGTCTCCGCGTACTCCAAAGGCGGCCGCGTCGTCCATAGCTACGCGGACCATGTGTCGATCCTGAAATTCATCGAGAAGAACTGGAACCTGCCCACCGTCAGCAGCCGCAGCCGCGACAACCTGCCCAACCCGGTCGCCACCGCATCCAATCCCTACGTGCCGACCAACGGACCCGCGATTGACGATCTGATGAATTTCTTTCGGTTCTGAGGAGTGGCCGTCGCGTGCTGGGGAATATCGAGAGCAGCGGGCCGGCCCCGGGGTAGCGGGAATCGCACACCGGAGCAGCGTGAATGGCACAGGAGTGACATCTTTCCCGTCATGCACCCGCTCGCCATCCCCCTCTAGCCCGCGATCGCCCGAGGCGGAAACGTCGGAGGGCGTGAATCGCGGGCTCGAATA
Organism: Acetobacteraceae bacterium; assembly: GCA_030041375.1. Classification (GTDB taxonomy): domain Bacteria; phylum Pseudomonadota; class Alphaproteobacteria; order Acetobacterales; family Acetobacteraceae; genus JAKAWQ01. The sequence continues at coordinate 12,031 of JASHOA010000048.1, forward strand.
AAGCACGAGACGCGTGTCGGGCTGCACAGTCAGCCCGACACGCCTCTAGGGAGAAAAGCATCCGGTCGACAACGAGCACGCAACGCGGATGAAGGGTCTACCCAACGTCACGCCGACGCCGCTGCCCGACATCTCCGCTCACAGAGCGTAGCTGCGGTTCCTTTTCGGTCACGAACTCGAGCCGTTGTTGTACCGTGTACTCGCCCTCTGAGCAGAGTGACGCGCTGATTCCTGGTCGACGGCGCAACGCTCATCGATATAGGATGCGGGCAGCACTGCGAGCGAACCTTCGAGCGGCTGTACACCTGTCTTGTACTGCTTCGGATATCGCCCCCATCAGGAGAGAACGGCATTGAACAACCCAGGTGTACCCAGGCGACGCTGGCTGCTCACCCCGTGGAACGCGTTCGCCTTCCTGTTGATCGGATTCTCTCTGCTGGCCGGAGCCAGCCGCCCGGCCGCCGCCGCGGGCGATCCGCCGCAGATCTGGATGGCCGCGACCGAACCGGTCTGGCGTGCGGTGAATGGCTGGGGCACCAACGATTATCTCGAGCTCTTCCAGCCGGGCACAGCTTGGCAACAGGTCGCCCAGCATCTCCAGGTCTTCCAGTTCTCGCAGCGCTTCATCGAGCGAACCGACCCCGCAACGCTCGCCCGCGTGGTCGGCTTCCTTAGCCGCCACAACATCGCGATCGCCATCCAGGCCAGCCCCAATCTGGCGACCCGTGGCTGCGGCCGTGGCATCGAGAGTTACGGCGCGCCGCACGACATGCTCCGGGATTCGGAGCGCATCCAGAGAGCCGGCGGGGTGGTCTCCTACATCACGATGGACGAGCCGCTCAATTTCGGTCACATCTTCAATGGCCGTGCCAACAAGATCCCGTGTCATGCGCCAATTGAAACGATCGCCGGCGACGCAGCGCGCAAGATCGCCGAGACACGGCGTGTCTTTCCCTCCGTTCAGGTCGGCGAAACCGAACCCTATGGCATTCCCTCCGTGAGCAGCGCAGCCTGGGCCTCGATGATGGCGCAATGGTTCAGTGCCTTCCGCAACGCAACCGGCCAGCCGCTCGCGTACCAGCACGCCGACATCGTCTGGAACCGCCCGGATGCACTCTCCCAGTTCGAGGCCGCCCTCCCGGTCATCCGCCAGGCAGGCATTCCCCTCGGAATCATCTACAACGGAACCGCTCGGGATCCGACCTCGGCCGCCTGGGTAGCGGACGCAAAGAGCCATATCGCGCTGATCGAAGGGCGCCTCGGCATCCGACCCCAGCATGTCATCTTCCAAAGCTGGACCGCCTTGCCCCGGATGATGCTGCCTGAGACGGCATCGGACACTCTGACCGGCCTCGTGGCGTCCTACATCGCGACCCACTGATCCATCGGGCCGCCCTCGCCTAGCCCGCGATCGCCCGAGGCGGAAACGTCGGAGGGCGTGAATCGCGGGCTCGAATAAAGCGCGAGACCCGTGTCGGGCTGCACAGTCAGCCCGACACGGGTCTAGGGTGAATCCTTCGGTATCAAGCGTTGGAGTCGGCACACTGGATCGCCCTGTATCTCCACGTTCAAAAGCGCGTCCGCTACGACGACGCCTTCCCCTTCCGCCATCACGATCAGCGGATTGATCTCCGCTTCCACCACCTCCGGCAGGGCGGCAAGTCGCGAAAAAAGCGCAACCGTACGCGCGAGCGCGGCCAGATCGCCCTTCGGCAGTCCGCGATAGCCCCGCGCCGGAGCGAGCCCCTTCATGGCAGCGATCATCTCGTTCGCCTCGCCCACGCTGGCGGGAGCAAGCCGAACCACGACGTCGCGATCAATCTCCGCCAGCATCCCGCCGGCACCGAGTACCACGATCGGACCGACCGACGGATCCCGCCGGAAGCCGAGCAGCACTTCCGCCACGCCGCGCGCCATGGGCTGGGCAAGAAACCCTCTGATCCGATCGCCCAGGCGTCGTCTCATTCCCGCCGCCGCCGCGCGAAGCCCGGCGGCATCCGCGACATCGAGCGCCACCGCGCCGGCCTCGGTCTTGTGTGCCAGGCCCGCTGCAACCGCCTTCAGCGCCACCGGATAGGCCAGCGGCGGCGGCGCATCCGGATCGACCAGCCTCGCGCCATCCGGTAGCCCGAGCGCCGAAAAGACCGCACGCGCCCCCACCTCGTCGTCAGAAGCTGCAAGCATCCCGGTCGTGAAGGGCCGATCCGCCAGCGGCGGCGGCGTGCGTGGCGCCCGCCAGGCGAACCAGGCGCGAACAGCATCCGCGCAGGCTTCGGGCGTGCGAAAAGCGGCGATCCCTTGGTCCGCGAGCAGGCGAAGCGACCGCTCGGCCTCCGGCGCCAGAAATGCGACCACAGGCTTCTCCCTGTCTCCCGCGATCACACCGGCCACGGCTTCATGCGGACGGAATTGCGCGGAACTGCCGATCACCGCAATCGCCAGATCGGCACCGTCCCTGTTGCCGGCCTTCGCGAGCGCGCTCGCAACGCCCTCTTTCCCGGCCCCGGCAAGCGTGGTGTCGTGCATGTCCGCGACGCTGATGCCCGCCAGCCCGAGCCGATCGATGACCATCGCCGCCCCGCCGCCGGTGGTCGCAACCACGCTCACCGCGCGGCGCGGCTGCTTCGGCGGACCGCACGCCGCAAGCGGCGGAATTTCGAACAGCGTCTCGAGGCAGTCCACGCGGATGATTCCGCTGGCGTGAAAGAACGCATCCGCCGCCGCATCCGAACCGACCAGCGCGCCGGTGTGCGTCACCGCCAGCCGCGCACCTTGCTCCGAACGCCCGAGCTTGTAGGCGATCACCGGCTTCTTCGCCGCATGCGCGCGGCGCGCCGCGGCCGCCATGCGCCCGGCATCGCGGATCGTTTCGAGAAAGAGCAGGATCGCCCGGGTCTCCGGATCATCGACCAGGAGATCGGCAATCTCCCCCGCGGCGAGGTCCGCCTCGTTACCGGTCGCGATCAGCTTGGCGAACCCGATCCCTCGCGCCGCGGCGCGCGAAACGAGTGCGCCCATCATGCCCCCGGAATGCGAGATCAGCGCAAGACCTCCGGCGGGCAGGCTTTCGGCCTCGAGCGCCGCATTGACCGAGCAGGCAATCCGCCCGCTCACGTTGATCATGCCCATGCTGTTCGGCCCCAAGAGCCTGACGCCCCCCGCCCGGGCCACGGCCAGCATCTCCTGCTGCACCGAGGCGCCTTCCGGCCCGGCATCGGAGAACCCGTCGGCGAGGATCGCGGCAACCCCAACGTGCGCCGCCGCGCACTCGGCGATCGCCTCCGCAACCAGCGCGGTCGGCAACAGCACATAGGCGAAATCGACCGGCTCCGGCACATCGGCGAGCCTCGCAAACGCCGCCTCTCCCATGACCGTCCGGCTCCGCCGATTGATGAGATAGAGCGTGCCGGGAAACCCGTGCCGGCGCAGGTAAATGTGCGCCCGTGCCGTCATCCGCGACGCATCCGCCGAGGCACCGATCAGCGCAATGCGCCGAGGTGCGAACAGCGAGGCAAGCAGACTCATTCCGGCCGCTGCGAAAACGAGCGGCCGAAAATTCCCTCTGCGATCCGGTTCTTCATCATCTCGAGCGTGCCGCCGGCGATCATCAGGCCCCTGATCTTGCGCAGGCACCATTCCACCAGCAGCTCCTGCGAATAACCCGCTCCGCCCATCACCTGCATCGCCTCGTTGGCTGCGAGCCAGCCGGCCTGGTTGCACGCGAGCTTGGCAATCGCCACCTCCTGGGCGTCCGGCAGGCGATCGGCGGCGCCCACCGCGGCGCGCAACAGCAACAGCTCCGCGGCGTCCAGGGCGACCCGCATCTCGGCGAATTTCCATTGCAGGCCCTGGAACTCCATCAGCTTCCGCCCGAACTGCCGGCGCACCTCGGCGTGCGCTTTTGCCGCCCGGAAGCAATATTCCCCGAGTGCCAGCGCCCGTGCCGCGTTGCCCACACGCTCGACATTGAAGCCGGCAATCTGCTTGCGGAATCCGCCCTCCTTCAGCAGCACCAGGTCAGGCGGGATGAACACGTTGTCGAAATAAAGCGCGCACCAGCTTTCCCCGTTCATGGTAGGGCTCGGCGCACCGAGACGGAATCCCTCCATCCCCCGCTCGACCAGTACGCTGCCGATGCCCCCTACTCCCGCGCCGAACCGGCAATAGACGAGAAAAACCGAGGCATCCTCGCTGTTGGTCGTGAAGACCTTGCTTCCGTTCAGCCGGTAGCCAGCACCATCTGCCGTCGCCGTCGTCTTGAGATCCGTCACCGCCGAGCCGGCATCGGGCTCCGTCATCGCCACCGCTGCGATCTTCTCTCCTTTCAGGAGCGGCGCAAAGAATCGCTCCTTCTGCGCCGATGTCGCATATTCGGCGAGCGTGCGGAAAGCACCGAAATTGCCGGCCTGGAACACATCCGCGCTGCGCGGGCAGGAAGTCGCGATCTCCTGCATCGCCAGCACCGCCTGGAAAAGACTGCCCCCCGCCCCGCCTTCCGCCTCCGGCAGCATCAGGCCGAACAGGCCCGCCTCCGCCATGCTGCGGGCGACATCCCACGGAAAGCGCGCATCATGTGCGCGCTCGAGCCGGCCTGCCGCCAGGCGGCGAGCGGCGAAGCCGCGCACGCTCTCCTGGAATGCGCGATCGGTGGCGGAGAGCGTGAAATCCACCGCGCCAAACTCAGACCAGGTCCGCTCAGACCGGGTCCCAGGAGAACACCTCTCCGCTCCGTTCCAGCGGCACGAAGGAAGAGGCGAGCGCGGGCATCGCGTACTCGCCGATCTGCTCCGGGGTCCAGCCCTCGGCACGGTGGATTCCCCGGAGCGGCCTGCTCTGGCTCATTACGAAAATCTCGTTGTGGCGGGTCGCAAAAATCTGCCCGCTCACGTTCTTCGCCGCATCCGAGGCAAGGAATACCGCCATCGGCGCATTCTTCTCCGGCGTCATCTCGCGGATCCGCGCCACCCGTGCCTGCTGCTCGGGCGTTTCGGCCGGGATCGAGCCGGTCATGCGGCTCCAGGCGAACGGCGAAATGCAGTTCGAGCGAACATGGAACCGCTGCATGTCGAGCGCGATCGACTTCGAAAGCGCGGCGATGCCGAGCTTGGCCGCCGCATAGTTCGCCTGGCCGAAATTGCCGATCAGGCCCGAGGTGCTCGTCATGTGCACATAGGCGCCGCTCTCCTGCCTGCGGAAGTGCTCGGCCGCGGCCCGGCTGACGAAGAAGCTGCCGTTGAGATGCACGTTGATCACCGCCAGCCAATCCTCCGGCGACATGCGATGGAAGATCACGTCCCGCAGGATGCCCGCATTGTTGACGATGATGTCGATCCGCGCGAATGCGTCGAGCGCGCTTTGCACGATTTTCCGCGCCGAATGCCACTCCGAAACGGAGTCCGCATTGACGGCGGCAACGCCCGCCTCCTGCTCGATGAGCGCTTTCGTCTCCTCCGCCGGGCTCGCCGAGCCGCCTTCGCCGCTCACCGAGACACCCAGATCGTTGACCAGCACTTTCGCCCCGGCCCGCGCCATTGCCACCGCGATCGCGCGGCCGATGCCGCCGCCGGCCCCGGTGACCACCGCCACTTTTCCCTCGAGCATCGGCCGACCCGCCATCGATTCCTCCCCTCCTTCAAGCCTGTCCACTATCCCTGATCCGCACCCGCTGCCGCACCAGCCCGAGCACGGCGCGACAAAACGGCGCGGGCTCGCCGACCCATTCGCCAAGCTCCACCACGGCGCCGAGCAGCGCCTCGATCTCGAGCGGCCGGCCACGCTCGTAGTCCTGCAGCATCGAGGTGCGGTGCCGCCCGACCTCCGCCGCGCCGGCGATGCGCCGGTCCACGTCGATCGCAAACCGCACGCCAAGCCTCTCCGCGACCGCCTGGCCCTCCAGCATCATGGCGCGGACCGTCGGCAGCGTGTCCGGGTCCGTGGTGATGACATCGAGCGTCGCCGCCGTCAGCACGCTCAGCGGATTGAACGCCATATTGCCCCAGAGCTTGACCCAGATCTCGTCGCGCAGGCGCGGCCTGACCGGCGCCTTGAAGCCCGCCGCGATCAGAAGCTGCGAAAAGCGGCGGATGCGCTCACTCGATGACCCATCCGGCTCGCCCAGGCTGAACCGGTCGCCGTAGCGGTGCGCGATCACCCCCGGCTCCGAAACCTCGGCCGCCGGATAGATGATGCACCCGATGGTCTGCGCCGGCGGCAGCGCCTTCCAGAGCAGCCCCTCCGGATCGACCGCGCACAGGCGCCGGTCGGTGAACGGCGCCGGAAGGCCATAGCAGTACCACCACGGAATGCCATTGACCGCCGCAACGATCGTGGTGGACGGCCCGATCAAGGGGCTGAGCGAAGAGAGCGCAGGCGCCAGCGAGTGCGCCTTCAAGGTCAGCACGAGATAGTCCTGCGGGCCGAGGCTCGCCGGGTCTTCCGCGAGCATCGGGCGGGTGACGATGCGCTGCCCGCCGCTCTCGAGCACCAGTCCCCGCGCGCGCATGGCCGCGAAATGCGGGCCGCGCGCGACCACGGAAACCCCCGTCCCGGCAGCCTCCAGGCGCGCGGCGATCAGCCCGCCGATCGCTCCCGCCCCGAAAACACAAACCCCCGGCACGTTCGCTCAGCCGGCGAGGCCGAGCTTCCTGGCCAGTCCGATACGTTGCAGCTTGCCCGTCGCCCCTTTCGGGATTTCATTCATGAACAATACCTTGCGCGGTACTTTGAAGGGCGCGAGGCGGCTCGAGCAGAAGTCCCTGATGTCCCGTTCGGTGGCCGTCTGGCCCTCCCTCAGCACGACCGCCGCCGCCACGTCCTCGCCCAGCAGTTCGTGCGGCAGCGCAAACGTCACGACCTGCGCAACCGCCGGATGATCCATCAGGATCGCATCCACTTCGAGCGGGCTGATCTTCTCCCCGCCGCGGTTGATCATCTCCTTGATGCGCCCCGTGAGCCAGAGATAGCCATCCGCGTCGAGCCGCCCCTCATCGCCGGTGCGGAACCAGCCGTTGGTGAAGGCGCGGGCATTGGCTTCCGGGTTGTCGGCATAGCCCGTGGTGACATCGGCGCCGCGGATGACCACCTCCCCGCTTGCGCCCTGCGCCAGCAGGTTGCCGGCGGCGTCCATGATGGCGACGTCCGGGCCCGCCGCCGGGCCGACCGACCCGGCCTTGCGGGGCTTCGGCGGCAGCGGATTGGAGCACATCTGGTGCGCCGCCTCGGTCATCCCGTAGGCCTCGATCACCGGCGCGCCGAACACGCCTTCCAGCGCCGCCATCACCTGGCTCGGCATCGCCGAGGAGGAAGAGCGGATGAAGCGCAGCTTCAACGCCCGCGCGCGCTCCCGCTCCCGCTCGGCCCGCGAGAGAATCGCCTGGTGCATGGTGGGCACCGCGGAATACCAGGTCGGCCCCACTTCCTCGGCCTGGCTCAGGAAGCGGATCGCGTTGAACCCGTTGGTCGCGGCAATTCCCGCACCGGCCGCGAGCGAAGAAAGCGTCGCCCCGATCAGGCCGTGAATGTGGAAGAGCGGCATGATGTTGAGGCAGACATCGCCTGCCCGAAGCGCCAGATGGCGGCGGATGTTGTGCGCCGAGGCCGCGAGATTGGCGTTGGAAAGAGGCACGATCTTCGGCCGCGCCGTGGTCCCCGAGGTGTGCAGCACCAGCGCCGTGTCCTCCGCTTCCGCTGCCCCGCCCTTGGCCGGGCTTCTCGCCGGCATGGCAGAGCAATCCAGCCGGAAGCGCCCGGCCGGCCCGCTCTCATCGGGGATCAGTTCGATCTCTGGCACGCCAAGCCGCGCGGCAACCGCGCGCGAGGGGCTTTCCATGCCCGCCGGGATGAGCAGCGCCTTCGGCTTCAGATCGCTGATATAGAAGGTGAATTCCTCGTCGCGGTAGGCCGGGTTCAGCGGCGCCGCACACGTCGCCGCAGCAACCGAAACAAAGGCCGCCGCCATCTCCGGGCCATTCGGCAGCACGATCGCAAGCCGGTCTCCACGCCCGATCCCGACCGCGTTCAGCCGCTCCCGTGTCTCCGCCATCTGCTCCAGCAGCGCCTCGGAGTAGAGCCATTCCCGCCCCGGCGCACCGATCGCGCGCGCCGCGGGCGGCCGGGCTGAAAGAAGGCCGAGAATGGTGTCGGACATCGCCAGAACTCCTTCGGAAATCCCGCTCACGCTCTCTCCGCCTGCGCGGTGGAAAGGATGGAAGCGGATTGCGTGGCCGGATCGCGTGCCAACCAGCGGCCGGAAGCGACATGAGTGAGAAAATTCAGCACCACCTCGTTGAAAAGGGCCGGCTCCTCGAGGTTGATGGCATGCCCCGTGCGCGGCAGCGTGACCAGCCCGGCCATCGGAATGGTTCGCTTGAGGAAGATTCCGGGCTCCAGAGTGGGCTCGTCCTCATCCCCGCAGATGATCAGCGCCGGCACCGGCATCGCACGAAATTTCCCGGCCAGATCATAGAGGTTCGGCCGCGCGCGCTGCACGCCCAGCATGGTCAGCGCCGAACCTGCCGCGGAATGCCCGGCCAGCATCGCCTCGAACTCGGCATGTCCGCGCGGGTCCTTTTCCAGAAGCTGCAGGCGCGCCGGGCCGCGGCTGTAGGAAGTTGCCCATTTCGCCACACCCTCGGTGCGAATCTTGTCCGCCGTTGCCGCGGCCTCCCCGCGAAAGCGTGCCTGCACGCCGCTTGTGTCCTCTTCCGGGCTTGCCCCGTACCCCACCCCCGCGGCAACGAGGCTGAAGGCCATTTCCGGATATCTGAGGCCAAAATGCAGCGCTGCGAACGCGCCCATGGAGAGGCCAACCACGTGCGCCCGTGCGATGCCGAGCCCGCTGAGGACGGCCCGGATGTCATCCGTCGCCCGCTCCTGCGAATAGCAAGCCGGGTCGCCCGGCACGTCGGAAGGCGGATAGCCCCGGGCATTGTAAGCGATCACGCGATAGCGCCGGGAAAAGAAACGGAGTTGCGCCTCCCAGCTTCGCATGTCGCCGGCGAATTCGTGCACGAAGATGATCGGCACGCCCCGCCCGGCCTCGGTATAGGCAAGCTTCACCCCGTCTTCGGCAGTCACCGTCGGCATCCACCCCCTCCCCGCACGCACCGGCAAAGGCTACAGCCGCGAGAGTTGGGCGCAACCCCCGAGGAACGGCCCCGAATTCGCCCCCGGAGGCCCTTGACGACAGTTTCGTCTTGCGCCATTTCCCCAATCAGGACTGCTTAAGTCCTGTTAGCGTGATACAAGGTCGGAGGGGGGCGCAGGGGAAAGATGCTACGGCTTTCCAAGCTCACCGACTATGCGGTGGTGGTGCTGGTTCGGCTCTCGCAGAGCGCCGAGGTGCAGACTTCGCCCGGCATCGCCGCGGCCACGGGAATCCCCGAGCCGACGGTTGCCAAGGTCCTGAAGACACTGGCGGCGCGGGGCTTTGTCGCCTCGCAGCGCGGGGCCCACGGCGGATACCGCCTGGCGCGGCCGCTCGCCGGAATCGCCATTGCCGAAGTGATCGGTGCGATCGACGGGCCGATCGCTCTGACCGCTTGCGTGGACGGTGCGAATGCCGGCTGCGACGTGCTCCAGGTCTGCCCGGTGCGCGGCCGGTGGGATCCCGTCAACGCCGCCATCCGCGAAGCGCTGGCCGCGATCTCGCTCGAGGACATGCAGCTCGCCTCCGTCTCCCGCCCGTTCCACATCGTCTCTCTCGCCAGGCCCGCCGCCAGCACTTCTCCCGTTCCCGTTGTCGAATAGGGTGCCATGTCAGCCGTTGCCGAAACCATCGAGACCGTCAGCGCCGTCACCGAAGGCGGCTACAAGTGGGGCTTCGAGACCGAGATCGAAACCGAGCTGGCCCCCAAGGGCCTCTCGGAAGAGACGATCCGCCTGATCTCCGCCCGCAAGAATGAGCCCGAGTGGCTGCTCGCCTGGCGCCTCAAGGCGTTCGCTGCCTGGCAGTCGATGACCGAGCCCGGCTGGGCGCGCGTCAAGCATCCGACGATCGACTACCAGGCCATCCATTACTACGCCGCACCGAAAAAGCCGGCCCCCAGGAACCTCTCCGAGGTCGATCCGGAGCTCCTCCGCACTTACGAGAAGCTCGGCATCCCGCTCTCCGAGCAGGCCGCCCTGGCAGGCGTCGAAGGCAGCCGCGTCGCGGTCGATGCCGTCTTCGACAGCGTCTCCGTCGCCACCACCTTCCGCGAGACGCTGGCCCGGGCCGGCGTCATCTTCTGCCCGATCAGCGAGGCCGTTCGTGAACATCCGGAGCTGGTGCGCCGCTACCTCGGCAGCGTGGTGCCGACCGGCGACAATTTCTTCGCCGCCCTCAATTCCGCGGTCTTCACCGACGGCAGCTTCGTCTTCGTCCCCAAGGGCGTGCGCTGCCCGATGGAACTTTCAACCTATTTCCGCATCAATGCCCGCTCGACCGGCCAGTTCGAACGCACGCTGATCATCGCCGAGGACGGCGCCTACGTCTCCTACCTCGAAGGCTGTACCGCCCCGATGCGGGACGAGAACCAGCTTCACGCCGCGGTCGTCGAACTGGTGGCGCTGAACGAGGCCGAGATCAAATACAGCACGGTGCAGAACTGGTACCCGGGGGATGCCGAAGGCCGCGGCGGCATCTACAACTTCGTCACCAAGCGTGGCGCCTGCCGTGGCCGGAAGAGCAAGATTTCCTGGACCCAGGTCGAGACCGGCTCGGCGATCACCTGGAAATATCCCTCCTGCATCCTGCAGGGCGCGGAGAGCGTCGGTGCCTTCTATTCGGTCGCGCTCACCAACAATTTCCAGCAGGCCGACACCGGCACCAAGATGCTGCATCTCGGCCCCGACACCAAAAGCACGATCGTCTCCAAGGGAATCAGCGCCGGGCACTCCAACAACACCTATCGCGGCCTCGTGCGCATCATGCCGCGCGCCGCGCGGGCGCGGAACTTCACGCAGTGCGACAGCCTCCTGATCGGCGATCGCTGCGGCGCCCACACCGTTCCCTATATCGAAAGCCGCAACCCCACGGCCCGCCTCGAGCACGAGGCAACCACCTCCAAGATCGCCGAGGATCAGCTCTTCTATTGCCGCAGCCGCGGCCTTTCCGAAGAGGATTCCGTCAATCTCATCGTCAACGGCTTCTGCCGTGAGGTTTTGAAGGAACTGCCGATGGAATTCGCCGTCGAGGCGCAGAAGCTTCTCGCACTCAGCCTCGAAGGCTCGGTGGGCTGAAGAAATGGCGCTGCTCGAAATTCGCGGCCTCGCGGCAGAGGTCGAAGGAAAGCCGATCCTGCGCGGCGTCGATCTTTCGCTTCCCGAGGGCGAAGTGCACGCGATCATGGGCCCGAACGGCTCCGGCAAGTCCACCCTCGCCTACGTGCTGGCCGGGCGCGAGGGCTATTCGGTCAATGCGGGCTCCGTGCGCTTCGACGGTGAGGATCTGCTCGCCATGGATCCGGAGGCGCGCGCCGCCGTGGGCCTCTTCCTCGCCTTCCAGTATCCGGTCGAGCTTCCGGGCGTCGGCAACGCCAACTTCCTCCGCACCGCCCTCAACGCGGTGCGCCGCGCCCGGGCCGAGCCCGAGATCGACGCCATGAAGTTCCTCAAGGAGGCGCGCGCCGCGCTGAAGCGGCTTTCGATGTCCGAAGAGATGCTGAAGCGCAACGTCAATGTCGGCTTCTCGGGCGGCGAGAAGAAGCGGAACGAAATTTTCCAGATGGCGCTGCTCCGCCCCAGGCTCGCCATCCTCGACGAGACCGACAGCGGCCTCGACATCGACGCCTTGAAGATCGTGGCCAACGGCGTGAATGCGCTGCGCGGCGAGAAATTCTCCGCCCTCGTCATCACCCACTATCAGCGCCTGCTCGATCACATCGTGCCCGACAAGGTGCACGTTCTCTCCGAGGGCCGGATCGTCCGCTCCGGCGGCCCGGAACTCGCCCTCTCGCTCGAGGAAAGCGGCTATGCCGGTCTCGTCGCCGAGGCAGCCGCATGAGCGCAGCGCTGAGGCAGACCGGGGAAAATTTCTCCGCCCGCTACCAGGGCCTCGCACCCCGCCTGCCCGGCCCGCCCGATCTGCGCCGCCGCGCCGCCGCCTGGTTCGACCGCCACGGTCTTCCCGACACGCGCGACGAATCCTGGCGTTTCACCAGCCTCCGCCCGCTCGCCGGAATCGTCTTTTCGCGCGCCGAAGATCAGGACGACACCGCGCCGAGCCTCCTCGCACGCCTGCCGCCAACCGAGGCACCGCTCCTCGTCTTCGCCCAGGGGCGGATGCGCGCCGACCTCTCCCGCTTTCCCGCCGGCGGCCAGGCGGGCCTCAGCGTGGCGTCCTTCGCCAACGAGCCTTCGTTCGGCAACGTGCCCGAGAGCGAAACTGAGCCGCTTTCCGCCCTCAACACGATGCTCGCGGAAGACGGTGCACGGATCGCCGTCGCACCTTCTGCCGACGCCGGCACCCTGGTCCTGCTGCACCTCGCCTCCGGCCATGCGGAGCACCCGCCCGCCTTCCATCCGCGCCATCAAATCCGCCTCGGCGCCGGCGCGCGCCTCACCCTGATCGAAATTGCCCTGGGGACGTCGGTCTATCTGCACAATCCGCTGACGGAAGTCGTTCTCGCTGAACAGGCGGAACTTCTGCATCTCCGCCTGCAGGACGAATCCGCCGCCGCCTTTCATCTTGCCAGCCTGCACGTCGCACTCGGCCCCGGGAGCGCTTACGAAAGTGTGGCACTCGTGCGCGGCGCGCGCATCGCCAGGAGCGAACTCACTGCCGCGATCGTTGGCGAAGGCGCCCGTTTCGCCTTGCACGCAGCGCAAATCCTGGGTGGCGAGCAGCTCGCCGACATCACGACCGTCGTCCGGCATCTGGCACCCGGCGCATCCTCGCGCCAGTCGATCCGGAACGTGCTGACGGAGCGCGCACACGGCGTCTTCCAGGGCCGCATCGCTGTCGATCGCATCGCCCAGAAAACCGATGGCTACCAGATGAACAAGGCGCTGCTCCTCTCCGAAGAGGCGCAGATCAACAGCAAGCCGGAACTCGAAATCTTCGCCGACGACGTGAAATGCAGCCATGGCGCGACCGTCGGCGCGCTCGATCCGAATCAGCTTTTCTATCTGCAAAGCCGCGGCGTGCCGAAAGCGGAGGCGCGGGCCATTCTTGTCGCCGCCTTCCTCGGCGAGACGCTGGAAGCGATCCCGCATTCGTGGGGCCGCTCCGTCCTCGAAGGCGCCGTGCAATCCTGGTGGAAGGATCGCCCCCTATGAACGTGATGCGCCTTCCAAAGGAATCGGTGGCCAAAACCCTCGCCGATGCACGGGCGGATTTTCCGATCCTCGGCGAGAAGGTGCACGGCGTGCCCCTCATCTATCTCGACAGCGCCGCCTCCGCGCAGAAGCCGCGCGCGGTGATCGCGGCGATGCTCGGGACGATGGAGAGGCAATATGCCAACGTGCACCGCGGCCTGCACTGGATGAGCGAGCGCACGACCGACGCCTACGAGTCCGCCCGGATGGCAGTGGCACGGCTCCTCAACGCGCGCGAGCCGGAAGAGATCGTCTTCGTGCGCAACAGCACCGAAGCCATCAACCTCGTCGCCCATTCTTATGGGCGCGGTGTGCTCGAGCCGGGCCGGGCGGTGCTGATCTCCGAAATGGAGCACCACTCGAATATCGTGCCCTGGCAGCTTCTGCGCGATGAGCGCGGCACCGGACTTCGCGTCGTGCCCGTCACCGATGCCGGCGAACTCGATCTCGCCGCTTATGAGCGGCTGCTGGCCGCGGGCCCGGTCGGGCTCGTTTCAATCACCCACATGTCGAACGTGCTCGGCACCGTGACCCCCGCCGAACGCATCATCCGCCTGGCACACGAGGCCGGAGCCAAAGTTCTGCTGGACGGCTCGCAGGCCATCGTGCATCGCCCGGTCGACGTGCAGGCTCTGGACGTGGATTTCTACGTCTTCACCGGCCACAAGCTCTATGGCCCGACGGGGATCGGCGTGCTCTGGGCACGCCGCGAGCTCCTGGAGCGGATGCCTCCCTTCCTCGGCGGCGGCGAAATGATTTCCGAGGTCACGTTCGAGCGTTCGCGCTGGGCTCACGTGCCGCACAAGTTCGAGGCCGGCACCCCGGCGATCGTCGAGGCGATCGGGCTTGGCGCGGCCATCCGCTACGTAGAGGAGATCGGCTATCCGGCGATCACCGCGCACGAGGCCGCACTGACCGAACATGCGCTGGCACGCCTTGCCTCGGTGGAGGGCCTCCGCGTTCTCGGCCAGGCGCAGGACCGCGGCGGCGTCGTCTCCTTCGCCTTCGAGCGCATCCACGCCCACGATGTCGCAACCCTGCTCGACCGCTCGGGGATCGCGGTCCGCGCCGGGCATCATTGTGCCGAGCCGCTGATGCGCCGCTTCGGTCTCGACAGTACGGCGCGCGCCAGCTTCGCGCTCTACACCACTTCCGGGGAGATCGACGCCCTCGCCGATGCCCTCGCCAAGGTGCGGGAGTTCTTTCACTGATGTTCGGCGATCTCGCAGACCTTTATCAGGAAGTCATTCTCGAGCACAGCCAGCGGCCGCGCCACGGCAAGCGGCTTGCCTGCTTCGACGCCTCCGCCAAGGGCGACAACCCGATGTGCGGCGACCGGGTGCAGGTGTTCGTGAAACATGCGCCGGACGGAGCAATCGCCGATGTCGGGTTCGAAGCCCGTGGCTGCGCGATCAGCGTCGCCTCGGCCGACCTGATGGCCGAGGTCGTGCGCGGCCGGAGCGCGGCGGAGGTGAAAGAGATCGCCGGGAAATTCCGCGCCCTCGCCCGCACCGGCCACTCCGAGAACCCGGACGACGAGGCGCTGGAGGCATTGCAGCCGCTCGCCGGCGTGCATAGCTATCCTTCGCGCGTGAAGTGCGCCACGCTCGCCTGGCACGCGCTGCTCGCGGCGTTGCAGGGCCGGAAGGAGGCCAGCAGTGAGTGAAGACCAGACCGCAGTGCACGGCTCCTGGACCCCGGAAGGCGAAACCCCGCCCAAGGTCTCGGAACTCGCCGTGATCGATGCGATTTCCGGCATCTACGACCCGGAGATCCCGGTCAACATCTATGAACTCGGCCTGATCTACGCGATCGAGATCGACGACGAAGGCCTTGTCCGCGTCGAGATGACCCTGACCGCCCCCGGCTGTCCGAGCGCGCAGGAACTGCCCGACCAGGTGCACGATGCGGTCCTCGCCGTGGACGGGGTGAAGGACGTCATCGTCGATACGGTCTGGGATCCGCCCTGGGATCCGAGCCGGATGAGTGAAGACGCGCGGCTGCAGTTGAACATGTATTGATGGATCGCCGATGAGCACGACCAATCAAATTCCGGCCCGGAAACCCAAACGCGTCCTGCCGCCCCTGATGGCGCTGACCGATGCCGCGGCCGAGCGCCTGCGCGCCCTCTACGCCAAGGGCCGCGAAGGGATGACGCTCCGCATCGGCGTCAGCACCAAGGGTTGCTCCGGTCTCTCCTACGAGATGACCTGGGTGGATGCGCCCGGCCCCGGCGACGAGGTCGTCACCGACAAGGGCCTCACCCTCCTCATCGACCGCAAGGCCTCCCTTTTCCTGATCGGCACGGTGATGGATTACGAGGTGAAAAGCCTTTCCTCCGGCTTCACCTTCAGCAATCCGAACGAGAAGGGCCGCTGCGGCTGCGGCGAAAGCTTCCACGTGTGAGGGACTTGCCGGCCCGCTCTGTCGCCGCGGGCCGGGGATTACCGGCCGGGGCGCCCAAGGGCGGAAGGCGACCCCGCTCACGCTTTTAATAGATTGTGGCCCACTCGGTGATCCCGGCGTTGTGGCGGCGAATGGACCCGGAAGTGATCGACGGCATTTATCTTACGGACCACCACCCTGATCACGTTCTCGGCCTGGCGCCACTCTTGGATCGCTTCGGGTACGCGGGCCGACGCCGAGGCGTGCCGATGCGTGGCGGAGGATCCGGCGTCCTCGACATCCGCCGGGGCTTGCACCCAATGGAACACCGGGGTCCGGCGCTACCCGCTGGATCGTCTCGCCCGTCTGCGCGCGCGTGGCCCTGGCAATGACCGCTCGAGAAAAGCGATTGATCGTCGTGCATCGCTTCATTTGCGCCCTGCTCGACATACAACGTGAACGCGGTTTTTGGGCGACGGGGTCGAAGACCCGGGATTCGATCAAGTGGTTCTATGGTGATGTCATGATTTCGGAGCGCGCCCTCCGAGAATGGTTCAAAAGACCTGAAATCATCCGCTACCAGCACCCCGCGTCATCCATGGGCGGTAGGAAGGGGAGCCGCGCCTTCGTCGCGGATCATCCGTTTCCCACGAAAGAGCTGCAAAACCTCGTATTAAGCCGGTACCGACGCACGAACCCGACGCTAAAGCAGATTGAAGAACTTCTTCGGACGCACAATCGGATCTGCTATGTGTGGTTCGAAGAAGATGAACGGCTGCGGGCCGCTGGTTATAATTCACGAAATCCCGACAGTGCTGATCCAGACGATGTGTTCGCGCGGTACAAGGAAGTCGAAATCCATGCGCTTGGTACAAGGTTTCCGGATGGGAAATATCTATTCAAATGCTTGTCTGAGTTGAGACACGACCACGTGAGCGTCGCTCGAGCTAAGGAGAAGCTGAATGCCTCATAAGGCGATCGCTCTCATTCACCCGGGTACTGAATTCAATGTGGACCCACCGCCGCCCTGTGCGGAGCAATGGGTTTGGGAAGAGCCTGGTCACATCGGTATACGTCAGTGGAACAATGAGCTCAGTCACAGGCGCAAGTTCCTGATTGCAAAAGGAAAATATCGGGAGCTGCCCAATTCGCCTGACAAGTGTGGGGCAATAACCTTCTGGGGGGAATGGGAACCGCGGTCGCGGGCGACCAGATTGGTTGCTCGGAACAATAGAAAATGCCTGCAACCCGAATTTGTTCACCGACCGATACCGGTCTTAGCCGGAGAGCCACGCGGTTGCCAGAATACCGACCCATTCGTATTTGGAGACAGGTTCTATTATACAAACTGTAGCCAGACAGGAATAATGCGATTGCTCGACAATGGATCTGTAATTCTTTTTGGAACGCCGTATCCACATAGCGATGAATTTCATGTCGATACGGTATTCGTTGTAAGAGATTACGTTTCTCCTTGTGCATATCTTGCGGCGCCGGATCATTTACCGCAACAACTTCGTCTTGCCACGCTTGACCTCGGCGGTTTGGCCGCCAACAATCTTGGGCTCAGATTTTACAAAGGGGCCACGCCAGCCGATGGATGTCCGTTTTCATTTGTGCCGTGCCGTCCCGCGCCTGGCGATCAGCCTCTGGGCCATGCCCGGCTAAGACTTTGCCGCCGGGCGTTTGGGATAAGAAGGACGTTTCAAGGACATCCATTTATTGAGTGTGTAGAAACCCAGGACCAATGCTCCGAATTCTGGTGGAGAGTCGTGAAGGAATGCAAAAAGCAGGGGCTGTTTCTCGGTCACTCGATCATTCTGCCGCCCTTCCCCGATGTCGAACGCGGAGCCGATGCTCTTCATAAGAGGGCTGTCAGTGGGTGTTCCGCGCCGGACCCGCCAGTAGCCGCCTCTCCAGTACGATCATCGCCCAGGTGTCGCGGTCGCAGTTAAGTCCTGAGCCCGTGGCCAGTAACTCGCGCCGGTTCGCGCTCGCCTCGGGTGAGCTTGCGTCGAGGAGACCTCTTGAGCCTAGCCCTGCACCCCTCGGCCAGTTCCGGCAAATGGATCGAGTCCCGGATGACGGCGTGATGTGTGACCGAACTTGAGCCATGCCGACGCTCAGCGCGTTCTACGGCATCTTGATTCAAATGTTCTGGCAGGATCACCCGCCGCCCCATTTCCATGCCCTCTATGCAGAATACGAAGCCCTCATTGACATTCGAACCCTGGAAGTGATCGAGGGAGACGTGCCGCGACGCGCACTTGCCCTTGTGCTGGAATGGGCGCAGGAACATCGCAGTGAACTGATGGAGGATTGGGAACTATGCAAGCGCAGGCAAGCGCCGAAGAAGATCGAGCCGCTTCCGTAACGCCGCCCGTGCGACCATCCATGCCGTGGCGCGTGCGTGAAGTCACCGCTCTGCCGGACTATCGTCTGTCGGTCCGGTTTGTTGACGGCCTTAGCGGAATCGTCGACATGTCCGCCCTGGTATCCTCGCCGGGTGCGGGTGTTTTCTCGTGCCTGCGGGATCGGGAACGCTTCGAGCAGGTCTATCTCGACCACGGAGCTGTCGTATGGCCAGGGGAGTTGGACCTTGCTCCGGACGCCATGCACTCGGCGATCAAACAAAATGGCGAATGGAGGCTTGTCTGAGAGAATTCCGCTAACCGCGGCAGTCCGCCGCAAACCTCCGACCACTCCGGCTTCACCTTCAGCAATCCGAACGAGAAGGGCCGCTGCGGCTGCGGCGAAAGCTTCCACGTGTGATCTGCGAGAACAAGCTTCTCGTTGGGACGCTATCTGATCGGGGCCGGAACGGAATCAGGGAAGAGCCGTGCGGCCCTCCTTCCGCATCTGGGATTCCGGATTGTAGGCCATGAAACGGACGATCTTCCAGGAGCCGTCCGGCTGGCGGCGGAAGATGTCCATGCCGGCCTCGTGGGAGGTCTCCGGGGGACCTTGTGCAGGCGTTGCTGTGAGCGTCCAGTCCAGGCGAACGACGGTAAGGTTGCCGGCGGTGATGATGTCATTGATGCGATCGAGCGCGTAACGGAACGTCGGCTCCGGATTAGAGATCAAGTGTCGCAGGCGGTCGCAGAGCCCGGAATAGGTGCCGTTCCGGATCGGGCCGGCATCGTATCGGAGATCCGGTGCAAAGACATCGCAGACGTGGGCGGTGTCGCGGGCGTTGAAGGCGGACGTCCAGGAAGCGAGCGCGCTCCGGATCGCGGTGGCAGTCGGCGATGGCGAGGCCGGCGGTTGAGCGCCGGCAGTGCCGAGGCTGGCGGCAAGGCCCAGCAGGATCGGCGGAAGGACCGCAAGATGCCGGAAATGCATCGAACCCCCCGCACAGGAATCTCCGGTCTCAGTCAAGGAGCCTTAGCCCGCGATCGCCCGAGGCGGAATCGTCGGAGGGCGTGAATCGCGGGCTCGAATAAAGCGCGAGACCCGTGTCAGGCTGCACAGTCAGCCCGACACGGGTCTAGTCAAGCAGCGGAGGACTGGGTTCGTAAAGAACGGGCAAACGAGGAGCGATCAGCGCGCCAGGCGTCTCATCCGCCCACCCGCCGCGACCAGAGACACCCGTTCCCCGCTCGCGCGGGAGAGAGGCGACGGGTGCCCCCGACTTTCTTGGCGCTACTTGCCGGCTTCCTGGATCGCGAGGTCGGTGAAATGCCCGGCCTGGGCCAGATCGTTCCGGCCGAGCGCATCGCGCGCCTGGCTCAGGTTCCTGACCAGGTCCGAGCTGTCAGGCACATTGCTGGTTCCGAACGTGACGGAACGCGTGAGCGCCTGCGTCTCCGCATTCTCGAGCGCCTCCTGGGCGAGGCCCGTCTTGCCTTCCGTCAGGGCCGAACGCGCGACCGCGAGAATCTGCCCGATCGTCGCATCGGGACCGAGCCCCGTACTCGGAAGCTGCGGCGCAATCGGCGAGGTGATGGTACTCGACGGAAGGTTGCTCGCCTTGGTCGAAACGGGATTCGCGGCAAAGCCCGGCAGAGCGGCGAGCGCCAGCCCTGCAAACATCGACCAGCCCAGCAAAATCTCTCTCATCCTCATGGCTCCTTCCCTTCAACGGACATTCCAGGGATGGGCGTTGGCTTGTTTCCTCACCCTGGGGAAAGATAGGTCCACTCCCGGCAATGGGCAACCGCGCGCCCGCCAGGTGCCGCTCCGGCTTGACCAGGCCGCCTGAAATGGGCAGGGCAATCGGCCGGTAACAAAGCCAGGGAGCGTCCTGCAATGAGCGAGAAAAAGCCCTCCACAGCCTATCGCGGCGTGTTCCCCGTCGTGCCGACGATCTTCGACGAAGAGGAAAATCTCGACCTTGCCGGCCAGCGCCGGGCCGTCGACTTCATGATCGAGGCCGGCTCCGAAGGCCTCTGCGTTCTTGCCAATTATTCCGAGCAATTCTCGCTGACGGATGCTGAGCGCGAGCAGGTGATGCGGGCGGTGCTCGAGCATGTCGCGGGCAGGGTGCCGGTGATCGTGACCACCAGCCACTTCAGCACCCGCATCTGCGTCGAGCGCAGCCGCCAGGCCCAGGCCGCCGGTGCGGCGATGGTGATGGCCATGCCACCCTATCACGGCGCCACCTTCCGGGTGGCCGAAGCCGGAATTTTCGCTTTCTTCCGAGCCCTCTCCGAGGCGATCTCGATCCCGATCATGATCCAGGACGCACCGGTGGCCGGCACCCCGCTTTCCCCCGCCTTCCTCGCCCGCATCGCGCGCGACATCGAGCACGTGGCCTATTTCAAGCTCGAAGTGCCGGGCACCGCGGCCAAGATCAGGGAGTTGATCGCCCTCGGCGGGGCAGCAATCGTCGGTCCTTGGGACGGCGAGGAAGGAATCACGCTGCTCGCCGATTTCGAGGCCGGCGCCACCGGCACGGTAACCGGCGGCGGCTATCCCGACGGCATCCGCCAGATCACCGATCCCTTCCTCGCGGGCCGCCGTGACGACGCTGCCGCCGCCTATGCACGATGGCTGCCGCTGATCAATTACGAGAACCGCCAATGCGGGCTTGCCGCCTGCAAGGCGCTGATGAAGGAAGGCGGCGTCATCGCCTCCGATGCCGTGCGCGCCCCGCTCCAACCGCTGGCACCCGCCGTGCGTGCCGGCCTCATCGCGATCGCATGTCGCCTCGACCCGGTGGTGCTGCGCTGGGGCCGCTGAGCATCGGACCTAGACTCGTGTCGGGCTGACTGTGCAGCCCGACACGGGTCTCGCGGTTTATTTGAGCCCGCGATTCACGCCCTCCGACGATTCCGCCTCGGGCGATCGCGGGCTAGCGTCACCACGCCCTCCCCACACCCCGTCAGACCCGTTGCGCGGCCGGCGCCGGCCGCGCTGCGCCCTCAATGTTCATCCCATCGTGGCGGCCGGCGCAGGGTGATGGACGCCGGCCAGTGATCGTCATGGCGGTGCACCCGGACGCTGACCAGGATCCGCTTGATCCAGGCCTCCCTGACCAGGTCTTCGACCGCTCTCTCATGGGCGCGGAAGGATCGCTCGTGCCCGGCCTCGGTGATCAGGGTGAAGCCCTCGAAATCTCCGAAGCGGTCGTACCTCAGGTCTGCCACTTTGCCGGTATACTCGGCCTCGCCCGCGTGCGGCGGGTGCGGCGGCTTCGGCTTGGGCTGGTTTGCGGTGCCCCATTGCGAGGGCGGGATCAGCACCGGGTTTCCGCCGAGCCCTTGAACGCGCCCGGTCACGACGTCGATCCAGCGCCTGAGCACGGGGTACCAGCGGTCGGTGGCCGGGATGCGCTGCTGGCGCCATTTCAGAATCGCGAGCAGGTTCTCTTCGGCGGGCAGAATTTCCTCATCGCGCTCCACCGGCACCCGCATCTGGAACGCACCGACCACGTAGCGCCAGTTCACGTCCGCCGCCGCCGGCCCTGCCGCTCTGCTGCCGGCCGACGCTATCACGACCGGCTGGTAGCGCCGCGAGGTCAGGCGCCGCACCACGATATCGAAGCTCTCGCCGGCGCGGATACCGTTTGGCAACTGCAATGTCATCAGCCCGGCGAAGCTCGCATTGCCGCCCCGCGGGATCGGCACGTACGTATAACCTGCACCGACGGTGCAGCCGATGGTGTGGCTGTCCACCGCCGTCAGCGTGACCGTCGGATAGAGGCTCGCCGCAAGGCTCAGCACATCGGCAGAGTTCACCTGCGGCCAATAGATCTCGGCCGTGCTGCCGTCCGGGGTATCGCCCCAGTCGATCATCAGCTCATCGGGATAAGTCGAAATCCCGGTGCCGAACGGCATCGGGCTCGGCCGCGCATCGAAGGTTTGCGGAATCACGTGCGTGGCCGGAAATCCCGGATTGCCGGATGGCTTCACTTGCAGGTTGCGTTGCGCGAGAAGGCTGGAATTGCCGGGATTCTCGACGATTCCGTTCTCGTTCTCGATCGGCGTGCCGCTGAACGCGATCTCGGCCACGAGACAGCAGTGCTCGCTCGCCGGCAGCCAGTACTGCGGGTCGTGCCCGCCGATCTCGAGCGTCGTATCATAGACGTTGAGGAAGCAGCCGAAATAGGCCCAGGTCTGATCGCGCCCGCTCGGAATTTCGATCGTTTGCAGGTTGACGCCGCCCGTCGCGAGGTCGGATTGATCGGCCGCGGCAAAGAACGGCAGGGTGCAGCCGTTGATATTGCCACTGGCATCCGTCCCCGGCAGCGGTGACGTCGGCGCATCCGGGCTTGCCGTGGGCAGGCTCGGATAGGTGATGTTCGGATCGTTCGACGACACGGCACCCGCCGTATTGATGTAGTCGGTATCGAATGTCTGCGTCGTGAACATCCGGAAGAACACGCGCACGTCGGGCGCCTCGCCCGCCATCCCGGAGGCGCCTTGCAGCCGCACCCTCGCCAGCGCGAAATTGTAATTCATGTACGGATGCGCGGTATCGGACGGATTCGCCGTCGCCGGCGTGACCGTCGAATCGCCGGTCAGGGCATTTCCCTGCCCGGGCAGCACCGGGTGGTTCAGGTCGAACGGATCGACACCGCCCGGATCGCCGTACGTATTGTCGAAATGCGTGATCAGCGCCCGAATATAGCTGTATGCCGCCGCCGTATCGAGCGTGGTCGGATTGCCGCCCTGGAACGTGAACGGTACATTGTCGATCGGAGTCTGGTTGTTCGCAGTCGGCGTGATCGTGAAGACACGTAAGTCCTGGCTGAGATAGAACGCGTTCCCCTGCTGCGGATCCACATTGGTGAAATAGGGAGCCGCGCCGGCGGCGAGGAACATCTCCGTACTCGCCGTCAGATCCTGTGCACTGCCGAGCGCCGCCGAGCCGAATTTGATCTCCGCGCTCATCGCGACCGGCGTGATGCCGGTGGAAGGAAAGTCGTTGTTGACGGCGGCCGTCGTGAAAATGATGTCGAACGGGAAAAGGATGCGCTGCGGCGAATAGAGATTGCTCGAATCATAAACCGGCGCATAGGTCGCGCTCGGCTTGACGGTGACACCTTGCAGCGCGGGGAAGGCACCGCCGACAGCAGGCCAGACGATGCTCGGCACATCGATGCTAAGCTGCTGGACCGTGAATCCCTCGAGGGCAAGGAAGAACGCGCCGCTGAAAACCCCGCCGCTCTTGGCGATCACATCCTTCACTTCGTCCAGCCCGAATGTGCCCTTGTCCACGACGAAATAGAAGTTGGTCGCCGGCTGCTTGTAGTAGAGGTAGACGGCTCCTCCGGGCGAGTCGTCGCTCACGATCAGGCAGTTTTGCCCGCAGTCGGAATAGACCGTCTCTGCCTGCCACGAAATCGTCGCATCCGTGCTCGTGGCAACCGAATCCCCGACCTTGACCTCGATGTCGTACATCGCCGTCATCAGCGTATCGGGGTAGTCGGAGCACTGGGTGAGGCTCGAATTCGACGGTCCATAGCATTCCAGGGTTTCGCAGGCCCAGGTCAGCTCGTCGATGTCCGCCACGGTCAGGTCGGCCGCCGAATAACCCACAAACGACGAGAGATAACTGTATTCGCTGCCGGACTGGCCGGTCAGCGTCATCACTCCCTGCAGCACGTCGCCGGGATTGACCGTGATCAGGCTCTTATAGAGCGCGGTGCCGCCCGGCCCGTCCACGTACCAGTTGGTGATCGACCAGTAGCTTCCGCCGCCGGCCTCGCTCGGCCCCCATTGCAGAACCGGCTGCAGAATGAACGGGCCGTTCGGCGTGGCTCCGCTGCCGCCCTGCTCGAGGCCGTTGAAGATGAATACGACCTGTCCATCATTGCTGCTCGGCGCCGGCGGCACGATCCAGGTGGTGCTGAAATACGCAATCGGGCTGGTCCCGGTATTCGACCAGCCGGTGTTTTCGATCCACCCGACATCGGGCAACGGCGCCGCAGCGGCGCGGGGCCTGGCCTTTCCGCCGGGCCTGTTGTGCTTCTGCTTCGAGGCCTCGCCCAGATCCTTGACCACCTTGCCGGTGGCGGTCTCAATGATTTGCAGGCGACCTCCCTTGCCGCTGACGTGATGACCGTGCTCGACGCGATGCACCTTCGACTTCGGACGCCAGCCTCCCGGCGTCAGGACCAGTTCCTCCTGCCCGGGCCTGGCGGTGCCCGGCGTCGGTGTCGGCGGTTTCGGGTCGGTCGGGGGATGTGGTGGGCGCGCCATGGTCAGGTCCTTTCAGCGTTCTGAAGCGGGATTCCGATCGGTGCATCTTTGCACTGTTCCGACTTAAAAACAACATCTCCGCCCGGAACCGCGATCGAGGCTCCCTCGCCACTCTCCTTGTCGCGGTGTATTCGAGGTCGATCCGCTCGCGGAGCGATGCCGGACCGTGCCCGAACCGGCAAGGGTCGTTCCGAGATCAGACGGATTAGCGTATGGAACTCGAAACGAATGTGACGCCGGTCACATCCGAAACGATCTGCCGGAGAGAGGCGCCGGGCCGGCGGGAGGAGGCCCGATCCGCCCGGATGCCGTCAGGCCGTGCTCCGCGCCGCCTCCTCGATCCGCGCGGCAGCGCGAGCGCGGCCGATCAGCGCCAGCAGGCTGGCCAGCGACGGGCCGTCCTCTTCGCCCGTGAGCGCCAGCCGGAGCGGATGGTAGAGCGCCCTCCCCTGCCTTCCGGTCGCGGCCGTGAGCGCCGCCGCATAATCCTTCCAGGTCCCCGCGCCCCACGGCTCAGGCGGCAGAAGAGCGGCCGCGGCGCGCAGGAATGCCTCCTCCCCTTCCTGCGCCACCGGCACGATCTCGCCTGCGACCACCTCCCACCACTGCCGCGCTTCGCTTAAGAGATCGATGTTCTCGCGCACGGCATTCCAGAATTCCTCCGTCGCCCCCGCCGGCAAATGCGCACTCACCGTCGCGAACGGCAGATGCTGCAGCACGTGGCGATTCAGGATCAGAAGCTGATGCATATCGAACCGCGCCGGGGAGCGCGAAAAGCCGGCGAGATCGAATCCCTCTGCAAGCGATTCGAGAGAGGAAATCCCGGCGTTTCCCGTCGTGCCGAGCCGCGCGAGATAGCACGCGAGCGCCTCGTGCGTGACACCATCGTCGCGCAAGGTGCGGATACCGAGGCTGCCGAGCCGCTTCGACAGCTTGCCCCCCTCTTCGTCGGTGAGGAGTGGCAGATGCGCAAAGGCCGGCAGCGCCGCGTTTTCTCCCAAGGCTTCCCAGAGATCGATCTGCACCGCCGTGTTGGTGACGTGATCCTCGCCGCGAATCACGTGCGTGATGGCGAATTCCCGGTCGTCCACGATCGAGCTGAAGGTGTAGAGCGGCGTCCCGTCTGCGCGGACAAGCACCGGATCCGAAAGGCTCGGCAGCGGTATCCGCCTCTCTCCAAGCACAAGGTCGTGCCAGCCGACGCTCTGCTCGGAAAGCAGAAAGCGCCAGTGCGGCGTCCTCCCGGAAGCTTCCAGGCGCGCCCGGTCTCGAGCGGTCAGATGAAACCCGGCGCGATCATAGATCGGCGGGCGACCGCGCCGCCTGAGCGCCTCCCGCTTGCCCGCCAGTTCCTCTTCCGTCTCGTAACAGGCATAGAGCCGGCCGCGCTCGCGCAATTCCGCCGCCGCCGCCTGGTATTGCGCCAGCCGCCGCGATTGATATTCCGGTCCCTCCCAGGCAAGACCGAGCCACGCGAGATCCTTCAG
This sequence comes from Acetobacteraceae bacterium, assembly GCA_030041375.1. Taxonomy (GTDB): domain Bacteria; phylum Pseudomonadota; class Alphaproteobacteria; order Acetobacterales; family Acetobacteraceae; genus JAKAWQ01. The sequence goes on from JASHOA010000048.1 coordinate 37,844, forward strand.
AATCCCCGCCACATGCTCGGGGCGGGAGCGATCGCGGTCCGTATCGTCGAAGCGGAGCAGGAAAGTTCCCTGATGCCTGCGCGCAAACAGGAAATTGAGCAGCGCTACGCGCGCATTGCCGATATGCAAAGGCCCGGTCGGGCTTGGCGCAAACCGGACGCGAACGCTCATCGAGGCCGGTCAGAAGATCAAATCGGTGAAGCCGTTGGTGATCGGGTAGCGTCGGTCGCGACCGAAGGCTCGCGACGTGATCTTCACGCCCGGTGGCGCCTGGCGGCGCTTGTATTCGGCCCGATCGAGCATGCGCCAGACCCGGAGCACCGTCGGGCGGTCGAAGCCCCTGGCAACCAGCGCATCAACCGACTGCTCGCCCTCGATCAGCCCTTCCAGGATCGCATCGAGCACGTCGTAGGGAGGAAGCGTATCCTGGTCCGTCTGGTTCGGCTTCAGTTCCGCCGACGGCGGCTTGGTGATGATACGCTCCGGAATCGGTGAGCGGGCAGAGGAGAGAGAGTGCGGCGGAACCTTCTCGTTTCGCCAGCGTGCCAGCGCGAACACGGTCGTCTTGTAGACATCCTTCAGCACCGAGTAGCCGCCGCACATGTCACCGTAGAGAGTCGCGTAGCCCACCGACATCTCGCTCTTGTTGCCGGTCGTGAGCAGCATGTCGCCGAACTTGTTGGAGAGCGCCATCAGGGTGATGCCGCGCGCGCGGGCCTGGATGTTCTCCTCCGTCGCATCGGCCTGCCTGCCGTCGAAGACCGGCGCCAGCATGCTCTGGAAGGCCCCCATCGCCGGCGAGATCGGAATGGAATCGCAACCGATTGCCAGCCGCCTGGCGCATTCGAGCGCGTCTTCGAGGCTCTCGGCGCCGGTGTAAGGGCTTGGCAGCATCACTGCCCGCACGCGCGCGGGGCCCAGCGCATCAGCCGCCACGGCTGCGGAAAGCGCGCTGTCGATTCCCCCCGAAAGCCCGAGAATGACTCCGGGAAAACGGTTCTTGCGCACGTAATCGGCAAGCCCCAGCATCATCGAGCGGTAGATCTGCTCGAGCCGTGGCGGCTCGGCGGCGATCTCGCCAGGCGTGCAAACCAGGCGGCCATCGCGTCGCTGCCATTCGGTCAGCGCCAGCCGCTCCTCGAAGAAAGGAAGCTGCACGGCCAGCGAGCGGTCCGGATTGAGCACGAAAGAGGCGCCTTCGAAGACCAGTTCGTCCTGCCCCGCGACCTGCGCGCAGAAAACGAAGCCAAGCCCCGTCTCCACTACGCGCGAGAGGGCAAGTTGGATGCGATGCTCCTGCTTTTCCACCTCGAACGGCGACCCGTTGATGGAAAGCAGCACCTCGGCGCCGCTTTCGGCGAGAGTCTCGGCAACCGTCGGCAGCCACCAGTCCTCGCAGATCATCAGCCCGAGCCGGAAGCCGCGGAACGAAACCGGGCCGGCCAGCGGACCCTGGTCGAACACCCGCTTGTCGTCGAACACACCGTAATTCGGCAGTTCGTGCTTGGCCCGCCGCGCGACGATCGCTCCGCCATCGAGAAGAAAAGCGGCGTTGTAGAGCTTCCCGTCCTCCCGCCAGGGCCCGCCCACGACCACGCCGGGTCCGCCATCGACGGTATCCGCGGCGAGCGCCGCTATCGCCTCTTCGCAGGCAGCGACAAAAGCCGGCTTGCGCACCAGATCCTCCGGCGGGTAGCCGCCGATCGAGAATTCCGGCGTCACGAGAAGATCGGCACCCAGCCGGGCAGCCTCCGCCCGCGCCCGCCGGATGCCGGCAAGATTCGCTTCAACCGCCCCGATATGCGGATCGAGCTGGGCGAGTGCCAACTTCAGCGTTTCGGCCATCCAGGGCTTCCTTCACTCGATGAGTATGTAATGCATGGTGGCACGGATGGTAATCCGCGGAGCGTCGGTCCCCGGCGGGAAGGGCGGCACCCACGCGCCCCGGAACATGCCGAGCCAGGCGGAATCGAGGAAGGGCGAGCCGGAACTTTGCAGCAGGCTGACCGCCGACACCTTGCCGCTCTTCTCGATCACCAGTCGGATCTCGACCGAACCTTGCTGATCCATTTCAAGAGCGGAATATGGATAGTATTTCCGCTCATCGACCCAGCGGGTCAGCTCGGCCCGCCAGTCGGGGCCGATATTCCCCTCGATCGCGAAATCCGGGGCAAACGCGCGGTGCAATTCCGATTGGCTGAGCGCGAGATTGAGCCCGCGGCTCGGTGCCGCCGGCGCCGCGCGCGGCGGCGTGCCGAATGAGAAAGTGGGCAGATAGAGGGTCCGGGGTGGCACCGGCGCCGGCCTCCTCGCGGGCGCGGGTGGGGCCACCGGCAACGGCGCCGGGCGCGACAGAGGTGGGGGCTGGAGGAACGCCTGCACTTCCGGCGCGGAGGGGACACGCACCGCGATGCCTGGCGCAATGTGCGGCAGCGGCGGCGGCACAGGCAGCGGGAGCGCCAGTGGCGGCGGCAGGGCCGTCGGCGCCGGCCGGGCATTCCTCTCCGGCGGTGCGGTCGGCGCCGGCAGGCTGGTCGGCGAGGCGGCAAGTGGCGGCCCATGCCGCATCGGGCGCGGCGCCGTCGTCCGCGCCGCGCCGCCGTGCTCGAACACGACCGCGATCGGTGCCGGCGGCACGAACGCCTCCTCGCGGTGCCGTTCGATGCCGATCACCAGTGCCGCCAGCACCACGAGATGCAGCAGAACCGACAGTGTTGCCGAACGCGAAAGCCGCCCGTAAGGCTCCCTGTTCGCTCTTCCGGTGAACCGCCGCCAATGCTGATCCGCCGGGGCCCGCCGCCGCCGCGTGGTCGTTCGCATGGCCGCTCGGGTACCCGCGCTCACCCGCCCCGGCCGCCTCCGTGGCCGCCCCCGCCCTCCGGACGACGCAGCAGAAATTCACGCCCGACCTTCACCATCGCGACACCGTCATAGGCAACGATATCGGCCGTCGCATAGGTCTCCGACCAGATCTCCGGCAGGAAGCTGCCGGTGCCGACCACATCGATCGGCACCGCGGCATCCGCCATCACCTGGCATTTTCCGACCGAAAAGCCGGACGAGGCGACAATGCGCGCGGCGGGGAATCCGGCCTCGTCCAGCGCCTCGCGCAGGCGCCAGATCGCCGCCGCCGAAACCCCCGTGCCGACGAGATAACGCAGTTCCGTCTCGCTGCGATAGCGCCGGATCGCCCCCGGCGCATGCCGCTCCAGAACGGCGTAGCTTTCCGCCGGATCGAGCCCCTCGATGAACCGCCCGCCATGCGTATCGAGGCGGACTGCCAGCCGCCCGGCCTCCGCAAGGCGGCGAAAATGGCGGCAGACAGCAAGCGAATCTGTAATTTCTTTACCGAAATAATCGACCAGGACCGTAAGATTTTCTTCCGGAAAGGTCGCATGGAACATCTCGGCGGCGCGGAGCGTCGAACCGGCATAGCCGATCAGTGCGTGCGGCATGGTGCCGAGCCCGTGCGGCCGGCCGAACCAGTGCGCGGTCGCATTGTTGGCATTGCCGATGAATCCCCGCGCCCCTTCGCTCACCGCCGCAGCACTGCCGACCGCGGCCGCATACGCCATCATCTCCTGCATCTCGGCCCCGGCGCAGTGCCGCGCCTCCATCGCCAGGAACCCGGCGTGCGGCAGTGCCAGGCACATCTGGTAGGCGTTGTGGGCGGCAACCGAAGGCGGCCCGATCTTCTGCAGGAACAGCGTTTCGAGATCCGAAAGCTGCGACAGGCTGCCGGTGATGTAGGCAAGCGGCTCGCCGGCGCCGACCCAGTTGCCCTCCGGATACATCACCTCGATGACGAACTCGCTCCCGCGCGCCTCCGCCGCCTGCTCCAGCCAGGAAACCATCAGCCTTGGCGCCGAGATCACCGGCCGGCGCAGGAACACCGCGTAGGTGACGCGCTTGTCCCCGTAGCGGTCCACCACGCGGCGCGTGCGGCTGAAATAGGTATCCGTGCGCGCGGCGATATCGGCGTCCAGCAGAGAGAGGGCCTCCGGCCCGTCCGCAGCCATCGAGGAAACTCTATTCTGCCGCCGCCGCAACACGACCCGCCTCGCCGGACCGGCGCGCCTTCAGCTCCTGCGCAACCAGGAAGGCAAGCTCCAGCGCCTGCTCCGCGTTCAGCCTCGGATCGCAGTTCGTCTCGTAGGCGGTGGCGAGGTCCGCCTCCGTCAGCCGGTAGGCGCCGCCGGTGCATTCGGTCACGTTGCGCCCGGTCATCTCCACATGCACGCCGGCGGCGATCGTGCCCTCCGCGGCATGCGCATCGAAGAACCGCTTCACCTCGGTCAGGATCGCCTCGAAGTTTCGCGTCTTGATGTTGGCGGCCGTCGTCACCGTGTTGCCGTGCATCGGATCGCAAAGCCAGACCACCGTTGCCCCTTCGCGACGCACCGCCCTCAGGAGCGGCGGCAGCTTGGCCAGCACCTGCTCCTTGCCCATGCGGCTGATCAGCGTCACCCGCCCCGGCTCGTTGGCCGGATTGAGGGTGGCGAGCATGCGCAAGAGATCGCTTTCCGGCGTGGTCGGCCCGACCTTGATGCCGATCGGGTTCTTCAGTCCGCGCAGGAACTCGACATGCGCCCCGTCCGGCTGGCGCGTGCGATCGCCGATCCAGAGGAAATGCGCCGAGCAGCCGTACCAGTCCCCGGTCGTCGAATCCACGCGCGCCAGCGCCTGTTCGTAAGGCAGCAGCAGCGCCTCGTGGCTGGTATAGAAGTCGGTCTCGCGGATTTGCGGTGTCGTGCCGCCGTTCATGCCGCAGGCGGCCATGAAGGCAAGCGTCTCGTCGATGCGCTGGCAGAGATCCTGATAGCGCTCGGCGAGCGGCGAGCGGGCGACGAAATCGAGATTCCAGCGGTGCACGTGATGCAGATCGGCGTAGCCGCCGGAGGCGAACGCGCGCAGCAGGTTCAAGGTCGAGGCGGACTGGAAATACCCGAACTCCATGCGCTCCGGGTCCGGCGCCCGCGCCTCGGCAGTGAATTCCGGGCCGTTGATCATGTCGCCGCGATACGAAGGCAGCGTCACGCCGCCCACCGTTTCCTGATCCAAGCTGCGCGGCTTGGCAAACTGCCCGGCCATCCGCCCCATCTTCACCACCGGCAGCCCGGCCCCGAAGGTCAGCACCACCGCCATCTGCAGCAGGACGCGAAAACTGTCGCGGATGACATTGGCGGTGAAGTCGGCGAAGCTTTCCGCGCAGTCCCCGCCCTGCAGCACGAAAGCGCGCCCCTCGGCGGCCAGCGCCAGCGCCGCTTTCAGCCGCCGCGCCTCGCCGGCGAAGACGAGCGGCGGAAAACGCGCCAGCCGCGCCTCCGTCCGGGCGAGCGCCGCCGCATCCGGATAGGCCGGGGCCTGGCGGATCGGGCATCCGCGCCAGGAATCCGGGCTCCAGTCTCGGGAACGCGCATCAGGCATCTGGGGCAGCCCTCCTCAACCCGCAGCGGCAATTATCCACCGATTGCCGCACGATGGCTACTCGGCGGGCCGGGGCGGACTCTCGCCATTCCCCCCGATGCCCCCGCGCCGCCGGCCTCGCGCATGCCGCCGAACCCCTGCCGTCAGCCGATGCCCGCACCGCCTGGCGCCCTCCGCCTCCGAGGCGGCGCCAACACGCTCTACTCGGCCGCTCGCGATACCTGAGCCACCCGCGTCAGCGCGCGAAGCGTAACGAATTCCTCCGCCGCCGTCGGGTGGATGCCGATCGTCCGGTCGAAATCCGCCTTGCTCGCTCCGGCGGTCATGGCGACCGCGAGGCCCTGCACGATCTCGGGCGCGTCCTCGCCCAGCATATGCGCGCCGAGCACGCGCCCGCGCGGCGCCTCCACCACGAGTTTCATCAAGGTCTGCCGCCGCCGCCCGGTCAGATTGTGGCGCATCGGCGTGAAGCGCGTGAGGTAGATTTCGGCGGTGCCGCGCCGCGCGGCCTCCTCCTCCGTCAGCCCGACGGTCGCGATCGGCGGGCTCGTGAAGACCGCGGTCGGCACCGCGGAAAAATTGAACGGCCGCGGCCCCGGCCCGAACAGGGCATCGGCGAGCGCGTGGCCCTCCGCCGTGGCGACCGGGGTCAGATGTTTCCCCTCCGTCACATCGCCGATCGCATGGATATGCGGCTGAACGGTGCGCCACATGGAATCGACCGCAATCGCACCGGTTGGGGTGCGCACGATGCCGGCCTCCGAAAGTCCGAGGCCGGCCGTGTTGGCCACCCGCCCGGTCGCGAAGAAGACCGCTTCGGCCTCGAGTTTCCCTCCACCGGCGAGATGCAGCACCCGCGCTCCCTCATCGCCCGTCACGCGCTCAGGGCGCGTCCTCGGATGCAAGATGACGCCTTGTCCGGCCAGCGCCTCGGCGAGCGCGTTGCGCAGATCTCCATCGAACCCGCGCAACGGCAGCGGCTGGCGATAGACGAGGTGCGTCCTGGCCCCGAGGCCGGCGAATATGCCGGCAAACTCGGCCGCGATATAGCCCGAGCCGACGATCGCGATCCGCCGCGGCATGGCGGGCAGGAAAAAAGCGTCATCCGAAACGATGCCCAGCTCCGCGCCGGGAATTTCAAGCCGTACCGGATGGCCCCCGGTCGCGATGATGATGCGCTCTGCCGTGAGCGATCTCTCTCCGACCCGAAGCCGGTGCGGGCTCTCGAACCGCGCCCGCGCCTCGAACACCGCGACCCCGGCATCCTCGAGAATGTCGCGATAAACGCGGCTCAGCCGCGCGATCTCGCGGTCCTTGGCCGCGATCAGCGCCGCCCAGTCGTGCTCGGGCCGCACCGAGTTCCAGCCAAAACCACGCGCGTCCTCGGCCAGCGCGCCGTATTCCGCCGCTTGCACCAGCAGCTTCTTCGGCACGCAACCGACATTGACGCAGGTGCCGCCCCAGAAGCGGCATTCGGCAATGCCGACCCGCGCGCCGTGCTGCGCCGCGATGCGCGCCGCACGCACGCCCGCCGAACCTCCGCCAATGACGAAGAGATCGAAATCATGAGCCATCTTCTCTCACCCTTCGCCGCCAGGCAAAAGAGAGAGCGCGATGTCTTCCCACCCGGACAGCCGCTCGATCGCCCGCGCCACCCTGAAGACCATCGCCTCGTCGAACGCCCGGCCCACGAGCTGCACCGAAAGCGGCAGCCCGGCAGCAGAGAGCCCCACCGGAACGCTGATCGCCGGATGCCCGGTCAGGTTGAAGGCGCCGGTCTGAATCGGCGAATGGAGCGCGCGGGGATCGACCGGCGCATCGAACCGCGGCGCCGGCGCCAGCGCGCAAGCCGTGAGCAACACCTCGCAGGAGCCGAGCGCCTCGTTCACCGCATCGGCCAGGCGCCGCCTTTGCCGGCCCGCCTGCACCAGATCCGCCGCCGTAATCAGCGCCCCGCTCACCAGGCGCATGGCCGTATTCCGCGCATAATCCTGAAGCCGGCGCCGGAGATTGTCGGCATGAACCGCGAACGCCTCGGCCAGCAGGATCACGCGATTGGCGACGGCAAAGAGCGCATAGTCGGGAAGCGCGACTTCGAACACCCGCGCCCCCGCCTTGCCGAGCAAAGCCAGGGTGCGATCGATCGCCGCCCCCACCTCGTTCGTGAGTGCCGGTGCCGCGGCAAAGAAGGCGCGCGGAATGCCGATGCGAAGCCCCTCGACTCCCGCCTCGAGCCCGGCCCGATAGTCCGGAACCGGAACGTCCGCGCTGCCCGGATCGAGCGCATCGTGCCCGGCCATCACCCCGAGTGCGATCGCCGCATCCTCGACCGACCGCGCGAGCGGCCCGCAATGATCGAGCGCGTAGGAAAGCGGGAACACGCCACGCCGGCTGACCCGGCCATAGGTGGGCTTGATCCCGACCGTTCCGCAATAAGCCGCCGGCCCGCGGATCGAGCCCCCGGTGTCCGAGCCGCTCGCCATTCGAACCAGGCCCGCCGCCACCGCCGCGGCCGAGCCGGAAGAAGAGCCGCCGGTGATATGATCGGGATTCCACGGATTGCGCGCCGGCGGAAACGGCAGATCGAAGCTCGGCCCGCCGATCGCGAATTCATGCGTCGCCAGTTTCCCGAGCAGCACGCCGCCCGCTTTCCGAAGCCGCTCCGCCACCGCACTGTCGGCGTCCGGAACGTTCGCAAGCCGCAGCCGCGAATGGCAGGTCGTGGCGATCCCCGCCGTGTCGTAGATGTCCTTCAGCGCATAGGGAATGCCGTGCAGAGGGCCACGATCGGCGCCCGCCGCAAGTTCGGCATCGGCACGGCTGGCGTCGGCGAGCGCACGCTCCCTCGTCACCAGAATGAACGCGTGCAGCCGATCGTTGCTGGCGCCGATGCGCTCGAGGGCATGGCGGGTCAGTGCCACCGACGTGAGCCGGCCGGCCCTGAGCGCATGGCCGGCCTCGGCAATGGAAAGAAGGTACGGCGCGCGATTCATTGGCTGCTATCCCGATCGGCGGCCCGATAAACCGCCGCCGGCTCGGCATCCGGTCCCAGCGCCTCGCCAAGACGCGCGATCTCGGCGCGAAGATCGGCGAAAGCAGCCAGCAGCTCCGCCCGCCGATCCTCCGGAATCGTCAGTCCCGCTCGCGCAATCAGCACGTCGAACTCCGCGCCGAGAAGCGCCGCCGCTTCCCTCTCCTCGGCCTCCTTCGTCATCCGCTGCTTCCTTCTTTCTTCTCCGCTCGCCCCGCGGCCGTTGCCCGCCCACCCGCACCGCCGGCGCGGCTCGGCGAAGGCGGGAGCCGCACCGTCTTAAGGACGGCGGCGCGGGGCCGTTCAGGTACCGATGCCTCCGACCGCCAGGTACTTGATCTCGAGGAACTCCTCGATCCCGTATTTGGAGCCTTCGCGGCCGAGGCCGGACTCTTTCATGCCGCCGAACGGCGCGACCTCGGTCGAGATGATGCCTTCGTTGACGCCGACGATGCCGTATTCCAGCGCCTCGGCAACCCGGAAGCAGCGCCCGAGATCACGCGAGTAGAAGTAGGCAGCCAGGCCGAATTCGGTATCGTTCGCGAGGCGAATCGCCTCCTCTTCGGTCTTGAAGCGGAACAGGGGCGCCACCGGCCCGAAGGTCTCCTCGCGGAAAATCATGGCCGAGGCCGAAACATCCGCCAGCACGGTCGGCTGGAAGAAATTGCCGCCGAGCGGATGTCGCTTGCCCCCCGTAACGATTTTCGCGCCGTGGCTCACGGCATCCGCAATGTGCTCCTCCACCTTGGCGACCGCCGCCGCATTGATCAGCGGCCCCTGCGCGACGCCCGGCTCCATTCCGTTGCCGACCTTCATTTTCTCGACCTCGGCCTTCAACCGCGCCGAGAACGCGTCGAACACGCCATCCTGCACGAGAATCCGGTTGGCGCACACACAGGTCTGCCCGGTATTGCGATATTTGCTGGCCAGGAGCCCGGGGATTGCCGCATCCAGGTCGGCGTCGTCGAAGACGATGAAGGGCGCATTGCCGCCCAGTTCCATGCTCGTCTTCTTGATCGTCGGTGCGCATTGCGCCAGGAGCTTCGCACCCACTTCCGTCGAGCCGGTGAAAGAGAGCTTCCGCACCAGCGGGTTGGAGGTCAGCTCGGCCCCGGTCTCCGCGGCAGGCCCGGTGATGATATTGCACACGCCAGGCGGCATGCCGGCGCGCTCGGCGAGCACGCCGAGCGCCAGCGCCGAAAACGGGGTCTGGCTCGCCGGCCGGATCACGCCAGTGCAGCCCGCCGCCCAGCCGGGACCGGCCTTGCGCGTGATCATGGCAGCGGGAAAATTCCACGGCGTGATCGCGGCGAAAACGCCGATCGGCTCCTTCTGAACGATGATCCGCCGTCCCTTGTTGGTCTGCGGAATGGTATCGCCGTAGACCCGCTTGGCCTCCTCGGCGAACCATTCGATGAAGCTTCCGGCATAGACGATCTCGCCGCGGCTCTCGCTGAGCGGCTTGCCCTGCTCGGCGGTCATGATCAGCGCGAGATCTTCGGCATTCGCGATCATCAGCTCGAAGAGCTTGCGCAGGATGCCGGCCCGCTCCTTGGCAAGCCTGGCCCGCCAGGCCGGGAAGGCGCGGGCAGCGGCCTCGATCGCCCGTCGCGTCTCCGCGGCACCCATCGCCGGGACCTCGCCGACTGCCTCGCCGCTCGCCGGGTTCTTGACGACGATCGTCCGGCCCGAGCCGGCCTCCACCCACTTCCCGTCGATCAGGTTCGCCTGGCGAAACAGGCTGGGATCCTTCAGCGGCAGGGGCGAGACGGGATTGAGCATGGCGGTCCTCCTCCTTTCCGATCCGAAGGGAAAGATAGGTCAGGGGAGGCGCGATGTCAGGCCCGCCCCCGATTGCTGGCCTCAGAAATCCAGCCTGGCGATGTTGGGCAGCGGGAAGCCGCCGATATCGGTCCAGCTCTCGCCGATCTCAGCCGGAATCGTCAGCAGCACGATCGGCGGCAGCGTGATGGCCGGCGAGAGCGACGGTCCGCCGTTGGTGGCGAGAAGGTTCGGGGTTCCCGGCGGCACCTGACCAAGAACAAGCGTCGTCGAGCAGATCGTGCTCTCGATGACGCAACGGTTGAAGAGATAGTTCGTGCTGATGCTGGGTTCGATCCGCGCCACCCTTGCCGCGGCCAGCCCGGTGATCCCGCCAACGGATCCGAATAAATCCGCGCTCCCGCCCGTTCCGATCACCAGGAGCCCGCCCAGCGCCATCGTTCCCGTGGCCGTCCCGGGCCCCAGCGCCAGTACCAGATTCACGGCGCCAGCCTGGAGATTCGCGAAGCTCGCCGTCCCGCCGGCGGCCGGAAGCTGGATCCGTAGCGTGGCACTCCCGCCGCCGAGCGGCGCGATCACGCTGGTGCCGAGTTCCTGGAACACCCCGCCACTGAGTACCTCGAGCACGCTTCCGGGCAGCGCCGGATTGGCGCCGCTCTGATCGGCAAGCGGCAGGCCGGTGGTGAAGATCGTTCCGGAAAGCGTCAGCGTACCGGGTGCCGCAATGTCGAGAAACGCGGCGCTGACGGGCCCCGAGATCGTGAGCGCACCGGTGCTCGTGAGGGACAGGTCTCCCGCTGCACCGGAGACACTGAACGAGCCGAGCGTGGCGACATCCGCGGTTCCAAGCTGGGCGAGCCCGGAGGCCGCTCCGCTCAGCGTGTCGGCAGCCAGGGAGCCGTTCGCAACGGTGATGCTGCCATCCGGCACCACGAGATTCATGCCGGCCGCGGTGGTGAGGAAGCCCGCCTGCCCGTTCGCCCCGACCACGAGATTCCCCGGCGCAACATCGAGCGCAATTCCGCCCGGCGCACTCAGCGTGCCGAGCACCGCAAGCCTTTCGCCGTCGGCCAGGGAGAAGGTTGAGCCGGACGTGAATCCGTGCAGGGTTTGCACGAGGTTGGGCCCATTGAGCGCAACCGAGGAGGCACTGCCGGTCAATGCGCCGACATCGAGCGACGCTCCGCCAGTCTCGGACAAAACCCCGCCCGCCGTCGCCAGCAGCGTCCCGACACCGCTCGCCTGGCCGGTATTCGGATCGGTGAGATTGCCGAGTTGATTGGCCCCGGAGATCGTAATCGGTTCGGATCCAAAAGAAGTAAGCTGAAGCGTGCCGGCCGTGATCGCCGCCAGCAGCGCGTCGTCGAGGGAAACCGTCCCCGCCGGCTGCGTGCCGGCTCCGACCAGCGCCACCGGCACGTTCGCCGAGAACGGTTCGATCGAAACCTCACCGCCCGGGGCCTCCAGCGCTCCGAACACTGTCACGCTGCCCGGTGCTGCCACGCTGCCCGTCGAGGTGAAAATGGTCTGCGAACCCTCGATCAAACCATTCGTCGCCAGCGCGATGGTATCACCCGCCGGCACGCTGACGGGAGCCTCGAGCGTGAGCGGCGTGCTGTCCACGAGGGTGAAATTACCCCCGGCAATGAATGCGTCGAAGGGGCTGCTCTGCAGCGAATTAGAGACGTCGGCCAGCGTGCCGATCGTATTGGTGCCGGTGAAGAGCGCGGCCCCGCCACTGGTGCCGTTCAGCACGCTGGCGAGGATCGCCCCGCCGGGCTCGGTGATGCCGCCCCCGGCACTCAGCACGACCGTCCCGCCCGTCGCGTTCAATTCGCCGGACAAAACCAGATCGCCGGCACTCGCAAGCGAAACGAAGCCGTCGATCGCACTCACCGGCCCGGCGAGCGTGAGATTGGTCGCATCGTTGAGGAAAATTTCGTCGCCCGCAGGCACACTGAAGGCCCCGAGCGTAGCGATGGCATTGTCGCCGTCGAGGAACGCGTTGCTGGCGCTTCCGGTGAGCGTTCCCGCCGTGATCGTGCCGGTGAACTGGTCGAGAAACCCGGATGTCGTCAGCGCGACCGTGCCGCTGGTCGGATTGGTGGACAGACTCCCTTGGCCTGGCGTGCCGTTGCCGAGCGTGATGCCGCTGGATGACGCAACGTCGAGCGTGATACCCGTCGGGTCGCTGACCGTGCCGAGCACCGTGAGGCCGCTCGTATCGGTCAGTTCGGACCCGCCGGTGGAAGAGAACTGGTCGAGGATCGGGATGACATTGGCCCCGCCGAGCGCCACCGATGCCGCACTGCCGCTCAGCACGCCGACATTGAGCGACGCTCCGGCCGCCTCGGAAAAAGCCCCGCCCGCGGCCACCAGCAGCGTCCCGACACCGCTCGTCTGGCCGGTATTCGGATCGATGAGATTGCCAAGCTGATTGGCGCCCGAAACCGTTATGGGTTCGGATCCGAAAGAAGTCAGCGCCAGCGTGCCGGCGGTGATCGCCTCCAGCAGCGCCTCGTCGATCGCAAGCGTCCCTGCCGGCAGCGTACCACCCCCGACCAGCGTCCCGACCAGCGCCACCGGCACGTCCGCCGAGAACGGCTCGATCGAAACCTCCCCACCGGGGGCCTGTAGCGCTCCGAAGATCGCGAGACTGCCCCCCTCCGTGGAAATCGTCTGCGAACCCTCGATCAGGCTGTCGGTTACGACCGCAATGGTATCGCCGTTCGGAACCGTGATCGGCGCCGTGAGCGTCAGCGGCGTGCTGTTCACAAGAGTGAAATTGCCACCCGCCGAGAAAGCAGGCGGTGCCGGCGGATCGTCGCTGACGATCACGGCAAGCGTGTCGATGGCGTTGTCGCCCGTGAAGAGCGCCGCCCCGCCGCTCGAGCCGCTCAGCGTACCCGCGTCAATGAATCCACCCTGCTCGGTGATACTGCCCCCGGAGGTCAGCATCACCGTCCCGCCCGTCGCGTTCACCTCTCCGGTGAATACGAGATTGCCGCCGGCGGAAATGCTGACGGACGAGATGAGAATGCTGTCGCTCGGCGCGCTGATCGGCCCAGCGACCGTCAGGTTGCCCGCGTCGTTGAAGAGGAACAATTGGCCGGCCGAAATGCTGAACGCCCCAAGTGTGCCGACTTCATTCGCAGAGTCGATCAAGGCGCCGGTGGCGTTTCCGGTGAGCGTCCCCGCCGTGATGATGCCGCCATCCTGCTCGATAAACCCGCTCGTCGAGAGCAGCACCGTCCCCGTAGTCGGATTGGCGGAAAGATTCCCGATCGGCGGCCCAAACCCGAACGATCCGAGGAAGATGCCGTCACTCGCGGTCAGGCTGATATTGTCCGTCGCCGTCACCTGGCCGAGGATTCCGATCTCCCCGTCATTCGCTACCACCGTTGCCCCCGAAATCTCGCCGGCAAACTGTTCGAAATCCCCCGATGTCGTGAGCGTCACTGTACCCGTGCTCGTGTTCGCGGAAAGATTCCCGCTCGCAAGCGTCCCGAAGCCGAGGACGATCCCGCCCGTCCCGGCGGAAACAATGAGATTGCCACCTGCCTGCACAGCACCGTCGATTGTCAGAGTACCGTCGCTCCCGGCGGAAAAGGTGAGATTGCCGCCTGCCTGCACAGCGCCGTCGATTGTCAGAGTACCGCCGCTACTGAATCCCGGGATCGCACTCGATGCGGCATCCATCTCCACGTTCCCGTTCGCCGAAACGGTGACGCCGGCATCGACCGTGACATTGTTCCCGGCCTGCACCAGCAGGGACTGGTTCGTCCCCGTCAGCGAGAGGTTGGCCGAGATTTCGACGTTGTTGATCGCCTGCAACGTGACATTGCCGGTGAGCGCCTCGATCGCGCTCGCGGAAACCGTATCGGTCGAGCCCGATGTGATGTCCCCCGCGGTGTAGGGGACGCCGGTCGGACCGACGTCACCGTCGTTGGTGCCGGTCCCCACGATCTGCAGATTGTAGGGATCGAGCAAAATCGTGCCCATCGCCCCGAGCGGCGCGCCGGTATTCACCGTGCCGTCGAGCGCAAGATTGTGCCCGGAGATCTCGACGAATCCGCCATTGCCGCCAAGAGATCCGCCCTCCGCGGTGATCGCGCCGTGGTCCGCGGTGGTCACCGTCGAAAGCACCGCGACGCGCCCGCCATTGCCGGCCGCGGTCGCATCGGCGCTGATCGTGGCCCCCGGCGCGATCAGCACCTGCGCCGCCGTCAACGTCGCCGTCGTGCCCGGCCCGCCCTTGGCACGCGCCAGCGTCGTGCCGACCGCGACCAGCCCGCCGCCCGCCGGCCCCGAGGCATCGACGCGCGCACCGTTCGCAACGGTGACCCGGCCGGTCGCATCGAGACCGATCGCGCCACCCGTTCCACCCGGCCCCTCCCCATTCGCCGTGAGCGTCCCGGCGATGCGGATCGA
>JASHOA010000049.1 GCA_030041375.1 Acetobacteraceae bacterium
GGCGAAGTGTGGGCGAGCAGTTCGGGAGCCACGGCCTGACGTTGGCTCCGTAGGTGATCGACGGCATCGGCCAAATAAGTCGAATTCCAATGCACGATCGCTGCGATCACCAGGTTCAGACCGGAGGCCCGGAACTGCTGCGCATCCTGGCCGCGATCGGCGATGCGCCCCTGCTTGAAGGTGCAAATTACCTGGGCCAGGGCGTGGCGCTGCTCGCTCTTGTTCAGGCCAGCGTGGCAGCGTTGGCGGAGCTGCGGCGATTCCAACCAGTCCAGCATGAACAAGCTGCGCTCGATCCGGCCCAGTTCCTGAAGCGCGAGATCGAGCTGATTCTGGCGCTGGAACGCCGACAGACGTTTCAGCATTGCTGACGGTAGCACGGTGCCGGCGTGCAGCGATGCGATCAGGCGCAGCACCTCGTTCCAATGCTCGCAAATGATGTCCGCCCGGATGCGTCGCCCGAACAGCGGCTGTAAATCCGTGTAGGTTGCGACGGGCTCGATGCAGGCAAACTTGCGGTCGGGGAAGTCGCGCAGCCGCGGGCAAAACCGGAAGCCCAGCATGGCGCAGAGGATAAACACGTGATCCGACGCGCCGCCGGTATCGGTGTAGTGCGTGCCAATCTGCAGCGCTGTGCCGTGGTGCATCAGCCCGTCGAGCACATAGGGTGCTTCATGGCTGGTCGCCGACATGACGCGGACGCTGTATGGCCCGTGCTGGTCGGAGACGTGGGTGTAAAAGCCGAGGCCGGGGTCGTGGCCGTAGCGGGCGTTGATCTCGCCGGCGGCGGCGCCGCGCTTGGCGGAGCGGAAGAACTGCCGGTCCGATGACGAGGTGCTGCCGTTGCCCCAGATCGCCGCGATCGGTAGTGCGTGGTGTGCGTCGATGATGCGTGCGAGTGCTGCTTTGTAGGTTTCGGGGCGGATGAATGCGTCGGCGGTCCAGACCAGCTTGTCGCGGGTGACGCCATGGCTGGCCGCGGCCATGCGACCGAGGCCGAGATTGGTGGCGTCGGCCAGGACGGCGGCGAGCAAAGCGTTCTCGTCATCGCAGCGCTCGCCGGTGCGCAGGTTGGTAAAGGCGGACGCGAAGCCGGTCGCCCTGTTTACCTCATGCAGCAATTCGGTGATGCGTACGCGCGGCATTATTCCCTCGATCTTGTCTGCGAAGGCGCGCGCTTCCGGCGTGGTGGCTGCCTTGACCGGTGCCACATGCAGGCGGCTATCGCGGAACTCGACGCCGTTCAACTCGCCCCGCTTCAGCCGGCGCGCAAAGCGCTTCAGCCGCCGGTCGAGTTCGGCACCCTTGGTCCTCAGCCACTCGTCTGCCGTTGCCGGCAGGCCGAGCTTCGCAGCAGCGATCGGAACCGCGGCGGACGGCAGGAGATAACTGTCGAACCGGCGATAGCTGGACGATTGCTCGACCCAGACGTCGCCCGAGCGCAGCTTGTCGCGCAGGGTGGCCAGCACCGCGGTTTCATAGAGGCGCCGGTTCGGTGCGTCACCGTTCATGACCAGGCGCCGCCA
The DNA here is from genome assembly GCA_030041375.1 of Acetobacteraceae bacterium. Classification (GTDB taxonomy): domain Bacteria; phylum Pseudomonadota; class Alphaproteobacteria; order Acetobacterales; family Acetobacteraceae; genus JAKAWQ01. The sequence goes on from JASHOA010000049.1 coordinate 1,527, forward strand.
CTCCTTGCGGAAGGGTAGAGGTGCATCCGCCGGCATCTCACGTTTGCCGGACTGGTCCATGTCGGCCAGCAGTTTGAGTGCCGCCAGAATCGGATCACCGGCGCGCGTGGCGCGGAACTCCAGGGCCTCGATCAGGTCGGGCGCGAACTTGCGCAGGGTCTTCCAGTGATTGGCGGCGTGCAGCAATGGATCCTCGTCCGCAAGCTTGGCCAGTTCTTCGACCTCGCCGCGCACGCGCAGCAGCTTTGCCCAGCCAACCGCCTCATCGACGGTTTCAAAGGCGTCGCGATCGTCTTTCTGCGCCGTGGCGAGCGCCTCGATCGTGCCGTGGAATAGCCGCATCAGCCGGCTCACATCGCCGGCACTGGCGGCGTAACGGCGGCGCCTGGCGTTGCGGGCCTTGGCGAACAATCCGCCGATCAGCTTGTCGGCCATGTCCAGCACCGCATCGGTCAGACGGGCCTCCAGGTCGAGGACGGATGCGACCAGGATCGCGTGGCGCCTGGGCGCAGCATAACGACCGAGTTGATGCGCATCGGAGGCATAGGCTTCGCCGACGAATTGCCGCAATCGGTGCTCATGGATTTCTCCGGCGATTGATGCCGGCAATCCAATGTCGCGCACGCGGTGTAACCGATCGAGCAGCTCGCGAACATGGTCCGACTTTGGGGCAACCGGCATCGCTTTGAGCCAAGCGAACGGCGTCATGTTCAACGACGCATCGAGGACGAGCAACTGCTCAAGCTTGGCCGCCTGTTCGTCGGAAACGCCAGTGAGCAAAGCATCCGCTGCGCGTCTGCGAGCGCGGGCACGGCCGGCAATTGCGGCACGCTCGATGACGCTGCTGGCCGGTAGGATGATGCCGGCTGCGCGGAGTGCAGAGATGACAGCGGCGGCAATCGGTTGCCCCCGATCGGTGTCCCGAGCAGTTTGAGCCGCAACCTCGATCATCATTGGGAGGTCGGCATTCGTCGATGGCCGAAGACCCAGAGTCGTAGCGAGAAGCTGCGCGTGATCCGTCATGGTTTGCGGGCGGCGCGCATACCCGACGAATGGCACCGCGGAGATGTCGAGCTGCTTCGCCAGCCACTGGACGAGCGGCTCGGCAGGCTGCTCCAGCTGTGCCAAGGCAATGCCGGGATGACGAAGCAAGGCGAGCTGGACGGCAAAGCCGATCCGATTGGCATCCCGGCGCCGTCTCGCCACCAGCTCCTGATCGGCGCGTGAGAGGGTGAAGCATCGCGCCATGGCATCGGCATCCAGCGGGATACCCAGTAGAGCCTGTCGTTCCTCATCGGTCAGTAGCCGCCGGTGCGCCATCCTTGTTCTCCAACAAAAGGCGGCGACCCTACGGGGCGGCTGTCCGGCAAAGGATCGTTGAACGGGCAAGGCTGCAATGTCCGGAAATGCTGGACCGATGACGGGAAAGCGGACA
>JASHOA010000008.1 GCA_030041375.1 Acetobacteraceae bacterium
ACTTTTGGTGAAGGTCGTTCCAGGATGGCGCAAGAGAAGATATTGATATTGCTTCGGAAGCCGCGTACATTGGCACCCGCCGGAGCGTTCGGCGCACCAAAGGCATTCAATCCGCTGAACCTCACGTCGGCATGGGCATCCTTAGCAAACGAGCCGGCTTGCTGATCATCAGAATTGAGTCAGAGCCAAAATTGCACACCGAAGAACACGATGAGCGGTGGCAGCGAGGACAGGCCGCCACACGGCTACGTGGCTCGGCAAGAATACTGACACGATGAAGCTCCGGCTCGACGCAACGGACGACCAGCTCATTTGGAACAAGTGCAAGCATGGACTGCAAGGATGACCAACCAGTTTCGGGTTGCGAGGTCATCTTCTCTCATCGATTCGCTCCCCGAGTACAAGAGCCCCTGCATCAAAAACACGGAAGAGCCAATTTTGGACGCCGATTGACACGCTTTCCTTCGCTCCATTGCCACAGAGGGCCGCCGACAAGCCATGGTCCAGCCTTTGGTCGAACCGATTCTCATGCTCATTCCCTGCCCGGGCGAAGGAGGTTAGGTAGCAATAGTATAACATACTATTCTCCTTGTTCAGCCCCGATCGGGCCGTCGTTTGCGGAGCCAGACGCAGCCGGTTCCATTGCTTCGAGGCGCGCTCGATGTGGCCCTGTCGGAAATCGTGCTGATTTGATCTTGCCTCTCACCCGGAGCAGGGCCTAACGTTCGCCCGGGACAGGTGAAAAGAGCAGTCTCTCGGCGCTGTCGTCGTGACGAGAGGGGGTTTTGCTGTCCTCGACATGCAAGGCCGTGAGGCGAAAAGGGGAACCGTTGCCGGCCTGTGCAATCAACTTCGGTGCGTGACATGACAAATGGGTCGCGGCCTGCCTGCAACCCGGGCGTGCACTCCTCTGTTCCGGACGACGACGACACGGTGCGGCTGATCCCGGCTGCGAAGAAGCCGCCGCTCCTGACCAGCCGGCGTGCCTGGATGGCGGGCGCTGGAGTCGTCGGTACCGCCTGCCTGCTCGGTGCCGTCCGGGTGCTGATGCCGCCGTCGCCCCCGGTTGCGACCCGGCCTGCCTTGGCGCCGCTTGCGCCCGCACCCGAGTTTGCAATCAGAACCGCGACCGAGCCGGAAATCCTCAGCCACGTTGCAACCGGGCTCACGATCTTCCGCTTCGCCGACGATCAACGCGTCCTCGTGCTGGACTTTGCCACGCTCTACCAGCAGGGGATGATGTTGAACCGTGTTGCCGCGCTGATCGAAAAGGCCGGCTCACCGCGGAACCGGGTGCTGACAGATGCGGAGTTGGCGCAGGTGATCCGAGCCGGTGGGGACACGGTGGAGACATATTATTACGGCCACGACTACAGCGCGGCTTCGCTCGGCCGCTTCTTCGCTCTCGCCGACGGCGAGCACATTGCTCTTGACAGCGACGAGGACACTTTGCGTCACCTGCTGGAGCGGGAGGGATGGTTCGAACCTGGCGTGCAGGCCGGGCTGATTTCCATTCCGGCGGTCGGTGCCAACTCCGACATCACGCTGTCGGCCCGCCGCACGATCCTGCACCACGAACTGTCGCACGGGGTGTTTTTCAGCGATCCGGATTATGCCTCCTTCGTCCTTCGCTTCTGGGACTCCACGCTGACTGGGAATGAGCGGGCAGCGGTCCGCCGGTTCCTCGGTTCCGAAGGTTATGACACCGGCTACGAGGAGCTGATGTACAACGAAATGCAGGCGTACTTGATGTTCACGCGCGATCCTGAATTCTTCAGGCCCGAATTGGTCAGTATGAGGGTGGAGCGCCTTGCCGAGCTGCAGGATGAATTTCTGCGCGGCATGCCGACCGGGTGGCTGCATGACGCGTTGGCTGCAACGCCCGTGATGGCAGGCGCCGCTACGTCGGCGGAGGGGCCGCCTGCCGGGCGCGGTGTTCACCACGTCCGTGCGGATTAGGTGATCGCGTAGAGGGGACGAGGAGCGTTGCGGTTCATCTGGATCAATAAGCGACCGGTCCTGTGCGACAGATCGTTCTACCTGGAAGGGAAGACATGGTCGCATTCTATGCCGCGGTCATAACCCTGGCGGTGAGCCTGCTTGTAGTCGCGCTGGCGCTGAGAGGCAGGCGTTTGCCGACGCAGGCAGCCGCTGCGGTGGCGCCAAGAATCTACAGGACGCGGGCTGTCTGCTTTGTTTTCATTGTTGCCGTGGCGGCGCTTTCGTTGGCCTTTGCATTTTCCGGTGCCCCTCATCAAGCCAGGTTTGCTGGAGAGCGGCCCGATCTGATAGTGGATGTGACGGCCCGGATGTGGGCCTGGACGCTTACCCCTGTCAGCGGCAGTGCGGCGGGTGGGGGGAGTACGATCCTGCCGGCTGGAAAGCCGGTAGAGTTCGATGTCATCTCGAAAGACATCATCCACGATTTTGGGATCTACAACTCGGCCGGGCAGCTCATCGCCCAGATGCCAGCCATCCCCAACCATACCAGCCGCCTGCTCTATACATTCACCAAACCTGGCAGCTATTATGTTCTCTGCCTCACCTATTGCGGACTCTCCCACCATTTGATGAATACGGCATTCGAGGTTCGCTAGAGAGCGATGGCGATGGGCGGCGCAAGCTATCAGCGTGCGGTTCGCCGTGTAGCGCAACGTGGCGAATCGCCTAACCCGGATCCCCGGCCTCGGGGACGGATATCGCCGTCGCGATGCTGAAGCCCCCTGTGCACCACTCAAGGCTCCTCACCAGCTATGTGCGGTGTAGGGTATGTGCACGATCTGGACATTGATCGCGTTTCCTCCGACCACCACCTCCGCCTCGACCGTGTAGGTCCCGGGTCGCAACTGCCCGCCGACAGGCACCACGATCCTTCCGTTCTCGTTGGGCGCGGTTGTGCCGGCGACAATGACCTCGCCCGTCTTTGCCCGCACCAGCCAGTGACACACGACATCGATCGGGCCGACCACCAGCGGATCCGAGGCAAGATCGCGTAACGGTTCGCGGACGAGCTTATAGCTGCGCGCAAATTTGTGCACTGCCTCGACGTCGACCGACAAACGCAAATCGCCTGCCGGCGTTCGTTGCACATTGGTGATGTAGCCCCGGCGGGGGATCGGCAGATAGTCGAAAGAGCCGACGCCCAGCGGATAGCGCAAGTCGCGCCACGCCGTGAGTGCAGCACCGTCCGCCGACCACGATTTCAGCTCATAGGGACCGTTGGTGACGAGGAAGTTGTGGTTCTGACGATAGAAGTCTTCGAGCGCCGCCCAGCGGGCACGCGCCTCTTTCACCGAAACGAATGACTCGAGCGCCTTTGGCCGATAGCCGGTTTGGGCGAATTCGGCGACGAGGCCGGCGAGACGTGGCAGCAAGTTCCGATCGCGTACGAGATCGAGCCACGGAACGCCCTCACGTTCGGCCTCGGCCTGCGAAAAGGCCGCCCAGCCGCGTGTCGCCGCCTCACTCATCAGCGCGAGCACGGTCCAGGGCACCGTGCTCCAGGGTGGCACCAGCGCCGCGGTGCTGTCGGGGTCGGCCGGATCGACGTACGCATAGACATCCACGTCCAATAAGGGGCGCGTCAAGGTCAGATCGCCAAACCGGATTGCGTTCGAGATGTTGTTGGTACCAATGACCTTGAGCCCGACAATGCGCTGCCGGGCAAATGCGGTGGTCGCGGCGACCGCCGGATCGGCCTTCTTACCGGTCGACCAGCGCCAGGCGAAGCTATAGGCGTAGAGGACATCGGCGGCGGTCATCTCTGTTCCGTCATGAAATGGCGACAGCAGCACGCGAAAGCGTAACCGTGCGCGGGCAACCTGGCCGGGGCCGACGGGCCGGAAGAGACCGCTGCCGGCAAGCGGTATGATCGCATCAGCCGGCACTGCGACCTGGGCTGGGGGCGCGCCGAGGTCTTTCGCCACATTCTCGACGATCGGCTGGGCGATGATCGTCAGGCTGAAAACGGTAAATCCCACCATCAACGCCGTCATCGCATATTGGCTGCGCAGCGCACGGCGAGGTGTCCGGAAGAACGTGAGCGCACGTTTGTGGGCAAGCCAGATCGCGCCAATATGGCCAAGCACGATCGCGCTGACCGCTATCGCCCAGGCAAACCGCGGGCCCACGATCGCGATGTTGACGCGATAGCCGGCGGTGCCGAGCAGGTCCCACCCGCGTCCGAACGGATCCGAGGCAAGCGGGATGATGTACTGGCCCTGGATCAGGATATAGGTCAGATAATGCGCGATCTGGTAGGCGAGCGCGATCGGCACGAGGGTAAAAGCGAAGGCGCGTGCAACCTCGTCCGGCGAATGCTCGTTGCCAGCGAGCGCCGCCATCAGTGCCGAGATCGCATAATAAGCCGCACAGAAGAGCAGCCACATCACAATCAGCCCGAGAGTCGCGCTGATCGTCGAGTTGCCCGGAAGCCGCGTTGCGATGGCGGTCCAGAGCGGGGTATCCAGAAAGCCGTCGAACATCACCGACGACAGCAGGAACAGCACCAGTGGCGGCGCTGCTCTCGATGGAGGCGGCTTGCGGGAGAACGGTGAAAGGCGGCCGTAAACACCAAAGTAAACGGCGAACGCCTCGCCGTGCTCGAGCCAAGCGGTCCGGCCGAACAGTATCATGCCGATCCAGGTGACGAGCGAATAAAGAGCGGCGAGGGTGGCGATCCAGAATGGCGAGGCGGAATACGGAAAAATCAGCTCGATCCAGACGAAAACGATCAAGAGAAAAATGGCCGGCCAGCAGTCGAGCCAAGCCGGGTAGCGGAGCCTGAGCGACAAGGGACGCCGGGCGATCGTCTCCGCCCAGGCGAACAGCGCCGCCCAGGGATTGGCGGCCGCCCAGACGTTGCCGAACAACGCCGAGAGGTAAACGAATCCCACCCACCAGATGATCCACACGGCGGCGGGAGCGAAATTTCGCAGCGGATTTTGATTGCCGAACCAGCCGGCGGCGATCACGAGAAGAAAGAGAAAGACACCGATGACCTCGCCAAGCCGAGAACGTTCAGGCAAGACGGGAAGAAACCGCCGCCCGGATTGCGTGGGCGCAACGGTGGGGGCGCGGACGAAAAGCGCGATGACGACGAAGGAGAACGCCACTGCGGCTCCGGCGCTGAGGAGATAAAGCCCAAGCGGCACCGGCAGGTCATAGCGAACGCCGAAGGCATGTGCGTCGGCATGCCTCGCGCTCGCCATCAGCATCGTCATGAGCGCGATGGACCACCCGACCATACCCGTCGCGATCCGCCTCCACGAGGGGTTGCAGCGTGCGGGCGGCATCTCTCTCATCGCATCGGGGTGACGTTGGCCATGCGATCGAGTTCCCAGCCGGCGCCGTAGGGCGCCGGGAAACCAGCCCTGTCACCAAGAGCGGACCAGATCAGCCGGCCAGCCGGATCGGTGAAGCCGCCGACCGGGTTCCAGGCCGCCTTGGGAGGCGTCGGCACACCGAGCCGCAGTATGCCGTTCCACGGGTAGTCTTTGAGCTTGGCCGTGCGGATGAACACAGGGGAATCGAGCCCTGCGATCGAATCGGAAGCGATGTTCTCGATCCCGGTCGAGTAAGCATTGTCGTACCATTCGTGCCGGATCGTATAGCCGGCAACCGCGCGGCTGCAGTTCGAGGTCAACAGCGATACAAAGTCGCGCTCGGCATTGATTTGGGCGGCAGGGTCATCGAAATCACCTTGCTCGAGCTGGAAGAGGTCACCCGCGGCCTCTCCGCGTTCGGCCGCAGGCAGCGCATCAGCCAAAAGCTGATCGGCCTGGAACCAGCCGGATTTGATCCACGGCGGGCCCGACCAGCCATCGAACCGGGTCATCGCCCTTTCAACCAGCGAATCCGCATCGATGAATTGCACCTTGTCCACGACTGCCGAGGCAGGTGCGGCACGCACCCGCGCCGCGGCTTTCTGGGCAAGGTCCTGCTGTCTCAGGTAATCGGCGTGGAACGGTGTGACGGGATAGGGATGAAACACCATCCCGCCTGGCGGGTGGGCGGCAACGTTCCTGACGGCTGCCTCCAGCGCCGGACAATCGGGCCGATCGACTGAGACCACCACGAAGGCGCCAAGCGATTCGATCGATGCAACCTGCGGCGGCGGCGTTCCGATGAAAAGCGGCGGCGTATCACCGACGTAGGCGTGAATTCCGCCCTTGGGCAGAAGTCGTGCCGCAGCTGCGGGATCGACCGTCATGACCTGGATGACGCTTGGGTAGAAGCTCGAGTAGATCGGCCATTCGTGGCCGGCTTCGGCCGGCACCGCTGTCGTTAAGGCAGCGACGAAAAACGCAAGCCAAACTTTCCCCTTCATCGCAGCTTACCCGATATTTCCCAGATGATCGGCCCGTGTGGCAATGATTAGGCGATCGCCTGCCCTCGGCCAAAGGCTTTTGTGCGATCACCGCGTGAACGTCGGCCTGGCGGCGGTTGTGGGTGGCGTTGGCAGCCTGGTCCGCAGGGCGGGCGTTCGTGCGCAGCCAACCGCCGTTCGGCCTTTCTGCGATCACGGTTGCCTGTGCTCCCCCTTCCATCACCTCTCCGGGTGATCTACCATTCATCGATGCTCCGTCTGCTGCCCAGGCGGTTCCAGCGCCGCCTACGCCCCGTCGGGCTGCTGATCGCCGCCGTTGCGATGGCTGGCCAGTTGGCGTTCGGAGCGATGGCGGATCCTCTGCCGCCGTCAGGGCGTTACGCGGCGCTCGCAGCGCTGAGCATTCTCTGCCACGGCCACCAGCAGGCGCCGGATCGGCCAGCCCCGTCGCGGCGGATTCCCTTCGTCGCAGTCTGCC
>JASHOA010000050.1 GCA_030041375.1 Acetobacteraceae bacterium
TCTTTGGGATCATCAAGAATGCGATCGGCTTCATCCGTTTCCACCTGCGTGGTATCGCCCATGTCGCCGGTGAATGGACGCTGGTGACCCTCGCTTACAACTGCAGGCGGCTTCACCGCCTGCAGGTCGCCTAACCTCCCCCCTTCTTCGTTGACGTTCACAACGCCGCGCCAGCGCCAATCCGACACGCTGCTAGACCCGTGTCGGGCTGACTGTGCAGCCCGACACCGGCCTCGCGGTTTATTCGAGCCCGCGATTCACGCCCTCCGACGATTCCGCCTCGGGCGATCGCGGGCTAGCGCTTTATTTGAGCCCGCGATTCACGCCCTCCGACGATTCCGCCTCGGGCGATCGCGGGCTGAGTTGCACCTCGGTTGTGTTCGCACCGCACACCAGCACCGCGAGCTTCTCGTTCGCTCTTGGGCGGTAGCGGCCGGAGAGGACCGCGGCGAAGGCTGCCGCGCCACCGGGCTCGGTGGGGACGCGGAGCACTTCCCAAAGAGCAGCCTGCGCGTGGCGAATTTCGCCATCGGTGACCAGCCTCACCTCAGGGTCGACGAACGCCCCGGCGATCGGGAACATCAACTGCCCCACCTGGCGCGGCGCCAGGCTATCGACGGCAATGCCGCCGGCCGGCGCATCGACCGGCCGGCCGGCGGCAAAGGCGCGCGCGAGCGTCGGTGCGCCGTCCGATTCCACGGCGACGACGCGGATCCGTCTCTGATACCAGGCGGCGATTCCGCCGATCAGCCCGCCACCCCCGACCGCCACGAGGAGCGTTTCGATGGTGGGCGCGTCCGCTTCGAGCTCGAGCCCGATGCTCCCCTGGCCGAGCAGCGTCTCTCTCTGGTCGTAGGCATGCACGGCAAGGGCGCCGCTTTCAGCGATCCGCCGTTCGCTCGCCGCCAGTGCGTCCGCGTAGCGTTCGCCTCCGACGACGAGTTCCGCACCATACGACCTGATCCGCGCCATCTTGGCCGGCGAGGTAACGGCGGGAACAAAGATCGCCGCCGGCACGCCGAGCCTCTGCGCGGCAAATGCAACCGCCGCACCATGATTGCCGCCCGATGCCGCAACCACCCCGGCCGGCGGAATCTCCCGGCCGAGCAGATTGGCGAATGCGCCACGCGCCTTGAACGAGCCCGTATGCTGCAGCGCCTCCAGCTTGAACAGGATCGGCGCGCCTTGCATCCCGAAATCCGCCGCCGCCACCTCGATGACGGGTGTGCGGCGGATATAGGGGCGGATCAATTTCTCGGTCGCGGCAATTCCTGCGCGGTCGATCGAAGCTTCCATCGGCATTGCTCTCCAGGGCATTATCCCGCACTGTCGCGTCATCCGCCGGCATGCCAAGTCAAAATGGACCCGGCCCGGCAAGCTCCGGAAGATGGGGCCAACCGCAGCACGCCGAACGAGCGGCGGAGGTCGGGCTTATATCCGGCTGCAAACCCCCGATGCACCGAAGGTTGCCGACCCGCACTGTTCTCCGATCGGGAGACCGATATCTTGGCATCTCGTGCGCGCTCCCGCCACGCTGAAATGGCTGCCGGACTTGGGACCGGTGGCGTGGTTCGAGAGCGATCGCAATGAACTCGCCGTCGATGAATGCTTGCCGCAGCAGCAGGCAGATCGGAACAACGCGGCGAGGCAGCAGCAAGGGGGAGCGCAGCGAACGCTTCGTTGCAGCAACGAGCGAGAGAGCGGTAGAGACACCGATGGCTGGCGCCGGTACTGGCGCGAGCGGACGGCGGGGCGCGCGTCACGCATAGGCGAACGTTGGTGCTCGCCGGCGGCTCTGGCCCGGACGCGCATTTGTAACTTGCGCGTAACACTCCAGCCCTGTACCAGCCGGGGACAAGCTCTACGGTTTCCCGCCTGTGCCCGATTCGGCACGTGTCGTTCCGAGTGTCCCGCCCCCGAAGTCCACTGTCCCTTGCAGAGAACGGAGGGGCCCAGCGGGCCACTGAAAACAAATGACGAGTGTCCGGCCAAGAGGAGTGTTGCAGCAATGACAATCCGTATCGCACATGCCGCCGCGCTGATCGGTCTCGCGGCGCCGTTAGCGCTGTCTGCCTGCGGTGTTTCGCAGAGCGACTACGATGCGCTGAAGGCGCAGAACCAGCAACTCACGCAGCAGCTTGCTGCCGCCAATGCGCAGATTGCCCGCCTGCAGGGAGCGATCAAGTACACCGTCAACAGCGACCTCCTGTTCCCCTCCGGCGGCTGGCAGATGTCCGACAGCGGGAAGCAGATCATTTCCAGGCTGGCACAGAAGTTGGCGCCGACCCAGCAGAACCACCTCCTGGTGAACGGTTACACGGACAACGTGCCGATTGGCCCGGCGCTGATGCAGCAGGGCATCACCTCGAACCAGATTCTCTCGCAGAAGCGGGCCGAGAACGTGATGCAGTTCCTGATCTCGCAGGGTGTGAACCCGAACCTCGTCTCGGCATACGGGCACGGCGAAGCCGACCCTGTCGCCTCGAACGCAACGGCGGAGGGGAGAGCGAAAAACCGCCGGGTCGTGCTGGAGCTTGCCCCGGCCGGGACCTGAGCCGGACACCACCGTTCGAGCCGCTGGCGTCACCCCGGCGGGAGCGGCCGTGGTTGCCGTGGCTGCTTCGGCCGTTCGGGTACTGGGTGGGTTGGTAGCGTATTCCGAACTTGCGTGAACCGGAACGTTCCTTCGTGCCTGATTTCGAGCGGAACGAGAATGTGCTAAAGGCGGGCGAAACGGAGCGCTGACTCGTGACCCTTCCTTTGCCACATTCCTTGCCGGCAGTCGCCGCGCCGCCTGGTGCTGGCGGCCGGGACGCCAAAGGCGCTTTGTACCCACAGTTCCTGTCGGGCGCCTGATGCCCGAGTCACCAACTCCGCTCCCATCCGCACGCGTCGAGCGACGACGCCGTGTCTCTGCCATTTGGATCATCCCGGCGGTGACACTCGTGATCGCGATCTGGCTCGCCTGGAACACACTGTCCAAGCGCGGGCCGCTGATCACCATCACGTTCGATAGCGCCGAGGGGTTGACCGCCGGCCAGTCGCAGGTCCGCTACAAGGACATCCCGCTCGGCACGGTCGACAGCATCACACTCGCTCCGGACTACAGCCATGTCATCGTCGCCGCGCGAATGAACCGGGATGCGACACGGCTCCTGACCGACAAGGCGCGCTTCTGGGTAGTCAAGCCGCGGCTGTCGGCCGGGAATCTCTCGGGGTTCGAGACCATACTCTCCGGCTCCTATATCGCGATCCTGCCCTCGACCCAACGCGGCGAGGCGAGGCGCCACTTTGCCGGCCTCGAGAATCCTCCCGTGCTGCAAACCAACGTTCCTGGAAGGACCTTCCTCCTCCAGGCGGACCGCGTGGGGTCGCTCAATCCCGGCTCGCCGATCTTCTACCGCGGCCTCGATGTCGGCACCGTGCTCGGATGGGACCTCGGCCACATGGCGGAAAGCGTTACCGTGCATGCCTTCGTGCGTGCCCCGTTCGATGACTACGTGCACCGGAGTTCGCGCTTCTGGAATGCCTCGGGAGTGTCGCTCTCGCTTGGGGCCGGCGGTGTCCGGCTGAATGTCGAATCGCTGAGGGCAGTGCTGCTCGGGGGGATCGCCTTCGACACGCCGCCTGACGCCGGGAACACGCCGCTCGCCAGCGCGAACGAGACCTTCCCGCTCTATGCAAGCCTGGAGGCCGCGAACTCGTCGCAGTACAGCCGGCATGTCGAGGCTGTCGCCTATTTTCCGGGTGCCGTCTCCGGACTTGCACCGGGCGCGCCGGTGACGATCCTCGGCATTCGCATCGGCGAGGTGACCTCGGTCGATCTCCGCTACAACCGCCAGAAGGATATGCTCGAGGTGCCGGTGCGTTTCACCATCGAGCCGCAGCGGATCGCGCTCAGTGAAGCGATGGCGAAGCGGGGGCCGCTCCAGAACGCGCAGATCCTTGTCAATCACGGGCTGCGCGCCCAGCTGGCGACCGCCAATCTTCTCACCGGGCAGCAGGAGATTGCGCTGGTGTTCGACCGCAATGCGCCGCCCGCCACCGTGACCGTCGAGGATGGTGCGCTCGTCATCCCCACCGCGCCTGGCGCTTTCAGCGGGATCACCCAGTCTGCTGCTGCCCTGCTCGACAAGATCAACCACATGCCATTCCAGGAGATCGGCGATAATCTGAATGCGACACTCGTCGGCCTGAACAAGCTTGCCAACAGCGCGGCGCTGCGCGACTCCCTGACCGCATTGAAGACCACCCTCGCCGACGCACAGAATGCCATCGGCAAGCTCGATCAGGGTGCCGGCCCCGCACTGGCGGGCCTGCCCGCCATTACCAACGATCTCAGGTCCCTGCTGGCCCGGACCAGCGTGCTGGTCGCCTCCGTCGAAACCAGCTATGGCGGCAATTCCAAATTCTACCGGGACCTCGACCGGTTGCTCCTGCAGACGAATGACCTCATGCAATCGATCCGCGCACTTTCCGATCTTCTGGCGCAACAGCCGAACGCGCTGATCCGCGGGCGCTCGGGGGGCCCGCAACAATGAGTATCCGGCCGCTCCGTTCCGTCCTCGCGTGGGCGGCACCCGGCCTGCTGGCGGCATCGCTGGTTTCCGGCTGCACCTCCCCGAAGCCCACGCTTTTTTCACTGGATCCGGCGCCTGGACCAATGGTCGGCGCTCCTCATCGCGTCATCCTGGTGCGCGAGGTCAGCCTTGCCCGCTATCTCGACCGCTCGCCGATCGTGCATTCCGCGGCCGGCTACCGGCTCGATCTCTACGGCAATGACTGGTGGGGTGAATTGCCCGGACCGATGATCACGCGCGTGCTGGCGGCCGACCTGGCGAACCGCCTGCCGATGAGCACCGTGCTTCCGGAAACCGTGGCGATGACCGTGACACCTGATCTCTCGATCGAGGTTTCGGTCCAGAGCTTCGATGAAGATGCGTCCGGAGCTCTTGTTTTCACCGCTGCCTTTGCGCTGCCCGGGTCGCGCGGCACGCCCCCGCCGCAGACCTTTCGCACCTCCGTGGTGCCGCCCTCGCCCGACGTGACCGGGCAGGTGGCTGCGATGAGCCAGGCCCTCGGCCAATTCGCCGATGCGATTGCGCTCAGCATCGCAGCCGCTCCGGGGGCGAGGAGGTAACGGTCCCAACGGTGGCCGACGGCGAATCCTCGCTCCACGAGTGCCAGGGCTGCGGCCTGCAGCAATTCGTTCCTCCACTCGCGCCGCATACGCGGGCCCGCTGCGTCCGCTGCGGCACCGGCCTCAGAACCCGCCGCCGCAACACGATCGAACACTCGCTCGCGCTCGCCTTTGCGGCCCTGGTCCTGCTCATCATCACTGCGACGACGACGCTGATGCGGGTGGAGGCCAGCGGCATCGTGCATCTTGCCGACCTCATCGCGGGCCCGCAGGAATTGGCGCGCCGCGGCATGTCGAGCCTCGCGCTCGCCGTCGTCTTCACGAGTCTCATCGCTCCTTCCGCAAAGCTGGTTGGCACGATCTACGTGCTCGGCTTGCTTCAAACGGCGCGCCCGCCGCGGCATATCCGTCGCGTTTTTCTGCTGGTCCGTCGCCTTACGCCGTGGTCGATGGCCGAGGTACTGCTGCTGGGCGCTTTCGTTGCCTACGTAAAGCTGCAGGCCCTGGTCACGATCACGGCCGGCCCGGCCCTGATTGCCCTCCTGGCGCTCGCCTTCACCATGTTCTGGCTCGATTCCGAGCTTGATGCAGAAGATGTCTGGCGGGAGATGGAGCGCAAAGGCGTGGGCGACTTCGTGCCTGATGCGCGTCCCGGCGCTCTGGCCTGCCATGGCTGCGGCCTGGTCAGCCTGCCGCGGGATACCGAGCATCCGCGCTGCCCGCGCTGCGGTTCGGCATTGCATTGGCGCAAGCGAAACAGCATTGCACGCACCTGGGCGCTGGCGATTGCCGCCGCTGTCCTTTACATCCCGGCCAACTACTATCCGGTCCTCACCGTGATCCAGCTCGGCTCGGGTGCACCGAGCACGATCCTGGGCGGCGTGATCGAACTGATCGAGGCGCGGCAATGGCCGCTCGCCGCGCTGGTTTTCCTGGCCTCGCTGGCGATCCCGCTTCTCAAGCTGGCGGGCCTGGGCGCGATGCTGATCTGTATCCAGTTCGGCGTTGCGGGCTGGCTCCGGGAACGCACGCTTCTGTTTTCCATCATCGAATTCATCGGCCGCTGGTCGATGATCGACATCTTCATGGAATCGCTGCTGGGTGCGCTGGTGCAGTTCGGCACCCTGGTGACGATCGACCCGGGAATCGGTGCGGTCGCCTTCTGTGCGGTCGTCTTTCTCACCATGTTTGCCGCCGAATCCTTCGATCCACGCCTGATGTGGGATGTTCTCCGTCCGGCGCAGGCATGAGCGACCACGATGCCGGGCGGCTTTCCCATCCCGTCTGCCTGGGCGGGCGATCGGGTTACTTCCCAGCCGTGCGGCGCAGACGGATCATTCTTCAAGGCAGGCAAGGAGCGACGAGATGGGCCATCCGCATCCGCACGAAGAGGTCGCACCGCACGGGGCGGACTGGCGGCTCAATGGCGTGCGCGTCATCAAGGCGAACCAGCTCGATCCCAATACCGCGCAGACGCCCGGCATGAACCGCGCTGCTGCGATCAACGCCGCCCGCGCCGGCGCGCAGAAGATCTGGGCGGGTACCGTCACCATTCATCCCAACGCCAAGACCGGGGCCCACCACCACGGCGCGCTCGAAAGCGTGATCTACGTCGTCCGCGGCAAGGCGCGCATGCGCTGGGGCGAGCGGCTGGAATTCGTTGCCGAGGCCGAGCCCGGGGATTTCATCTTCGTTCCCCCCTACGTGCCGCACCAGGAGATCAATGCCAGCACCGACGAGCCGCTCGAGTGCGTGCTGGTCAGGAGCGACAACGAAGCGGTGGTGGTGAACCTCGATATCGAGCCGGTCGAGAAGCCGGAAGCGGTATTCTGGGTCGATCCGATTCATCGGCATCCCTGACCGACTGGTTGGTGCTAGCCCGCGATCGCCCGACGCGGAATCGTCGGAGGGCGTGAATCGCGGGCTCGAATAAAGCGCGAGACCCGTGTCGGGCTGTACAGTCAGCCCGACACGGGTCTAGAACGTGAAGGTGGCGGCAAGGAACGGCCCGCTCAATGCCGTGCTCACGTTTAAAGCACTGCCGCTCCAATCGATGTGCAGGTGCCGATAGCCGGCGTGGAAGATGAGCCAGTCGTTGAAGCGGTAGTCGAGCATTCCCAATACCTGCCACGTCAGTTGCGAGCCGCCACCCGCGAAGTCCCCGAAATCGCCATAAGTCGTGAGCCCGATGCGGTTCGTAAGGTTCAGATGATATCGCAGTCCGACCACCGGATCAGCCCATGCAGCGGAGGAACTTGCCGTGAACCCGGGGATGATGCCCGTATGAAAAGCGAGTTTCGTCCAGACCGAGACAGTGCGGACACCGATGCCCAGGTCGAGCCATTGTTCCTTCCGTTGCAGCACGCGGTACATCCCCATCTCGGTCGAGACGAACTGGGTGGTCTGAGCTGTGGCACCGGAAAACAGCGGTCCCGGGGTTGAGACAGGAGTCCTGAGCGAGACCACCATGAGGTCGGAGAGCAGGCTGACACGGCCGTTGTGCGCCTCCAGCGTTGCCATGAAGGGGATGTTGCTGAGATGGGTGAGCACGTCCCCGAAATCGGCGGTGGCCGTCGTGGCCGGCCGGTCCGGATTGGGGGTGCTGATCGTCCCGCTGAGGCTCGTGGCCCAGAAGTAGGGCGTGATATAGAACTCCCATCCGGACTTGGCCACGGCCTGGGCGCTCGCGCCCCTCGCGGCCGATAGCGCGACGGCGAAAACTGCAGCGGTCACGGCAAGGCGGCGCACTCGGGTGAACGGGCTGCCTCGTTTTGAAGAGATCATCGCGAACATCCTTTCATTTCTATATCGTAACAATTAAGCCCGCGCTCAAGGCGCATGGGGGCGGGTTCGGGCCTACGCGCGCGCGGTCAGGACCGGCGTTGCAGCGGCGGTGGCGCCCAGCGCCCGTTCAGCACTGAAGCGCCCGGCGCGTAGAGCCGCATCGTGAGCCCGAGGAGGCCTCCGCCCGGGGCGGGCAGCCAGTTCGCGTTCCGCTCCCCGCCGGGATCCGCGTGCTGGATGGAGAGGTCAAGCGAGCCGTCTGCGTTGTATTTCAGCGGATCGCGATTGCCGATCGCGAAACGGTTGATCGGGTTCGCAACCTGGAATCCTTGTGCGTCATACATCGAGAGCGACCAGAAGGCACTCACCGGCGGCAGCGCATTCTTCTCGAAATGCAGCACGTATTTGTTTCCGCCCACTGGCGGCTTGCCGTCCGCATCCCTGAGGAGCAGGGGATAGACAGCGTCTTCGGGCTGATTCGCGGTGAGAAGAATCTGCGCGACCACCGCGCGCTTGAGATAGTCATCGCCGTAGACGCCCATCGTTTCCGTGTTCATCTGCCAGCCATTGACGATCCGCCCGAGCGTGGCCGCCCTCGCACGCATCGCACGCTGTCCCTCCGCAACGGAGCGCTCGAGCGCATCGTGAATGGTGGGTCCAAGCAGCTCCGGGCGGTAGCTCCGGCCGGGCACGATGCCGATGCGTTTCATCCTCTCGACAGTGGACCAGTCGGTGAAATGGGGCGGGTTCGCGTTCATCAGCTCGGCCGCGTACCGGAAATAGGCGAACGCAGTCATGCGATCGACCTCCTCGCGCGGCGCCGGCGCATCGAGGTGCAAGGGGGCCGAGATCGGCGCAGCCTGCGCAAGGGAACGCCCCCACGCCCGGAGCGGAGTGATCCTGTAGCCATCCTGGATCTTGTGCACCGGGGCATAATCCCCGGGCCCATTGGTCTCCGTGCGGCCGACGATCCACACCGCCGGGGTCGGGGCATCGATGCGTCCGACGCCCTCCGGCAAACGCCCGCGCCAGCCCGGCGGTACTACGGCGAAATGCCCCGCCTTCGTGCCCGATGTGCGCCAGCCGGGGGCTGCGAACACATCGGTCCACATATCGAGCATCGGCAGAACGTAGTAGCGCCCGCCGGTATCCGGAACCGAGACCACCATCGGCCCTCCGGCAAGATCGAGCCAGGCGGTGGAATAGAGCGTATCGAAATTCGAGCGTACCACGGCCTTGAAATCGGCCGGTGGGAATGTCCGCATATTGACGAAGTTGTTCGTGAGGTTGTTGCGGGTCGCCCCCGGCAACATGTTGGTCTGTTCCCGCGTGACACCCATGGTGACCAGCGGGTAGAGATAGAGATAGGCTTCTACGGCAATCTCGTTGGCCTCCTCGCTGCCGATATCCGCTTTTCCCTGCGCGCATGCGATGCCGGGCGTACCCGTCGCAGCCGCGACGGTGGCGGAAGCGAGCAGCAGCATCATGGAACGTCTTTCAATTGTGATCATCGCCAATCTCCCTTTCTTCTCCACGCCCGAATCGGGCGCCTGATACGAGCCGAGAAGGATCGCAGGCCCGCGACCTCGATCCCGATCACTCTCTCGATCATTTCTTCGACGGCGAAGCCGGGTCCGGCCACTCCATCGATGATCAGCATCGTGAGGCCATGCACGGCGGACCAGGCCGAGAGCGTGGCGAGCGCGATCGCCCGCTCGTCTTCGGCCGCAACGGCGAAGGTTCCCGCGCCGGCACCGCGCCTTATGATCCCTTGCAGCACCGCCCTGGCTTCGGCGCCGGCGGCGCGCGCCAGCATCGGCTGGTCCCCGCCTCCGGAGACGGAAAGTGCGGGGCCAAACATCAGCCGGTAGAGTGCCGGGTTCCCGATCCCGAGGAGCACATAGGCCTCTCCGCTCATGGCGAGCGCTGCCGCCATGTCGTCGATGCCGGCGATCGTCGCGAGAAGCCCCTCCCGCAGCCGCTCGAACCCCACGGCCGCGACGGCGTCGAGGAGATCCCGCTTTTCGGGGAAATGATTGTAGGGCGCGTTGTGGCTCACACCAGCCCGGCGCGCCACCTCTCTGAGGGAGAAAGTCCAGTCCTGTTCCTCGGTTACCAGCGCCAGTGCCGAATCGATCAAAGCGCGGCGGAGGTCGCCGTGGTGATAGGGAGGGCTGGCAGATCGAATCTTGGGCATGGCGGTTCCGCCGGTGTTGACAGTGACCATATAGTGGGATATGGGCAGTGTCAACACCAAAGTTGAACGACCCGACAGCCCGTCGTCGGGCTGCGACCATCACCTTGGCGAGTGAACCTGGAGTGTCAGCGATGCCGTATCTGCAACTGGATGTGCCGTTCCGCTACCCGCTTCCGGTGAAGCGCGACCTGGCTCGGCGTTTGGGCCGTCTGTACGCCGATATCATGCAAACCACGCCCGATCTGGTCGATGTCTGCTTTCGTGAACTGAGCGAAGGGAGCCTCTGGCACTGTGGAGAGGACGAGCCTGTCCCTGCCGCCGTGCTTTCGTGTGAAATCCGTCGCGGGCGTCCGCCGCAGCAACGCGCGCTCCTCGGCCAAGCCCTGCTGGAGGCCTGCTCCGAGACCCTTGGACTCGATCCGACGCGGTTGACCATTGAATTCACCCAGCATGCCGGGGACGAGATTTATCGCAAGGCACTGTTCGACGGCGTTCTTCGCGGCGGCCTTGGCCGGGATTGGTCTCCGGACGAAACGACGACTCCGCTGATGGAGTCGTTGAAGAGGGATGCGCAACGAGATGGCATTCCAGCGAATTTGCGGCAGGATCAAAAAGCCGACCGCGCGCACGCCCAAGCCACCGGACCCATGGACCGCTCAGCGGCAACGCCGCTTGCCAAGTGATTCCTCGGAACACGGCGAAGCTGGAAAAGCCCGTGATGGGCCAGGCACAATCCCGCAGAGGACAGGCAAGCTATGCAAGCGATCAGCACGGCACTTCCCCCCGACCATTTGCCTCCGCTCCCGCTCACGACATGGGAAAGGGCAACCATGAGTGCGCATCCCACCGCCACGTCCGAAAACCTGCTTCGGCCGGAACTACGATCCATCCTGGACCGCCAGCGTGCGGCGTTTGTGGCCGACATCAACCCGGGCTGGAGAACGCGGAACGATCGACTGGCGCGTCTCGATCGGCTCATCGAGCGTCACGCTGACCATTTCTCCGCTTGCATTTCCAAGGATTACGGGCGGCGATCGGAGGTGGTCACGGCCTTGACCGAAATCGTGACGACGCGGGCGGCGACACGCCATGCCCGGCGCCATCTCAGGCAATGGATGCGGCCTCGACGGGTCGGCGTCGGTTGGGCGTTCCGGCCCGGCCAGGCCAAAATCGTTACCCAGCCGGTTGGTGTTGTCGGGATCGTCGGGGCGTGGAACTTCCCGCTGCAGCTTGTGCTCAGTCCGCTGGTGGGTGCGCTCGCGGCCGGAAACCGCGCGATGCTGAAGCCGTCCGAGATCACGCCAAGATTTGCGGAAGCCTTGAAAGTCGCCGTCGCTGATTTCTTCAGCGAGGACGAGGTCGCGGTCGTCACCGGCGGCACCGAGGCCGGGGCCATTTTTGCATCGCTGCCGTTCGATCATCTCATCTTCACCGGGTCCATTGCCGTCGGCCGCCTCGTTGCTCAGGCGGCGGCGAGGAACCTGACACCGGTCACACTCGAACCGGGTGGGAAATCGCCGGCGCTCGTCGATGTTTCCGCGAATCTGGCGGTCACGGCCAGGAGGCTGGTCTTTGGCAAGCTGCTGAACGCCGGGCAGATCTGCATCTCTCCCGATTATGCGCTCGTCCCACGCACGCTTGTTCCGGCCTTTCTCGATGCGGTGCATACGAGCGTTGCGAAACAGTACCCGTCAATGATCAGAAACCCGGACTATACCAGCATTGTCAATGATCGGCATTTCGAGCGAATCAAAAGGCTGATCGTGGACGCAGAGACCAAAGGCGCCCGGATCATTCAGTGGGTCCCGGCCGACGAATGCCCGTGTCCGGAGGGCGGAACCCGCATTCTGCCGCCTACCGTGATCGTAAACGCTACCAGCGAGATGGCGGTTATGCAGGAGGAAATCTTCGGCCCTGTCCTGCCGGTCATTCCTTATGACACGCGTGAGGAGGCGATCGCCTCCATCAACAAGCGGGACAGGCCGCTGGCGCTCTATTGGTTCGGCACCGACGATGGCGCCCGCGATGAAATCCTCGCCAGAACCATCTCCGGTGGCGTCACAATCAATGACACGATCATGCACTCCGCGCCGGATACTCTGCCGTTCGGTGGTATCGGTCCGTCGGGAATTGGCCACTACCACGGCAAATACGGCTTTCGCGCTCTGTCGAAGGAGAAGCCTGTCTTCATGCAGTCGCGCTTCTCCACGGGCAGCATGTTGTATCCCCCTTATGGCCCGTTTGCGCGCCGCTTTCTCAGTGTCCTGAGCCGCTTCGCTTGATACGATTTTTGGAACGACCGCGCCTGGAGCGTGTTCAGCTTGACCGAACACGCTCTCTCTTGTCTGACCGAGCGGATTCGCGTGCTTGCCTCTCCCCCTTGGGAATCGCGGAGCGATTCCAGGCCAGCACAATCCGCTTTAATGGACCACGCGACATCCTCGGCCCGTCAACCGAGCGACCACTCCAAGCCGGAATGGGGCCAGCAATCCCGCTCCCTCAATCGCGAGGGACGTGACATGAATGGGACAAGGCCTTCCCTCCGCGACCGCCAGATTGACGCCGCCAACGTGTCGAACTTCATCGATTTCTTTACGACGCTCGGCGACGTGCCCGGCGCCGCAACCGAAACGGCCGATGGCTTCGCCCGCGTGACCGGGCCGGTGCCGCATCCCTTTTTCAACTTTGTCCACTCCTTCGACACGCACGCCTGCTCCGATGACCTCGCCGGAGCGGTCGACCGCGCGCTCGCGCCGTTTCGCGTGCGCAAATGCCCGATGATGTGGATCGTCTTCCCGGCGCTCGACCCCGTGAGCGATCGGCTCATGACGTGCCTCACGGCGGCGGGACTGCGGCTCTTCGCGGACTATCGGGGTATGGCAATCGACCTGGCCGCGGTCTCGGCCGGGTGGACGCCGCCAGGCGATCTGTCAATTGAGCGCGTGGCCGACGGCGACACGATGCGTGCGTGGGTGGATGTTCAAACCACGTGTGACGGCGGTGCGCACGAGCGGATCAAGGAGGTTCGCGTGCAATACGCTTCGCTGCGCGGCTTCGATCGGGACGACCGTCAGCAAACTTATCTGGCGTGGTACCAGGGCAAGCCGGTCGGCTGCTCGATCCTGCATCTCGCGGCGGGCGTGGCCGGGGTCTATCAGGTCGCGACGTTGCCGGAGACCCGCCACCGTGGATTCGGCCGGGCGATGACCGTGCACGCGCTGCTCGAAGGCAAGGCGCGCCGCTGTGATGTTGGCGTCCTCCACGCGACGCCAGCGGGAAAGGACCTCTATCGGTCGATCGGCTTCGTCGAGCGCCCCCCGGTCAAGCTCTTCCTCGACTTGCCAGGCCGATCATGATTTCAGCGTTATGCTCGTCAGAAGACGCGTCCCATAGGTCGACGGCCGATGCACAGATTTGACCAAGATGCGTCCGCACGCAAATCCGATGAAGTGAGGTGGATCCGTCGGAGGGCGTGAATCGCGGGCTCAAACAATGTCCTAGCAGCGTGTCGGATTGGCGCTGGCGCGGCGTTGTGAACGTCAACGAAGAAGGGGGGAGGTTAGGCGACCTGCAGGCGGTGAAGCCGCCTGCAGTTGTAAGCGAGGGTCACCAGCGTCCATTCACCGGCGACATGGGCGATACCACGCAGGTGGAAACGGATGAAGCCGATCGCATTCTTGATGATCCCAAAGA